>JBBSLP010000009.1:0-111350 GCA_038255145.1 Acidimicrobiales bacterium
CGAGGTCGAGGTGCCCGACGCCTGGGTGGACCTCGACGGCAGCGCCTACCTGGTCGACGGGGTGGAACACCCGTCCCTCACCGTGACCACGAACCTGGCCGCCTACCAGGCCAGCTACGCGGTGTCCGGTGTGACCCTGGTGGCCCTGCTCGACCAGGCCGGCGGAGGCGAACAGGCCGTGCTCGACGAGGTGACCACCGAGGTGGCCAAGGTGTGCGCGGCCAACGCCGTGGAGGCCTACGACGACGGGTTGTACACCGGCGTCTCGCAGCGCTTCTACGGGTGTGAGGGCACCGACGCCTCGACCGTGGTCATCGTGGCCACCCCTGCCGGCGGCGAGTTCACCATCCTCGTGAACCTGCAGATGGCCACGGCGGCCGACTACGAAGCCGCCGATCGCATCATCGCCAGCTTCCGCGTCCTCGACTGATCGTCCCTACTGATCACCTCAGTCGCCCCGGGTGAGGGCCAAGATCTCGTCGGTGGTCAGGCGGACGTCGCCCCCCCACGGAGGCGCCCGGCCAGCCGCAGTCCCGGCGGCGTCGCCCTCATCACCTTGCGCACGATGAGGGTGTCGTCGACGTGTTCAAAGGTGACCTCGGTCCCTGGCGCCAGACCCAACGCATCCCGGAGGTTCCTGGGGATGGTGACCTGACCCTTCCTGCCGACGTGCATGGTGGGAGAACCTATCGGCCGCCATCCAGACGGTCGCTCACGCAGCCACACAGGGTGGGGATCGGCCGGGGAGGGTGGCCGTCGGGCCCGTAGCCTGGCGGGCATGTCGCTGCGAACGAACGTCGACGTCGCCATCGTCGGGGCCGGCATCGTCGGCCTGGCCACCGCCCGAGCCCTCAACGAGGAGCGACCCGAGCTCTCCGTCGCCGTCATCGACAAGGAGGACGGCGTCGCCCGCCACCAGACGGGCAACAACTCGGGCGTCATCCACGCCGGCGTCTACTACAAGCCCGGTTCGCTCAAGGCCCGCATGACCGCAGCGGGCCGCGACGAGCTCATCCAGTTCTGCCGCGAGCACGACATCCGCCACGACATCTGCGGCAAGGTCATCGTGGCCACCACCACCGACGAGCTCCCCCGCCTCGACGCCCTGGCCGAGCGGGCCGAGGCCAACGGCGTGGCCGCCACCCGCCTCGACGGGGCCGGCCTGCGCGACCACGAGCCCCACGCCGCCGGCATCGCCGCCCTCCACGTGCCCTCCACCGGCATCATCGACTTCCCCGCCGTGTGCGACGTGCTCGCCGGCCTCATCGTCGAGAAGGGCCACGAGGTGCGGCTGGGCACCGCCGTCACCGGCCTGGTCGAGGAGGCCGACGGCGTCATCCTCGAAGCCGGCCACGAGTACCTGCGGGCCGGGGTGGTGGTGAACTGCGCCGGACTGCAGTCGGACCTGGTGGCCAACCTGTCGGCCACCAGCCACACCGACGTGCGGATCATGCCCTTCCGCGGTGAGTACTACAAGCTCAAGGTCGACCGTCGTGACCTGGTCCGCAACCTGATCTACCCGGTGCCGGACCCCGCCTTCCCCTTCCTCGGCGTGCACTTCACCCGCATGGTCGGCGGTGGGGTCGAGGCCGGCCCCAACGCCGTGCCCGCCCTGGCCCGCGAGGGCTACTCGTGGGGCAAGGTCAACGGGCGCGAGCTGGCCGAGGTCCTACGGGCGCCGTCGAGCTGGGTGCTGCTGCGCAAGTACTGGAAGACCGAGGTGGGCGAGCTCTACCGGTCGGCGTCCAAGAAGGCCTTCGTCAAGGCCCTGCAGCGTCTGCTGCCGGCGGTGACCGAGGACGACCTGGTCCGCGGCGGCGCCGGCGTGCGGGCCCAGGCCATCGCCCCCGACGGCACCCTGCTCGACGACTTCGCCCTGGTGGAGACCCCCCGCATGGTCCACGTCCTGAACGCCCCCTCCCCCGCGGCCACGGCCAGCCTGGCCATCGGCCGCCACATCGCCGGCCTGGTCACCCAGCGCATCTGACCCGCCGGGCGGTGGTGGTCGGCCCATGGAGCAACTGAACGTGAGCCCGTCGGGGCGACGGGTGGATGCGTTCAGTTCGCTGGCCACACCCGATGGCCGGTGGGAGGTCTGAGGGCGACCAGGGCCATCCCCGCGCCAGCCACGGCGGTGAGCACCGGGACCGCGGCCTTGGCGGCGCGGGGCGGGAGCGCGAGCTCGAACAGCGGGTGGAATCGCCGAGCCGGCCCTGCAGCGGCCCCAGGGGGCAGTTGCCCCGGCCGACGACCAGCGCCAGCCCCTCGACGGCCAGCACCGCCATCGACAGCCGCAGCCAGCGGTCCCGGCGGCGGCTGACTGCGCCCGACAGCGTCCAGGGCCGAAGGTCCTCCACCAGGCGATTCGCTGCGGTGCGGAACCGATCTACGAGGCCGCCCCCGCTGAGCCGGCCAATCCGTGGCCTGCGGCCGACCGGGCTCAGACCGCCTGACGGGAGGTCTGGGCCAGCTCGAAGGCGGTGGTCCAGCCTTCGGCCTTGATGGTGAGGCCGGCCAGGCGGCGCACGGCCTCGCGGCGGACGGCGCGGGCCGAGGTGGCCTCCACCGTGGTCAGGGCATGGGCCTCGGCCAGGCGGACCACGGCCTGGGCCACGACGTCGCCGGTGCGGTCCACCACCTGGCGGGCGGCGGAGAACGAGGCGATGACCTCGGAGGTGTCGTCGCGCTGGGCGTAGGCCAGGCCCGAGGCGATGTGGGCGTGGGTGATGTCGAGGTAGGTGGCCCGGGGCGACTCGTGGACCTGGTCGGCCTTGCGCAGGGCCCCGCTGGGGTCTCCGGCCGCCACCCGGGCCAGGGCCAGCGCGGCGAGCACGGCGGGCGCCGAATCGGCCCGGGTCGCCCGCAGCGCCGTGTTCAGCACCTCGAGGGCAGGAGCGACCTCACCCCGCTGCAGGTGGGCCAGGCCGATGGTGGCGGCCCGTTCGTCACCGCCGATCTCGTCGATCTCGGCCACGTCGGCCTCGAGGTGGGCCAGGTGCCTCGACGCCCCGTCCACGTCACCGATGTGCAGCAGGGTCGAGGCCAGCGCCGCCGCCCCCAGGGCCTCGCCGGCCAGGAACTGGGTGGCCCGTGAGCCGTCGAGGACCTGGTCGAGGGCGTGGATGCCCTCGGTGACCTGGCCACTGGCCACCAACGCCCGGCCGTAGGCCGCGTTGGCCTGGGCCTGGCCGGGGCTGTCGCCGATGCGGGCGAACAGGGCCCTGGCCTCTTCCGCCCGCTCGACCGCGGCCCGGGTCCGCCCCGACCACAGCCGCACCAGGGCGGTGAGCAGCAGCATCATGGCCTCGCCGAAGCGGTCGCCGCGCTCGTGGGCGTCGGGCAGGATCTCCTCGGCCAGGCGCTCGGCCTCCTCCAGGCTGCCCTGGTGGAAGCGGGTGAAGGCCAGCAGGCCGTTGACCCAGGCCAGGCCGGCGTTGTCCTCGATCTCGGCGAAGGTGGCCGCCGACTGGTCGATGCGCACCTCGGCCTCGGCCACCCGGCCCGACAGGTACGCGGCCCAGGCCAGGTTCTGCAGGGCCCAGGCCTCGCCCCGCTTGTCGCCCAGCTCCCGGAACGCCCCCAGCGCGGCCTGGGTCGACACCTCGGCCTCGCGGTAGGCCCGCTGGAACAACAGCGTCATGCCCAGGTGGCGCAGGGTCTCGGCCTCGCCCCGGTGATCGCCGAGCATGCGGAACGATCCCAGGGCCGACAACAGCGTGGCATGGGCCGCGGGCAGGTCGCCGCCGCGCTGTTCGATCTCGGCCCGGATGGTCAGCGAGCGGGCCCGGGCCTGCTCGTCGTTGAGGCGCAGGGCCAGCTCGAGGGCGGCGTCGACGTCCTGGCGGGCTGCGGCCAGGTCGAACAGCCCGGATCGGGCCTCGGCCCGGCCCAGCAGGAACTCGAGACGCTGGGCGCTGTCGGCGTCGCCGGCCAGGGCCAGGGCCTGGGAGAACAGCCGGGCCGCGAGCACGTGCACCTCGGCCTGCTTGGCCCGGCGCCCGGCCTCGCCCAGCCAGCGCAGGGCCCGCTCGGTCAGGTCGGCCGGCAGCCCGCTCACGCTGAGCTCGGTGGCCAGGGTGGCGGCGGTGCCGTAGTGGAAGGCGATGCGGTCCACCGTGCCGTGGTCGACGGCCTCGTCGGCCCCCTTGAGGTGGTCCTCCATCCACTGGGCGATGGAGGCATGACGGCGGGCCCGGTCGGTCTTGGTGAGCGTCGAGTACGCCACCTCGCGGATCAGGTCGGATCGGAACGACCAGCTCCGGCCGCTGACCTCGAGCAGCTCCCGGTCGACCAGCCGGTCCAGCGCCGCCCGCCACGGCGTATCCGGCCCCGTGACCAGGGCCATCTTCTCGAGGGCGTACAGCGGCCCCGAACGGCCGATGACGGCCGCGTTCTCGACCAGGTCACGCTCCTCGGGGCTGAGGCGGTCGAGGCGGGCGGCCACCAGGCCCCGCAGGGTCTCGGGCAGCTCCTGCTCACCCAGCAGGGGCACCCCCCACTCGGCGCCCAGGTCCCCGCTCTGCTTGACCAGCTCGTTGGAGCGGTCGGTCAGGGCCACCAGCTCCTCGAGGTAGAAGGGGTTGCCACCGCTGCGGGCCAGCAGCGTCTCCCGCATGGCCGGGGACACGGCCTTGCCTTCGAGCAGGCGGGACAGGAGACGCTCCGCGGCGTCGTGCTCGAGGGGGTCGAGGTTGATGACGAGCTCGTTGTAGCGCCCGGGGCGGCGGGACCAGCGGGGGTCGACGAGGTGGCGGGCCCCGGCCACGAGCAGGAAGGGGCGCCGGCTGAGCCGGTTCAACAGGTCGTCGATGAGGGTCAGCACCAGGTCGTCGGCCCAATGCAGGTCGGCCAGGCGGATGACCAGGGGCTGGTCGGCGGTCAGGCCCTCGAAGTAGCGGACCAGGGACCGCCCCGCCTCCTCCCGGGCCCGTTGGGGCTCGAGGTGGCGCAGCGGACCCTCGTAGCCCATCAGGTGGAGCAGGGAGTTGGTGATGGGCTGCACCGTGGGGCTCTCGGGCTTGAGGCCCAGGGCCTTGGCCACCGAGTCCCCGCAGCGCTGCTGGGCCTCGGACAGGGGCGCGTCCTCGCCCACGTCGCACAGGCTGCGCAGGGCGGCGCCGATGGGGTACCAGATGTTGGCCTCGCCATAGGGCACGCAGCGCGACTCGACCTGGCGGGCACCGTGCTCGTGCACGGTCCACTCGGCCAGCTCGTCGGCCAGGCGGGTCTTGCCCACCCCGGGCTCGCCGAGGATGAGCACCAGGCTGGCCCGGTTGCGCTCCACGGCCAGGGCCACGGCCCGGCGCAGGAGCACGACCTCTTCGTCGCGGCCCACGAGTGGCGTCCGGTGGCGACGGGGGTAGCGCCCGGGCAGCAGTAGCACCTTCTGGGCCCGCCAGGCCTCGACCGGTTCCTCCCGGCCCCGGGCGTGGACCATGCCGATGGGTTCGTAGGCCACGGCCAGGGAGGTGGCGTAGTAGCTGGCCGAGCCGACGTAGACCTCGCCGGGCGGGGCCGCCACCTGGAGGCGGTTGGCCGTGTTCACCACGTCGCCCATGGCCGTGTAGTCACCACCGGCCCGCATGGCCCCCGTCAGCACCTCACCGGTGTTGACCCCGATGCGCAGCTGCATGGTGGCGCCGCTCTCCCGGCGGAAGGTGGCCATGGTCTCCTGCATGGCCAGCGCGGCCCGCACGGCCCGCTCGGCGTCGTCCTCGTGGGCCACGGGGGCGCCGAAGAGGGCGACGATGGCGTCGCCGATGATCTTGTCGATGCGCCCGCCGAAGGAGACGATGTCACGCACCAGGCGCTCGAAGCACCGGTCGACCAGGTTCTTGACCAGCTCGGGGTCGGCCGTCTCGGCCATGGACGTGAAGCCGACGAGGTCGCCGAACAGCACGGTCACCACCCGCCGCTCGTCGGCCCGGGCCTGCAGGTCGTGCCCGCACGTCGGACAGAACCGACTGCCGTCCGGGACGGCGGACCGGCAGGACGGGCAGCGCATCCTCCCAGCATACGACCACACCGATCCAGGCTCCCGAAGGGCGTCCCCGACCGCTGACAGAGCGATCTGCCGACCGATCCGCGTGGCCCGACGAACGGTGACGGAGGTGTCGGCCGAGGGAGGACGGGGGCACACCCCGGGGTCGGGCCCGTAGGCTGCGGCGACCGCCATGCTGCTGCTCGCCCTGCGGGGTCTCGTCGGCGCCCGTCGGCGGCTGGTGGCCACCGGCGCCGCCGTCGCCCTGGGCGTGGCCCTGGCCGCCGGCGCCCTCGTGCTGGGCCGGGCCATCGATGCCAGCCTCGAGGCGTCCGCCGCCGCGCCGGCCCGGGCCGCCGACGTGGTCGTGCGCCAACAGGTGGCGCTGCGCTCGACCCTGGGCCCGGTCCGGGCCCGCCTGCCCGGCTCCGTGGTCGACCTGGTGCGTGACACCCCCGGCGTGGGGGCAGCCGCCGGTGTGGTGCAGGGCTACGCCCAACCGCTCGACGCTGCCGGCACCCCACTGGCCGGGCCCTCCACCAACCCCAGCCGGCTGGGGTTGCCCTGGCTCGACCAGGCCGCCCTGAACCCCTGGCACCTGGTGGCCGGCACCGCCCCCACCGCGGCGGACGAGGTCGTGATCGACGCGGGGACGGCCCGTCGGGCCCACCTGCAGGTGGGCCAGTCCCTCGACGTGTCCCTGACCTCGGGCCGAGTGCCCTACCGCCTGGTCGGCGTGGCCGCCCTGGCCGGGCGCGACGCCCCCGCCGCCAGCACCGTGGTGCTCTTCGACCCCGCTGAAGCCGCCCACCGGCTGGGCTCGGGGGACCAGGTGGACATGGTGCTGGCCGACACCGAGGTCGGGGGCAGCGCCACGGCGCTGGCCGAGCGCCTCCGGGCGGCCCTGCCCACCGACGTCGAGGTGCTCACCGCCCCCGAACTCGACCGGGCCGAGCAGGCCGAGCTCGACCGCACCATGGTGTGGCTGCGGGCCGTCCTGGCCGCCTTCGTGAGCGTGGCCCTGGCCGCGGCCGGCCTGCTCATCGCCAACACGTTCTCGGTGCTGGTGGCCCAGCGTGCCCGCGAACTGGCCCTGCTGCGGGCCCTGGGCGCCCATCGCCGCCAGGTCACCCTGCTGGCCCTGGGCGAGGCCGCCGGCGTGGGCCTGGCCGGCTCCGTGGTCGGCGTGGGCCTGGGCCTGGCCCTGGCCCGGGTGCTGGCCGGGGCCCTGGCCGCCGCGGGCTGGGACGACACGGGGTGGTCCCTGGGCCTCGACCTCACCGCCGTCGTCATCCCCGTGGTCCTGGGCCTGGTGGTGACCCTGGCCGGCGCGGCCCGACCGGCGTGGCGGGCCGGGCGGCTGGCCCCGGTGGCCGCGGTGCGGGAGATGTCGGCCGAAGCCCCCGCCGTGGCCCCGGCCCGGGTGGCGGCCGGGTCGCTGTCCCTGTCGGTGGGTATCGCCCTCCTGGTCAGCGCCGGTGAGGGTGGGGGGCGGGTGTCCCTGCTGGTGGCGGGGGCGGCCGCCGCCCTGGCCGGCCTGGCGCTGGCCGGACCCGTCCTCGTGGCCCCGGTGCTACGGGTGGCCGGCCTGTCCCCCGTGGCCTGGGTGCTGTTGGTCGCGGGGGCCGTGGTCCTGCTGGCGGCGGCGGCGGTCAGCCTGGCCTCGGTGGTGGACGGGTTCGTTCCCGGCGTGGTCGTCGCCGTGGCCCTGGCCGCCGGGGGTGGGGGGCTGGTCGTGGCCGGACGGGCCGGTCGGGGGCCGACGGCGGCCGTGGCCCGACGCAACCTGCACCGCCAGCCCCGCCGCACCGCGGCCACCGTGGGCAGCCTGGTGGTGGGGGTGGGGGTGGCCGCCACCCTGTTGGTCCTGGCCTCGTCCATACGTAGCGGCATAGGTACGGCCGTCGAACGCACCTTCCGGGGTGACTTCGTGGTCACCGGGGGCTCGGGGGCGGCCCTGGGCGCAGGCAGCGGCGGGCTCGACCCCCAGCTGGCGGTGGACCTGGCCGCGGTGCCCGGGGTGGCCGTGGCCTCGGGCGTGCGGGTGGCCCAGGTCGAGGTGGACGGCCACCCCCAGGCCGTGCCCGCGGTGGACGCCGACGTGCTCGCCCCCGTGTTCGACGTCGGCCTGGTGGCCGGCTCTGTGGCCGATCTGGGCCGCGACGCCCTGGCCGTCCACGTCGACCGGGCCCGGCGCGAAGGCTGGCAGGTGGGCGACACCATCACCGTGACCTTCCCCACCACCGGGCCCCAGCCCTTCACCATCAGCGCCCTCTACGACCAGGGCGACCTGGTGGGCGACGTGCTGCTCGACATCGCCGCCCTCGACGCCCGCCAGGCCGCGGGCACCGACCTGCAGGTCTTCGTGGGCCTCGAGCGGGGGGCGTCGGCCGACCAGATGCGGGCCCCGTTGACCGACGTGGTGGCCCGCTACCCCTCGGCCCGCCTGCTCGAGCCCGACCAGTACCGCCACGAGCAGGAGGGGCGCATCGACGACGCCCTGGCCCTGGCCCTGGCCCTCGTGGCCCTGGCCGTGGTCATCGCCGTGCTCGGCGTGGCCAACACCCTGGCCCTGTCCACCGTCGAACGCCGGCGCGAACTGGCCCTCCTGCGGGCCGTGGGCGCCAGCGCGGCCCAGGTCCGGGCCCTGCTGCGCTGGGAGGCGGCCACGGTGTCCCTGGTCGGTGCGGCCGGGGGCTGCGCCCTGGGGGTCGTCCTGGCCTGGGCCACCCTGCGGGCCGTTGGGGCCGGTGGCTACCGCCAGCTGGCCGTGCCCGGCCTGCAACTGGCCGCCCTGGTGGCGTTGACGACGGTGGCCGGGGTGCTGGCCGCCACCCTGCCCGCCCGGCGCGCCGGGCGGGTCGACGTGGTGCAGGCCCTGGCGGAGGACTAGCAACGAGGGCCATGCCCCGCTTCGACCGCGCCGCCGTGACCCCCGAGGTGCTGGAGTTCACCACCGTCCGCCACCTGGCCTCCCTGACCACCCTGCGGCCCGACGGCTCACCCCACGTGGCCCCCGTCGGCTTCACCCTCGACCTCGAGGCCGGGCTGGTGCGGGTCATCACCTTCCGCGGCGCCCGCAAGGCCCACAACGTCGATGCCCGCCCCGGAGGTCGGGCCGCGGTGTGCCAGGTCGACGGCCGGCGTTGGCTCACCCTCGAAGGACCCGCCGTGGTCACCGACGATCCCCAACGGGTGGCCGAGGCCGTCCGTCGCTACGCCGAGCGCTACCGCCAGCCCAAGGAGCGCGACGACCGCGTCGCCATCGAGATCACCGTCGACCGCATGCTGGGTCGCGGCTGACGAGGTGCGGCTGATGGGGCGCTGACCAGCTGGCGGCCAGCGCCCCACGCCGCCGCGGTCAGAGGCGCATGCCGGGGATCTCGCAGGCCTGGCCGAACATGATCTCCTGGCTGACAGCCCGGTTGGCGTGGGGCCCGGCGCACCACGACGTCATGACCATGGAGTAGAGCCCGCTGCCCCCGGCCTGGAGGATGAGCAGGTCATCGGGGTTGCGCACAGCGCGGATGAGGTCGTCGTCGGCGCCCTTGCCGGCCATGGACGGGTTCAGGGCCCGCATGGTGCCCCGGGTGTTGACGGCCAGGCCGCTCAGCGCCTCGGCCACGCCCTTGCGGTCGTAGCCGGCCTCGTGGAGCACGGCGGTGTGATCGGGGTTGAGCACCACGGTGACCACACCGCTGCCCCCGATCTGGGCGTTGTTGGCACCCACGTTGGCGATGGACCCGGCCAGGGTGCGCAGCAACCGGTCGGGAGCATCGGGATCGTCGGCGTCGCCCACGAACATGACCGACTGAGGAGCCTCGGCCCCGACCACGGTCACCACCGAGGCCTCGGGGGACCAGCCCCGGCTGACGTGAAGCGGCTCGAAGGGAGAGCCCTCCTCGTCCTCGGCCAGGCAGTACGTGAACTTGCCCGGGTGGCCCAGCAGCGCCATGTCCGCCACCCCGGCCCGGGCTCCGCCGATGTTGATCATGGCCAGGCGCAGGGCCCGGCCGATGGTGGCGTTGGCCCGGAAGCCCGGTCCCAGGGCCCCGAAGCCCGACTGCAGGCCCACGGCGTCGCGCACGGGGCCGTTGATGATGAGCAGGGGCGCGGTGCAGTGGGTGGTGGCCTGCATCTCGGTGAGGTCGAACTCGGGCTGGGCCACGGCCTGCACCGCAGCGACGACCACAGGCACGTGGTCAGGGAGGCAGCCGGCCATGACCGCGGCCGCGGCCACGAGCTCGACGGTGGCGGCGCCGAGGCCGGGACCGAGGTCGCCGAGCACGAGGTCGCCGTCGAAGCCCGAGGCCAGCACGAAGCGGGCCACCCGCTCGGGAGTGGGGATGACCACGGGCAGGCCGTCGGTACAACCGAGCTCGTGGAGGGCCTCGAGGGCGTCCTCCTCGGAGGCGGCGTCGAGCAGGTCAGCGGTCACCAGACCGGTCCCTCTGGTGTCGATGGTGGTCATGAGCCATCCCCTCGCAGCGCGGCGATGACGCCGTCCCTGATGCTGTCGGCCACCCGGCGCATGTTCTCCTTGCCGGTGGCGGACACCGGGTGGGGCAACATGAGCCGGGGCACGTCGGGCATGCCGACGGATCGGGCGACGAAGTCACCCTGCTTCCAGAAGGCCGAGGTCACGAGGGCCACGGCCGGTACGCCTCGTCGAGCCAGGTTCACGCCGTCACGCACGGTGCCGGTGGTGCAGCTGCCTCAATGACCCCAGGCGGCCACCACGGCCTGACAGGCCGAGGTCACCTCGGCCAGCAGTTCGGGCGGGGCGGCGATGGATGCGTTGCCCTTGTCGTAGAAGTGGAAGCGGGCCTGGGGCAGGACCAAGCGCAGCGAATCGGCCACCTCGTCGAGGAAGGCCACGGAATCGGGGAAGCCGTTGGCCAGCATGCCGACGTCGACCGGACCGTCCGTGATGTCGATGGACAGCTCGTAGGGATCGACCGCGGCACCGGGCTGGGCTCGTGGATCGAGGAACTGCACGGCCATGGGACCCCCCTGGGTGCTGGTGACCAGTGGAGCGTACCCCGGGGCCATCTCAGGGTCCTTCCAGGGTGGCCCCCCGATGTCACGCCGGCCGGCGGAGGCGCACGCTGGGCCCGTGCTCCTCACCCAGTACCTGGCCGTGTTCGGAGCGGCCATGGCCGACGCCGGCCTGCCCGTCCTCCCCGGCGAGGTCGTGGTCGTGGCCCTGGCCGCCGGCGCCGGCGGCCTGCTCGAGCGCAGCGCCGTGGTGGGTTCGGCCGCGGCGGGTTCCTTCGCCGGCCAGGTCTCGGTGTTCTCCCTGGCTCGGGCGGTGCCCGAGCGTCATCGGGTCCGCTGGTCGTCACGCCTGGGCCTGCGGCGGCTGCCCGGTGGTTGGCTGGGCGCCCTGGCCGCCGCCTTCCTGCCCGCGGGGCGGCTGAGCCTGGCCGCCGGTTCGGGCCTGGACAGCCGACCCTGGCGCCGCTTCCTCCCTCTCGCCCTCGGCTCCGCCCTCATCGGTGCCCTGTGGCTGGGCGGCGTCGGTCAGCTGGTGGCCGGGGTCGCCGGTGGACGCGGCCTGGTCACCACCGCGGTCGCCGTGGCCGCCGCCGTCCTGGTGTGCCTGGCCGGATCCCTGCGGTCCAGAAGGCGACCCGCTAGAAGACGATCCGCTAGAAGACGACGACCGAGCGGAGGACCTCGCCCCGCTCCATCTTGTGGAACGCCTCTTCCACCTCGTCGAGGGCGATGGTCTCGCTGACGAAGCGGTCGAGGTCGAGGCGACCCTGCAGGTAGAGCTCGATGAGGGCGGGGAAGTCCCGGCTGGGCAGGCAGTCGCCGTACCACGACGGCTTCAGCGCCCCACCCCGACCGAAGAACTCGATCATGGGGATGGAGGGGAAGGCCATGTCCGGGGTGGGCACGCCGACCTGGACCACGGTGCCGGCCAGGTCGCGGGCGAAGAAGGCCTGTTCGAGCACCCGGGGGTTGCCCACGGCCTCGATGCACACGTCGGCCCCGAAGCCGTCCGTCGCCTCGCGCACGCCTTCGACAGGGTCCCCCGTCGACGCGTTGACCAGGTGGGTGGCCCCGAACTCGGCGGCCAGGGCCAGCTTGCGGTCGTCGAGGTCGATGGCGACGATCGTGGTGGCGCCGGCCAGCTTGGCGCCGGCGATGGCGGCGTCGCCCACCCCGCCGCAGCCGAAGACGGCCACCGAATCGCCCCGCTGCACGTTGCCCGTCAGCATCGACGCCCCCAGGCCGGCCATGACACCGCAACCGAGCAGGCCCGCGGCCTCGGGCTTGGCCGCCGGGTTGACCCGGGTGGCCTGCCCCGCGGCCACCAGGGTCTTCTCGGCGAAGGCGCCGATGCCCAGGGCGGGGCTGAGGGGGGTGCCGTCCTCCAACGTCATCTTCTGGGTGGCGTTGAAGGTGGCGAAGCAGTACTGGGGCCGGCCCCGGCGGCACGAGCGGCACACCCCGCACACGGCTCGCCAGTTCAGCACCACGAAGTCACCGGGGGACACGTCGCGCACGTCGGGGCCGATGGCCTCGACGATGCCGGCGGCCTCGTGGCCCAGGAGGAAGGGGAAGTCGTCGCTGATGCCGCCCTCGCGGTAGTGGAGGTCGGTGTGGCACACCCCGCAGGCCTGGACCTTGATCAAGGCCTCGCCGGGACCGGGGTCGGGCACCACGATGGGCACGATCTCCACCGGCTGCTTGACCGACCGGGCCACCACACCCCGTACCGTCTGGGACATCCGCACACCTCTTCCGAAGGGGTGAGCCGACGACGGGCCGGCTCGGTCCCGAGAGGCTAGGCGCTCAGCTCAGCGCTGGGGTTCGACGTTGCGGTAGGGGCGGGTCAGCTCGTCGACCTGTGCGTACAGGTCGAGGTCGAGGGGGGTGTCCACCCCAGCCAGGGCCGCGTCGAGCTGGCCGGGGCTGGAGGCGCCGATGATGGGCGAGGTCACCGCCCCCTGGGCCAGGCACCAGGCCACCGACAGGGTGACCAGGCTGATCCCGGCCTCGTCGGCCAGGGCGCCGAGCTTGTCGACGGTGTCGAAGGCGTCGTCGTGCCAGTAGCGGCCCTGGTAGCGCTCGGCCGCACTGCCCAGGGTGAACCGGGTCCCCTCGCTGGGCGCGCCCCGGCGGTGCTTGCCGCTGAGCATGCCCCCGGCGATGGGGTTGTAGGGGATCACGCCGATGCCTTCCTGCTCGGCGAGCTCGAACAGGTCGCGCTCGAAGACCCGGTAGAGCAGGTTGTAGCGGGGCTGCACGCAGTCGTAGCGGGCCAGGCCCAGCGCCTCGGAGCGACCGACGGCGCGGGCCAGGCGCCAGGCGCTGTAGTTCGAGCAGCCGATGTAGGCCACCTTGCCCGAGCTGACCAGGTCGTCGAAGGCGGCCAGGGTCTCGTCGAGGGGGGTGTCCTCGTCGTCGGCGTGCAGCTGGTAGAGGTCGATGTGGTCGACCTGCAGCCGGCGCAGGGAGGCCTCGACGGCGTCGATGATGTGCTTGCGCGAGCCGCCCCGGTCCCAGCGCCGTCCGCTCATGGGCATGCCGCACTTGGTGGCCAGCACGACGTCGTCGCGCCGCCCGGCCAGCCACCGACCGACGATCTCCTCGGTCCGGCCCGACTCGGGCCCGGTGCCGCCCAGGGGGTACACGTCGGCGGTGTCGATGAAGGTGATGCCGCCCTCGTAGGCCTTGTCGAGGATGGCGAAGCTGGTGGCCTCGTCGCACTGCAGGCCGAAGGTCATGGTGCCGAGGCAGAGCTGTGACACCTGCAGGCCGGTCCGTCCCAGGGGCACGTGGAGCATGACCCCGACCCTAACGCCGGGCGGCCGCCGGGGTGGCGACCGACGGGGGTGGCGGCTGGCACCGTGGGCACCAGTAGCAGGACCGGGGGTTGCGCAGGTACACCCCCCGGTCCACCGGGGTGCCGCAGCGGGGGCAGGGTTGGCCCCGCCGGCCGTAGACGCCCACCCCGCCGGGCACGCCGACGACCGTGACCCGGCCCCCGTGGCCCAGGTTGGCCCGCAGCAACTTGTGGGCCAGGGCGAACAGCTCGCGCCTCGTGTCGGTGTCGAGCTCGCCCAGGGTGGTCAGGGGGTGGACGTGGCGGGCCCACAGGACCTCGGACTTGTAGACGTTGCCGATGCCGGCAGCGATGCGCTGGTCCATGAGCAGGTCGCAGATGGCGTCGCCGGGGGCGCCCAGGGCGGCCAGGCGCTCGAGTACCGTGTCGAGATCGAGCTCGTCGTCGGGCCGGCACAGGTCGGGGCCCAGGTGCTCGGTGCCGGTGGTGCCATCGGCGTAGGTGCGCACGATGGGGGCGGCGAAGCACACGGCCACCCACCCGGGCACGGCGATGACGGCCCGGGCCAGGTGGCGGGCCTTCTGCCAGCGCTGACCGGGGGTGTAGAGGTGCCACGAGCCGGTCATGCGCAGGTGGGTCTGGAGCACGACGCCGCTGGAGAAGCGGATGAGCAGGTGCTTGCCCACGGCCTCGACCGCTTCGATGGTCTCACCTACCTTGGGCCGGGGTCCGGTGAGCCGGGGCGCCTCGAAGCGCTCCAGCGTGGCCCCGGCCAGGGCGGGACGCAGGCGGGCGGCCACCCGCCAGATGGTGTCGCCCTCGGGCATGGCTTCCGACCCTACGGCGACGGGCCGAGTTGGGCGTAGGCGCAGGGTTGGCCTTGGCCTCGCCGGTCGATGATGCGCGATCGGTGGTCAGCCGAACC
Source organism: Acidimicrobiales bacterium (assembly GCA_038255145.1). Classification (GTDB taxonomy): domain Bacteria; phylum Actinomycetota; class Acidimicrobiia; order Acidimicrobiales; family CAIXPF01; genus WHTX01. The sequence goes on from JBBSLP010000009.1 coordinate 14,704, forward strand.
GGCGGCTGCGTGGTTCGTGGCTGCCGGCCCTACCGCGGCTGATGAAGGGGCCTCCGTTCGTGTCGTTCGCTCCCTGCTGCGTGAACGGTCGTCGCTGATGGCCAGTACAGCTCACGGTGAAGCATTGACCACCGTGGCGGGGGCGAATGCTTCACCGTTGCCGAGACCGCCGGCGCGGGACACTCCGAGCTCACTTCGAGCTCCCAGCGAACCGCGCTGCGTCGCTCGATCCCCCAGATGGCACCCGTTCTACAGTTTCGCGAAGGATGGCGAACCTCCCCGGTACAGGGCTCTTCGCGAAACCGACTGCGCCCTGTCGGCGTGTCCACCGGGGGCCCCTTCATCAGCCGCGGTAGCGCCAACAGCCGCCCTGCCCGCACCCGCGGCCGGGCCCGAAGCGACACGACCCCGCCCACCGACCTCGCCACCCGCTCACCGACCTCGTCACCCGCCCACCGACAGAGCCGTCAGCCATCACGACCAATCGGCTCGGGTCCGTAGGCTCGCCCACCGTGGTCCTCCCTGCTGACATCGACGCCGCTGCCGGTCGCATCGGCACCCACGTGCGCCGCACCCCCATCCTCGATGTCGATCCCGTCGAGCTGGGCCTGGCCCCGGGGCCGCCTGTGACCCTCAAGCTGGAGCTCGTCCAGGTCACGGGGTCGTTCAAGGCCCGGGGGGCCAGCAACGTGCTGTTGTCCTCACCCGTGCCCGCGGCCGGGGTGGCGGCGGCATCGGGGGGCAACCACGGTGTGGCCGTGGCCTGGGCCGCCCAGCGCTTCGGCCATCGGGCCACCGTGTTCGTACCCGAGGTGTCCTCGGCCACCAAGCGGGCCGCCATCGCCCGCTACGGGGCCGAGGTGGTGGTGAGCGGGGCCGCCTACGCCGACGCCCAGGCCGCCTGCGACCGCTTCACCGCCGAGACCGGGGCCCGGCGGGTCCACCCCTACGACGACCCCGCCACCGTGGCCGGCCAAGGCACCATGGCCCGCGAGCTGGCCGAACAGGCCCCTGACCTCGACGCCGCGCTGGTGGCGGTGGGCGGAGGTGGCCTCATCGCCGGAGTGGCCAGCTGGTACCGGGGCGCCACCACCGTCGTGGCCGTGGAGCCCGAACGCTGCGCCTGCCTGGTCGCGGCCCGGACCGCCGGGCATCCCGTACCCGTGGACGTGGGCGGGGTGGCGGCCGACTCCCTGGGGGCCCGCCAGCTGGGTGAGCTGGCCTTCGAGGCCACCACGCAGTGGGTGGCCGGCGCTGTCACCGTGACCGACGCAGCCATCGTCGCTGCACAACGCTGGTTGTGGGACCACTGTCGGGTCGCGGCCGAACCGGGCGGGGCCACGGCCCTGGCCGCCGTGCTGGACGGGGCCTGGCGCCCCGCCCCCGGTCAGCGCGTCGGTGTGGTCGTCTGCGGGGCCAACGTCGACCCCGCCACCTTGGTCTGAGCTGCCTCCAGGGCGGCGGCGATGCGGGCGGCCTTGGGCGAGGGCCGGCCGTCGGCCAGGCGCTTGGCCATGCCCCGGAAGATGAAGTGGTGGAAGGGCAGCATGGCCCACCAGTAGAGGCGGCCGGGCACCCCCCGGGGCTGGAAGCGGGCCTTCTGCACGAGGCGGGTGCCCATCTGGTGGCTGGCTTCGGTGGAGCTGGCTGACGTGCCCTCCTCGCCGTCGCCGTCGTCGGGCTCCATGGTCCACTCCAGCCACGCCTCGCCGGGCACCTTCATCTCGGCCCGCAGGCGGAGCATGGTGTCGGGGACCAGGGCCTCGACCCGGAAGAAGTCGACGGGGTCGCCCACCCGCAGGTCGTCGGGGTGGCGGCGGCCGCGGCGCATGCCCGGTCCCCCGATGAGGCGATCGGCCAGGCCCCGCAGCGACCACAACGGGTCGAGCAGGTACCAGCCCCGCTGGCCGCCGATGCCGGTGACCGAGCGGAACACCTCGTGCACGGGCCGGTCGGTGTGCACGGTCTGGGTGTCGTCGAGAATCAGGCCACCTGACCAGTGGGGGTCCGTCGGCATGGGGTCAGAGGGCGCCCGGCCGGCCAGCTCGGCGCTGGCCCACGACGTGGTCACCTCCAGTGCCCGGGTCCGCTCGAGGGCCAGTTCGATGGCCCGGCGCAGGTGGATGCGCTGGCGGGGCACGAGCACCTCGAGGGTGTGGTCCCTGACGATGACCTCGTTGCGGAGGCTCTCCACCAGGGGGCGGGCCAGGCCCGAGGGCAGGGGGGTGACCAGGCCGATCCAGTGCGAGGACAGGCGCGGGGTGAGGAGGGGCACGGGGATGAGCACCCGCTTCCTGAGACCGGCCACCTCGGCGTAGAGTCGCATCATGTCGGCGTAGGTGACGACGTCGGGGCCGCCCACCTCGAGCACCCGACCCTGAGCCTGCTCCAGGCCGAGGACGCCCACCAGGTAGGCGAGCACGTCGCCGATGGCTGTCGGCTGGCACTTCGTGTGCACCCAGCGGGGGGTGACCATGACGGGCAGGGTCTCGGTCAGCCGGCGCAGCATCTCGAAGCTGGCGCTGCCCGAGCCGATGATGACCGCGGCCCGCAGCTCGGTGACGGGCACCGTGCCCTCGGCCAGAGCCTCGCCCACCTCGTGACGGCTTCGGAGGTGCTCGGAGAGAGCGCCTTCGTCCTCGCCCAGGCCCCCCAGGTAGACGATCTGTTGGACCGACGCCCGGGCTGCGGCCTCGGCGAAGCCGGCGGCGGCCTCGCGGTCGCGGGCGGCGAAGTCGTCCGAGGTGCCCATGCCGTGGACGAGGAAGTAGGCGGCGTCGATGCTGTCCATGGCCCCGATCAAGGAGTCGGGGTCGGCCAGGTCGCCCTTGACCACCTCGACCTGGGACCGCCAGGCCAGGTCACGCAGCTTGTCCGGGGACCGGGCCAGGCAGCGCACCTGGTAACCGGCGTCGAGCAACTCGGGCACGAGGCGCCCGCCGATGTAGCCGGTGGCTCCGGTGACGAGCACGCGTTCGATGGGCATGGGGGTGCACTACCCAGTTCTGCCTGACCGGCACCGGCCCGCAGCACACGGCCGACGACTCCGTCGCGGCGGTGCTCGCCGTTGCCGACGAACATGCGCTGCAGCATCAGCTCGGTGACCCACAGCCGACGGGAGTAGCCGATGAAGTAGGTGCCGAACTCGCCGTGGCCGGGGCGGCCGAAGGGCATGTTGTCCCGCAGGATCTCGAGCTCGGCACCGTCGGGACCGACGATGGTGGCCAGGGTCTTGTGGGCGAACTGGGACCGGGACCGTCGTCGAGCTCGACGTTGTCGATCTTGCGCCGGCCGATCACGGCCTCCTGCGCCTCCGTCGTCAAGTGGCCCCAGGCGGTGAGGTCGTGGAGGTACTTCTGGATGACGACGTAGCTGCCGCCGGCGAAGGCAGGGTCCTCGTCGCCGATCAGCGAGGCCTCGGCCAGGTCGGCCCCCACCGGGTTGGCGGTTCCGTCGACGAAGCCGAGCAGGTCGCGGGCGTCGAAGTAGCGGAAGCCGTTGGTCTCGTCGACCACGGTCACGGCGTCGCCCAACGCATCGAAGAGGAGGCGCTCGAACTCGAAGCACAGGTCCTGCCGCTCGGCCCGCCCGGGGTGGAGGGCGCGGTGTGGGCCCGGCCCACGATGGGGGGGAACTCGTGGAGCTCGGCGGGCCGACGGGACGGGGACAGCCGGTCCCACAACCGGGCCCCGATGGCGATGCGTGGGCGCATCTGAGCGGCCTCGGCTGGCTCGAAGCTGCTTCGGCCCCTCCGGGCTTGTTCGACAGCTGACGCAGTTCGGGGTGTCGACGGCATCTCCGGGCTGGACACGACGGCGATGTCACACCAGCTGGCTACGTTCGTCCCCGTGGCCCTCGACCTGTTCTCCGAGCCCACCCGGGCGTGGTTCGACGCCACCTTCAGCGCGCCCACCAAGGCGCAGGCCAAGGGGTGGCCGGCCATCGCCAAGGGGGACGACACCCTGATCCTGGCCCCCACGGGCTCGGGCAAGACGCTGACCGCCTTCCTGTGGGGCCTCGACCGGCTCACCTCCAGCCCCCCGCCCGAGAAGGACCGGCGCACCCGGCTGCTCTACATCTCCCCGTTGCGGGCCCTGGCCGTCGACGTCGACAAGAACCTGCGGGCACCGCTGGCCGGGATCGCCCTGCACGCCGAGCGCCTGGGTGTGCCCATCACCGTGCCCACCGTGGGCGTGCGCACCGGGGACACCCCGGCCGATGTGCGCCGCACCATGCTGCGCCACCCACCCGACATCCTCATCACCACGCCCGAGTCGCTCTACCTGCTGCTCACCTCCCGGGCCCGCGACACCCTGCGCGGCGTCGAGGCGGTGATCATCGACGAGATCCACGCCCTGGCCGCCACCAAGCGGGGCGCCCACCTGTCCGTCTCCCTGGAGCGCCTGGCCAAGCTGACCGACCGCCCCGCCCAGCGCATCGGGCTGTCGGCCACCCAGCGGCCCCTGGAGGAGATCGCCCGCTACCTGGGCGGCTTCGAGGCCGTGGGCCCGGCGCCGAACCGGGCCGAGTCCGAGCGACCGGCCCGGCCGGCCACCCGCGCCCGCCCGGTGACCATCGTCGACGCCGGGGTGACCAAGGAGCTCGAGCTCGAGGTCGTCATCCCGGTCGAGGACATGGCCAACCTGGGCGAGGTCATGGACGAGGCCGTGTCCGGCAACGTCGCCGCCGGGCCGGTGCGCCGCTCCATCTGGCCGTCCATGCACCCCCGCCTGCTGGAACTGGTGCAGGAGCACCGCTCGACCATCATCTTCGTGAACGCCCGCCGGGGGGCGGAACGGCTGGCCTCGCGCCTCAACGAGCTGTACCTCGAGGGCGAGAACCGCGGCAACGAGAGCGTGGGCTCCTCGGTCTCCGAGGCCGGCACCGAGCTGGTCATGGCCCACCACGGGTCCCTGTCCCGCCAGCGCCGGCTCATCATCGAGGACGACCTCAAGACCGGGCGCCTGCGGGGCCTGGTGGCCACGTCGTCCCTGGAGCTGGGCATCGACATGGGCGCCGTCGACCTGGTCATCCAGGTGGAATCGCCGGGGGCGGTGTCCCGGGGCCTGCAACGGGTGGGCCGGGCCGGGCACCAGGTGGGCCAGCCGAGCCGGGGCAAGCTCTTCCCCAAGCACCGCTCCGACCTGCTGGAAGCGGCCGTGGTCGTCGACCGGATGCAGCGGGGCGAGATCGAGGCCACCCGCTACCCCCGCAACCCCCTCGACGTGCTCGCCCAGCACATCGTGGCCATGGTCGCCGTCGAGGACTGGGCCCTGGCTGACCTGGCCGCGGTGGTGCGGGCCTCGGCCAACTTCGCCGAGCTGTCCGACGAGCAACTCAACGGCGTGCTCGACCTGCTGTCGGGTCGCTACCCCTCCGACGAGTTCTCCGAGCTGCGCCCCCGCATCATCTGGGACCGGGTGGGCGACGTGCTCAAGGCCCGCCCCGGGGCTCAACGCCTGGCCGTCACCAACCCGGGAACCATCCCCGACCGGGGCCTGTACGGGGTGTTCCTGCCCGACGGCACCCGGGTGGGCGAGCTCGACGAGGAGATGGTCTACGAGTCCCGGCCCGGGGAGACGTTCCTGCTGGGGGCGTCGACCTGGCGCATCGAGGACATCACCTTCGAGCGGGTCATCGTCACCCCCGCCCCCGGCCAGCCCGGCAAGATGCCCTTCTGGCACGGCGACGGCCCCGGGCGCCCCCTGGAGCTGGGCCGGGCCATGGGCACCTTCATCCGCGAGATCCGGGCCCTGGGCGAGCCCGAGGCCCGTGAGCGCCTGGCCGAGCGCAACGCGCTCGACCCCTGGGCCACCGACAACCTGCTGGGCTACCTGGCCGAACAGGCCGAATCCACCGGGGTGGTGCCCGACGACCGCACCATCGTCGTCGAACGCTTCCGGGACGAGATCGGCGACTGGCGGGTGTGCATCCTGTCCCCCTTCGGCGCCCAGGTCCACGCCCCCTGGGGCATGGCCCTACGTCGCCTGCTCCACCAGGAGTGGGGGGTCGACGTCGAGCTCATGTGGTCCGACGACGGCATCGTGCTGCGCCTCCCCGAATCGGTCGACCGCCTCCCCCTCGAACTGCTGGCCATCGACCCCGACGAGATCACCGACCTGATCGTGTCCGAGCTGCCGGGCACGGCGCTGTTCGCCTCCCGCTTCCGCGAGTGCGCGGCCCGGGCCCTGCTGCTGCCCCGACGCCGGCCCGACCAGCGCACGCCCTTGTGGCAGCAACGCCAGAAGGCGGCCGACCTGCTCAAGGCGGCGTCGAAGTACCCCGCCTTCCCCCTGTTGCTGGAGACGACGCGGGAGTGCCTCAACGATGTCTTCGACCTGCCCGCCCTGCGTCAGGTGCTCACCGACCTGCGATCACGGCGCCTGCGGCTGGTGGCCGTGGACACCCCCAAGGCGTCCCCCTTCGCCGCCTCCCTGCTGTTCGGCTGGATCGCCGTCTACATGTACGAGGGCGACGCCCCGCTGGCCGAGCGCCGGGCCGCGGCCCTGGCCCTCGACCGCGACCTGCTGCGCGACCTGCTGGGCGACGAGGAGCTGCGCGAGCTGCTCGATCCCGACGCCCTGGCCCTGCTCGAGCTGGAGCTGCAGTGCCTGGTCGAGCGGCGCCAGGCCCGCCACGCCGAGGACCTGTGGGACGTGCTGCGCCGCCTCGGCCCCCTGACCCGATCCGAGGTCGACGCCCGCAGCCAGGGCTCAGCCGATGACGTCGCCGCCTGGATCGAGACCCTGGTGGCCGACCGGCGGGCCATCGAGGTGCCCCTGGCCGGCCAGGTCCACGTCGCCGCGGCCGAGGACGCCGGCCGGCTGCGTGACGCCCTGGGTGTGGCCCTGCCCCTGGGCCTGCCCGGGGCCTTCACCGCCTCGGTCGACCGGCCCCTGGTCGAGCTGGTGGCCCGTTACGCCCGCACCCACGGGCCCTTCGTCACCGCCACCGCCGCGGCGCGCTTCGGCCTCGAGCCCGAGCGGGTGCTGCCCGCCCTGGTCGAGCTGGAGGGCCAGGGTCGGGTGGTGGCCGGCGAGTTCCGCCCCGGCGGTGTCGAGCGGGAGTGGTGCGACAGCGACGTGCTGCGCCAGCTGCGACGACGCTCGCTGGCCGCCCTGCGGCGCGAGGTCGAACCCGTGTCCCACGAGGCCCTGGCCCGCTTCCTGCCCGCCTGGCAGGGGGTGGGCGGCAACGGTCGGGGCCTCGATGCCCTGCTCGACGTGCTCGGCGTCCTCCAGGGGGCCACGATCCCCGCGTCGATCCTCGAAGGCGACGTGCTCGCCGCCCGCCTGGCCGACCACCGCCCCGCCGACCTCGACCTGCTGTGCACGGCCGGTGACGTGGTGTGGGTGGGTGCCGGCGGCATCGGGTCGAGCGACGGCCGGGTCCGCCTGGCCTTCCGCGACCACGCCGCCCTGCTCATCCCCCAGCCCGCCGAGCCACCTCTCGACGACCCCGCCCACAAGGCCATCCTCGCCCACCTCGAGAACCGGGGGGCATCGTTCTGGGCCGACCTGGTGGCAGCCGTGTCCACCGGCGGCGGACCCTACGACGACGCCTCGGTCCTGGCCGCCCTGTGGGATCTGGTGTGGGGCGGCTACGTCACCAACGACTCGCTGGCCCCGCTGCGGGCCTTCATCAAGGGCGGCGTCGGTGCCGCCGGCTCGGCCAAGGCCAGTCGCGCTACCCGGGGGCGGCCCCGACCTGGACGCCTGGCCCGCCTGGGGCCCCCGGCCGGGGCCGGGCGCTGGTCCCTGGTCGCCCCCCTGCTCGAACCGACCCCCACCACCACCGAGGTGGCCCACGCCCGGGCCCTGCAGCTGCTCGAGCGCTACGGGGTACTGACCCGCGAGGCGGCCCTGGGCGAAGGGGCCGAAGGCGGCTTCGCCGGCGTCTACCCGGTGCTCAAGGCCCTCGAGGAACGGGGCCAGGTGCGCCGGGGCTACTTCGTGGACGGCCTGGGCGCGGCCCAGTTCGCCCTGGCCGGAGCCATCGATCGCCTGCGCAGCGCCCGCGAGCAGGGTGACGCTCCGGCGCCACCCTTGCTGCTGGCGGCCACCGACCCGGCCCAGCCCTACGGCGCCGCCATCCCCTGGCCCGAGAGCACCGGCCGCCCGGCCCGGGCGGCCGGGGCCCACGTCGTGCTCGTCGACGGTCAGGCCGTGGCCTACCTCGAGCGCGGCGGGCACAGCCTGGTCACCTTCCCCGCCGCCTCCGAGCACCCCGGGTGGCCCCGGGCCCTGGCCGCCCTGGTGAGCCGGGGACGGATGCGCAAGGTCGAGATCACCAAGGTCGACGGCGAAGAGGTCGGGGCCTCGCCGTGGGCCACCGTCCTGCGCGACGCCGGCTTCGGGGACAGCTACCGCGGCCTGGTCCTGCAGCGGTGACCCGACCGATGACGGCGCCCCTTGTGGACAGGCCGGTCCTTCCGCGCCGCAGCCCTGTAGCACTCAGCCCCGTTCCTGGGATATGCGCGTCTCAGGGCTACACCTGGGCATTCGTCGCGCCGAAATCCATCTTGTGATGGCAAACACCACCCCTGACGACGTGCGGGCCGCGCTGTGCAGATTGGTGCTGCCCGGAGGGGTGCGCGTCGTCTACCAGCCCATCGTCCGCCTGGCCGACGGTGAGGTCGTGGGCTACGAGGCCCTGGCCCGCATGGACGTCGAGCGTGGGGTCGGCCCGTCGCGCTGGCTCGAGGCCGCCACCAGGATGGGCATGCGCACCGAGCTCGAGCTGGCGTGCTGGGCGGCGGTGGCCCATGGCGGCCCCCCGCCGGCCGACCGCCTGCTGTTCGTCAACACCAGTCCCGACCTGCTGGCCGACCCCCGGGTGCGGGCGCTGCGGGGTGACCTGCCCGACCGCCTCGTCATCGAGCTCACCGAGGAGCACGCGGTCAGCGACTACGACACCCTGCGCGAGCAGCTGTCCTCGTGGACGGCCGAAGGGGCACGCCTGGCCATCGACGACCTGGGCTCGGGCTACGCCAGCCTGCGCCACGTGCTGCAGCTCGAGCCCGAGTTCCTCAAGCTCGACTGCTCCCTGATCTCGGGCATCGACCGCTCCCCCGCCCAGCGGGCCATGGCCTCGGCCCTGCTCAGCTTCGCCCGCGAGGTGGGCTCCACCGTCATCGCCGAGGGCGTCGAGGCCCCCGGCGAGCTGGCCACCCTGCGGGACATGGGGGTGCACCTGGCCCAGGGCTACCTGCTGGCCCGCCCGGGCAACCCCTGGCCCGCCGATCCCGTGCGACCCGTACACCGGCGCACCCGGGCCCTGGCGTCCGAAGCCGAAGCCGCCCGCCTCGAGCGGCTCCTGCACGCCGCCACCGATTCCCGCCAGGCCTGCGACGCCGTCGCCGACCACCTGTCCCGCCGCGGTGGGCTCATGCCCAGCCTCTACCTGGAGCGCGACGGCCTGCTGCGCTGCCAGGCCCAGCGGGGACTGTGGCAGGTGCTCGACGGCATGCCCGCCTCCTCGGGCCTGACCGGGCGGGCCTTCCGCACCGGGCGGGCCGTGCGCCTGGCCGACGCCGCGTCGGCCGCGGACTACCTCGAAGCCATCCCCGGCGTGGCTGCCGAGCTGTGCGTGCCCCTGCGGGTGGCCGGAACCAGCGTCGGTGCCCTCAACGTCGAATCGCTCAGCGCCCTGTCCCAGGCCGACGAGCTCGAGGTCGAGCGCTGCGCCCGCCGCCTCGGCGCCCACCTCGAGCGGTTGGGCACCGGGCGTCGTCCCAGTGCGCTGGGGCGCATGGCCCAGGCCTCCTACCGGCTCCTCGGCCTCGGCGACCCCGATGACCTGCGGCGTCAGCTCGTGGTCCAGGCCGCTGAGGTGACGGGCATGTGCTCGGCCGTGCTCGCCCTCGACGAGGGCGCTGGTCTCCAGGTGGTCACGGCCACGGGTCCGTTGGCCCCGGCCATGTTGGGCCTGACCCACGACGAGCTCGACACCCTGGCCGCGGTGGTGGCCCAGGTGGCGTCGTGCCACTCCTCCGGTGAGGCCACCGGTCGCACGGTGGCCGGCACCGAGCGCCTCCGCCGCGGCGGTGCCCGGGCCCTGGCCGTGACCCCGGTGCTGCGCCACGGCGAACGGCTCGGGGTGCTGGTCGTGGCCCACGACTCCACCCGGCGGCTGGGCGAGGAGGACGCCGAGGCCTTCGAGCTGCTGGCCGCCCTGGCCGGAGGCGCCCTCGACCTGGCCGACACCATGGCCGAGCTGCACGACCTGGCCGTGCTCGACCCCCTCACCGGGCTGGGCAACCACCGGGCCTTCCACGACCACGTCGGCGCCCTGGAGGTGGGCGATGCCGTGCTCCTGGCCGACATCGACCGCTTCAAGCAGGTCAACGACACCTTCGGCCACCTGGTCGGGGACCAGACGCTGCGAACGGTGGCTGCGGGCCTGGCCGCCGGCGTGCGAGCCGAGGACCGGGCCTACCGCATCGGCGGCGACGAGTTCGCCATCGTCATCCACCGCGGCGCCTCCCTCGACGTCGCCGCCATGGGCGACCGCCTGTGCCGCCGGGCCACCGAAGCCCTCGGACGCATGGGGGCAGGGTTGTCGGCCGGGGCGTGCGTGCCCCGCCCGGGCGAAGGCCCGACATCGTTCCTGGCCCGGGCTGACGCCGCCCTCTACGACGCCAAGCGCAACCAACGGGGCCAGGTCGTGGTGGCCGGTGCCAGCACGGCCCTGCTGGCCGATCTCGACGATGTGCTCAGCCCCATGACCACCGTGCCCGAGGAACGCCGAACCCCGCTGTCCCAGGACTGCCCGGCCTGATCCACCAACGGCCGGGCTGATCCACGACGACCGGCGGATCCACACCCGGGCGGCCGGGTGAGCCAGGCGGAGGGTGCTGACGATCAGCCGACCGTGGCCGTGCCCCGCATGGCCGGGTGCAGGTCGCACACGTAGTCGTAGGTGCCCGGGGCGTCGAAGCGCACGGTGAGCGTCTGGTAGACGGGGCCGTTCTTCAGCGCCGTCTTGGGGTTCCCGGCGGCCTTGGGGAAGCGGATGTTGTGGGCCACGCCCTTGTCCTGGTTGTCGAGCACGACGACCAGGTCGCGACCGGAGGGCAGCTCCAGGGTCGCAGGGACGAAGGCCGTGGTGTTGGCCGAGACGAGGGCGTCACCGTCGGGCGGGGGACCGTCGTGGGAGGCGGCATCGCCCCCACCGCCGCAGGCGACCGTGGCCGCGCTGAGCATGGCGACGAAGCCCAGGGCCAGGACACGTTGCAGGGGGCGGGGTCGACTGGTCACGGAAGACTGGACGCTACCCGGCCCCACCGGGCACCGGGATGTCACCCCCGAGCGCGGACAGCCGACTACCGGGACCACTTGGCGCCGTGGGAGCATCGCGACCATGTCTGCCCCTCCCGCCAGCGCGCCCCGATCGGTGGGCGTGGTCCTCGGCGCCGGGGGGGTGCCCGGCTGGGCGTACCACGTCGGCACCCTGGCCGCGCTCGAAGAGGTGGCGGGCTGGGACGCCCGCACCGCCGACCTGCTCGTGGGCACCTCGGCCGGCGCCGGTGTGGCTTCGCTGCTGCGGGCCGGCCTGTCCGCCGAGGACCAGCTCGCCATCTACCAGAAGCGCGAGCTCACCCCGGCGGGCCAGGCCCTCCACGACCGCTCCGAGGCCGCCCTGGCCGCAGCGGCCGCCGAGCTGCGCCCCCCCGCCGAGGCCTCCACCTCCCAGGTGCCCGCCTTCCCCCTGCTCGCCGTGCGTGGCCTGTTGCACTGGCCCACCCGGCCCGGCGTGGCCCTCAGTGGGGCCCTGCCCCGGGGCGCCCACCACCACCACGACCTGGCCGCCCGCCTCCAGGGCGTCCACGACGTCGACTGGCCCGTCGACCCCCTGTGGATCACCGCGGTGCGGGTCAGGGACGGCCGCCGGGTCGTCTTCGGCCGGGACGCCGTGCGCGTCGGCGGCGTGGGTGAGGCCGTCGCCGCTTCGGCCTCGGTGCCCGGTTGGTACGAGCCCACCCGCATCGGCCGCGACGAGTACGTCGACGGCGGCGTGTGGTCCACCACCAACGCCGATCTGGCCGCCGGCCTGGGCTTCGACCTGGTCCTCGTCGTCGCCCCCATGTCCAGCGCCGTGGCCCGCCGCGGTTGGGACGGGGCCGCCCTGCGCCGCTCGTGGCACCGGGGGGTGCTGGGCAAGGAAGCGTCCGCCATCCGCGACCACGGCAGCGAGGTCGTCGTCATCGAGCCGAGCCCGGCCGACGTGGCCGCCATCACCGGGGACAGCGACCGTCCCGGCCACCGGCGCGACGTGGCCGAACGGGCCCGGGCCTCCATGGTCGAGCTGCTGGCCGCCGACGGCGCCCTGGCCGCCACCTTCGCCGATGCCGCCGCCGTGCGGGAGTCGGCGTGAACGTCCCCAGCCCCACGCCGGGCACGAGCCCCAGCGCGGCCCCCGGCATGACCAACTCGTCGTTCCTCGCCGCGTGCCGGGGTGAGCACACCGAGCAGGTGCCGGTGTGGTTCATGCGCCAGGCCGGACGCTCACTGCCCGAGTACCGGGCCATCCGCGGCGCCGGCAGCATCCTCGACGCCGTCAAGGACCCCGACCTGGCCACCGAGATCACGTTGCAGCCGGTCAACCGCTACGGCGTGGATGCCGCCATCCTCTACTCCGACATCATGGTGCCCACCGCCGGTCTCGGTTTCGGCGTGGACATCGCCCCCGGCATCGGCCCCGTCGTCGACAGGCCCTTCCGCACCGCGGCCGACCTGGACCGGCTCCGTCCCCTCGAGCCCGAGGCCGACACCCCCTACGTGCAGCAGACGGTGCGCCAGCTGGTGGGCGAACTGCCCGTGCCCCTCATCGGCTTCGCCGGCGCCCCCTTCACCGTGGCCAGCTATCTCATCGAGGGCCGCCCGTCCCGCGACCACGCCCTGACCAAGACCTTCATCGCCACGGACCCGGTGCTCTTCGGCCGCCTGCTCGACGCCCTGGCCGACGTGGCCCTGGCCGCCCTACGGGCCCAGGTCGAGGCCGGTTGTTCGGCCGTGCAGCTCTTCGACAGCTGGGCCGGCACCCTCAGCCCCTCCGCGTACCGTCGCCACGTGCTGCCCCACTCCCGGCGCGTCCTCGAGGGCGTGGCCGACCTGGGCGTGCCCCGCATCCACTTCGGCGTGGGCACCGGTGAACTGCTCGGGTTGATGAGCGAGGCCGGCGCCGACGTGGTCGGGGTCGACTGGCGGGTCCCGCTGAGCTCGGCCCGCCAACGCATCGGCACCGGTCGGGCCGTGCAGGGCAACCTCGACCCCACCCTGTGCCTGGGACCGTGGGACGCGGTGGCAGAAGCGGCCACCGAGGTGCTGGTCGAGGGCGGCGGCCGCGGCCACGTCTTCAACCTCGGCCACGGCGTGCTGCCCGAGACCGACCCCACCATCCTCGAGCGCCTGGTCGAGCTGGTGCACGCCTGGCGGCCCGAGCCGACGTGACCGCCACCCCCCGGGTGGCCGTGGTCGGCGGGGGCATCGCCGGGCTGGCCGCCGCCTGGCAGGCCCACATCCAGGGAGCGCAGGTCACCCTGTACGAGGCGTCGTCGCACCTGGGAGGCAAGATCGCCACCGGCCCCTTCGGCGGGCTCGACCTCGACGCCGGGCCCGACGCCTTCCTGAACCGCGTCCCCTGGGCCCGCCAGCTGTGCGAGGAGGTGGGCCTGGGCGACGAGCTCGTGGCCCCCGCCACCCGCCACGCCTACCTGTGGGCCGATGGGGCCCTGCGCCCCTTCCCCACCGGGATGCTGCTGGGGGTGCCCACCGACCTCGACGCCCTGTCCGCCTCGGGCCTGTTGAGCGCGGCCGGCGTGGCCCGGGTGGCCGAAGACCTGGTCCGCCCCGCCGATGCCCCCCCAGCCGAGGACGACGAGACCATCGGGGCTCTGGTCAGGCGACGCCTGGGGGCCGAAGCCCTGGACCGGCTCATCGACCCCCTCCTGTCGGGCATCTTCGCCGGAGACACCGACCGGCTCTCCGCCGCGGCGGCCGCTCCCCAGCTGAGGGCGGCCGCGGCGGCCGATGCCAGCCTGGTGGCCGGCGCCCGTCACGTGCTGGCCCGGACCCAGGCCACCACCCGCCCGGTGGCCCCCGGCGCTGACGCCCCCGTGTTCCTCACCGTCCGGGGCGGGCTGGCCCGCCTGGTCGACGCCATCGTGGACCGGGTGGTCGGTGTGAGCGGGGTGCCCGGAGCCGCCGTGCGCACCGGTTGTCCGGTACACGCCCTGCAGCCCGGTGCCCACGGCGGCTACCTCGTGGTCACCCCCGCAGGCCGCGAGCACCACGATGCCGTGATCGTCACCGCTCCCGCCCCCGTGGCCGCTGCCCTGCTGGCCCCTCTCGCTCCTGAGGCGGCCACCACCCTCGGTGCCATCGACTACGCCTCGGTGGTGCTGGTGTCCTTCGCCTACCGGGCCGCCGACGTGGACCGGCCCCTCGACGGCAGCGGCTTCCTCGTGCCCCGCTCGGCGGGGATGGTGATGACGGCGTGCTCGTGGTCGTCGAGCAAGTGGGCCCACCTGGGGGGTGACGGCACCGTGCGCCTTCGGGTGTCCGCCGGCCGCGACGGCGACGGACGGATCGCCGGCCTCGACAACGAAGACCTGGTCAGCGCCCTGCGCCTCGACCTGGGCACCACCATGGGCATCACCGCCGCCCCGGCCGGGGTGCGGGTTTCGCCGTGGCCGTCGTCCCTGCCCCAGTACCGCCCCGGCCACCTGGCCCGGGTGGCGGCGGTCGAGGCCGACGTGGCCGACCGGTCCCCGGGTCTGGCGGTGACCGGTGCCGCCTTCCGGGGCGTCGGACTGCCCGCCTGCATCGACCAGGGACGACGCGCCGCCGCGGCCATCATCGAGCGATTGGGCTGAGGTTGCCCGTTGGGCTTGGGCGTCGATTCCGGTAGACAGGTGGTGCGGTGGAACTCCTAGGAACGAGGAAGCGGCGTCTCGGCTCGTTCAGCGCGGTGGCGGTCATCGCCACCGTCGCCCTCGGGCTGGGATGGTCGCGCGAGGCGGGAACCTCGTTGGAGCACCCTCCCGACGTCGGCGCCCCCATCTCGACACCGACGAGCGCCCGGCCCACGACCACCACGTCCACGGCGCCCACCACCACCACCACCACGACGACGCGGCCCCTGGTGACCACGACGACCCTGCCCGGGGTCGTCCTCCCCGTACCCGCCGACCTGCCCACCGACGAGAACGCCCCCACCCCCGAGCAGACCCTGGCCACGCTGGAGATCCCCGCCCTGGGCCTCGTCGAGCAGCTCCACGAGGGCATGACGCTGACGGCCATCAACCGGGGTCCCAGCCACTGGCCGGGGACGGCCGTGCCCGGCCAGCTGGGCAACGTGGTCATCGGTGGGCACCGCACCACCTACACCCAGCCCTTCCGCTACCTCGACCAGCTGCAGCCCGGCGACGAGCTCATCTTCACCACCGCCGACGCCCGCTACGTGTACCAGCTGACCGGCACCGAGGTCGTCGATCCCGCCCAGCTGCAGATCGCCGACCAGACCGTGGCCTACACGGCCACGCTCTTCGCCTGCCACCCCCCGGGGTCGGCCCGCTACCGCCTGGTGGCCCACTTCCAACTGGTGGACGACGCCGGCCAGCCCGTGGTCCACGCCCCGGCCTCGATCGCCAACGCCGCTGCCATCACCCACTTCCGCACCTGAGCACCTCCCGCGGAAGTCAGTACCAACACCGCGGCCGAGGTCTCCGACTGGCCGCTGAGCCGGGGTGACGGGCAGGATCGCGCCGATGAACCCCTCCCCCGCTCCCCGTCGGGGGCACGGGCAGGGGCGGACGCACGGGCAGGGACCTGGGCGCGGCGGGCCGGCGCGGGCCCACGCCCGCCCCCGGTCGGGGGTACGGGCCCGCATGCTCACCGTCCTCGGCTGTGTGGCCAGCGGCGTTGCCATCGCCGCCGCCCTGCCCCCGTGGGGCTGGTGGCCCCTGGCCTTGGTGGGCTTCGCCGGGCTCGACCTGCTGCTGGCCGGGCGGGGCCGGGCCAGCCGCTTCCGGCGGGGCTGGCTGGTGGCCGCAGCATGGCTGTACCCCTCCACCATCTGGATGCTCGACTTCTCCCCGCCGGCCTTCGCCGCCGCCGGCGCCGTGCTCGGTCTCTTCGTGGCTGTGGCCTGTGTGTTCGTGCCTGCGGGCCCCGGTCGCCACCTGGCCCTGCCGGGGGCCATGGCCCTGGCCGAGCTGGCCCGGTGGTCCACCCCCTTCGGTGGCGTGCCCCTCTCGACGGTGCCCATGACCCAGGCCGACGCCCCCCTGGCCCCGCTGGCCCGCCTGGGCGGGGGCCTGGCCCTGACCCTGGCCACGGTGGCCGTGGGTGTGGCCCTGGCCGCCCTCGTCGAGCGCCGGCCCAAGGTGGCCGTGGCCGTTCTGGCCCCCGTGGCCGTGGCCTTCGCCGTCACCCTGCTCCTGCCCCGGTCCCACGACGTGGGTGGGCTGGAGGTGGCCCTCGTGCAGGGCGGTGGCGCCCAGCGCACCCGGGCCGTGGACAGCGACGCCCGGGTCGTCTTCCAGCGCCACCTCGACGCCTCGGCCTTCGTCCGTCCCCCCGTCGACCTGGTGGTGTGGCCCGAGAACGTGGTCAACCTGGACCAGCTGCTGGGCTCCAGCCCCGAGGCCAGCGAGCTGTCCGAGCTGGCTCGACGCCTCGACGCCACCGTGGTGCCCGGGGTGGTCGAACCGGCCGGCCCCGGCCACTTCACCAACTACTCGGTGGTCATCGATCCCGAGGGGCGCTTCGGGGACCGCTACGACAAGGTCCAACGGGTGCCCTTCGGCGAGTACGTGCCCTTCCGATGGCTCATGGGACCGCTGTCGGGCGGCCTGCTCGACACCTACGTGCCCAAGGACGCGGTGGCGGGGACGGCGCCGGCCGTGCTCGACAGCCAGGTGGGCAAGCTCGGTGTGGTCATCTCCTGGGAGGTGTTCTTCGAGCGCCGGGCCCGCGACGCCGTGGTGCACGGGGCCGAGGTCATCCTCAACCCCACCAACGGGTCGTCCTACTGGCTGACCGTGGTCCAGTCCCAGCAGGTGGCCTCGTCACGACTGCGGGCGCTTGAGACCGATCGTTGGGTGCTGCAGACCGCCCCCACCGGCTTCTCGGCCCTGGTCGACCCCGACGGCGCTGTCGTCCAACGCACCCGCATCGGTGAGCAGCGGGTCGTGCAGGGCCAGGTGCAGCGTCGCCACGGCCTGTCACTGGCCTCGCGCCTGGGCCCGTGGCCGTGGCTGACCGGCGCCGCCCTGCTGGTGGCGGCGGGCTGGGCCGTCGACGCCCGCCGCCGCGAGGTCACACCTCCAGCCACACCGTGACCGGGCCGTCGTTGGTCAGGGCCACCTCCATGTGGGTGCGGAACCGGCCCGTGGCCACGGCTGCCCCCAGCCGGGACAGCTCGGCCACCACGGCGTCGACCAGGGGTTCGGCCGCCTCGGGTGGTGCCGCGCCGACGAAGGAGGGGCGCCGACCCCGCGACGTGTCGGCGTAGAGGGTGAACTGGCTGACCACCAGCACCTCGTGACCGGCGTCGGCCACCGAGCGGTTCATGGCCCCGGCCTCGTCGGCGAAGATGCGCAGGTGCCACACCTTGGCCGCCAGCTTGGCCGCGGTGGCCGTGTCGTCGCCATGGGTCACCCCCACCAGCACGCACAGCCCGGGCCCGATGCGGCCCACCACCTCACGGTCCCCGTCAGGGTCCACGACGGTGACCGACGCTTCCGTCACCCGTTGCACGAGCGCACGCACGGCCCGGACGGTAGCGGCCACGGCACCGTGGGGGCCGGGGTGTGCCCCTACGCTGTCCGCCCGTGCCCCCCGCCGAGCAGCCCCTGCGCATCGCCTACCTCAGCTACCGGGGCAAACCGCACGTCGGCGGCCAGGGCGTCTACACCCGCCACCTGACCAAGGCCCTCGTCGACCTGGGCCACCACGTCGAGGTCCTCGGCGGCCAGCCCTACCCCGAGCTCGACCCCCGGGTGACCCTGCGCAAGCTCCCCAGCCTGGACATCTACAACGACCAGTACCCCATGCGCATGCCCGGGGTGTGGGAGCTGAAGTCGTGGCCGGACTGGGTCGAGGTGGCCCAGTTCACCGCGGGCTCGTTCCCCGAACCCCTGGCCTTCTCGCTGCGGGCCTGGCGTGAGCTGCGGGCAAGACGGGCCGAGTTCGACATCGTGCACGACAACCAGTGCCTGGGCTACGGCCTGCTGCTCATGGAGCGCGACGGCATGCCCGTGGTGGCCACCATCCACCACCCCATCTCGGTCGACCGTCGCCTCGAGCTCGAGCACGCCCGCAGCCGCTACGAGCGCTTCACCAAGCGCCGGTGGTACGGCTTCACCCGCATGCAGGCCCGGGTCGCCGCCCGGCTGCCCCGCATCATCACGGTGTCGGAGAACTCGTTCCGCGACATCGTCGACGAGTTCGGCGTCGACCCCGACCACATGGCCGTCATCCCCGTGGGCGTGGACATCGAGCTGTTCAAGCCCCGGCCCGGCGTCGCCGTCGTCCCCGGGCGCATCATCACCACGGCGTCGGCCGACGTGCCCCTCAAGGGCCTGCGCTACCTGCTCGAGGCCCTGGCCAAGGTGCGCGTCGAACGGCCCGAGGCCCACCTGGTGCTCATCGGACGACGCAAGGTGGGCGGCCCCTCCGACGACGTCATCGCCGCCCTGGGCCTGGAGGAGCACGTCAGCTTCGTGTCCGGGGTGACGGAGGACCGCATCATCGAGCTCTACGCCGAGGCCGAGCTGGCCGTGGTCCCCTCGCTCTACGAGGGCTTCTCCCTGCCGGCGATCGAGGCCCAGAGCTGCGGCGTGCCCCTCGTCGCCACCACCGGCGGCGCCATCCCCGAGGTCGTGGGCCGCGACGGGGACACCGCCGCCCTGGTCCCCCCGGGAGACAGTGACGCCCTGGCCGCGGCCCTGGCCCACCACCTGGGCCGGGGAGCGGAGCTGCGCGACGGCATGGGGGCCCGGGGCCGGGACCGGGTGGTGGCCAACTGGTCGTGGGCGTCCATGGCCGCCCGCACCGTCGAGCAGTACCGGGCCCGCCTGGCCGATGTGGCCGCCGACGTGGCCACGGCGTCGGATGACGCCGCGACCGCAGCGGCCCGCACCGGCGGGCGCTGATGCTGACCGTCGACTACGACCGCCTGGGGCTGGGTCCGGCCGACCGCCTCCTCGACATCGGCGCCGGCTTCGGCCGCCACGCCTTCGAGGCCTACCGCCGTGGCGCCACCCCCGTGGCCTGCGACCTGGGCTGGGACGAGCTCGCCTCGTGCCGCAACACCTTCGCGGCCATGGCCGAGGCCGGTGAATCGCCGGCCGGGGCGGCATGGGGGGCGGTGCAGGGCTCGGTGCTCGACCTGCCCTTCGCCGAGGGCGGCTTCGACCGGGTCATCGCCTCGGAGGTGCTCGAGCACGTGCGGGACGACGTGGGCGCCCTGGCCGAGCTGCACCGGGTGCTGCGACCCGGCGGCACCCTGGCCGTGACCGTGCCCGCGTGGTTGCCCGAGACCATCTGCTGGCGCCTCGACGACGACTACCACGCCCCGGTTGCCCAGGGCGGCCACGTGCGCATCTACTCGCGCACCGTGCTCCGCTCCCGCCTCGAGGTGGCCGGCTTCCGGGTCCTGGGCAGCCACCACGCCCACGGGCTGCACGCTCCCTACTGGTGGCTGCGCTGCGCCGTGGGGGTGAACGACGACCAGCACCGCCTGGTCAAGGCGTACCACGGGCTGCTCGTGCGCGACCTCATGGGCCGGTCGCGACTGACCCGGCTGGCCGACCGGGCCCTCAACCCCGTGGTGGGCAAGAGCCTGGTCATGTACGCCACCCGCCCCAGCGCCGCTGCGGTGGCGACCGCGGGGGCCGGCACCGTCGGCGACGGGCGGCGTCCGACCGCCGGAGAGGGCTGATCTGGTGTGGCTGCGTGACGTCCCCGCGGTGGGGCTGACGGCCGCCGACCTGGCGGCCACCGTGGACACCATCGTGGACTGCCAGCTGCCCTCGGGCATGATCCCCTGGTTCCCCGGCGGCCACGCCGACCCCTGGAACCACACCGAGGCGGCCATGGCCCTGGTGGTGGGGGGCCGCCGGGTCGAGGCCGACCGGGCCTTCGAGTGGTTGGCCACCCGGCAGCGCCCCGATGGGGCCTGGCACCGCTACGAGCTGGCCGACGGCATCGAGGAGGACAAGCTCGACGCCAACGTGTGCGCCTACCCGGCCACAGGGATGTGGCACCACTGGTTGTGCCACCGCGACCGGGGCTTCCTCGAGGCGTTCTGGCCCATGCTGCACCGGGCCATCGACTTCGTCCTCGGCCTGCAGACGCCCCGGGGCGAGATCCTGTGGGCCCGCCACGCCGACGGCACCCCGTGGCCTTTTGCCCTGCTCACGGGGTCGTCATCCATCAGCCTGAGCCTGCGTTGCGCCCTGGCCGTGGCCGCCGAGCTGGGCCACGACCGCCCCCGCTGGGCCGAGTCCGCCGACCGGTTGGACCACACCCTGGTGAACGTGCCCGACGCCTTCGTGCCCAAGGCCCGCTGGGCCATGGACTGGTACTACCCCGCCCTCGTGGGCGTGTTGGAGCCCGACGTGGCCCGGGCCCGGCTGGCCGAGGGTTGGGACCGCTTCGTGGGCGAGGGCAACGGGGTGCGCTGCGTCACCGACCAGGACTGGTTCACCGCCGCGGAGACGTGCGAGTGCGCCCTGGCCCACCTGCGCAACGGCGAGCGTGACCGGGCCACCAACCTGCTGCGCTGGGCCCAGCAGCTGCGCGACCCGGCCACCGGCCAGTACTGGACGGGCTTCGTCCTACCTCAGGACGTGCACTTCCCCGAGGACGAGCGCTCCACCTACACCGGGGCCGCCGTGGTGCTGTGCGCCGACGCCGTGGCCCAGGCCAGCCCGGCCGCCGGCCTCTTCGTCGACCCCGCCGTCGTCCGGGGCGGGGCCGGCGAGCTCCACTGACGCCAAGGGGGGCCGGGTGGCGGGCGAGAGGTCTGGCGAGATGCCATAGCCTCCGCGGCCATGGCCGATCTCCTGCGTGACCGCCCCAACGGACGTCGCCGGCTGCGCGAGCTGCTGGCCGGACCCACGCCGGTGCTCGCCCCCGGCGCCTATGACGCCCTGTCGGCCCGGCTGGTCGAGCAGGCCGGCTTCGATGTGGTCTACATGACCGGCTTCGGCACGTCGGCGGGTCTGCTGGGCCGGCCCGACGTGGGCCTGCTGGGCATGTCCGAGATGGTCGACAACGCCCGGCGCATGGCTGCGGCCATCGACGTGCCCCTCATCGCCGATGCCGACACCGGTTACGGCAACCCCCTCAACGTGGTGCGCACGGTGCAGGAGTACGAGCGGGCCGGGGTGGCCGGGCTGCACCTCGAGGACCAGATCATGCCCAAGCGCTGCGGGCACATGAGCGGTAAGGCCGTCATCCCCACCGAAGAGATGGTGGAGAAGCTGCACGCAGCCGTGGCCGCCCGACAGGACCCCGACCTCGTGCTCATCGCCCGCACCGACTCTCGGGCCACCCACGGCCTCGACGACGCCCTGGCCCGGGCCCACGCCTTCCGTGAGGCCGGGGCCGATGTGCTCTTCGTCGAGGCGCTCGAGGGCGAGGCCGAGATCGAGCTCGTGGCCAGGGAGCTGGCCGGGGTGCCCCTGCTGTTCAACTGGGCCGAGGGCGGTCGCACCCCGCCCCTGCCCTTCGAACGGCTGCAGGAGCTGGGCTACGCCCTGGTCATCATGCCCATCAGCACGCTGATGGCGGCGACCAAGGCCATGCGGGCCACCCTGGCCGCCATCCGCGAGGCCGGCACCCCCCTGCCCGCCCTCGGTGACATGACCGGCTTCGACGAGTTCCTCGACCTCATCGGCCTGCCCGAGGTCCGCACCCTCGAATCCCGCTTCGGCGTCCCCACCCCCGAGACCCGCTAGACCCTGCCCGGCCGCCGAACAGGCCGTTTGCGTCGCTTCTCGGCGCGATCCTCCCCGCTGAGCGGGCCAGAACGCGCCGAGGAGCGCCCCGCACGAGCCGGATGAACTTCGGGCGCGCTGACGCCCACCGGCGGGCGCGAACGCGCCCAGACTCGCGGTCCACCTGACCCGGCCGACCGGGGGTGCGCTGACCCGACCGGCGGTGCGCTAGACATACCCTCAAAGGGGTATCACAAGCGATTCGACGTCGATTCGCCCACACGAAGGACCAGGCAAAAGGTCTCTTGGGCGGGGCGCAGGCAAGGCGTCGAATCGGGCCCGCGCCGGCGGGTTGGGGCCCGCCGGGCGGGGCATGTTCAGCCCACGCCGGGGTTGATGGGGGCGGAGCCGATGATGTCGGCGGCTTCGAGCTCGGCCAGCTCGGCGTCGGACAGGCCGAGGACGCCACCGAGGATCTCGTGGTTGTGCTCGCCGAAGTAGGGGCAGTGGCGGTGCAGGGTGGGGTTGGCCTCCACGAAGCGCCAGGCGGGGCGGAACTGCTTGTAGCGGTGCATGCCCGGGTGGGGCAGGTGGACCCAGAAGCCCCGGGCCATCAGGTGGGGGTCGTCGAGGATGGCCCCGGTGTCGAGCACCCTCCCCGCGGGCACGCCCACGGCCTGCAGGGCATCGGCCGCCTCCTGGCCCGAGCGCACCACCGTCCACGCCGTGATCAGGTCGTCGATCTCGTCGTGGCGGTCCCGCCGCTCGTCGATCGAAAGGCCGGCCAGGTCGACGCGGCCCAGCACCCCGGCCAGGCGGGCCCAGTCATCGTCGTCGCGGCACGACACCACCACCCACTGCTCGTCGTGGCCCAGGCCCAGCTCGGTGGGGGAATCGGCCGACCGGTAGCAGCCCTGGGGCACGAAGCGCTCGTCCCGGTTGCCCCGGTGCACGGGGTCCTCGCCCCGCACCGACGCAGCCACGAAGGCCCCGCCGGCCAGCGACGCCCCCGTCTCCCGCTGGGCCAGGTCGATGGTGGCCCCCTCGCCGGTGCGCTGGCGCCGGATCAGCCCCAGGACCACGGCGTTCACTGCGGCCAGGCCGGCCACGGGGTCGCCGTAGGAGATGCCCGTCTTGTAGGGCTCACCGTCGTCGCCGTAACCGGTCAGCGACACCAGCCCGGACATGAGCTCGATCACGGGACCGAAGCCGACGTAGCCGGCGTCGGGGCCCTCCTTGCCGAAGGCGGCCATGCTGATGACGATCAGGTCGGGCTTGGTGGCCCGCAACACGTCCCAGCCCACGCCCAGCTTGTCGAGCACGTCGGCCCGGTAGTTCTCGATGAGCACGTCGGCCTGGGCCACGAGCTGCAGGAACACCTCACGACCCCGGGGTTGGGCCAGGTCGAGGGTGACCGACTTCTTGTCCCGGTTGTAGGCGTTGAAGTAGTAGCTGGTGTTCCACGGGTCCGGTGAGAGCGGCTGGGGGACCAACGTGCGGATGTTGTCCCAGGCCGAGGGGGACTCGACCTTCCAGATCTCGGCCCCCATCTCGGCCAGGCGCATGGTGGCGTAGGGACCGGCCCACATCATGGACAGGTCGACGACCCTGACGCCTTCGAGCGGTAGACGGCGCACCCGGCCCCCCCATCCCCTGGTTGAACGGGCGTGCCGCCCCGTCGGTCGACGGGCCGGTCAGGTCCATGGCGCGGGGCAGGTTAGCCCCGTGCGGCCGGTGCCGCTCCGGCGCGGCCACCAGGCGGCCCGACGTGCTGGAATCGGCCGTCACCAGCAACACGATCGAGACAGTGGGACGGGACGCCATGCGCATCGAAGACATCGCCTATACGGCCGAGGGGCGGGACATGTTGGGCATGTTGGCCGTGGACGAGTCCTACGAGGGTGCCCGACCGGCCGTGCTCGTGTGCCACGAGGGCCCCGGCCTCGAGGACCACGCCAAGACCAAGGCCACCCGCCTGGCCGAGCTGGGCTACATCGCCTTCGCCCTCGACTACCACGGCGGCGGCAAGCCCATGGCCGGTGACGAGATGATGGCCCGGGTCATGGGCCTCATGGGTGCCCCCGAGGAGACCCGGCGGCTGGGCACGGCCGGGCTCGACGTGCTCCTGGCCCAGCCCGGGGTCGATGCCAGCCGGGTGGCGGCCATCGGCTACTGCTTCGGCGGCACCATGGCCCTGGAGCTGGCCCGGGGCGGCGCCGACCTCAAGGCCGTCGTCGGCTTCCACTCCGGCCTGGCCACGGCCCGGCCGCAGGACGCCGCCAACATCACCGGCAAGGTGCTGGTGTGCATCGGCGCCGATGACGCCATGGTCCCCCTCGAGCAGCGCATCGCCTTCGAAGAGGAGATGCGGGCGGCCGATGTCGACTGGCGCATGAACGTCTACGGCGGCGCCCGCCACAGCTTCACCAACCCCCGGGCCGACGACTTCGGCATGGATGCGGTCAAGTACCACCAGCCCACCGACGAGCGCTCGTGGCGGGCCATGATCGACCTGTTCGGCGAATCCATCGACTGACCGGTCGTCGACCGACGGCTGCGCTCTTGTCGCCGACCATCGCCGTGGGAGACGATGGTCACATGGCAGAGCTGGATGCGGCGATCCCCGGGGCCACCCACACCGACATCGGCGGTCTGTCCGTCGACGAGGCCTCGGCCGGGGACGCCCGCATCAAGCGCATCGTCTACCCCCCGGGGTGGAAGTGGTCGACCGACATGGCCCCGGTGACGGGCACCACGTCGTGCCAGCACGTCCATGTGGGCTTCATCGCCCAGGGGGCCATGGACATCAGCTACGACGACGGCCGCACCATCCAGTTGCGGGCCCCGGGCTTCGCCGTCCTCGAGCCCGGCCACGACGGTTGGGTGGTGGGCGACGAGTCGGTGGTGTTCATCCAGGTCGACGTGGGCACCGAGACCCAGGCCCGCTTCGGCCTGTAGCGCCGCGCCGGGCCGGGCCCACCGCCGCCCGTCGTGTCTAGCGACGTCCTCCAACGGGAACGGACCTCCCAGGGCCACCAGGCCCGGACCGGAGGAACGACATGCATCACCACACCCGTGCCCGACTGGGCCTGGCTGCCGCCGCGCTGCTCTTGGCGGCCGGTCTCGGCGCGTGCTCCGACGAGGACGGCGACGGGTCCTCGGTGGACGAGGAGATCGAGAGCGTGCGCAGCACCGTCACCTCGGTGGCCAACGATGCCGGATCCACCGGGTCATCTCTGCTGAACGAGGCCGAGAAGAAGGCTGACGAGGTCGAGGACGACGTCGACGGCAAGGACGACGGCAAGTAGCGACCGACCCGGGGGGGGCTGCCGGGGCGCTCACCGTGCTGCGGTGACGCCCCAGTCGGCCAACACGGCCTCGGTGTCGGCCCCCGGCGCTGCCAGTTGGCCGGGCCGCCAGCCGTAGCCGGGGAAGGGGCGGCCGGGCACGGTGGCCGGGCCTTCGGGGGTGTCGACGGTGTCGAAGAAGCCCCGCTCGGCCAGGCCGTCGGAGGCCAGCAGGTCGGCCGGGGTCATGGCCACGCCGAAGGGCACCCGGTGCTTCGGGCCCAGCTCGAGCAGTTCGGCCTTGGTGTGCTCGGCGAAGAAGACGTAGCCCTTGACCTTCATGAGCTCGTCGTTCTCGGGCAGGAGGCGCTGCAGCGGGTCACGGAAGCGGGGTTCGGTCAGTTCGGGGTCGTCGAGCAGACCGAACCACGCCGGGATCTGCCGTTCGAGGCAGAACACCCCGGCCCAGCCGTCGACGCACGGGTAGATGCCCCACGAACCCCGCACGTGGTTGCCCATGCGCAGCTGCACGGGCTGGCCGTAGG
Source organism: Acidimicrobiales bacterium (assembly GCA_038255145.1). GTDB lineage: Bacteria > Actinomycetota > Acidimicrobiia > Acidimicrobiales > CAIXPF01 > WHTX01. The sequence continues at coordinate 40,485 of JBBSLP010000009.1, forward strand.
ACGTGCCCGGGCCGTAGAGCTCGTTCATGGATGCGGCCAGCTCCTGCATGGACAGGTCGACCCAGTCGCCCTCGCCCTGGAGCATGGCCCCGTAGTAGCCGCACAGCGCGGCGGACGAGGCGTTGAGCCCGGCCAGGTAGTGGGCCTGGTTCCCCCCGGTGACCAGGGGGGTGCGCTCGATGGTGCCGGTCAGGGACATGAGCCCGCCCGAGGCGAAGCTGACGATGTTGGTGGCCTGGCAGGCGGCGTTGGGCCCGGTCTGGCCGAAGGGGGTGATCGACACGATGACCAGACCGGGCTTGGCTGCCCGCAGGTCGGTCGGGTCACACCCCCACGACGCCAGGGTGCCCGGGGCCTGGTCCTCGACGATGATGTCGGCCGCCAGTGCCAAGGCCCGGAAGGCCGCGGGATCGGTGGTGGGGTCGACGGCCACCCGGCGGCTGCCCGCCACCAGGTAGACCTCGTCATCGCTGGTCAGGGGCACGCCGCCGATGGCCTCGGTGCGCACCACGTCGGCGCCGTACCCGGCCAGGACGCGCCCCGCGTAGGCGGCGGGGATGCCGCCGCCCACCTCGAGCACCCGTACACCTTCAAGGGGCAGGTCCATCGGCCGCGCAGCCTAGCCACGGCCCCGGTCGGCGGCCTCGCTGTCCTCGACGTCGCCCTCGAGGGTGGTGGCGGAGTCCAGGCGGGACAGGCGCGGGTGCCACAAGGGCACGCTCTGGCCGGCGGCGAAGGCCAGCCCCAGCACCACGACGAGGGCGCGCGCCCACCGGGCCTGGCGCTGCAGGTCGGTCCGGGTGGCGTCGGCCAGTGATCGGGCGTCGGTCGTGGTGGCTGCGTAGCGGTCGAACAGGGTGGCGGCCTCGTCCACCCGATCGTGCACCCGGGTCAGGTCCGCTTCAAGCTGGCGCAGGTTGGCCGACACGTCGTCGCTCGACGCCGTGGCCACCTCGAGGGCGGCGGAGAAGGTCCGCAGCTCGCCGGCGATGGGGGTGACCGTGGCCTGCAGGTCTCGGATGGAGTCGCCGAAGGGCACCTCGGGGTCGTACTCGATGCCCAGGAAGGGAGCCCGAGAGGCCAGGCGCAGAGCCCCGTCGACAGCATCGGCCACGGTGATCAGGGACGGGAAGGTCCTGGCCATGGCATCGAGGCTGCCCGGCAGGTCCTGACCGGTGAGGCGCACGGCACCGGTCAGCACGTCGTCGGACGCCTCGTAGGTCGTGGCCACCTGGCCCGTCAGCTGCGCGACCGTGCCCAGCGCCTCGTCCACGCCGTCGACCACCCCGCGGGCCGTGCCGATGGTGTCCGACAGCGTGGCCAGGGCGTCGGCACTCAGGTCGAGGCTGCGCCCGGTGGACCGCTCGACGCTGGAGACGAGGGCCCAGCCCACGACCACGGCCACCAGCCCGGCCACGACGCCGAACCAGGCCACGGCGAGGACCGCCCGCCGGGCGGGCACGGGGCCCCTCACCGTTCGATGGCCAGCCGCCGACGAGCCCCGGCCAGGGCCAGCACGAAGGCCACGAGCCCGTACGCCAGCAGCGCGGTCACATCTCGCCGATCGGGCTTCGTCACCAGCAGCATGCTGTCTCGCAACATGGTGATGCCGAACGTGGCCGGCAACAACCAGGACAGCACCTTGGCGGGGTAGGTGAGCTGGTCGAGGGTCAGGAAGAAGCCGCTGAAGAACAGACTGGCCAGTAGGGCGATCAACGTGTACTGCACGGCTTGCGTGTCACTCGACGAGGCCAGGGAGATGACGAAGCCCAACCCTATGGAGGCGAGCAACGTCGTTCCCAGGGCGACGACCAACCAGCCCAGCCCGGCGCCCACGGGCACCGACAGCAGGTTCACCACCAACGCAGTCAGGGTCGCGGCCACCAGCCCGCCCACGGCCAGATAGGCCAGGTACTTGCCGATCAGCGCGGGGGCGGCGCCCATGGGACCGGCCCGGAACAGCTCCACCACCCCCAACTGGCGCTCGCGCACGAAGCTCAAGGCGCCGAACGCCACCCCGAACTGCTGCACCAGCAGGGCGATGGCGGCTGGGGCGTAGAAATCGGTCAGGTTGCGGTCCCCGGGCACCACGCTGCGAACGGTGCTGTCGAAGGGATGGGCGACCACGATCGGGTCCATGACGGCCAGCGCATCGAGCCGCGACCCGAGTTCGTCGAGATCGGCCTCCAGCTCGGCCAGGGAGTCGGGGGTGGGCGCTCCGCCCGGACCCGCCGAGTTGCGCACCGCGTCGTAGCGCTGGCGCAACTGCGCCAACGTCGTCGCCGCGTCGTCTTGCGATCCGGCCCCGCCGTCGAGCCGGGCCAACTGGGTGGCGGCCAACCCCGCACCCAGCCCGACGTCGAGCACGTCCATGGACCGCCCCAGCTCGGCCATGGCCGGCGCGGCGTCACCACCGACGGCCACGACCGCCTGCGCCTGGGCCACTGCGTCCGAGGCCTGCCCGACCAGGCCACCGACGACCCCGGCCTCGTCCTGGCCCTGTTCGATGACCCCGGCCACGACGGCGGCGTTCATCTCGCCCACCGCCAAGCGGGCGGCGAAGGTGACCCCGGCCAGCTCGATGGGGTCGAGGCGGTCGTGGAGGACGATCACCTCGGCCTGTCGGCCGTCCCGGATGGTGGCGTCGGGGTCGGCGGGGAGGACGACGACCACGTCGACGTCGCCGTCGCGCAAGCGATGCACGGCGTCGGCCTCGTCGGTCCCCGTCCCGGCGATGGACATGTAGCGGCCGATCTCGCCGCTGTCCCGTTCCAGGCGTTCCATCAGCGGGCCGCCCGGTTGGGTCACGAACCACGCCCGGAAGGGCTCGGTCCGGTCCCGGTAGCCCAGGCCGAAGGCCAACAGGATGAGGAACGGCCCCAGCACCAGGGTGAGCAGCAGGCGGGGTTGGCGGACGATGTCGAGGGCGTCCTTGCGAAAGAAGGCCGACACCTGGAGCACGCCCCGAAGGGGGGAGGGGCGCGGCTGCGACGTTGTCACGCCGCCTGCCGTCGGTCACCGGGCGCTTCGGGCCCATCGCCGCCGCCGTTCGCCTCGATCAGGGCGACGAACACGTCGTCGTAGCTGGGCACGGTGGCCTCGATGGCGTCCACGGCCAGGCCCGCCCGCTCGAAGTGGGCCACCACCAGGGGCAGGGTGGCCTCGGCGTCGGCCACGACCACGACGACCGTCTCCGCCCGTTGGGTGACCGAGATGGCCCACGGCTCGGCGGCGATCCGCCCCAGCTCCTGCCGGGTGAGCCAACCCTGCTGCGGCCGCACCTCGACCACGTCGCCGCCGAACGCCTGCTGCCGCAGCGCCTGGGGCGTTCCGAACGTGACCAGGCGGCCGTGGTCCATCACCGCGACGAGGTCGCACTCGGCCGCCTCGCCCACGTACTGGGTGGAGACGAGGAGGGTGCGGCCCTGGTCGCGGAGTTGGCGAAACCGATCCCAGAACCGCTCCCGCAGGATGGGGTCGATGCCGGCGGTGGGCTCGTCGAGCAGGAGCAGCTCGGGGTCGTGGACGAGGGTGGCGGCGAGGGCCAGCCGCCGCTGCATGCCACCCGAGCAGCGGGCCAGCAGCTTGCGCCGGTCCCCGAGCAGGCCGACGAAGGTCAACAGGTCCTTCATCCGTCGCCGGCGACGCAGTCCCACACCGTTGAGGGAGGCGGCAAAGCCCAGGTTCTGCCACACGGACAGGGTGGGGAACAGCACGGACTGCTGGGGCATGTAGCCCAGGCGGGCACGGTCCGTGTTGGTGAAGTGGGCCGGTTCACGACCCAGCACCCGCACCTCGCCCCCAGTGGGGCGGGAGATGCCGGCCAGGACCCTGATCAGCGTCGTCTTGCCGCACCCGCTGGGCCCCACCAGCCCGACGATCACGCCGGGGGGCACCTCCAGCGTCACGTGACCGAGACCGCCCTTGCCGCCGTAGGTGCGCTCGAGGTCCCGGGCCTCGATGGCCAGCGATCCCCTGCCCCGCACATCTGTCGCCTGCTCCAGGCCCATATGCGCTCCGCTCGCCGTGCCGGCTTCCTCGGGCGACCCCCGGGGATGCCCCGGGGATGCCCCGGCACGCTAGCCGTCAAACCGGGGTAGCCCGGCCCACCCGGCGTCACGCCGGGCGTCGGCCGGAGCCAGGCGGGCCGCCCTCGCGATGCCTCCCACCGGCCGAGACGGCCACGCGGCACCCCGGCCAGGCCGACCGGCTTGCGGTGGGGGCCTGGTGCTGGGCGAGGCCCACCGCACCCGGCACCTGGTCGACCATCTCCCGGAGTCAGCGCTCCATTAGTTTAGTTGGCCCTCCGCCTTCGGGTGAGAAAAGGACTCTGATGTGAGCGGGTGAACTGTCAGGTGCACGTCGAGTGTTTCCATTAGCCCTTCGCCTCGGATGAGGGAAGGACGATAAGCTACGTCACCGATGAGTCGCTGCAGGCGTAGTTTCCATTGGTCCTTCGCCTCGGGTGAGGCAAGCCGACCAGAGGCTGCTCGGCTGCAGCCGATGGAGTCTCGCCGCATTCCCTCAGCTGCCAGCATCTCGCACCGTTACGAATGGACGCCGCGCTCCGGACCAGGTGCGGTCGGAGCCGTTCAGGCCGACCAGCCGCCGTCGAGGGGGATGATCCGTCCGCTGAAGAAGTCGCTGGCCCCGCTGGCCAGGAACAGGGCCAGTTCGGCGGTGTCTTCGGGACGGCCCAGGCGGTCGGCGGGCACGTTGCGGTGCAGGTGGTTGGCGAAACGCTCGGTGCTGGTCAGCTCGGGCGGGTAGTACGTCGGGTTAGCGATGTAGTTCTGTGCGATCGCATTGACCTGCACGTTCGAGCTGGCCACCTCGACGCCCACGTAGGTGATGAAGGTGTTCTGGGCCGCCCGGGCCGACGCGTAGGGGGTGGCGTGACGGATGGGCCGCAACGGCGACGAACTGGTGATGGCCACCACCTTGCCGGATCGCCGTTCGAGCATCGGGGGGAGCGCCGCTCGCACCAGGCGCATCAGCGGGTGCACGAGGTGGTCGAACATGGCCAGCCACGCGTCATCGGCGATGGCCGTCGCCGGCGCCGACGCCGCCGGAACGCCGAGGTTGGCCACCAGCACGTCGACCGCGCCCACCTCGGCCATGAGCGCATCAGGGGCTGCCGGGTCGGTCAGCAGACGGGTGTCGGCGGTGACGATCGCCCCCTCGGCCCTGAACAGCTCGGTGATGGCGGGGCCCATGTAGTCGTGCGCCGAGGTCACCAGGACGCGCCGCCCCGCCAGCCGCCCCGTCCCTGCCCCGCTGGCCCCCGCCCCGGTCGCCGCAGCATCGCTGGTCACGGTGGCTGACCGTAGCGCGCCCCGGTGCCGGACCGGGGCGCCGGGCCGGGCGCTCCCCGCAGGGGCGCGGACACAGCCGTAAGGTGCGGCCATGGGGGACATCACGCTCGACTGGTACGGCTGCGCCACGTTCCGCCTGGTGGTGCCGGGTGGGCGGGAGGACGGTGACGACCTCGTCGTCTTCCTCGACGCCTACATCGACCGGGTGCCGGGAGCGGCGGGCACGGGACTGACCGCGGATGACATCGACCGGGCCGACTGGATCGTGGTCGGCCACTCCCACTTCGACCACCTGTGGGGGTCCGAGCGCATCGCCAAGCGCACCGGGGCCACCGTCATCGGCTCCCACGAGTCGGTCCGGCTCCTGGTCGACGACGACGTGCCCGAGAGCCAGTTGCTGGCCGTGGCCGGCGGCGAGCGCATCCAGCTGGGCCCGGCCACCTTCGTGACCGTCTACCCCAGCCTGCACTCGTGCGTGTGGTCCCACCTGGGCATGTCCGCGGCCGACGAGGTGTGCCTGGGCGACATCGGGGTGACGTGGCACCAGCGCCAGGGCCGCCTGGGCGAGGTGTTCGGCCACATCGCCTCCCTGGGCAAGGACACCATCGACCACCTGAAGGCCGCAGGACCGTCACCCCGGGGCGACGGCGGAGCCTTCGTGTACTACTTCGAGACCCCCGAGGGCACCCTGCTCTACCAGGACACCTCGGGCCACTGGTCGGGCATCCTCCACGACCTGCGCCCCGACGTGGCCATCCTCGCCGCTGCGGGGCGGGGCAACGTCGACGGCGAACCCATCCAGGGCTCGTTGGCCCAGTTCGTGGCCCGCCAGGCCTGGCTGCTCAAGCCCCGCCGGGTCATCCTCGGCCACCACGACGACTGGCTCCCCGGCTTCTCCGTCGCCACCGACACCGCCCCCATCCGCGACGAGCTCAGCCGCTGGCTCCCCAACACCGAACTGGTCGAGACCGGCTACCTCGCCGCCCTCCCCCTCTTCCCCTGAGCCGCCAACCGAACGCATGCCCCTACCCCAGCGGTACGCCCATGCGTCCGGTACGCCCGGGCGCCCCGTTCGCCGCCAACCGGAGGCCCCTTCCCCAGCAGCAGTAGCTGCAGCAGCCACCTCAGCCCGAAACCGCCGCGCCAGCCCGGAGCGGCGGCCCGGAGCACGCCGGTGCCAGATCAGTCCGCCAGGCGCTCCAACACCCGCAGCGAACCGGTGGCCGAGAGCTCGGCGAACAGGCCCGAGGCCAGGGCCCGCTGGTAGATCTCGTAGGGGGGCCGACCACCGTCGGCGGGGTCGGGGAACACGTCGTGGATGACCAGACGGCCCCCGTGCATGACCTTGGGTGACCAGGCGTCGTAGTCGCGGTGCGCCGGCGCGGCGCCATGGCCGCCGTCGATGAACACCAGGGCCAGGGGGGTGCACCAGTAGTGGGCCAGCACCAGGGAGTCGCCGACCACGGCGATGACGCTGCCCTCCAGGCCAGCCTCGTAGATCGTGCGCCGGAAGGTGGGCAGGGTGTCGAGCAGGCCCACCGCAGGGTCGACCAGGTCGGCGTCGTGGTGCTCCCAGCCGGGCTGGTTCTCCTCCGACCCCCGGTGGTGGTCGACGCAGAACAGCACGTGACCGCTCTCGGCCGCGGCCGCCCCCAGGTACAGGGCCGACTTGCCGCAGTACGACCCGACCTCGAGCAACGGCCCGCCGATGGGCAGCGACGAGGCGGCGTCGTGCAGGGCCTCGCCCTCGTCGTCGGGCATGAAGCCCCGGGCGGCGCGGGCCGCGGCCCGACGTGAGGCGTCCATCACCGACCGTCCATCAGCACCGCACCCGGGGGCTCACCAGGAATCGACGTGGGTGATGGTCGAGGGGTCGGGGCGGATGGCGGCCTTGAAGTCGGTGCCCTTGGTGTAGGCCACCGGCGTCAGCAGGGTCTGGGTGACCTCGTCGTAGGGGATGCCCAGCACCTCGGCCGCCTCCTGCTCGTGGAGCAGGTGCAGCGTGGTCCAGCACGTGCCCAGGCCCCGGGCCCGGGCCGCCAACATGAACGACCACGCTGCGGGCAGGATGCTGCCCAGGGCCCCGGCCGCGCCGGCACCCTTGATGCGTCCCTCGATGCAGGGGATGACGAGCACGGGGGCCTTGGCCATGTTCTCGGCCAGGAAGTCGGCCGAGGAACCCACCCGCTCCTGCTGGGCGTCACGCACGGGGTCGCCGGTGACGATGGCGCCGGCGTACCCGGGCGAGCTCCGGTAGCCGTTGAAGGCCTTGGCGTAGATGTCACCGATGGCCTGGCGCTTGGCCGGATCGGTGACGACCATGAAGTGCCAGCCCTGCTTGTTGGACCCCGAAGGGGCCTGCTGGGCCAACCCGATGCACTCGAGCACGGTGTCGAGGGCCACGGGACGGTCGAAGTCCAACCGCTTGCGCACCGCCCGTGTGGTGGACAGCAGCTGGTCAGGGGTGAGATCGAGCAGCTCGGACATGGTCGCGCACCTTAATGGAGGCGACGCCGGCCCGCCCGAGGGCCGCCCCGAGCGCCCTTCAGCTGCGGGCGATGGCCGGCTCGCGGAAGAGCAGCCGGTCGAGCAGGGTGTACTTGATCACCCACACCGAACCCCATGCCGCCAGGCTGGCCAGCATGATCACGATGGTGGCCTCGCTGACGTGGCGGGCCAGGCTCACCGCCAGGGTCGACAGGATCAGGCCCACGGCGTTCATGCCCCAAAAGGGCACCATCTCGGTGCGCAGGTTGACGGGGCCCTGTCGCCGCCACACGTACTTCTTGTTGAGGATGAAGCTGGGGATCGACCCCAGGGTCACCGCCAACACGTTGGCCAGCACGACCTCCATGCCCAGTCCGGCGTGGAACGCCACCAGCAGGGCCTGGCCCAGCACCACGTTGAACAGCGACACGCCGGAGTAGCGCAGGAAGCGGCCGGCGTGGTTGGTCCAGATCGTGGACAGCCGCGTGGCGGGAGCGGAAGCAGACATGCGGAGGCCAACCCTACCCAGTGGTCGGTTCGGGATGGTGACACCCACCCCTGACCCGCCGCCGACCGACCACCCGAGCGCACTTCGGTTCGGGATGGTGCCCCCCACCCCGGACCCGATGACGACCGGCCCCGCGGGGCGCCTCAGCGACCGGTGTAGACGGCGGGGCGCTTCTCGAGGAACGACTTGACGCCTTCCTTGTGGTCGTCGGTGGTGAACAGGCGGGCCAGGCTGGAGGACACCCACTCGCCCAGCTCGCGCCAGTCGGGGTCCTGGGCCCGGCGCAGCCCGTGCTTGATGGCCCGCACGGCCAGGGGCGGGCTGGCGGCGATGCGCTGGGCCACCTGGAGGGCGGTGGGCAGCAGCTCGTCGTGGGGCACGACCCGGCCCACCAGGCCGATGCGCTTGGCCTCCTCGGCGCCGATGACCTCGCCGGTGAACAGCATCTCCGCGGCGCGCTCGCGGCCCACGGCCTGGGCCAACCGCCCGATGCCGGGCACGTCGGTGCACAGGCCCCGCAGCACGAACAGCTCGCCGAACTTGGCCTTCTCCGAGGCCACCCGGATGTCGCACATGAGCGCCAGCTCCATGCCCCAGCCCACGGCGGCACCGTTCACCGCGGCCACGATGGGCACGTCGGTGTAGAGCAGGGCATCGGCTGCGGGGGTCAGACGGGGCTCGCGCACCCCGGTGACCGATTCCGGCGGCTTGTCCCCGCCGCCCATGACGAGCTTGACGTCGTCGCCCGAGCAGAAGGCGGGGTCGGCACCGGTGATGACCAGGCAGCGGGCCTTGGTGGTGCGAACGGCATCCTCGAGCTCGGCGTAGGTCTTCCAGGTGAGTGCGTTGCGGGCCTCGGGCCGGTTCAGCGTGATGATCCCGACGTTCCCGTCGAGCTCGTAGCGGAGCTCCTGGTAGTCGCCCATGTGGTCCCTCCGGTGGTCGTCCGGGGCGCATGGTACGCGCGGCCGGCGCGACCCCCATACGCTGTCGCCATGCGACACAGGGCGAGCACGCCCCGCCGCACGCGGCTCCCGATCCGTTTGGTGGCAGGCCTTGGACTGGTGGCGCTCGGCAGCGCCGGGTGCTCGGACCTGCTCGAGCAGGTGCCCCAGGCCGCGCCCCGGTCCACGGCCGCGACCACGGTGACCCTGGCCCCCGGCCGGGGCAACCAGACGGCCACCACCCCACCGCCGACCGCGCCACCGGCCACGACCGCCCCCGCGGCCCCCACGGCGCCGCCGGCCACCACCGCTCCGCCCCGGGCGTCGACGACCACCACGCCGGTGGCCTCCCCGGGTGCACCCGGAGCCGGCCCCACCACCACCACCGTCAAGGCGCCGCCTCCCACGGCGCCGACCCCCACGGCGGTGGCCGCGGCCGCGGTGGGTCCGTTCGGCCGGGCCGACGCCGTGGGCACCATCGACGGCGTGGGCGTGGGCGCCGACGGCGCTCCCCTCCTGGCCGCGACCCCCGGCCTGCTCGCCGCCCAGCTGGCCGTGGCCGAAGGGGCCCTGCACGATCCGGCCAGCCCCCCCGACCGGCTGGCCTTCATGGCCCACCTGCAGCAGCTCGTCTACCGCAAGGTGGCCCTGAACCCGGACGGGGACGGCGCCTTCATGGCCGCCCTGCCCACCGCCTACCACGACATCGCCAGCCGCCACCTGGCCGCCCGGCGCCACTTCGTGTCCCCCTACGTGGCCTCGGTCGACGACCTCCCGGCGTGGACCATCGTCGACCCCGAACCCGTCGACAGCCTGCGGGCCCACTACGCCGAGGCCGAAGGGGCCTACGGGGTGCCGTGGACCGTGCTGGCGTCGATGAACCTGGTCGAGTCGGCCATGGGTCGCATCCGGGGCCTGTCCTCGGACGGCGCCCAGGGCCCCATGCAGTTCCTGCCCGGCGCCTGGGCCAGCTACGGGGCCGGGACCGACGTCGACAGCCCCCGAGCCGCCATCCTCGCCGCGGCCCGCTTCCTGGTGGCCAACGGCTGGGCCACCGACCCGGCCAACGCCCTGTACCAGTGGCGCGGCGACTGGGACTACGCCGCCGGTGTGCAGGCCTACGCCGACCTGCTGGCCACCGATCCCGTCCAGTACGGGGCCATCTACCGCTGGCAGGTGTACTACGCCAACAACGTGGGCGACATCTGGCTGCCCACCGGCTACAGCTCGGCCGTGCGCAGGTCGACGGCGGCCTACCTGGCGGACCACCCCATGGCCAACCCCTGACGGTCCGGCCGGCCGGCCAGCCCACAGGTCTACCGGTGGAACGGTCGACGGACTGACCTGCGCACATGCATCGGACGCCAGAGGTGCGTAGCATGCGTCACCACATCCAGCAGGTCTTTCCTCGGGGGTTGGTGCAAAGTGGCGACGCAGTCCGGTAGTCGGTTGAAGTTCGACGGTGGCGTGGAGCTCGTCGTCACCAAGGGCGGCGAGGGCGACGTCGAGTTCGACGGCGGTGGCGAGGGCCAGCTCCAGATCGGCAAGCGGTACAAGGACGAGGACACCGGCATCGAGGTCCTCATCACCAAGGCCGCGGCCGGCCGCCTGCTGTGCAACGGGGCCGAGATGGCCCAGCTGCAGCCGAAGCAGACCAAGTCCGCCGACTGAGGTCCCGGGCCCACCGTGCGCTACGAGGCCGTGACGGTCGCGACGCGCCGGGAGGGGGCCGTGCGCACCCTCACCCTGCCGGCCGGCCCGCTGTCGGGCCGCGCCGCGCGTGAGGTCGTCGCCTGGTGCGACGAGGTCGTGGAGGACCGCGTCGCGCGCGTCGTGGTCCTGCGCAGCGATGGGGCCGACTTCTGCCCCGGCGCCGCCGCCGACCTCGACCCGCTCGACGTCCAACCCGACCCTGCCTCCGCCCTGGCCCGCCTGAGGCCGCCGGTCGTGGCCGCGGTCAAGGGCCGCTGCCACTCGGTCGGCCTGGAGCTGGCGCTGGCCTGTGACGTCCGCGTCGCCGCGGTCGACGCCACCTTCTCCCTGGCCGACGTGCTGCACGGCCACCTGCCGTGCTGGGGCGGCACCCAGCGCCTGCCCCGCGCCGTGGGCCACGCCCGGGCCGCGGCCATGGTCCTGCTGGGCACCGAGCTGTCAGCGGCCGACGCCATCTCGGCCGGGCTGGTCTCCCAGTTGGTCGTGGACGGCACCGTCGACGAGGCCGTCGACGCGCTGGCCGACACCCTGGCATCGCTGGGCCCCCTGGCCCTGGAGCTGGCCAAGGAGGCCGTGCACCGGGGTTCGGAGCTGCCGTTGCGTGATGGACTGCGCCTGGAAGGCGACCTGAACCACCTGCTGGCGGGCACCGAGGACCGGGCCGAGGGCCTGGCCGCCTTCTTCGCCAAGCGCCCCGCCGACTTCGCCGGCCGGTGACCACGTCCCTGCCCCGACCGACGGCGCGTCCGCTGGCCGGGGTCACCGTGGCCTTGGGGGGGTCGGGCACGGCCCTGGCCTGGGCCGCCCGCCGCCTGCGCACCCTGGGTGTCGACGTGCGTTCGGGTGGCGCCGGACCCCATGGCGCCGACCTGGCCGGACGGGGGTGGGAGCGGGCCCCCGGACTTCCCGCCGGCACCGTGCCCCTGGCCGCGGCCTACGCCCTGGTCGCCGCGGCCCTGGCCGGCTGGCGCAGCCAGCGCCGCCTCATCGTCGACCTCGACGAGGTCGCCGCCCAGGTCTACCTGCCCCTGGCCGTGGCCGCGGCGACCGGCACCCAGGCCGCGGCCTCACCATCGTCACCGCAACTGGTGGCCGGCGGTGCCCTGTGCGTGGACCTGGGTCCTGGTGACGAAGACGCCTACGCCCGCCTGGTCGAGGTCCTGGGGGCCGACGGCGACGACCCCGAACTGGTGGCCGCCGCCGCCCAGGAGTGGCGCTTGCCCGTCACCCCCTACCGCGATCGGGGACCAGCCCTGGCCCCCCGGTCCCTGTTGGACGTGGCCTTCCGGGCCTGCCCCACGCGCACCCCGCCGCCCCGGGGCGACGCCCCGCTGGCCGGGGTGGTGGTGGCCGACCTGACCTCGGTGTGGTCGGGGCCCCTCGCCACCCGCCTGTTGGCCGCGCTGGGCGCCACCGTGGTCAAGGTCGAACCCGATTGTCGGCCCGATGGACTGCGCGGCAGCCCCGGTGGCCACCTCTTCGCCGCCCTCGACGTGGGCAAGGACCACGTCGCCCTCGACCTGCACGACCCCGGGGACCACCGCACCTTCCTCGAGCTCGTGGCCGGGGCCAACCTGGTCATCGACAACGCCTCACCCCGGGTGGTGGGCAACCTGGGCGTGGACCACGATGCCCTGGTGCTGGTGCGGCCCGACGTGCTGACCCTGGGCCTGCCCGCCTTCGGGCCCGGACGGCCCGAACACCACTGGGTGGCCTACGGCACCGGGGTGCACGCGGCGATGGGTCTGGGCCGGGCCGCCGACGGCACCGCGGTCGCTCCCCTGGTCAGCTACCCCGACCCCGTCACCGGCCACGCCGGGGCCGCCGCCGCCGTGGCCCTGCTCGTGGCCCGGGAGCTGGGTCGGCTGCCCGCTGGTCGCGTCGAACTGTCCCTGGCCGACGCCATCGCCCCCCTCCTCGACGCCGGCCGTCCCACCCCGGACCCGCTGCTGGCACCCGACGACGGCCTCGGTGCTCGCCTTGCCGCCCACCTGCCCGCGCCCCTGGCCCCGGCGGGCTGAGCCATGGCCGAGGAGGTGCTGCTCGAGCTGGGTGACGACGGCGTGGCCGTGGTGTCGTTGAACCGTCCCGACAAGCTGAACATCTACGACCTGGCCATGCGGGACGGGCTCATCGAGGCCTTCACCGCGGTGCGCGACTGGCCCGACGCCAGGGCCCTGGTGCTGCGGGCCAACGGCCGCCACTTCTCCGCCGGCGCCGACCTCAGCGAGTTCGGCACCGCCGAGCACATCCTCGAGGGCCGCCGCATCCGCTGGGACCGCGACCCCTGGGGCCTGCTGTGGGATCTGCCCTGCCCCACCGTCGTGGCCCTGCACGGCACCGCCCTGGGCTCGGGCCTGGAGATGACGTTGCTGTGCGACGTGCGCCTGGCCGCTCCCGACACCCGCCTGGGCCTGCCCGAGACCAAGCTGGGCATGCTCCCCGCGGCGGGAGGCACCCAGACCCTGACCCGGGCCATCGGCCCCGCCGCCGCCCTCGCCCCCATCCTCTCCGCCGCCACCCTGACGGCGACCGAGGCCCGGGACCGGGGCATCGTGGCCGCCGTGATCGACGACGTCGAGACCGCGGCACTCGACGCGGCCCGGCGCCTGGCCCGTCTCGACCCCGAGCTGCTGTCGGCCACCCGCCGGGCCCTGCACGCCGCCGGTGACCTGCCCCTCGACGGGGGCCTGGCCGAGGAGCGACGGCTGGCCCAGCTGGTCAGGGGCGCCCGCTAGTCGAGCCGGGCTACCGTGACCCCGGTCATAGCCGAGGGGGTCATGGCCAAGGGGGGCTCATGTCCGCGTTGGACCGCTATCGCGTCCTCGACCTGACCACGGAGCGAGGGTGGCTCTGCGGCAAGGTGCTGGCCGACCTCGGCGCCGAGGTCATCAAGGTCGAACCCCCGGGCGGCGACCCCGACCGCCATCGGGGCACGCCGGAGGACGCCCTGGCCCCCGACCCCCAGCGCAACCTGCGCTGGCGCTTCCAGAACCGGGGCAAGCGCTCGATCGTCCTCGACCTCGACGACGCCGCGGACCGGGCCCGGTTCCGTGGCCTGGCCGCGGGGGCCGACCTGGTGCTCGAGTCCTTCGATCCCGGCTGGCTGGAGGCGCGCGACCTCGGACCCCAGGACCTGTTGGCCGTCAACCCCCAGCTCGTCGTCACCTCCATCACCCCCTGCGGCCGCACCGGGCCCCATGCCGGCTGGGCGGCCAGTGACCTGACCGTGGCCGCGGGCACCGGCCTCATGTGGCTGACCGGGGATCCCGACCGGGCTCCGGTCCGGGTCTCGGTGCCCCAGGTGTTCCTCCACGCCTCCATGGAGGCGGCCGTGGGTTCGCTCATCGCCCTCCAGGGGGCGCAGCGCCACGGCGTGGGCCAGCACGTCGACGTCTCGGCCCAGCTGGCGGGCATGCGCTCGCTGATGAACGCCCAGGCCTTCCACGTGCTCGAGGGGCGTGAGCTGGTGCGCACGGGAGCGTGGTCGGGCTACAGCCACGCCCGGTTCCGCATGATGTACCGCTGCGCCGACGGCTGGGTGGTGCTGGTGCCCCTGGGCGGCCAGCTGGGCGGGCCCCTGATGCACCACCTGTTCGACTGGGCCGCCCGCGACGGCCTGGGCGACCCCGACCTGGCCGCGGTGGACTGGATCGAGATCGACTTCGCCGAGGTGGCGGCGCGGCCCGACGGCGAGGGGGTTCGCTTCTTCGATGCCGTCTCGGCCACCTTCGAACGGCTCTTCGCCGGCAAGACCAAGGCCGAGCTCTACCGGGCGGCGCTGGACCACCTGCTCCTGCTGGCCCCGGTCAACACCGTGGCCGACCTGCGGGTGGACGAGCAGCTGACGGCTCGCGGCTACTTCGAGGTCGTGGCCGGCGAGGAGCACGACGGTCGGGCGCTGTGCCACGCCGGACCCTGGGCCCGGCTGTCGGGCACGCCGCTGTGCCCCACCGCCGCCGCCCCCACCACCGGCGAGCACACCGACCAGGTGCTGGCCCAGGCCCCCCGCCACCCGGCGCCCCCGGGTGCCGACGCCGGGACCCAGCCCGTGGGCCTGCCCTTCGAGGGCCTCAAGGTGCTCGACATGTCCTGGGTGGGGGTGGGGCCGATGACGGCCAGCTACCTGGCGGCGTACGGGGCCACCGTGATCCGCGTCGAGTCCTCCACGCGCCCCGACGTGCTGCGTCTGGGTCCGCCCTTCCGCGACGGCAAGCCGGGCATCGACAACTCGCACTTCTACGGCGACTTCAACGCCGGCAAGCTCGGCCTCGGTCTCGACCTCAACCGGCCCGAGGGGCGCGAGGTCGTGTGGCGGATGATCGGGTGGGCCGACGTGGTCCTCGAGTCCTTCACCCCCAAGGCCATGCGGGGCTGGGGCCTCGACCACGCGGCGGTCGCCGCCCGCCACCCGTCGGTGGTGATGCTGTCGACGTGCATGCAGGGCCAGACCGGCCCCCGGGCCGACTACCGCGGCTTCGGGACGCTCATGGCCTCCCTGGCCGGGTTCTACGAGGTGACCGGGTGGCCCGATCGCGACCCGAGCCTGGTCTACGGCGCCTACACCGACTTCGTGGCCCAGCGCTTCACCACCACCGCCCTGCTGGCCGCCCTGGACCACCGCCGCCGCACCGGCCAGGGCCAGCACATCGACGTGGCCCAGTTCGAGGCCGCCCTGCAGTTCCTGGGCCCCGAGCTGCTGGCCTACGAGGTGGACGGCCGCCTGGCCGCCCGCCACGGCAACCGCGACGCCGACCGCTGCCCCCACGGCGTCTTCGGGTGCCGCCCTGAGGCGGGCCGCCCCGAGGGCTGGGTGGCCATCGCCTGCGAGGACGACGACCAGTGGGCCGCCCTGGTCGAGGCCCTGGGCTCGCCCTCGTGGGCCACCGACCCCGGCCTGGCCCACCTCGAAGGGCGGCGGGCGGCCGAGGACCGCATCGAGGCCGAGCTGACGGCGTGGACGGCCCCCCAGACCCCCTCGCAGGTGACGGCCCGCCTCCAGCCCCGGGTGGCCGTGGCCCCGGTGCAGGGTGTGCCCGAGCTGCACGAGGACCCCCAGCTCGCCCACCGGGGCTACTGGGTGCCCCTCGACCACCCCAGCTACGGCCGCACCCCCTACTCGGGTCTGCAGGCCCTGCTGTCGTGCACGCCGGGACGCTTGACCGGACCGGCGCCCCGGCTGGGCGAGCACACCTGGCAGGTCCTGACCACCATCGCCGGCTACGGCGACGACGAGGTGGCCGCACTGCTGGCCGACGGCGTGGTCGAGCTGGCCACGTGAGCTCGACGGGGGCCGTCCGCGACTCCGTTCAACCCGGCTCCGGCCTGTGGACTACCGTTCCCGGCGGACGAACCGCCCATCCAGCACGCCCCTCCAGCACGTTGAGAACACGGGGATATCGATGAACCTGGCCAGCCTGCTCGACCTGCCGGCGATGATCGCTCCCGAGGCCACCGTCGTGGTCGACGGCGATCGCACCATCACCTACGAGGAGCTGCGGGCCGACGCCGCCAAGGTGTCGGGCCTGCTCCGGTCCCTGGGCATCGAGGCCAACGACCGGGTGGGCATCCTGGCCACCAACCGGGTGGGCGTGCTCGAGGTCCTCTTCGGCATCGCCGCGGTCGGGGCCACCGCCGTGCCCATGAACTACCGGGCCGGTCTGGACGAGGCCCGCCACCTGCTGGGCGACAGCGGCACCAAGGTGCTCTTCACCGAGAACCGCTACCAGCCGCTGGTCAACGAGGTGAAGCCCGAGACGCTCGAGCACGTGTACTCCTTCGACGACGGCTCCTACGAGGCCGCCCGCGACGGGGCCGAGCCCGACGAGCTGGTCGAGGACGTCGACGAGAAGCAGCTGGCCGTGCTGCTCTACACCTCGGGCACCACCTCGCTGCCCAAGGGCGTCATGCTCACCCACGAGGCCCTCACCGGCTACGTGATGGGGGCCAACGACGCTGCGGACGGCGAGGACCACGGCCGGGTGCTGCTGGCCGCTCCGCTGTACCACATCGCCGGCATGACCTCGACGCTGAACGCCCTGTACTCGGGCCGCGTCACCGTGCTGCTGCCCCAGTTCGAGACGGCGGCCTGGCTGGCCGCGGTGCCCGTCTACAAGATCACCCACGCCTTCCTCGTGCCCACCATGCTGGCCCGCCTGCTCGACGACCCCACCCTGGGGACCACCGACCTGAGCTCGCTGGAGGCCCTCACCTACGGCGCCGCCCCCATGCCCCCGCCCGTCATCCGCCGGGCCATCGACCTGTTCCCCCGCACCGTGGCCTTCGCCGGCTCCTACGGCCAGACCGAGACGACGTCGACGGTGGCCGTCCTCGACCCCGACGACCACCGCATCTGGGACGGCACCGACGAGGAGCAGGCCCAGAAGCTGCGCCGCCTGCGCTCGGTGGGCCGGGTGCTCGACGACGTGCAGGTCCAGGTGGTCGACCCCGACGGCAACATCGTCGACGCCGGGGTGCCCGGCGAGGTGTGGCTGTCCACCTTCCGCAAGATGGAGGGGTACTGGGGGGCCAAGGAGAAGACCCGGGTCACCGTGGACGACGAGGGTTGGATCCACACCGGTGACCTGGGCTACCTCGACGACGAGGGCTACCTGTACCTGGTGGGCCGGGCCGGCGACATGATCATCCGCGGCGGGGAGAACATCGCCCCCGACGAGGTCGAGGCCGTCCTGTACGAGCACCCCGACGTGCTCGAGGCCGCCGTGGTCGGCGTGCCCGACGAGGAGTGGGGGGAGCGGGTGGTGGCCAGCGTGGTCCTGCGCGAGGGTGCCCCCGGCGTGGACGTGCTCATGGACCACTGCCGCAAGCACCTGGCCAGCTTCAAGCGCCCCGAGCGCATCGTCGTCATGACCGAGCTGCCCCGTACGTCGACGGGCAAGCTGCTGCGCCGCGACCTGGTGCCCGTCCTCAGCGAGCCGTCGTAGGCCCGACCCCCGTGGGCGCGACGTCCCCGTGGGGGGCCGTGATCGGCGTCCCGTCCGCGCGCCGACGGTTCCACGCCTTGACCGCTTCGAGGACGGCGAGCATGGCCAGGCCAGCGGCGGCACAGAGGGCCAGGTCGGCCAGGCCGATCGACTCGAGGTCGAGGAACCCGCGCAGTGGTGTGGAGATCGCCACCAGCTGGAGTGCCACGACGACGCTGGCGATGGCCAGCATCACCGGGTTCGTCCGGAACCCGATCGAGCGGAGCGACCCGGTGCTCGATCGGGTGCCGATGGCCTGGGCCACCTGCATGAAGGCCAGGGTGGTGAAGATCATCGTCTGCCACCCGGGCCGACCGGTCTCCTTGTAGATGAAGCCGATGCCGAGCGACACCGCCCCGATCAGGGAGCCGATCCAGATCGTGCGCCGTCCGAGGCCGCCGGCCCACAGGCTCTGTCCGGGCCGGTGCGGGGGGCGCCGCATGACGCCGCGCTCGGCGGGCTCGACGCCCATGGACAGACCGAGGAGGCCGTCGGTCATCAGGTTGAGCCACAGCAGCTGCAGCGGCAGGAGGGCGATGGCCGAGTCCATGTCACCGCCGGCGAGCAGGTAGGGCAGCGGCCACCCGAGCATCACGATGATCTTGCCGAGGTTGCCGGCCACGGCGAAGCTGACGAACCGGCGCAGGTTGTCGTAGATCACCCGCCCCTCTTCGACGGCGGCGACGATGGTGGTGAAGTTGTCGTCCCGCAACACCATGTCCGACGCCTCCTTGGACACGTCGGTTCCGGTGATGCCCATGGCCACCCCGATGTCGGCGCGCTTGAGGGCGGGGGCATCGTTGACGCCATCGCCGGTCATGGCCACGACGTTCCCTTGCCGTTGCAGGGCATCGACGATGCGCAGCTTGTGTTCCGGGGACACCCGTGCGAACACCGAGACGCCGGCGGCCGCCTGATCGAACTCGGCATCGGTGAGGCGGTCGAGATCGAGGCCGGTGAGCACCTGGTCATCGGTGGCGATGCCCAGCTCAGCGGCGATGGCCTTGGCTGTCAACGGGTGGTCACCGGTGATCATCACCGGCCTGATGCCGGCAGTGCGGCACACGGCGACCGCATCGCGCACCTCGGCGCGCGGCGGGTCGATCATGCCGACCAACCCCAGCAGGACGAGCCCGCTCTCCGCGTCAGCGGAGAGGGCGGCAGGATCAGCGGCGTCCGCGGCGTCGTGCAACCGGACCGCGACGCCGAGCACCCGTCGGCCGCTGCCCGCCAGCCGGTCGTTGGCGTCGAGGAGGCGCCGTCGCCACGCATCGTCGAGATCCACGGGCCCGTCGTCGCACCACACACCGACGGCCCGCCCGATGAGCCCGTCGATGGCACCCTTGACGAACGAGATCGGGCGATCCTGGGGGAGGCTGGCGAACAGCGCGGACGCGCCCTCGATCGACCCGTGCACGGTGCTCATCCGCTTGCGGCCCGAGTCGAACGGGTTCTCGCCGACGCGCACGATCCGCGATCGAAGGTCGGCGATGTCGACCCCCGCCCCGATCGCGAGTTGCAGCAGGGCCGTCTCGGTCGGGTCACCGATGAGGACGAGCTCACGGTGCTCGTCCCGACCGACCTGGGCGTCGTTGCACAGCACGAGGGCACCGAGCAACGCCTGCGCCGCGCCCGGGAGCGCGTCGACCTGCGCAGCACGGTCCACCTCGATGGGGACCTCGTGGTCAGCGACGTCGAGCATCGTCACCGCCATCTTGTTCTGCGTGAGCGTCCCCGTCTTGTCCGAGCAGATCACGGTCACCGAGCCCAGCGTCTCGACGGCCGGCAGCCGACGGATCAGGGCCTGACGGCGGAGCATGCGCTGGGAACCGATGGCCAGGGTGAAGGTCACCACCGCGGGCAGGCCCTCGGGGATGACGGCGACGGCCACGCTGATCGCCGTGAGCAGCAGGTCGGCGGCGGGTTCGCCACCGAGTGCGCCCATCACGACGACCAGTCCGGCGACGACCAGCCCGACCAGTGCGAGCTGCTTGCCCACACGATCGAGTCGCTCCTGCAGCGGTGTGTCCTCCGAGCCCACGCTCTGGAGCAGCCCAGCGATCCGGCCCAGCTCGGTGGTCATGCCGGTGGCCACCACGAGGGCGACGCCCCGACCGGTCGTGACCTGCGTGCCGCTGTACGCCATGCACAGGCGATCGCCCAGCGCGACCCGCTCGCCGGCGATCGGCTCCGTCTGCTTGTCGGCGGGCTCCGACTCGCCGGTGAGGGTGGCCTCCTCGATGCGCAGGTTGGCGGCCTCGAGCAGCCGGACATCGGCAGGGACGATCGATCCCGCCTCGAGCTGGACGATGTCACCCGGTACCAGGTCGACGGCCGCCACCTCGCTCGTGCGCCCGCTGCGCACGACCCGCACGGTGGGCACCGCCATCTTGCGCAAGGCGGCGATGGCCTGTTCGGCCCGGTACTCCTGGAAGAACCCGAGTGAGGCGAACAGCACCACGATGGCGCCGATCGCACCGGCCTCCAGGTACTTGCCGAGGAGGAGGGACAGCAGGGCGGCGCCGATGAGTATCAGCACCATGACGGCGGAGATCTGCTGCCAGACGAGGCGCCACGGGCTCGTCGAACCACTGTCGACGAGCTCGTTCGTCCCGTGCTCCGCCAGTCGCTCGGCCACCGCGGCCGCGTCGAGCCCGTCCCGGGTGGCGCCGAGTGCGGCGAGGGCGTCGTCGCCGGTGATCCGGTGCCAACCGCCGTCCGACACCGCGTTGGCGGGAAGCGTGCTGCGTGTCGTCACCCGATCCCTCCAGCGGCGGCATGGACCAGCCGGGCACGGTCGGTGAAGGTGCACATGGGCAAGTTGAGACCCTTTCAGCGCGCGGGCAAGCGATCGCTGATGGTCTTCCCGCCCCACCGGGGGCTGGCCGCGCCGGCTCTTCGAGCGTGATGACGACGGGCCTCGTGGGGTACTCCCCTTCAGTGCGCTACATGCTAGGCGCCCCGGTCGATCCACACCTGGGTGTCGATGCCCAGCTCGACGAAGCGCTCCTCGGCCCAGATGGGCATGGGGAGCTCCTCGCCGGCCTCGAGGCGGTTGAACATGGGGCCGTCGTCGGCCCACACGTGGCAGCTGCCCCGGTTGCGCTCGAAGTGGACCCGGCGCTGCTCGTCGCGCCGGCGCACGTCGACGGGGGCGCCGTCGGGCTCGGGCTCCATGAACGAGAAGATCGACTGCAGGGCAACGGGAGCCATGGCCTGCAGCAGCATGGTCACGTGGGTGCAGCCCCGGGGACCGCCGAACAGCTCACGCACCTTGTGGGTGAAGCCCCGGGCGATGGACAGGCCCACCAGGCCCTCGTAGCGGCCGAGGATCTCCCGGCACTCGTGGTGGGGACGGGTCTCCATCACGGGGATGGCGGCGGTGATCTCCAGGCTGGGCACCTCGATGATCAGGTCCACGATCATGTGGTGGATGGTCATGGGCTTGTCGTCCTCGACCAGCACCCACAGCCCGTCGGGCTTGGTGTCACGCAACTGCCCCCGCAACCGCAGGGTGGTGGGCCCGGCCCGATAGGCGTCCACCCGGTAGTCACGGGTGTGCAGGAGCGGCTCACCCTCGGGATCGATGGCCGACAGCGGGGGGACGTGACTCACGTGTCGAGACGGTAGCGACGACGACACCGGCGGCACGAGCCGGGGGTCAGGCCGCGGCGAGGCGCAGGACCTGGCCACCACCCACGCAGACACCGCAGTTGGCCACGTAGACGGCACCGTCATCGCCGACCAGCACCCCGGTGGGGAAGTTGAGATCGGTGTCGCGGACGACGCTGCGGGTGCCGTCGGGAGCGATGCGGGTCAGCCGGCCACCGGTCTGGGGCGCCAGCAGGCTGTCCTTGGCCAGCTCGAGCACGTAGAGGCTGCCGTCGGGACCGAAGGCCAGGTCGGAGATGTTGGTGAAGCCGGTGGCCCAGGGCTGGGCCCCCTTCGACGCCGTCCACCGGTACACCTGGGCCCCGCCTATGGGGAAGGGGAAGCCGGTCAGCTCGCCGATGTAGAGGGCGCCGTCGGGGCCGAGCACGACCGAGGTGGGCACGGCCTGGGCCCAGGCCGTCGTGCCCGGGGGGCGGCCGAGGAAGGGCGGCAGCTCGGCCCGGCGGGGGTCGAGGGTGGCCAGGGTGGACACGTGGCCCCGCGAACTGCGGTGCAGCACGGAGTTGCCGCCGGCGTCGACGACGAACTGCTGGCCGTACACGGCGAGCACGCCCTCGGGGTTGCTGTCGATGAAGGACCCGGGGTCGCCCGAGTCGGGGTTCTGGGCCGCTTCGTAGGCCACCAGGTCGGCCCGGGGCTCGGCCCTCAGGGTGCCGCCGGGGCCGTCCACGACCTCGGCCAGGTGACCGAGCATGTGGGCAGCGGGGGGCAGCACGTCGTCGCGCTGGGACGGCGTACCCCCCAGACCGACGACGATGTAGGTGCGGCCGGTGGTGGCGTCGTAGGAGACGCCCTCGACGCCCACGGGCTCGAGACCACCCGGTGCGGCCAGGCTGGGGAGGCCTTCGAGGACGCGCGACTGCACACCGTCACGCACGGCGGTCAACCCGGCGGTGAGCCCGAAGCAGATGGTGCTGGTGGCACCGCTCGGGGCCGGCTTGGGCACGCACACGTCGCCACCCCGACCCGCCTCGGCCACGAGCAGCTCGCCGTCGGGGCCCCAGGACAGGTCCCGGGGGGCATCGAGCCCGCTGGCCACCACGGTCCACGCCGGCTGGGCGCCGACGGGGTGCAGCTGGGCCGCGCCCAGGGCCAGCGCAGCCGCGGCCACCAGGCCGCCACCTCGGGCCACACGGGCCGTCCTCGACGTCTGCTTCGGCCTGACCTTGGTCATCATCACCACAGCACTCCCACCCGCGCTACCCCCACACCGTCGCATCACGACGGCCACCGGGCGGCGCGGTCCGGACGCTAGCCGTGGGTCCCGAGGCCGATGTGGTCAGGAGATGACGCCGGCGGCCTTGAGGGCGTCGATCTCGTCCCAGTCCAGACCGAGCTCCTCGGCCAGGATCAGCTCGGTGTGCTGGCCGAGCTCGGGGGGCATGTCCCGCACCGCCCACGGGGTGCCGTCGAAGTCCACCGGGCTGGCCACCATGGACGTGGTGCTGCCATCGCCCAGGGGTACCTGGACCACACCCCCGTTGGCCTGGACCTGGACGTCGTCGAGGGCCTCGTGGGTGGCCTGCACCGGGGCCCACCACACGTCGTGGCCGTCGAGCACCTCTTCCCACTCGGCCCGAGGGCGGGTGGCGAAGGTGGCCCGCAGCTCGGCCACCAGTTCGCCCGAGTGGGCCATGCGGGTGGCGATGTCGGCGAAGCGGGGATCGGTGAGCCACTGGGGCCGGTCGAGGGCGGCCACGACGTCGGGCCAGTGGCGGTCGCTCTCCAGGCACAGCAGCCACAGGATGGCGCCGTCGGCGCAGGCGTAGGGGTTCATCAGCGGGTTGGGAGGCGCGTCGGTGCTGGTGGGGACGGTGGGCCGGCCGGTGCGCAGGTTGACGTTGGCGTCCCAGCCCACCATGTACAGACCCAGCCGCAGCAGCGAGGCCCGCACCAGCTGGCCCTGGCCGGTGCGCTCGCGGGCGAAGAGGGCGGCGGCCACGGCTCCGGCCGCGGACATGCCCGTCATGTGGTCCCCCATGCCCCCGCGCTGGTAGGGCAGCGGGGAGCCCTCGGCGGTGAGGGCGGCGGCCACCCCGGCCCGGGACCAGAACGCCCCCATGTCGTAGGCGGCCCGGTCGCGCTCGGGCCCTTCGAGGCCGTAGCCGGTCACGCTGGCGTAGACCAGGCGGGGGTTGCGGGCCCGCACGGTGTCGGGGTCGAGCCCGGCCCGGGCCAGGCCCGCGGGGCGCAGGTTGCTGACGAACACGTCGGCCGTGTCCACCAGGCGGCCGACCAGATCCCGGCCCCTCTCGTGGCGGTAGTCCACGGCGATGGAGCGCTTGGAGCGGTTGTCGAGCTCGAAAGGTGGGTTGGCCCCGTCGTAGAGCCAGCTCAACGAGCGGAAGGGGTCCCCACCCAGGGGTTCGACCTTGATGACGTCGGCTCCCCAGTCGGCCAGGATGCCCGAGCACGACGGCCCCGCCACCCAGAACCCGACCTCGACGACCCGCACACCCTCCATCGGCCCCGGCACGGCGGGGACGCTAGTGCCGGCGCTTGTTCAGCGGCGCTTGTTCAGCGACCCTGTTCAGCGGCGTTCGTTCAGCGGCGGAGCTCGGCGGTGATGCGTTCGGCCACGGGCGGGGGGCAGGTGTCCTCGTCGACGAGGGCCTCCCACGAGCGCAGGGCGCTGCCGTAGGGCCCGTGGCGCATGGCGTTGGCCACGTCGGCCTCGGTGAGCTCGCCCAGGGGCACCGAGTCGACGTTGGCGATCCCGAAGGCCAGGCACATCTCGGCCGAGCCCAGGTCGTAGCGAACGCTGGCCCGCCGTCCCCCGAAGCCGGCGGCCAGAGGGGTGACGAGCTCGGCTTCGTCGCGGTCGCCGCCATCCTGCTCGCGGGGCTGGATGACCCAGCGCACCCGCACGGCCACGGGATCGGTACCCGTGGCCCGGCGGCTGACCGTCAGCAAGAGGCGACGCTCCTGGGACTCGGCCAGCTCGATGGACAGGGCGCCGTCGAGCGAGCGCCAGTGCTGCACGGGGCCGACCCGACCGCCGGTCTGCGCGGCCAGGGGGAGCTCCCGGCTGACCAGGTCGACCGGCTCGGACAGGCCGTCGATGGGCCGACGCCGGCCCCGCAGGTCGACCACGGGGGCCAGGCCGTGGAGGGGGCCGATCTCGAGGGCGGCCCGCCCCGGGGACACGCCGGCCAACCGGGCCCGGCCGTGCACGTCGAGCTCGCCCAGCAGGCGGCCGGTGGGCCCGACCAGGGACACCGGCGTGGTGGCCAACCCGGCGGCACCACCGCGGACGCGCACCGTCACCAGCAGGTCGACGATGTCGGTGCGGTCGGCCAGCGAGGGTTCCGGGGTCACCAGGACAGCCACGTGCTCGTCCTCGACGAACAGGCCATCGCGGACATCGAACGCACCACGCGACGACAACAGCAGACGTAGAACGTCCACCACCTCACCCCCCGTGGTGTATCCAGATGAGCTCATGCGCTCTCACAGGGGTTGCGGAACACCACGTCGATCCTCAGCGGTGACCCGCTGCCACACGGAGACCGATGGCGGTCGCTTCCCGGGGGGTGGTTCCCAGGCACATTGAGGGCAGCGGGCGTCGCCATCGCGCAGGGACGCCGGCCGGCCGTGCCCGTACAGGTTGCGGCACTCCCGGCACTCCCAGCGCTGCGCTTCCATGTACGCGCCGCCGGGGTGGGGCAGGGGGATGATCAGGCGGTTCCGGCGTCCGAAGCGGGCCTGGGCGGCCGAGGGCAGGGCATCGCAACCGGGGGTGAAGCAGCGCGACCCCTCGAAGGACTCGCCGCAGCTCCCACAGCGGGTGACCTCGACGACCCGGCACAGGATGCGACCCTCGGGTTCGAGCGCCCGGTAGAGCAGGCTCTCGGCGAAGGCCGCCCCCAGGACCCGACGCTGGGCCGTGCCCCGCACGGCCTGGTCCACGAAGGCCCGCAACGGCACCCGGTCGGGCTCCCAGCGGGCCAGGTCGTGGTCCTCGAAGCAGCAGTCCCCACCGCAGGACCCGCCACAGCCGCGCCGGTGGTGGCCGCAGTCGCAGCGGCCCAGCAGGGACACGGCGAAGCCCGCGGCCAAGCTGCGGGCCTCGTCGACCTGCAGCAGGCTCAGACCCAGTTGGCCCTTGAGCAGTTCGTCGGTGAACATCAGGGAGAAGCGGGCCTGCTCCACCAGGGCGAGCACGGCACCCTCCCAACGGCCGTCCCACCCGGCACCGGGGCGCACCTCTCGCCCCCACCCACGGCCGAAGGCCAGGACCAGGTCGAAGGGGTTGCGCCGGGGCGGCGGCAGGGTGGCGGTGGCGTCGAGGAAGGCGGCGAAGTGGGCATCGGGCGGCGGCACCGGCTGGGGCGGGGCGAAGAGGCTGAAGGCGGCGGCGGCGGCGCTGACGAAGGGGTCGCCCTGGTCGCGGTGCGATTCGGCCAGGCCGGCCAGCAGGTCGGTGTGGCGGCGATGCCAGGACGCGGGGGCGCCCACCCGCCGACCGGAGCGGCGGCGCACCGTCTCGAGCTCTTCCCAAGCTGGCAGCAACGAGGTCACTCGGGCAGAGACGCTAACGGGCGCCGCGCCGGCGCGCACCGTGGAAGCGGCGTGGCGCGGTGGGCGAACGTTCCCGTGGGCGAGCACCGGCGCACCGTCTCGTACCCCCCAGGACGGCCTCCCACCCCTTCTTCGGCCAACTTCCTACGCTGGGGGGTGGGTCCCCTACGCTTTGCGACCATGGCCGCTGTCGTCACCGAAGGCCTCGTGAAGCGCTTCCGGGGCCACGAAGCGCTGAAGGGGGTCGACCTCGCCGTGCCCCGGGGCTCGGTGCTGGGGCTGTTGGGACCCAACGGCGCCGGCAAGACCACCACCGTGCGCATCCTGGCCACCCTGTTGCGCCCCGACGGTGGCCGGGCCGAGATCGACGGGCTCGACGTCGTCCGCCAGGCCCAGCGGGTGCGGGCCCGCATCGGCCTGACCGGCCAGTACGCCGCCGTCGACGAGCGGCTGACCGGCAGGGAGAACCTCGAACACGTGGGCCGGCTCTTCCACCTCGGCGGGCGGGCGGCCCGGGCCCGGTCGGCCGAGCTGCTGGCCCGCTTCGACCTCCTCGACGCCGCGGCACGACCGGCCAAGGGCTACTCGGGGGGCATGCGCCGCCGCCTCGACATCGCCATGAGCCTGGTGGCCCGGCCCTCGGTGCTGTTCCTCGACGAACCCACCACCGGGCTCGACCCCCGCAGCCGCCTGGCCATGTGGGACCTGATCGAGGAGCTGGGCCGCGAGGGCACCACCACCCTGCTCACCACCCAGTACCTGGAGGAGGCCGACCGCCTGGCCGACGAGGTGGTGGTCATCGACCACGGGGCCGTCATCGCCCGGGGGACGACCGACCAGCTCAAGGCGGACATCGGTGGCGTCCGCCTCGACGTGACCGTGGTCGACCCCGCCGACCTCGCCGCCGCGGTCACCGCCCTGGCCCCCTTGGCGTCGGGGCCGCCGGCCCCCCATCCCTCGGGGCGCTCGTTCACCCTGCCCGTGATCGACGGCCACGGGCTGGTGCCCGCGGCGGTGCGGGCCCTCGATGCCGGCGGCGTGGCCAGCGACGAGGTCGCGGTGCGCCGCCCCACCCTCGACGACGTGTTCCTGAAGCTCACCGGCCACCACCTCGACGAGGGAGGAGAAGAGGACGAAGGCGACGGCGACGCCACCGACGGCGAACGGCCCACCGACGGGCACATCGACCACACCGACGACCACCTCGGCGAGCACCGGGTCCCCGAGGTGTGGGCGTGACCGCACCGACGACGACGGTGGCCGAGGTCGACGCGGACACCGCCACGGGCCCGCCCCCGCCCCGTCGGATGGCCCGGCTGGGCTGGTTGGCCCGCGACAGCTGGACCGAAGCGGCCCGCCACCTGCGCATCATCCCCCGCAACAGCGAGCTGCTGGTCTTCTCGACCGTGCAGCCCATCATGTTCGTGTTGCTGTTCGTCTACGTGTTCGGCGGGTCCATCGTCGTGCCCGGCTACAGCAGCTACCGCCAGTACCTGATGCCGGGGATCTTCGCCCAGACCGTGCTCTTCGGTTCGGCCTTCACCGGGGTGGGCCTGGCCGAGGACCTGTCCAAGGGCTTCATCGACCGGCTGCGCTCCCTACCCATCGAACACGCCGCCGTGCTCGTGGGTCGCACCCTGTCCGACCTGGTGCGCAACGTGGCCACCTTTGCCGTCATGCTCGTCGTCGCCCTCCTCGTCGGCTTCCGCTTCGAGGGGGGTGTGATCGGCGCCGTGCTGGCCACGCTCCTGCTGTTGGCCTTCGGCTACGCCTTCAGCTGGGTCCACGCCCTGGTCGGGCTGTCCGTGGGTTCGGTCGAAGCGGCCAACTCGGCCGGCTTCGTGTGGATGTTCCCCCTGGCCTTCGTGTCCTCGGCCTTCGTGAGCACGGCGGCCATGCCCTCGTGGTTGGGCTGGGTGGCCGACGCCAACCCCTTCACCCGGGCCACGGACGCCACCCGGGCCCTCTACAACGGCAAGGATCCCGGGACTGACCTGGTGTGGGCCCTGGCGTGGACCGCGGCCATCACCGTGGTCTTCGCCGCCCTGTGCATCCGCAAGTTCAACGCCACCTCCCGCTGAGTCCCCCCATCCGCCCCTGAAGGGACCGCCTTGCCGCTGACCACGTGGATGGAGCCCGAGGCCCGTCGGTTGATGGACGAGTGCATCGACAAGAACATGATCGGCCGTTCTCATTAGGTCGCTGAAGGGACGAGTACCCCCCAGACGGCCGAGCTCGAGCGGCGCTGGCCCAGTGCTACAGCTTCATCCGCCTGGGCTTCGAGGGGTACCGCCGGGTGCACCAGGCCAGCAGGGACACCGCCCTGCACCTGTCGAGCGGCCTGGCTGCGCTGGGTCCCTTCCGCCTGATCACCGACGGCAGCGAGCTGCCCATCTTCGCCGCCACCACCGCGCCCGACGTCACCTCGTTCACCGTGTTCGACGTGGCCCGGGGCCTGCGCGAGCGGGGCTGGCTGGTGCCGGCGTACACGTTCCCCGCCGACCGCACCGACCTCTCCGTGCTGCGCTTCGTCATTCGCAACGGCTTCAGCCACGACCTGGCCAGCCTGCTGCTCGACGACCTGGTTCGACTGCTGCCCTGCCTCCAGGCCCAGGCCGCACCCGTGGTCGAACCCCAGGCCGGCTTCCACCACTGAGCTCCCTCCGCGGAACGGGCGCCCGCCCTAGCGTTGGGCCCATGGCCGATCCTGCGCGGGCCGATCCCGTGGTGGACGTGGCCACGGCCCTGCCGGGGCCGGGGCTGGAGCGCTTCGTCCACCGCTACGTCGGTTACCGGCTCGAGGGCTTCGAACCCGGCCTCCACCAGGCCCTGCCGTCGCGCCACCTCACGGTCATCATCGGACTCGACGAACCCGTCGACGTCGCCGCCATGCCCGACGGGCAGGCCCCGGCCTCGTTCACCGCCCTGGCCGCGGGCCTGCACGCCCGCCCGGGCACCATCGCCTACGGGATCCGCCAGCACGGCCTGCACCTCGAGCTCACCCCCCTCGGCGCCCGGTCCCTGTTGGGCCTGCCCGCGGCCGAGCTGGCCTCCCAGGTCGTGGACCTGTCGGCGGTGTGGGGCCGGAGGGCCGACCTCCTGGCCGAGCGCTTGTGCCATGCCACCAGCTGGGACGAGCGCTTCACCGTGCTCGACACCGCCTTCGCCGCCCTGGCCGCCGACCGACCCCAGCTGGCCCCGCCCCCGGCCGAGGTGGCCCAGGCCTGGTCCCGCCTGGTCGACACCCACGGCACCCTCGAGGTGGGGACCCTGGCCCACGAGCTGGGTTGGAGCCGTCGCCACCTGGGCGAGCGCTTCCGCCGCGAGCCGGGCCTGACCCCCAAGGTGGTGGCCCGGGTGCTGCGCTTCGAGCGGGCCCGCCAGCTGCTGACCGCACCCCCCCCCTGCCGTCGTTGGCCGAGGTGGCGGCGTCGTGCGGCTTCTACGACCAGGCCCACCTCACCCGGGAGTGGCACGAGCTGGCCGGCTGCACCCCCACGGCGTGGCTGGCCGAAGAGCTCCCATCCGTCCAAGACGAACCCCAGCCGGCAGGCGCACAGTGGGACCCATGACGACGACCAACTCCCCAACCGCCAATTCCCCCGCCGCCACCGAGCCCACCACCGCAGCCCGCTCCCAGCCCGGGGTGTGGCCGGGCCTGCGCTACACCGACGCCCCCACCGCCATCCGCTTCCTGGTCGACGTGGTCGGCTTCGAGGAGACCTTCGTCGTACCCGGCGATGACGGCACCGTGGCCCACGCCGAGCTGCTGTGGCCCACCGGTGGCGGCGTGATGCTCGGTTCCACCCGCCATGACCAGGGCGTGCATGCCGACATGAAGGCCGGGGTCACCTCGGTCTACGTGGTCACCGACGATCCCGAGGCTGTGCACCAGCGGGTGGTGGCGGCCGGGGCCGACATCGACCAGGGCTTGGAGACGTCGGACTACGGCTCCCTGGGCTTCACCCTGCGCGACCCCGAGGGCAACCAGTGGACCTTCGGCACCTACGCCGGCACCACCCCGGGCGCAGCCGACAGCGGCGCCTGAGCGGTCACGCCCCCCGCAGCACGGCGCTGAGCTTGAGGCGGCGGCCCGTGCGCACGATGGCCCGCTGGTACACCGTGGAGCCCACGCGGACGGCCACCACCACGGCGACCACGCTGAGGACCAGGGACACGGCCATGGACAGCGGCGACGCCACCCCCATGGCGATGCGGGCCGGCATGACCAGGGGGGAGGTCAGGGGGATGTAGGCCAGCACCGCGCCCAGGGCACTGTCGGGGGCGCTCTGGGCCACCAGGAACGAGCCGATCAGGGTCATGGTCAGGGGCATGACGGCCGAGCCCGCTTCTTCCTGGCGCTCGACCAGGGCCCCGAAGGCCCCGGCCAGGATCAGGTACAGGGCGCCACCGAGGATGAACCAGGCGGCCCCACCGGCCAGCGCTCCCTCCAGGCCCGAGGGCAGGTCACCACCGGCGGCCAGCTTGACCAGCACGGGCAGGATGCCGCAGGCCAGGGTGAGCAGGCCGACCATACCCACCCCCAGCACCTTGCCGAACAGCAGGGCGCCGGGGCGCACGATGGCCAGCAGCACCTCGCTGATGCGGTTGGACTTCTCGATGGCGGTGCCGTTGGCCACCTGGATCATCAGCATGAGCAGCAACAGGTACAGGGCGGTGGCCACGATGGCGGCCCCGGCCCGGCGGTCCGACGCCCCGGCGTCGAGGCGCTGCACCGTGGGCCCGGGGGCGGTGAGCACCTGCTGCACGGCGGTGGGAGACACGCCGGCGGCCTCGAGCCGGGTGGTCAGGGCGTCGAGGCCCAGGGCCTGCTGGACCACAGCCACGAGCTCGGGCGCGCCCTCGCCCTTGACGATCACCACGGGCTCGTTGCCGGCCACCGCGCCCACGTCGGCATCGCCGTCCTTCACCGCGGCCTGGGCCGCAGCCGCATCGGGGGCGGTGCTCAGGCGCACGTCGGCGTCGAGCACCGCGCTGGCGCCCGACAACGAGCTCTCCAGCTGCGGGGTGCCGTCGACGACGACCACGTCGTAGCTGTCGCGCCCCTGGTCGACCACCTCGGGCAGGATCATGCCCGCCGTCGAGCCCACCACGAGCAGGGCGGCCACGATCCAGAAGGTCTTGCGGCGCAGGGCCTCGCGCAGCTCCCGTCCCGCCACCAATCCGGTATCCCGCAGCCCGCTCACGCGGCCACCGCCGGGCGGCCGGCCGCGGCCAGGAACAGCTCGGACAGGCTGGGGGCTTCGACCCCGAAGCCGGTGACGGGGACCCGGGCCCGGATGAGGTCGAGCACGGCACCGGGGTCGGCGCCGGGGCCCAGGCGCAGGCGGCTGCCCGACGCGTTGGTCGAGGTCACGGCAGCCACGGCGGGGTCGACCCAGCTGGCATCGACGGTCACGTCCACCCACAGGTAGCGGTCGGGGCTGGCCGCCTTGAGGGCCCGCAGGTCGCCGTGGAGCACGACCCGCCCCCGGTCGATGAGGGTGATGGTCTCGCACAGGTCTTCGACCAGGTCGAGCTGGTGGCTGGAGAACAGCAGGTTGCGACCGGCCCGCACGTGGTCGACGATCACCGCGGACAGGAACTCGACGGCCACGGGGTCGAGTCCCGAGAAGGGCTCGTCGAGGACGAGGAGGGCCGGTTCGTGGACCATGGCCGCGGCCAGCTGCACCCGTTGGGCCATGCCCCCGGACAGGTCCATGATCTTGTCCTTCTCCCGGTCGGCCAGGCCCAGCTGCTCCAACAGCCGCAGGGCCCGGGCCCGGCCGGTGGCCCGGTCGAGGCCGTGCAGGCGGGCGATCCAGGTGAGCAGGTCGAGCACCCGCATGTCCCGGTACAGGCCCCGCTCCTGGGGCATGTAGCCCCACGAGCGGCGGTCGTCGTCGGTGGCGGGGCGGCCCTGCCACTCGACGGTGCCGGCATCGGGCTGCAGCACACCGAACAGGATGCGCATGAGGGTCGACTTGCCGGCGCCGTTGGGACCGAGCAGACCTATGACCCGACCGGCGGGCACCTCGATGTCCGCGCCGTCGAGGACGATGCGGCCACCGAAGCGCTGGCTGATGCCGACGGCGCGCAACGAGTCGGGCACGGGCTGCTCCTCCCCGGGCTCGACAGCCGCGTGGGCCATCGCCAGCTACGCCAGTTGCGAACACAACGTACGTGGCCGACCCGGCGATCGAAGTGGGGACGATCAAGATGTGACCGAGGGACCCCCAACCCTAGGCGCCCAGGTCGTAGCGGTAGATGTTGGTGGTGCGCGGGACGAAGCCGATGCGCTGGTAGAGGCGGTTGGCCGCCTCCCGGCTGGGCCGTGAGGTGAGGTCGACGGTGGTGGCCCCGGCGTCGCGGGCCCGGTCGAGGGCGGCCTGGTTGAGGGCCTCGCCCACGCCCCGACCCCGCGCCGCGCCGTCGACGACCACGTCCTCGATCCACGCCCGCAGCCCGGTGGGGATGCGGAACAGGGCCAGGGTGAGGGCGCCGAGGATGGTCCCGTCGTCGTCCACCGCCAACAGCAGCGCGGTAGCGGGGGCGGCCACGATCTCGGCCAGCTCGTCGAGCGTGGGCGGCGGGTTGGAGGAGGAGAGCTGGGGCAGGAGCGTCTGGAACGCCGCCACCAGTTCGTTGTCGGCCTCGGTCGCCTCGACGATCTTCATGCCCGGAAGGCTACGGCCGACCGGCCCGGGGCCGGTGGCCACGCCGCGGACTGGGGACGCGGGCAGCGATAGCCTGACCCCGATGGAGCACCTCCGCTGGACGCGCGAGCCCGAGCTGCGGCGACCGATCATCCTGGCGGCGTTCGAGGGCTGGAACGACGCCGGCGACGCGGCGACCACGGCCGTCCGCTTCCTGGGCGACCGCTGGCGCACCCGTCCCTTCGCCGACATCGACGCCGAGCCCTTCTACGACTTCACCACCGCCCGCCCCCAGGTCGAGCTGGTCGACCAGCAACGCCGCCTGTTGTGGCCCCGCAACGAGCTGTCCGCCGCCGCCGTGCCCGGCCTCGACGGCGACGTCATCGTGCTGGTCGGCACCGAGCCGGCCCTGATGTGGCGCACGTTCTGCGCCCAGGTGGTGGGCCTGGCCCAGCGCTACGACGCCCAGTTGGTGCTGACCATCGGCGCCCTGGTCTCCGACGTGCCCCACAGCCGCCCCGTGCAGATCTACGGCAGCGGCTACGACGCCTCGGCCGAGGAGCGCCTGGCCGTCGAGGCATCGACGTACGAAGGTCCCACCGGCATCGTCGGCGTGCTCCACGCCGAGTGCGGCGAGGCCGGCATCCCCTCGGCGTCGCTGTGGGCGGCCGTGCCCAGCTACGTGCACGGCGCGCCGTCGCCCAAGGCGGCCCTGGCGCTCGTGGCCAAGGTCAGCGAACTGCTCGAGCTCGACATCCCCACCACCGACCTCGAGATCGCCACGGCGGCCTACGAGCGCCAGATCAACCAGCTGGTGGCCGACGACGAGGACACCGCCGACATCGTGCGCCAGCTCGAGCAGCGCTACGACGAGATGGGTGAGAGCGGCGCCCTGGTGGAAGAGGTCGAACAGTTCCTGCGGGGCCAGTCCGACGATTGACGCCGCTGGCGGACCGACGGGCTGAGCGGTCAGCAGAGCTGGCGGTCAGCTCGGCGTCTCGCCGGGCACCCAGATGTCGTCGCGGGGCGGGTCGAAGAACGGCGTCACCGGCTCGCCGCTGACGGCTTTGAAGGCCAGCTCCCACAGGTTGGCCGACCCGGCCAGGGGCTCGGGCAGGGCGTCCGCCGCGAAGAAGCCGGCGTCGCGGCACTCGAGGGGGTGAGGGGACAGCTCCCCCCCGGTGGCCCGGCACAGGAACAGCACCGAGTACAGGGGCACGGTGGTGAAGCCCCGGCGCATGCCGTCGAGCACGCCGAGCAGGCCGACGACCTCGCAGGTGATGCCCGTCTCCTCGGCCACCTCCTTCACCGCCACCTCGGACGGCGAGTAGCCGATGTCGGCCCAGCCCGTGGGGTACAGCCAGTAGCCCGAATCGGACCGCTGGATGAGCAGCAGCTCGCCGGCGTCGTTGCCCACCACCGCCCCCACGGCCACCTTGGGGGTGACGTAGCCGGGTACGCCGGCGACCACGCCCCGCATCCACTCGACGACCCTTGTGTCGTGGTCGATGTCGACCCCGGCCCGGGCCCCGATGTCGGCGGCCACGTGGAGCACCTCTTCGTAGCGCTCGCGCTCGTAGCCGCTCTCGGTGAACGCCAGGCCGGTACGGGCGATGGCGGCCAGGGCCTCGCTCCACCGGATGAGGTCCTGCTGGGTCAGCCGGTAGGCATCCATGGCGGAACCGTAGCGGTGCCACCCCGCTCGACCCCCAGCCGGCATGCCCGCGTTGCGACTTGACGGCGATCGCTCAAGGTGGGGGGGCCTGGCGCCGACCTTGAGGAGGTGAAGATGTTCCGTGCCGCGCGCCAGCCTTCCCAGCCGGCGGTGCCGCGCTCGGCCGGTGCCGCGGCCGCCTCCCAGCCCTACGATGCCGGCGCGGAACGCAGCTCCCCGACCCCCACCCCGACCGACCCCCCTGCTGACCAACGCGAGCGGGCGGCCGCTGCGCTGCGCCTCGAGCTCTCGGGCACCGAGGCGGCGTCGGACGGGCGGGCCGCGTGGCACCTGGCCGACGGCCTCGCCGTGTCCCTGTCCCGGGTGACCTGCCACGGCCGCATGGCCGTCGAGCCCGACGAGCTGGTGGGCTGGGGCCTGGGCCGCGACGAGGCCTTCCACCGGGCATCGGCCAACCTGCGGGCGGCCGAACTGCCCGCCGTGTCCCGCCTGGCCCCCACCGATGGGGCCGAACTGGTGCTCATCGTCGGGGCCGGGGTCGACGCCGCCAGCCACGTGCTGTGGCTGGACGACCTGGTCGACGGGGTGCCCGCCGTGGGTGCCCTGGTAGCCGTGCCCAACCGGCGCACGGCGATGGTCCATCCCCTGGGGCGTCGCGACGACGCTGTCGAAGCCGTCAACCTGCTGCTGCTCATGGCCGACGACGCCTACCGGGGGGCAGCTGACGCCGTGTCCCCCTCGCTGTACTGGTGGCGCGACGGTGACCTCGTCGCCCTCGGCGGCACCGTGGTCGACGACGAGGTCCACATCGACCCCCCGGCTACCTTCCTCGACGCCCTCGACGGCCTGCGCTGATCAGAACTCCATGAGGTTGTCGCGCAGGTGGGCGTGGCCGTACTCGGTGCGCACCAGGCCCCGGCGCTGCAGGGCGGGGATGAGCCCGTCCACGATGTCGATCACGTAGCGGGGGCGCAGGCTGCCCACCAGCAGGAAGCCGTCCCCACCCACGGCATCCATGAGCTCGCCCATGTGGTCCGCCACCTCTTCGGCGGTACCCACCATGGGGTCGGGATCGGCGTAGTGGCCCCAGCGCAGCCCGATCTCGCGCACCGTGGCCCCGCCCGACCGCACCGAGGCCAGGGTGCTCTGGTTGCCGTTGGTGGTGATCTCCTCGGGCAGGGGCTCGTCGAGGGGGTACCGGGAGAAGTCGACCCCGGTGATGGCGCCGACGCGGGCCAACGAGGCGATGACGTCGTGGTCGGCCACCGAGTGCATGGAGCGCAGGTAGGCGTCGGCCTCGTCGCGGGTGTCGAAGATCTTGGGGCTGGCCAGGAACAGCACCTTGATCTCTGCGGGGCTCCGCCCGTAGGCCGCCGCCCGCTCGTGGATGTCGTTGCGGAACGCCTTCATGGCGTCGCTGCCCGACACCTGGCCCATGATGACCTCGGCGTGGTGGGCGGCGAACTCCCGCCCCCGGCCCGAGTTGCCCGCCTGGGCCAGCACGGGCCGCCCCTGGGGGGAGCGGGGCAGGTTCAGCGGCCCCTGGGACCGGTACCACTTGCCCTCGAAGTCGAGGCGGTGGACCTTGGTGTGGTCGGCGAACACGCCGGTGGCCTCGTCGGCCACGATGGCATCGACGTCCCACGACTCCCACAGCTTGGTGCACAGCTCGAGGAACTCGTCGGCCATGTCGTAGCGCAGGTCGTGCTCGGGCAGCCCGTCCAGGCCGTAGTTGCGGGCCCCCAGGTCACTGGTCGAGGTGACCACGTTCCAGCCCAGGCGGCCCTTGGTGAAGTGGTCGAGGGTCGAGGTCAGCCGGGCCAGCAGGAACGGGGGGTAGTACACAGTGCTCAGCGTGGGGATGATGCCGATGCGCGACGTGGCCATGGCGATGTAGGGCACCAGGGCGGCGGGGTCGAACTTGGGGGCGAAGGCGGCGTCGCGCAGGTAGATCTCGCTGGTCCCGCCGTACTGGTCGGGGACCATGGCCGAGTCCTCGGGGAGGATGAAGTCGATGCACCCCCGCTCGAGCTGGCGGGCCATGTCCTGGAAGTGGGCGGGGCTGGTCCAGTCGTAGCCGTGGGGGTAACCCTTCTCCCCCCATCCCTGGACACCGCTGCC
Organism: Acidimicrobiales bacterium; assembly: GCA_038255145.1. Taxonomy (GTDB): domain Bacteria; phylum Actinomycetota; class Acidimicrobiia; order Acidimicrobiales; family CAIXPF01; genus WHTX01. The sequence continues at coordinate 77,080 of JBBSLP010000009.1, forward strand.
GTTCCCGATGAACCAGCCCAGGTGGAACACGCGTCGATCCTTCTCTTCGCTACTACGGGGTGATCAGAGGTCCGGGGCGGGAACGGGAAGAGCCCGGCCGTAGCGGTGGCAACGACCGGGCTCGACCCCGACGGTCACAACAGGGTCGTCTTGCCGTCGTAGACCTCTTCGAGGATCGACAGGTCGTAGTACTTCTCGGGATCGGGCAGGTCGGTCAGGCCGTACTTCTCCAGACCTTCGTACACCGGGCCCTTGATGAAGTCGAAGTCCACCCAGAAGAGGCCCTTCTCCTTGGTGATGTCGCTCTGCTGGGACGCGATGTAGATGACGTTCGAGTCCGTTTCCTTCTTGAGCGTCAGACCGAGGTCGGGCCCGTACTCGTTGACGGTGAGCTCGGCCCCGGGGGCGGGGTCCTTCATGTTGAGCTCGTAGCCCTTGATGGTGCCCCGGAGGAACTTGACCACGGCGTCGCGGTTGTCCTCGAGGTAGGACCGCTTCATGGTGATGTTGCCCGTGTACCAGGGGATGCCGATGTCCTGGAACGGCAGCACGATGGGGTCGTAGCCCTTCTCCTTCAGGGTGAGGGGCTGGTTGTTCATGAAGCCGGCGTAGACGTCGACGGCGCCCTCGATGAGGGGGGTGGGATCAGCGCCGGTGGGCACGAAGGTGAAGTCGGCCTTCAGCCCGGCGCTCTCGAACATGTTCTTGTAGACCTCCTCGAACGCCGGGTTCGAGCCGCCGATCTTCTTGCCCACCATCGACTCGAGCGTGGGGCAGGGGTCGTCGGGCAGGGAGATGAAGGCGGTCATGTTGCGCTGCAACTGGGCGCCGATGCACACCAGGTCGGCCCCGGCCTTGACCGCGGAGACGAGGTTGGAGAAGGCCGGCGAACCGAACTGGGTGGCACCACCGGCGACGGACTGCTCGGGTTGGGGAGCATTGGGCCCGCCGGCCACCAGGTCGACCTTCATGTTGTCGTCGGTGTAGTAGCCCTTGTCGAGGGCCAGGTAGTAGCCGGCGAACTCGACGGTCTTCAGCCACGAGAGCTGGATGCCCACGCTGGTGGCGGCCCCGCTGGTCGTGGCCGACCCACCGGCGGCGGTGGTGCCGCTGCCCGCGGCGGTGGTCGCGCTCGAGCTGTCCGAGTCGCTCCCGCCACAGGCGGAGAGGAGCGTGGGACCAGCGACGACGGCGCCGGTGCCGAGAGCCATGTACTGCAGGAAACGGCGACGGCCGAGGGAGTGCATGCAGGTTCCTTGCTCGAGGGTTGTGGGGGTTTGTCGGGTTGTGGGGGTTGTTGTCGGGGGATGAACGGGGGCGCGCCCCGTGCACCGGTGGGCGCTCGGGGGAGGGGAGGGCGAGGTTGCCGGCGCTCAGAGCGGGGCGAAGCGGGCCCGGGCCCGCTTCTCGACCGCCGAGGCCACACCGAAGGCGGCGAAGGACAGCACCGCGGTGATCACGGCCACGCTCCAACCCCGGGCGGGGTGCATGTAGCTGATGCGGCTGGCGGCGAAGAGCCCGCCCAGGCCGCCGGTGCCGGTGATGTACTCCGTGGCCATGCCGCCCAGGACGCAGATGGTCACCGACAGGCGCAGCGCGGTGGCGGCGTTGGGCACCGCGGCGGGCAGGGCCAGGCGCAGGAGCCGCTCACGTCGGGCCGATCCCAGCACCCGGAACAGGTCGTCGCCACCGGGGGGCCGGGTGCGCATGCCGCTGTCGACCAGGGCGAAGGAGGGGAAGAAGGAGATGATCCCGGCGATGATCAGGGTGGTGGTGTCGCCGTAGCCGACCACGCTGGCCATGACGGGGACGACGGCCACGATGGGCACCGAGCGCATGAACAGGGTGGGCCACTCGACCACGCCGGCCAGGCTGCGTGACCACCACTTGGCCACGGCCAGGCCCGTCCCTGCGCTCACGCCCAGGATCAGGCCCACACCGGCGGTGCGCAGGGTCTCCATCGTGGCCGTGATGTAGACGTCGGGGTTGTCGACGATCTCGCGGTAGACGTCGCCCGGGGAGGGGGCCACGATCTGCTCGACATCGGTGATGGTCACCGCCGCCCACCACACGAAGATGATGAGCGCGGCGGTGAAGGCCACCCCGAGCACCGTCTTGAGGAACTGCAGGCCGGTGGCGCCCCGGTGGCTGCGGGTCGTCGTGGTCACCGGAGAACGGGGGCCGGCCGCGGGTCGGGGCGGGGCGGACGTCGAGGTCTCGACGGTGGCGGTCACGAGAACCTCCTCTGGGCCCAGCGCCCCAGGGCGGTGAAGCCGAGCAGGGCCACGATGGAGATGAGCGTGGACAGCAGCGCCGCCGCCCACAGCAGGCCGATGCGGAAGTTCTGCATGCCGGTGACCAGCACTGCGCCCAGGCCCTTCTCGGCCCCGAACCACTCGCCGAAGATGGCCCCGAGGACGGCGGCGGGGGCGGCGAGGCGCAGGCCGTCGGCGATGCCGGGCAGGGCGGCGGGCAGGCGCACCCGGAACAGCGCAGAGAGGCGGGTCGACCCCAGGCAGCTCATCACGTCGAGGTGGGAGGGGCGGGTGGCCGTGAGCCCGGCCGACGTGGCGATGAACATGGGGAGGAAGCAGGCCAGCCCGGACACGACCACCTGAACGGTGTCGCGGCCGAGGATGGTGACGAGCACGGGGGCCAGCACCACCAGGGGCAGGGCGTTGACGACGGTGGCGAACCGGGTGGACACCCCCCGTAGGACCGGCACGACCTGGGGCAGCAGGGCCAGGAAGAGCCCGGTGCTCACACCCAGGCAGAAGCCCTTGATCATGGTGGGCAGCGACGCCCGCACCGAGCGGGCCAGCAGGTCCCGTTCGTCGACCAGGGCCCGCAGCACCTCGCTGAACGCCGGCCAGGTCGCTCCGAACCAGCCCAGGCGGCCGCTGATCTCCCACAGGGCCAGGCACAGGCCCGCGCCCAGGGCCCGCATGGCCCAGGGGGTGCTGCCCTCGGCCTTCTCGACCGGGGCCAACGCCGCCGCGGAGGTGCTCACGAAGCCACCGTTGCCCGCAAGGCCGCGCTGGCCGCGGCCAGAGCGTCCTCGCCGGCGTCGGGCTCGAGCCCGTCGAGCTCGCCGTCGGGCTCGTCCTCGAGGGCGCCGGTCAGCTCGTCGACCAGGTCGTGGAAGGCGGGGTCGCGAGCGGTGGAGGCCGAGCGCGGGCGCTCGAACTCGATGGTGCGGACCATCTTCACCCGGCCGGGCCGGCCCGTCATGACGATGACCCGGTCGGCCAGGAACACGGCCTCGTTCACGTCGTGGGTGACCAGCAGGGTGGTCACCGCGTTCTCGGTCCAGATGCGCTGCAGCTCGAGGTTGAGCCGACGGCGGGGCACGGCATCGAGGGCCCCGAACGGTTCGTCCAGCAGCAGGACCTCGGGGTCGAGGGCCAGGGACCGGGCGATGGACACCCGCTGGCGCATGCCGCCGGACAGCTGGCGGGGCCGGGCCCCCTCGAAGCCCTCCAGGCCCACCAGCTTGATGAGCTCGGCGATGCGGCCCTGGTCGACGGGGCGGTGGGCCACCTTGAAGGGCAGCTCGATGTTGTGCTGCACGTCGAGCCAGGGCAGCAGGGCGTGGTCCTGGAAGGCCACCCCCAGCTTGCGGGCCGACACCAGCTCGCGGGGGGAACGGCCGTCGATGTTCACCGTGCCCGACGAGGGGGCTTCCAGGCTGGCGAGCACCCGCAGCATCGACGACTTGCCGCAGCCAGAAGGGCCGAGCAGGGCCACGAACTCGCCCCGACCGATCTGCATGTCGAAGTCCTCGACGGCGGTGAGCTCACGCCCCTTGCCCAGGGGGTAGCGCAGGGTCATGGCGGCCACGTCGATGGCCGGGGCCGCCGTGGGCGAGATCTTGCGCCGCACGGTTCCCGCCGGCATCGAGGACTGCACCGCCGCCTACCGCTGGGTGCTCGACCAGGGCATCGACCCGGGTCGGGTGGTGTTCTGGGGCGATTCGGCCGGCGGTGGGCTGTGCCTCAGCGCCACCCTGCTGGCCCGGGAGCAGGGCCTGCCCGTGCCCGGGGCCATCGTGGCCGTGTCCCCCGCCCCCGACCTGACCTTCGCGGCGGCGTCCAACACGACGAAGAAGCCCGTCGATCCCTTCTCCCGCATCGACAACCGCCCCCGCATGATCGAGAGCTACCTGGCCGGGGCCGATCCCGCCCAGCCCCTGGCCTCGCCCCTGTACGCCGACCTGTCGGGCTTCCCGCCCCTGTTGGTGCTGGTGGGGCCGGACGAGACCCACGTCGACGACTCCATCGAGCTCGCCGTTCGGGCCCGGGCCCAGGGTGTCGACGCCACCTGCGAGGTGGTCGAGGGCGCCTTCCACACCTGGCTGGGCTACGCCGGCACCGTCCCCGAAGCCGACGCCTCCATCGCCCGCATCGGCGACTTCCTCCGCTCCTCCCTGGCCTGACCGGCCACCGCTCGAACCAGGGATCGAGCCGGACGCACCCGCCCACCACACAGGTAGGCGGGTGCGTTCGGTTCGAGGGCCCTTACCAATCAGTCATCAGGCATCGCGTCGGAGGCCTCGACCGGGGTGAGCGGCCGAAGTTGGCCGAGCGGCCCTGGCGACGGGCCGCGATCCACTCCCCGGCGTCGATGGGGACGTAGCGCTCGGGTTGGGTGGCCGTCACGCACGTGGGGATGGACTCGATGACGGCCTCGTGGTTGGGCAGGTGGAAGAACGGCACCGAGATGCGGGTGGTCATGGCCAGCTCACGGGGTGGGTTGACCACCCGGTGGGGGGTGGCCACCCACTTGTCGTTGGTCCAGCGGGCCATCATGTCGCCCAGGTTCACGACGTAGCTGCCCTCGATGTCGGGCACGTCGACCCAGCCGGCACCGCGCTGGTGGACCTGCAGGCCGCCGGGGGCGTCGTCGCGGTAGAGGATGGTCAGGGTGGAGAAGTCCACGTGGGCCTGGCTGCGGAGTTGGCCGGGCTGGGGCTCGACGGGCTGGGCCAGGTAGTAGTTCGCCGCCAGGTTGCCCAGGTGGCGGTCGACCTTGTCGTCGAACCAGTCCTCGGGCAGGTCGAGGGCGGTGGCGAAGATGTGCAGCATGCGCCGGGCCAGCGCCTCCATCTCGGCGAAGTAGTGCTTCCACACCGCCTCGAAGTCGTCGGGCGCCTCGGGCCACAGGTTGACGGGCAGGCTGGAGGCCACGTCGGCGGGGTAGCCGTTGGCCACCGCCTCCTCGGTCGTGTCGTAGCGGCTCGAGTGGAAGAACTCCCGCAGCACCGGGGTGTCGCCGCTGGCCTTGCCCGGGTTGGGTGAGTAGCCCTCGAAAGGGTTCCCGCCGGGCGAGACGACGGCCATCTTCTCGTCCATGGGGCGCTCGAAGAAGCGGCGGGACGTCTCGTACATGGCGTCGATCGACGCCTGGGCCACACCGTGGCCGGTGATGACCAGGAAGCCGATGTCCTCGCAGGCCCGGCCCACGGCCGCGGCCACCGCGGCGCGGCCCTCGGGGGTTCCTTCGAGGTAGGGGGAGATGTCGATGACGGGCACGGCCGAGGTGGCCAGCGCGGCCCCCGTCGGCGGTGCCGGGCTCGAGGTGCTGGGCACGGTCGGTTCGCTCCTGCTCGCTGAGGTGAGGGGTTGGTCGCGGATGGCCGAGGTCAGCTGGCGGGCTGGATGCGCCCGTAGTTGGCCGACCCGCCGACGCGTCGGGCCTCGATCCAGTCGCCGGCCATGACCGGCTCGAAGCGCACGGGGCGGTCCTCGGACACGCAGGTGGAGAGCACGTCGATGACGGTGTCGTGGTTGGGCAGGTGGAAGAAGGGCATGGAGATGCGCCGGGTCATGGCGTGCTCGGCCGGGGGGTTCACCACCCGGTGGGGGGTGGCCACCCAGCGGTCGTTGGTCCACCGACCCATGAGGTCGCCCAGGTTCACCACGTAGCTACCGGCGATGGCGGGCACGTCGACCCAGCCGTGACCCCGGTGGTAGGCCTGCAGGCCGCCGGGGGCGTCGTCCTGGTAGAGGATGGTCAGCGTCGAGAAGTCGACGTGGGCCCGGGTGCGCAACTGGCCGGCCACGGGGGCCACGGGCTGCTCGGGGTAGAGGTTGGCGGCCATGGTGCCCAGGTGCTGGTCGACCTTGTCGTCGAAGTAGGTCTCGGGCAGGCCGAGGGCCACGGCGAAGATGTGGAACAGGCGCCCGACCAGCTCCTCCATCAGCCCGAAGTAGGCCTTCCACGTGGCCTCGAACTCGGCGGGGGCCTCGGGCCACAGGTTGGACAGCAGCGAGGCCCGCACGCGTTCGGGGTAGCCGGCGGCGATGGCCTCGTCCACGGTGTCGTAGCGGTACGAGTGGTACTGCTGGCGCAGGACGGGGCGGGCGGGGCCGGCATCGCTCTGGGGAGGATCGGCGTTGGGGGTGAAGCCCTCGTGGCGGTCGACGGTGGAGACCACCTTCATCTTCTCCTCCAGGGGGAGGGCGAAGAAGTCCCTGCTCACGTCGTAGATGGCGTCGAACGACGTCTGGGGGATGCCGTGGCCGGTGATGACCAGGAAGCCGATGGTCGAGCACGCGGCATCGACGGCCTCGGCCACCGCCCGGCGCTCCTCGGGGGTGCCGGTGAAGAAGGCGGCGATGTCGATCACGGGGATCGGTGAGGGCGGGGCGGCGAGCGACGGGGCGGCTTCGGTGAGCGCCATGTGGTCCTCCTCGGTTGGGGCCGAGCCCACTTCAGGGCCCCGACGGGCCGGGGCGCAAGGGGTGGCGCCAGTCATCGCCCACCCTTCACGGGCTCGCCCATGCCCCCCAGGTCACGGCGACGTGAAAGCTCCCTGTCGCCGTGCTGTCAGTCGCCGTGCTGTCACTCGCCCAAGGCGTAGAGCAGGGCCCGCTCGATCTCACGGAGGTGGCCCTCGTCGTAGATCTTGTCGCCGGACGAGTCGAGCACGTAGAAGGCGTCGACCACGTGGTCGGCCAGGGTGTGGATCTTGGCCGAGCGGATGTCGAGGTCGAGCTCGGCCATGGCCGAGGTCACCCTGAACAGCAGGCCCACGCCGTCGGGGGCCCGCACCTCGACCACGGTGGCCCGGGGCGAGGCACCGTTGTCGGTCACCACCCGGCGGTCGAAGGGGGCGGGGCCGCGGGAGCGACGCTTGTAGACCCGGGCCCGTTCGGCCAGGCGGGCCCGCACGGCCAACCGGCCCGACAGGGCCAGGTCGATGTCGCTGCACACCTTGGCCCAGTTGACCGGCCCGCCCACGCTGTTGCTGACGGTGAACACCTCGAGGGCCACACCGTGCTCGTGGGACAGGGCGTTGGCCCCGAGCACGTCGAGGGCGTTGAGGGCCAACACGCCGGCCACCCGGGAGAAGAGCCCCGGGCGGTCGTCGACGACCACGGTCAGCGTGGACCCCTCGCCCCGGATGAGGGGGGTCCCGGCGGCGACGAGGGCCCGCTGCTCGGCGGTGGGGAACGAACCCGGCACCTCGCCCAGGTCGCCGCCGGCCAGGTACAGCGAGGTGCGGTCGACGAGCTCGCGCAGCAGACCGGCCTTCCAGTCCCCCCAGGCGGCCGGGCCGGTGGCGATGGAGTCGGCCTCGGTCAGCGCGGCCAGCAGGCGCAGGGTGCTCTCGCTGCCGCACGCCTCGGCCACCATGGCGATGGTGGCGTCGTCGGACAGGTCGCGGCGGGTGGCCACGTCGGGCAGCAGGAGGTGGTGGCGGACCATGTCCACGAGCACGGCACTGTCGGCGGTGTCGAAACCCATGCGCGGGGCCATGACCTCGAGCAGCTCGCAGCCGACCTCGGAGTGGTCCCGGGGCGGGTAGCCCTTGCCGATGTCGTGGAGCAGGGCTCCCACCACCAACAGGTCGGGCCGGTCGACGCGCCCGGTCAGCTCCGCCGCGTTGGACGCCGTCTCACACAGGTGCCGGTCGACCGTGTAGCGGTGGTAGGCGTTGCGCTGGGGGCGGCTTCGACACGGCGCCCACTCGGCCAGGATGCGGGTCCACAGATCCCAGTGGTCGAGGGTCTCGATGACGGGGATCATGGCCGGTCCGCCCCGGAGCAGCTCGACGAAGCGCTCACGGATCTCGACGGGCCAGGGCTCGGGGAAGTGCAGGTCGGCCCGGGCGAACTCCTCCAGGGTGCCGCGGCCGATGCGGATCTCGTTCACCGCCGCGGTGCGGGCCACGTCGAGCAGCTGCAGGCAGCCCACCTCGCCCTCGCCCACGGGGTCGTCGAGGTGGACCTGGTTGTCGCGGATGACCACGCCCCCGCCCACCCGGCGCTCCTTGGGGCGACGGCGCCAGCGGCTGCCGGACAACGACACCCGGTCGAAGGCCTCGTCCGTCAGCCACTCGAGGGTGCGGGCCGACCCGGCCACCGCGGCCATGAGGGCGTCGGCGTCGCCGTAGCCCAGGTCCTCGGCCACCCCGTCCTGCTCCTGGAGCAACAGGGCGTCACCGCGACGGCCCGTGCGCAGCTGCAGGGCGACGCGGGCCTCCAGCAGGCGCTCGTGGGAGGCCTCGTACAGGGCCCGGTCGGGCTCGAGGAGCTGGGGCTCGACCACCTGGAGCCATTGCAGGGTGTGGGCGTCACGCAACCCGCCCCGGCCCAGCTTCAGGTCGGGTTCGAGCACGAAGGCCACCTCGCCGGGGTTGACCGTGCGGGCCATCAGCGAATCGCGCAGCTGGGGCAGCCAGCGGTTGGCCTCCTTCACCCATTGCGCCCGGGCCGCCTCGCCCAGGGCCTCGGTGATGGCGGGGTCCCCGGCGATGTGGCGGCACGACAGCAGGGCGGTGGCCGTGTCCAGCTCGGTGGCGGCCAGGCGCAGCGCTTCCTTGGGGTTGAACACGCCGTGGCCCAGCTTCACCCCCTCGTCCCAGATGGGGTACCAGAGCTTCTCGGCGATGGGGGCCACGTCGACCCGGGGGTCGTGGATGAGCAGCAGGTCGAGGTCGGACTGGGGGCACAGCTCGCGCCGGCCGTAGCCGCCCACGGCGACCAGGGCCACCCCGGCGGGCGCGCCGGTGAGGGTCACGAACAGCTCGCGCAGCCAGCGGTCGAAGCGGTCGGTGAGGGCGAAGCAGAAGGCCCACCCGCGACGCGAGCGATCCTGGAGGATGTCGTCTCGCGACAGGCGGGCCACGGTGCGCAGATCAGCTACCGGTCGAGGCTCTCAGCCGCGGATCAGACCGCGTCGGCGCCGAGCTCACCGGTGCGGATGCGCACGGCGTTGTCGATGTCGGTGACCCACACCTTGCCGTCCCCGATCTTGTCGGTCCGGGCCGCGGTGGCGATGGCCTCGACGACCTGGGCGGCCTGGAAGGCGTCGATCATGACCTCGACCCGCACCTTGGGCTGGAAGTCGACCGTGTACTCGGCCCCCCGGTACACCTCGGTGTGGCCGCCCTGGCGGCCGAAGCCCTGGACCTCGGTGACGGTCATGCCCTGGACGCCGAGCGCCTTGAGGGCGTCCTTGACGTCCTCCAGCTTGAACGGCTTGATGATGGCCGTGACCAACTTGAGCATCGCGAGGTCCCCTCGTCGTCCACCCGGTGCGAGGCCCAGACCCTAGTCAGCCCGGGTCGGACCGCCGGGGTCGGAGCCCGGCAGGGGCGTCAGGCCTTCTTGGCCAGGTCACGGGCCGCGACCACCACGGGGTCCCACAGGGGCGAGAACGGTGGGGCGTAGCCCAGGTCGAGGTCGACCACCTGGTCCAGCGTCATGCCCACGGTGACGATGGTGGCCAGCACGTCGATGCGCTTGGCCGCCCCCTCCTCGCCCACGATCTGGCCGCCCAGGACCCGACCGGTGCCCTTCTCGGCCACCAGCTTGACCTTGATGGGCCTGGCCCCGGGGAAGTAGCCGGCCCGCGTGGTGCTCTCGATGATGGTGGAGACGGACTCGAAGCCCGCCTCGGTGGCCTCGGTCTCGGTGAGCCCGGTGCGGCCCACCTCGGTGGCGCAGATCTTGGAGACGGCCGTGCCCACCACCCCGGCGAAGGTGGCGTAGTCCCCGGCCAGGTTGATGCCGGCCACCCGGCCCTGGCGGTTGGCCACCGTGCCCAGGGCGATGTGGAGGTGGCGCTGGCTGATGCGGTGGAAGGACTCGGCGCAGTCCCCCGCCGCCCACACCCGGTCGCGGCTGGTGCGCTGCCGACGGTCGACCTTGATGGCGCCCTTGTGGCCCAGCTCCACCCCGGCGGCCGAGGCCATCTCGCTGTTGGGGGTCACCCCGGCGCCCAGGATCACCAGGTCGGCCTCGACAGGGCCCTGGGAGGTGAGCACCCGGCCCGGTTCGAAGGCCTGGACCCGCACGCCGGTGCGCACGACGACGCCGTGGCGGGTCATGGCCTCCTCGATGGGGGTGGCCATGTCGGCGTCGAAGGTGCGGGCCATGACCTGGTCGCTGCCCTCGAGCAGCTGGACCTGGGCCCCCCAGCGCAGGAACGCCTCGGCCATCTCCAGGCCGATGTAGCCGCCGCCGACGACCACCACCCGTGACGAGCGGCTCTGACGGGCCTGGCTCAGCAGGTCCGCGGCGTCGCCCAGCGTCTGCACGCCGTACACCGACTCACCGTCCACGCCGGGCAGGTCGGGCCGGGTGGGGCGGGCGCCGGTGGCCATCAGCAACTGGTCGTAGCCCAGCTGCAGCTCGCGGTTGTGCACGTGGTCGCGCACGGTGACCCGGGCGGCCACGGGGTCGATGGACACCACCTCGTGGCGCAGGCGCACGTCGATGCGGTACTGGTTGCGCAGCTCCTGGGGGGTGCGCGTCACCAGGTCGTCGAGGGAGTCCACCTCGCCACCCACGACGTAGGGGATGCCGCAGGCCGAGTAGCTGGTCCAGCTGCCCTTCTCGAAGGCCACGATGTCGAGGTCGGGCCTCCTGCGACGAGCCTGGGAGGCGGCCGACATGCCCGCCGCGTCGGCTCCGATGACGATCAGTCGTTCGGCCACGACCGGCGAGCGTAGCTGGGAGGGCTGTCGGCACCGACCGGGGCCATGGCCCGGTGCGTCGAAGTCCTGGCCAGGTGGCCGTCGGCGAACGCCGTGTTGCGGTTCGGTTGACGTCCCGGAACACTTGGTGCGTGCGTTCACGACGTTTCCTTCGTGGCGCGGCGGGAGTTCTGGCGGCGGCCCTGGTGATCCTCACCGGTGCTGTCGGCGTGCCATCCGCCGGTGCCACCTCACCCGCAGCCGGCGAGTTCGTGCCCATCACCCCCCTGCGCCTGCTCGACACCCGCGACGGCGCGCCCCTGGGCGCGGGCGAGGCCCGGCCCCTGGTGGTCACGGGCCGGGGCTCGGTCCCCGCCGCCGGTCAGGTGCGGGCGGTGGCGCTGACGGTGACGGCCACACGGCCCACCGTCGGCGGCTTCGTGTCGGTGTACCCGTGGGGGGCCGCCGGGCCCGGCGCCTCCAACCTCAACTTCGTGCCCACCCAGACGGTGGCCAACTCCGTCGTCGTCGGCGTCGGCGACGGTGGCCAGGTGGCGCTGTACAACGGCGCCGGCAACACCGACCTGGTCGTCGACATCGTGGGCTGGTTCTCGGCCACCCCCGTCACCGGCGGCGGCCGCTTCCTGCCCGTGATCCCCCAACGCCTGGCCGACACCCGGCCCGACCGGCCCATCTTCGGCGGCGAGGCCCTCATCCTGGCCCTGGCCAACGACCCGCCCTACGACGAGGTGACCTCGGTGGCCCTCAACGTCACCGCCACCCAGCCCCAGGGCCACGGCTACTTCCTGGTCACCCCGTGGGACGTGCCCCTACCGGGGGCCTCGACGCTCAACTTCGTGCCCGGCGAGACGGTGGCCAGCGCCACCTTCACCGCCCTCGGGCCCCAGCGCCGCATCGGCGTCTACAACGGGAGCCCCCAGCCCGTGCACCAGGTCGTGGACCTCAACGGCGTGTTCGTCCACCCCGAGAAGGTCAACAGCGGGGGCACGTTCACCCCGGTCACCCCCTTCCGCCTGCTCGACACCCGCACGGGTGGCGGCCCGCTGGGCGCCCTCGAGACCCGCACCGTGCAGGTGCGGGGGGTGGGCAGCATCCCCGTCGACGCCGGCGCCGTCGTGGCCAACGTGACCGTCGTCGACCCCACCGCCCCCACCTACGTGAGCCTGTGGCAGACGGGCCAGGCCCAGCCCGGGGTGTCCAACGTGAACGCCGATCCCGGCGAGACGGTGCCCAACCTGGTCAACGTGGCCCTGGGGGACGGCAAGGTCCAGCTGTTCAACGCCCAGGGCTCGGCCAACGTCATCATCGACGTGGTCGGCTGGTACTCGACCATCTCCTGACGACCACGTGGTTGGGGACCACCTCCCTGGCCACCGCCTCCCTGGCCACCACGCCCCTGGCGACCACCGCCCAGCGACCGGTCCTGATCCCTCGTCCTGGTGAGGGGGATCAGGACCGGTCCGCGCCCAGCAGCTCCCCCAGGCGCCGGAAGAACACCGAGCGGGGCAGGGCCTCGACCCCGGCGGCCCGGGCCGCGTCGAAGGTCGGACCGTCGACGTGGGCGGCGAAGCCCACCACGGCCACCCCATCGAGGGCGGCCACGGCGTCGAGCACCCCCGGTCGGGCCAGGTCGGCGAGCACGAGGTCGACGGGTCCGCTCCCGGTCAGCGCGGCGACCAGGGCGGCGGGGCCGGCCACGACCACCAGGTCGACACCTCCGGCGCGAGCGGCGGCGCCGACGCGGGAGCGGTCCATCAGGTCGGGGACCAGGGCCACCACCCTCACGTGTCCGTCCCCACGGCCCGGTCCCGCCGACGGCTGAGGATGACGTGGGCCTTGGCTGCCCCCCACAGCAGGCCGGGCTCGGCCACCGTGGCGTCGATGTCGGCGAAGTTGGCCGGGGAGAGGTCGTAGACGTCGGCGGGGAAGCCCCGCTGGGCCACCTCGTCGCGGACCACGGCGGGCACCCCCGCCACGGCCAGCACGGCGGTGGGGAAGGGCACGGCCCCCCGCAACACGCCCAGGGGGGTGGAGCGCTGTTCAGCCACGTCGGTGGCCAGCAGCAGGCGCAACCGGGGGATGACCTCGTCGACCGCTCGACGTCCGGCCACGACGGCGGCGTCGTGCACGGCGGGGTCCACCCTGCCCGCCCACGCCGTGAGGCGACGCTCGACGCTGCGCACCACCCACCCGGCCAGTGCGGCCTCGGCCGCGTCGCCCAGGGCGGTGGCGTAGCCGGCCATGGCCGCCTCGTCCGCGGCCCTGCCCGCGGCCTGGCCGGGGGGTGTCATCGGCTCACGGCAGGGAGAGGGCGGCGTTGAGGTTGCCCGAGCGCAGCCCCTCGAGGTCGAGCGTGACGTAGCGGTAGCCCACGCGGTGCAGGGCGCTGACCACCTCGGCGTGGGCGGCGACGGCATCGGCCAGGCGGGCCACGGGCACCTCGAGGCGGGCGGTGTCGCCGTAGTGGCGCACCCGTAGCTCGTCGAAGCCCAGGCGACGCAGGGCGGCCTCGGCCCGTTCGACCTGGCCCAGCAGCGACACGCTGACCGTGGTCCCGTAGGGAAGGCGCGACGCCAGGCACGCCGCCGCCGGCTTGTCCCACGTCTCCAGGCCCAGCTGGCGGGAGGCGTGGCGCACGTCGGCCTTGGTGAAGCCGGCCTCGACGAGGGGGAAGCGGGCGTCGCGCTCGGCCGCGGCCCGCTGGCCGGGGCGGTGGTCACCGAGGTCGTCGACGTTGACGCCCAGCACCACCGTGGCCCCCCGGGACGCGGCCAGGGGGACGAGCTCGTCGAGCAGGGCCGACTTGCAGTGGTAGCAGCGGTCCCCGTCGTTGAGGCGGTACGCGGCCCGTTCGAGCTCGTCGGTCAGCACCTCGAGGTGGGTCATGCCCCACCCCGCGGCCAGCCGGCGACAGGCATCGCGCTCGTCGCCGGGGAGGGAGGGGGACACCGCGGTCGCGGCCACGGCATCGGCGCCGAGCACGTCGTGGGCCACGTAGGCCAGGAAGGCGGAATCGGCGCCGCCCGAGAAGGCCACCACGACGGGGCCCATCCCCCCGAGCACGTCGCGGAGCTGGTTCACGTCGGCCACGGTGCCACCGTACTCGGACCCCGCCCGCCGGGTCCGAGCCGGCCCCTGCCAGGAGCGCTGGCCGCAGAACCGTCGCGGGGTGCACCCCCAGGGACCTAAGCGTCACCTAAAGTCGCGCACTTCTGGCCCAAGCGGTCCAGTGTGCTGAACGACGAAAGAGGTTGCTGTGAACGGCATTCGTTTCGCCCGCAAGGGAGGCGCCCTCCTGTTGGGTCTCGCCCTCGTGGCGTCAGCCTGTGGGGGCGACGACGACGACGCCTCCAGCGCCACGACGGCCGCTAGTGGCAGCGCCACGACGGCAGCTGGTGGCGGGGTCAAGTGCGACGACCTGTCGCTGGCCTACTTCGGCGCCCTGACCGGTGACAACGCCAACCTGGGCATCAACATCAAGCAGGGTGCCTCGCTGGCCATCGACCAGTTCAACGAGAAGAACCCCGACTGCCAGATCGAGCTCAAGGACTTCGACTCCCAGGGCGACCCCGCCCAGGCCCCGGGCCTGGCCACCGCGGTGATCAACGACAAGAGCATCGTCGGGGTCGTCGGGCCCGCCTTCTCCGGTGAGTCCAAGGCTGCGGATCCCCTCTTCGAAGAGGCCGGGCTGCCCATCATCACCGCGTCGGCCACCGGACCGGCGCTGTCGACCAACGGCTGGAAGATCTTCCACCGCATGTTGGGCAACGACAACGACCAGGGGCCCGCGGCGGCGAAGTACATCACCGCCACCATGGGCGCCAAGAAGGTCTTCGTCGTCGACGACGCCACCGAGTACGGCCGGGGCCTGGCCGACGCCGTGAAGGAAGCGCTGGGCACGGCCATGTCGGGCTCGGACACCGTGCAGGAGAAGCAGACGGACTTCTCGGCCACCGTGACCAAGATCAAGGCCGCCGCCCCCGACGCCGTGTTCTACGCCGGCTACTACGCCGAGGCCGGGCCCCTGGCCAAGCAGCTGAAGGACGCCGGCGTCACCGCCAAGTTCGTCTCCGGTGACGGCTCCAAGGACCCGGGCTTCGTGACCGGGGCTGGTGCGGCCGCCGAGGGCGTCGTCCTGACCTGCCCGTGCGCCCCGCCCGAGAACTTCCCGGACTTCTACACGGCGTACAAGGCCGAGTTCAACAGCGATCCCCAGACCTACGGCGCCGAGGCCTACGACTCGGCAACGGCCTTCCTGCTGGCCATCGCCGACGGCAAGACCGACCGCAAGTCCATCCTCGAGTTCCTCAAGACGCTCAGCGCCCCCGGCGTGACCAAGGAGCTGGCGTGGGACGACACGGGTGAGGTCAAGGACAAGTCCGTGTACGCCTACATCGTGAAGGGCGGCGAGATCGTCCCCGCCCAGCCCGAGGCCATCAAGTAGCACCCACGCTCCGCCGGGTGTGCCGCAGGGGTGGTTCCGTCGCCGGAACCACCCCTGTTGCGTTCCCGTGTGCCACGATGCACCGCACCACCGAGCGACACCGGGACGATGATCACCGCCTCTCTCCTCGTCGACCAGTTCTGGACGTTCACCATCACCGGCCTGGCCCAGGGCGCCATCTACGCCCTTGTGGCCTTGGGCTACACGTTGGTGTACGGCGTCTTGCGGTTGATCAACTTCGCCCACTCCGAGGTCTTCATGGTGGGCACCTTCGGTGCCCTCTTCGCCACGCGCTGGATGGGCGTCGAGCTGGGTGACCCCACCGACCACGGCGCCCTGGCCGTCATCGGCTTCCTGGTGGTCTGCGGCCTGGTGGCCATGGCCTTCTCCGGCGGCACCGCCGTGGCCCTGGAGCTCATCGCCTACCGGCCCCTGCGCCGCCGCGGTGCCCCCCGCCTGGCCTTCCTCATCTCGGCCATCGGCGCCTCCTTCGCCCTCTTCGAGGCCATGGCCGTGTGGCAGGGGCGCAACCCCATCCCCTTCCCCCGGCTCTTCGAGCCCAAGGAGCTGTTCCGCTTCTTCGACGCCTCGGTGACCCAACGCCAGGTCATCGTGGTCGTGTTCGCCGTGCTGATGATGGTGGCCCTGCAGCTGTTCGTGTCCAAGAGCCGCCTGGGCCGGGGCATCCGGGCCACGGCGCAGGACAGCGAGACGGCCCGCATGCTCGGCGTCAACACCGACAACACCATCCTGGTGACGTTCCTGCTCGGCGGCATCATGGCCGGCGGCGCCGCCCTGCTGTTCCTCATCAAGGACGAGCAGACCAGGTTCAACATCGGCTTCCTCCTGGGCATCAAGGCCTTCACCGCCGCCGTGCTCGGCGGCATCGGCAACCTGCGGGGCGCCCTGATCGGCGGCCTGGCCCTGGGCCTGGTCGAGAACTACGGCGCCGCCATCTTCGGCACCCAGTGGAAGGACGTCGTGGCCTTCGTCGTCTTGGTGGTGGTGCTCATGTTCCGACCTACCGGCCTGCTCGGTGAGCAGCTCGGACGGAGCCGGGCGTGAGCGGCGTGCGAGGGGCCTTCGGTGGCCTGCGCCAAGCCGACGACGCCCGCATCCGCGGTCTGGCCTCGGTCGGCGTGCGCTGGCGGGCCCTACCCCGACCGGCCCGCATCGCCATCTGCGTGGCCGCCGTCGCCGCGTTGTACCTGCTTCCCCTGTGGGGTTCGCCGCCGCTCATCAACACGCCGGGCACCGACTTCGTCGACGTCCTGGCCACCCGCATCGCCATCTTCGTGCTCGCCGCCATCGGCCTCAACGTGGTCGTGGGCCAGGCCGGCCTGCTCGACCTGGGCTTCGTGGCCTTCTATGCCATCGGCGCCTACACGGTCGCCGTCCTCAGCGCCGAGCACGGCAGCGTGCCCTTCGCCCTGGCCGTGCCCGTGGCCATCGCCGTGGCCATGTCGGCCGGCATCCTGCTGGGCACCCCCACCCTGCGCCTGCGGGGTGACTACCTGGCCATCGTCACCCTGGGCTTCGGCGAGATCATCCGCATCGTGGCCGTCAACACCGACTGGTTGGGTGGGCCCCGGGGCATCAGCAACATCCCCAAGCCCCCCAACGTGGGGCCGCTCGAGTTCAAGCTGCTCGACGCCAAGCCGTACTACTGGCTGGCGCTGACCGCCATCATCGTGGTGGTGGTGTTCGTGCGCCGCCTGGAGCGCAGCCGGGTGGGCCGGGCGTGGACGGCCATCCGCGAGGACGAGGACGCCGCCGAGCTCATGGGCGTGCCCACCTTCAAGTTCAAGCTGTGGGCCTTCGCCATCGGCGCCGGGGTGGGGGCCCTGTCGGGCTCGCTGTACGCCGGGCGGGTCGGCTTCATCAACCCGGGCAACTTCCCCTTCACCCTGTCGGTGCTGTTCCTGGCCGCGGTGGTGCTGGGCGGGGCCGGCAACCTGGCCGGCGTCATCCTCGGTGGCGTGGTCATCGCCTACCTGCCCGAACGTTTCCGGGGCTTCGAGGACAAGCGCTTCCTCGTCTTCGGCATCGCCCTGGTGGTCATGATGATCTTCCGACCCCAGGGCCTGATCCCCAACCGGCGGGTGGCGGCCGAGATGCACCACGCCGAGGACAACCTCGAGTTGGCCAACGTCCCCGGTGGCGACCTGCACGAACCCGTTGAGGGCTCCGACGACAGGCACGACCGTGGCTGAGCCGGTCAACGGGCCCGTGGGCAACGGCGCCGTGCCCCCGGCCGACCGGGTGCTCGAGCTCGACGACGTCACCGTGCGCTTCGGCGGGGTCACCGCCCTGGAGGACGTCAGCTTCCACATCGACCGGGGCGAGATCCTCGGCCTGATCGGCCCCAACGGCGCCGGCAAGACGACGTGCTTCAACATCCTCACCGGCGTCTACAAGCCGGCGTCGGGCCATGTGCGCTTCGAGGGTCGTGACCTCAGCCGCATGAAGCGGTACCAGATCACCAAGGCCGGCATCGCCCGCACGTTCCAGAACATCCGGCTCTTCCCCGAGATGACGGCGCTGGAGAACGTGATGGTGGGGGCCGACGCCCACCACCGCACCTCGGTGCTGGGGGCCATGTTCCACCTGCCCCGCTACCGCGAGGAGGAGCAATCGGGCCGGGCCCGGGCCCGTGAGCTGCTCGACTTCCTGGGCATCGGCGATCGGGCCAACGACGCAGCCCGCAACCTGCCCTACGGTTACCAACGCCGCCTGGAGATCGCCCGGGCCCTGGCCACCAACCCCAAGCTGCTGTGCCTCGACGAGCCCGCCGCCGGCTTCAACCCGGCGGAGAAGGTCGAGCTGATGGAGGTCATCCGCCGCATCCAGCGCGAGGGCTACACCGTGCTGCTCATCGAGCACGACATGGACCTGGTCATGGGGGTCACGGAACGGATCGTGGTGCTCGACTTCGGACGCAAGATCGCCGAGGGGACGCCCCGGGCCATCCGCAGCGACCCCCGGGTCATCGAGGCCTACCTGGGGGTGCCCGAAGATGCTGCTTGAGCTGCAGGACCTGCGGGTGGCCTACGGCCGCATCGAGGCCATCAAGGGCATCTCCATCGCCGTGGAGGAGGGCGAGGTCGTCACCCTCATCGGGGCCAACGGTGCCGGCAAGACCACGACGTTGAAGGCCATCTCCGGGGTGCGCGACATCGTCGGCGGCAAGGTCATGTTCGAGGGGCGGGACATCACCCACGTGGCCGCCCACAAGCGGGTCGAGCTCGGCATCTGCCAGTCCCCCGAGGGTCGGGGCATCTTCCCGGGCATGACCGTGCTCGAGAACCTCGACATGGGGGCCTACGCCCGCAAGGGGACCAAGGCCAGCGAACGCCAGAGCGACCTCGATCGGGTGTTCACCCTCTTCCCCCGCCTCGACCAGCGCAAGACCCAGCTCGGCGGCACCATGTCCGGTGGCGAGCAGCAGATGCTGGCCATCGGCCGGGCGCTGATGTCACGGCCCCGGGTGCTGCTGCTGGACGAGCCGTCCATGGGCCTGGCGCCCATGCTCGTGAAGCAGATCTTCGCCATCGTGCGCGAGATCAACGACCAGGGCACCACCATCCTGCTCGTGGAGCAGAACGCGGCCCAGGCCCTGCGGGTGGCCCACCGGGCCTACGTGCTGCAGACCGGCAAGGTCATCCGCGACGACGACGCCGCCAACCTGCTCCACGACGAGGCCGTACAGAAGGCCTACCTGGGCGGCGACCTCAGCTGAGACCGGCACCGCCACCGCGGCCCGAACCACGTGACCTGCCCGGCCTCAGGGGGCGCCGAGCTCGT
Source organism: Acidimicrobiales bacterium (assembly GCA_038255145.1). GTDB lineage: Bacteria > Actinomycetota > Acidimicrobiia > Acidimicrobiales > CAIXPF01 > WHTX01. The sequence continues at coordinate 96,273 of JBBSLP010000009.1, forward strand.
CGAGGACGTCGTCGATCGTGCCGCAGATGCCGGTGTAGAAGGTGCCGAACTCGCCGTAGAGGGCCGACGCCTCGTCGTAGCGCATGGTGTACACGACGGCCTTGAGGTCGTCGGGGTGGTCGGCGAACAGCGTGACCCCCCACTCGAAGTCGTCCAGGCCCGTCGAGCCCGTGACCAGCTGCAGGATGCGCCCGGCGAACTTGCGCCCCGACGTCCCGTGCTCGGCCATGAGGTCTCGGCGCTCGTCGAAGGGCAGGCGGAACCAGTTGGCGCCCACGTTGCGGCGCTTGCTCATGGGGTAGAAGCACCACGCCCGCTTGTCACCCGGGGGCAGCTTGCCCGGGTACAGGCGCATGCGCTTCATGTTCTCGGGCACGTCGGTGGCGTACTCGGACACCTCGGTGAGCGACAGGTACGAGTCGATCACCTCGACCCCGGCGCACACCACCGCCGTCTGCAGGCGGCGCAGGACGACCATGTCGGGGTGCAGCACCATGAGGGCCAGGTCGCCCTTGTGGCCCAGCAGAGCCACGGGCACGACCTTGCCGCCCTGGGCGGCGACGGCCTCGACCGCGGCGACGACGCGGGCCCGGTCCACGGGACGACCGGTCACCCGGGCGAACAGGTGGAGCACGCACAGGCCCTCGGTGGGGCGCACACCGCCCTCGCCCGTGTCCCCGGCCACGCCGGCCTCAGTGCTGGCTCCGGGGCCGACCTCGGCGCTGACCTGGGCAGGGGTGGTCTCTGGGGGGCTGGCCACGTCGCTCACACGAGCCACCTTAGGGTTCAGGGCGCGTAGAGGTTGAGGCAGCCGCCCCGGGTGAACCCGGCCAGGTGCAGACCCCCGGCCCGGGCCGCCTCCACGGCCAGCGACGACGGACCGCCCACGGCCACGATGGCGGCGAACCCCGCAGCCCACGCCTTCTGCACCAGCTCGAAGCTGGCCCGGCCGGAGACGAACAGGCCCAGGCCCGAGGCCGGCAGACGACCGTCGAGCAGCAGCCGGCCCACCACCTTGTCCACCGCGTTGTGCCGGCCCACGTCCTCCCGCACCACCAGCACCTGGGCGTCGGCGTCGAAGGCGGCGGCCCCCTGCACCGAACCCGTCTCCTCGAACAGCACCTGGTGGGGGCGGACCCGCTCGGGCATGGCCGCGAGCACGTCGAGCGAGAGGGCACCCGGAGCGACGGTCGGCCAGCGCAACTGCAGGTCGGTCAGCTGCGTGGACCCACACACCCCGCAGGCCGACGTGGTCAGACCGAGGCGGGGGGTGGGCTCGGGGGCCACACCGCCGGTGTCCACGCTGACCCGGTTGTAGCCGGTCTCGCTGGCCGTACCCGTGGCGCAGTAGCGGCAGCGACGCACCTCGGCCCCGGCCAGCAGGCCCTCGGCGAAGCAGAAGCCCGCGGCCAGCTCGAAGTCGTGACCCGGGGTGCGCATGGTGGTGGTGATGAGCACGCCGTCGAGGTCGATGGCCAGCGGTTCCTCCACCGGCACCAGGTCGGGACGGCGCTGCCGCTCGCCGTCGTCCACCCGGGCCACCAGCACCTTGGCCGTTCGCCGTCCCACACGCCGACAGTACCGGTCACCACGGACCCTGCCGCGGGCCCGCTCAGGCCATGACCTGGAAGAAGGTGACGAACAGGCCACCGGGGTCGCGCACGGTGAACGAGCGGTGACCCCAGGGTTGGATGGCGGGGTCACCCACGGCGGCGCCGCCCTGGGACAGCCGGGTGTACCACTCGAGCACGTCGGCCACCTCGAGGGACAGGCGCAGGGCACCACCGGCCTCGACGCCGCTCGTCTCCCGCAGCAGCTCCAGGCACGTACCCGGGGCCAAGCGCAGGAGCACGCCGCTGTCGTCGTCGAAGGTCCGCTCCACCTCGAGGCCGACGATGTCGGCCCAGAAGGACCGCGAGGCGTCGTAGTCGGGCGGGTTGAGTAGCACCCGGATCTCGCCGAACGGGCCGGCCGCCCCGTCACCGGTCACCCCGTCGCCGGTCACCCCGTCACCCGCGTCGCCGTCGTCGTCGTCAGCTCGTCGGCCAGCAGGGCGGCGGCCGTGTTGCGTCCCGATGCCCCCCACACCCCGGCGCCGGGGAAGGTGGCGGCGCCGGTGAGGTACAGGCCCCCCACGGGCGTCTTGTAGCGACTGAGCTCGGGATCCTTGCCCATCAACGCGGCCAGAGGGCCACCGGCGAAGGACGGGGCGTAACCACGGGGCATGGAGAACTCCCGCTCGTAGAGGTCAGGCGTCATGGCCCGCCACTCCCGCACGCCGTCGAGGAAGCCGGGCTGCACCAGGGCGGCGAAGCTCTCCAGCCAGCGGCGGGGCTCGCTCGACCCGGGCCACCCGCCCACCAGGTCGTACGGCGTGAACAGCACCTCGAGGCTGAAGATGTGCCCCCCGCCCGCTGGCTGCATGCTGCGGTCGAGCACCGAGGGAACGTTGAGCATCATGATGGGCTGGCGGGCCACGCGGCCGGCGGAACCATCGCGGTGGGCGGCGGCGATGCCGTCGACGGTGGGGGCGATGATGTTGGTGGGGATCAGGGGCTCGCGCACGCCGAGGCGGTCGAGCAGGCCGGGATCGAGGCTGCGGAACCGGGGCAGCTCGTCGATGACAGCGTCGATCTTGGACTCGTAGCCGTCGGGGGCAAGGCGGGCCCGCCACCGCTCGACCAGGGCCGTGGCTACGGCTGGGGGTGGGTCACCCAGCCACTCGAGGATGGCGAAGCGGGGGTCGCAGGCCACGACCACGGTGTCGGCCACGATCTCGTCACCATCGGCGGTGCGCACGCCCCGGACCCGGCCCCCCTCCACCAGCAGGGAGCTGACGGCGGTGTCGGTGCGGGTGGTGCCCCCAGCGGCCTCGAAGCTCGAGCGCACGGCGTCGGTCAGCGCCCCGCTGCCCCCCACGGGCCGCCCCCCCTGGGTCAGGTGCATGGTGGCCAGCTTCAGGGCACCGAGGCCCGTGCCCTTGAGGTGGGGCGACACCCCCCACACCGCAGGGCCCGAGGCGATGCTGGCCCCCAGCAGGGTCTCGGAGCTGAAGAAGCTGCGCAGCACCTGGGCCACCGAGCGCCGCGACCACCACAGCAGGCGGGCGGCACCCGTCCCCCGCCGTCGGGCCACGGCTGTGGCCACCGCGCCCGGGGTGGGCGACGACTCGACCACGTCACGGACCAGGCGGGCCACGGGCAGGGCGGCCTTGAGGTAGCGGCGGTAGCTCTCGACCTGGTCGGGGTGGGTGAGGCGCAGCGAATCGAGGGTGCGGTCGGCGTCGTTGAAGAGCACGGCCGGTGGGTCCACGGACCAGCTGAAGGCCACCTGGGCGGGCTCGAGGTCGAGGTAGCGCAGGCCGTGGGCCTCGAGGTCGAGCTCCTCGACCAGGGGCAGGGAGCGCACGGCCACGTGGTCGCAGTTGCACACGTTGACCCTGGCCCCCACGGCGTCCACGGTCGAGGCGCAACCGCCGACGGTGTCACGGGCCTCGAGCACCAGGGTGCGGACACCGGCTCGGGCGAGGTAGGCGGCGCAGATCAGCCCGTTGTGGCCACCGCCGACCACGATCACGTCGTAGTCAGGCACCATGCCCGAAGTCTCCCACGGCGTCCGGGCGGCCACCGCACCGAGCGGCCGGGGCCGAGCGCCGCCGAGCCGTCAGTCGAAGCTGCCCCGCAGGGCGTGGGAGACCTGGCCCGACAGCTCGGCGAAGGCGGGCTCGAAGCGCAGGTCGGGGTGGCGGGGGTAGTCGAAGGGCACGTCGAACTCGGCCACGATGCGCCCGGGCCGGGGCGACATGACCAGCACCCGGGTCGACAGGTAGACGGCCTCGTAGATGGAGTGGGTGATGAACAGCCCGGCGAAGTGCTCGATGCGGAACAGCCGCAGCACCTCGTCGTTCATCCGCTCCCGGGTGATCTCGTCGAGGGCGCCGAAGGGCTCGTCGAAGAGGAAGATCTTGGGGGCCAGGGTGAGGGAGCGGGCCAGGGACACCCGCATGCGCATGCCGCCGGACAGGGCCCGGGGGTAGTGGTCCTCGAAGCCGTCCAGGCCCACCAGCTTGATGGCCTCGGCCGCCCGGGTGGCCCGGGTGGCCTTGTCCATGTCGTGCAGCTCGCAGAACAGCTCGACGTTCTTGCGCACCGTGCGCCACGGCAACAGGGTGGCGTCCTGGAAGACGTAGCCCAGGTTGGGTTCGGACAGCTCGACGGTGCCCGTCGTCTTGGGGATGAGCCCCGAGGCGATCTTCAACACGGTCGACTTGCCGCAGCCCGAAGGGCCGACGATGGTCACGAACTCGCCCTTGCGCACGGCGAAGTCGATCTCCTCGAGGGCGCGGGTGCCGTCGGGGAAGACCTTGGAGACCTTGTCGAAGCGGAGCCCGACGTCGCCCAGACCGGGAGACGGCGTCGCCCCACCCGCGGGGGAGGGAGCCGGGGAGGTCATGACGAGCCGAGCTTGCCACGCGTTCGAGGCCCCGCCGCCATCGGGACATGAACCGTGTGTTACACGCCGGTCGAGCCCCGGACGCGACGGAGGGCCGCTCCCGTGGGAGCGACCCTCCGTCGACCGAATCCGTGTGATCGAGCTGCCACCGGCGTCCCTAACGGGCGCCGGTGGCGTCGGATCAGAAGTCGTCCATGCCCCCGGGCATGGCCGGAGCCCCACCCTTCTCCGGGGCGTCGGTGATGACGGCCTCGGTGGTGAGGAACAGGGCGGCGATGGAGGCCGCGTTCTGCAGGGCCGAGCGGGTCACCTTGGCGGCATCGATGATGCCGGCCGCGGTGAGGTCCACATACTCGCCGGTCGAGGCGTTGTAGCCCCAGGTCCCTTCGAGCTGACGGACCTTCTCGACGACCACGCCACCCTCTTCGCCACAGTTGATGGCGATCTGCTTGAGGGGCTCCTCCAGCGAGCGGGCCACGATGCGGGCACCGATAGCCTCTTCGGCGTCGAGGGTCTTGGCCAGCTCGAGCACGGCCTTCTGGGCCCGGAGCAGGGTGACGCCGCCACCGGCGACCACACCCTCCTCGATGGCGGCCTTGGTGGTGGACACCGCGTCTTCGATGCGGTGCTTCTTCTCCTTGAGCTCCACCTCGGTGGCGGCGCCGACCTTGAGGACGGCCACGCCACCGGACAGCTTGGCCAGGCGCTCCTGGAGCTTCTCCCGGTCGTAGTCCGAGTCGGTGTTCTCGATCTCGGTCTTGATCTGGCTGATCCGACCGTTGACGTCGTCCTTGGAGCCCTTGCCCTCGACGATGGTCGTCTCGTCCTTGGTGACGATGACCTTGCCGGCCCGACCGAGCAGGTCGAGCGTGGTGTTGTCGAGCTTGAGGCCGACCTCCTCGGAGATGACCTGGCCGCCGGTGAGGATGGCGATGTCCTGCAGGGTGGCCTTGCGGCGGTCGCCGAAGCCCGGGGCCTTGACGGCGATCGAGTTGAAGGTGCCGCGGATCTTGTTGACGACGAGCGTGGCCAGGGCCTCGCCCTCGACGTCCTCGGCGATGATCACCAGGGGACGACCACCCTGCATGACCTTCTCGAGCACGGGGAGCAGATCACGCACGGCGGTGATCTTGGAGCTCACGAGGAGGATGTAGGGATCCTCCAGCACGGCCTCCATGCGCTCCTGGTCGGTGACGAAGTAGGGCGAGATGTAGCCCTTGTCGAAGCGCATGCCCTCGACGAGGTCCATCTCCATGCCGAAGGTCTGGGACTCCTCGACGGTGATGACGCCGTCCTTGCCCACCTTGTCGATGGCCTCGGCGATCATGTCGCCGATCTCCTTGTCGGCGGACGAGATGGCCGCGACCTGGGAGATCTGCGCCTTGCCCTCGACCTCGAGGGCGTTGTCGCGGATGGAGGCGACGGCGGTGGCCACGGCAGCCTCGATGCCCTTCTTCAGGGTCATCGGGTTGGCGCCGGCGGCCACGTTGCGCAAGCCCTCGCGCACCATCGACCACGCCAGCACCGTGGCGGTGGTGGTGCCGTCACCGGCGACGTCGTCGGTCTTCTTGGCTACTTCCTTGACGAGCTCGGCCCCGATCTTCTCGTAGGGGTCGGAGAGCTCGATCTCCTTGGCGATGGACACACCGTCGTTGGTGATGGTGGGTGCGCCCCACTTCTTGTCCAACACGACGTTGCGGCCCTTGGGCCCGAGGGTGACCCGGACGGCGTCGGCCAGCTGGTTCATGCCGGCCTCGAGGGAGCGACGAGCCTGCTCGTCGAACGCGATGATCTTGGCCATTCTTGGGGTGTCCTCCGTGTCGCTGGCGGACCGAGCGCCCCGCACGCACCCGAGGCGCGGGGGCGGGGGAGATCCGTTAGCACTCTCTTAGGTCGAGTGCTAAGTACACCACGGCCGCGGCGGTGCCCGCAACCCTGTGTGGGCGACCCGGACCCGGTCGCCGGTGGGCGGCGTACCACAGTGGGCGTCAGGGGTCGGATCAGGGTCGGTCCAGGGTGGACATCAGGGTCGGACCAGGGTGGCTCCGGCCCGGTCGGGGCCGAGGGCGCAACTAGCGTGGCCCCGTGGCCCAGATGGAACCAAGCACGAGACCCGGTCTGCCCACCTCTGCCAAGGTCGTGGTGGGGGTGTTGGCCGTATTCGGCGCGCTGAGCGTGGCGCGCTGGCTGTTCAGCGGCCTGTTCACCCTGCTCTCCATCGCCGTGGTGCTGGGCCTGCTCTACCTGGTGGTCAAGGTGTTCGCCCGGCGCTGAACCCGTGCTCGCCGCTCCACGAGCGCAGGTGGGCCGCGACCACCTCGCCCACGCAGGCCACGGTGTCGCCCAGGGCCCGCTCCTCCCCGTAGCGGTCGACCAGGGACACCACCGGGCAGTCCAGGCCGGCCAGACCGGGCTCGACGTCGCCGCACACCACGAGTACGGGCACGCCCAGGCGGCGGGCCAGGCCCTCGACCCCGCCCACCACCTTGCCCTCGAGGGACTGCTGGTCGACGAAGCCCTCCCCCGTCACCACCAGGTCGGCGCCCAGGAGGCGCTCCCCGAGCTCGACCTCGTCGGCCACCAGGTCGAAGCCCCGGCGCAGCTCGGCGCCCACGGCGTGCAGGGCTCCGGCCAGACCTCCGGCCGCGCCCGCTCCGGGCACGGTGGTGACGTCCACGTCGAAGCGCTCGAGGTAGACCTGGGCCAGGCGCTGCAGACGCCGGGACAGCAGCTTGACCTGGGCCGACGTGGCCCCCTTCTGCGGGGCGAAGACCACGGCGGCGTCGAGGAAGGCGGTGTCGACGTCGCAGGCCACCTCGAGGCGGACCCCGCGCAGGCGCTGCAGGGGCTCGAGCGCTTCGAGGGCGCCGTAGCCGCCATCGGTCGTGGCCGAGCCGCCCAGGGTGACGAGGATGCGGCGGGCGCCGGCCTCGAGGGCCTCGGCCACCAGTTCTCCCGTGCCCATGGTGGTGGCCCCCATGGGGTCGTTGCCCTCGGCCCCGCCCACCAGCTCGAGTCCTGAGGCCCGGGCCATCTCGATGACCGCGGTGCGCCGGTCCATCCGCCACTGGGCCCGCACGGGATCCCCGAGGGGGCCGGTCACCAGGGAGATCCGGTTGGGTCCGCCGAGGACGTCGAGGGTGCCCTCTCCCCCGTCGGCCATGGGTACGGCCTCGGCGTCCCAGCCCACCCGCCGCGCCGCGTCGAGGACGGCCGCCGCCACCTGGGCAGCGGTGGCGGTACCTCGGAACTTGTCCGGCGCAGCGACGACGCGCATCGCCCACATCATGGCCCTTCGACGACCCGGCGCGTTCCCTCGGCGCCACGTCGTCGAAGAGCCCCCGCCCGGCCGCCCCGGGCCACCTCCCCCTCTAAGGTCGTGCGCCGTGAGGACGACGACACCTTGAGCGCCGCAGATGCCCCGGCGACGAACCGGCCCGCGTCTGACCCGGGGGCGACCGTGCTCGTCTCCAACCGCGGCCCGCTGAGCTGGCGCCGCCAGGGAGACGAGCTCGTGGCCAAGCGGGGCGGCGGGGGCCTGGTGTCGGGCCTGGCCCCCCTGGTGTCGGGCACCGATGCGCTGTGGATCGCCTCGGCCCTGTCGGCCGGGGATCGTGACGCTGCGGCGGCGGGACTGACCGAGGGCGCCGGCCTGCGCTGCCAGCTGTTGGCCCACGAGCCCGAGGTGCTGCGCCAGGCCTACGACGTGATCGGCAACGGGGTGCTGTGGTTCCTGCACCACGGGCTCTACGAGCTGGCCCGACGACCCCGTTTCGACCGCCACGTGGCCGAGGCCTGGGAGTGCTACCGGCGTTACAACGACACCTTCGCCCGAGCCGTGGCCGAGGCTGCTCCCCCCGGGGCCACCGTGCTGGTGCAGGACTACCACCTGTCCCTCATGGCCCCCGCCGTGCGCAAGTGGCGCGACGACCTGCGCCTCGTGCACTTCAGCCACACCCCCTTCGCCGGCCCCGACTGGCTGGTGGTGCTGCCTGAGCCCTACCGCAGCGAGCTGCTGGCGGGCATGGCCGCCAACCACGCCTGCGGCTTCCACACCCCCCGCTGGCAGGCCAGCTTCGACGCCTCATGCCTGGCCTTCGGGGTGACCCCGCCGCCCACGTTCGCCTCGGCCCTGGGTCCCGATGCCACCGACCTGGCCGCGGTGGCCGAGTCCGACGCTTGCGCCGCGGCCGGAGCCGTGCTCGACGAGACCCTGGCCGGGCAACGCCTGATCGTGCGGGTCGATCGCATCGAGCTGTCCAAGAACCTGCTGCGGGGCTTCCAGGCCTGGGACGAACTGCTCGAGGACCGCCCCGACCTGCGGGGACGGGTCACCTTCGCTGCGTTCGTGTACCCGTCGCGTGAAGGGCTGGCCGAGTACCTGGCCTACCGCCAGGAGTGCCAGACCCTGGTAGAGCGGATCAACGCCCGCTGGGCCACGCCAGGGTGGTCGCCCATCCTGTTCGACGCCGCCGACGACTTCCCCCGCTCGGTGGCCGCCCTGCAGCGCTACGACGTGCTCGTGGTCAACCCCATCCGGGACGGCATGAACCTGGTGGCCAAGGAAGGGCCCCTGGTCAACCAGCGTGACGGCGCCGTGGTGCTGTCGACCGAGGCCGGCGCATGGGGGGAGCTGGCCGACCACGTGCTCGGCGTCAACCCCTACGACGTGTCGGGCACCGCTCGGGCCCTGGGCGAGGCCCTGGACCTGCCCGCGCTCGTGAAAGCGCAGCGGGCCGCGGCCATCCGGGCCGTGGTCAGCGCACGGGGACCGGGCGAGTGGCTCGAGGATCAGCTGGCGGCGGCCGCAGCCAACTGATCGAGCAGCTCGGCCAGCTGTTCGGGGCCGTCGAGGATCAGGTCGGCCGCGCTGCGTACGGGGTCGGGGGTCTCGTCGCTGGCCACGACGACGGCACAGGTGGTGACGCCGGCGGCCCGTAGCTGGACGAGGGCGGCGAAGGCGGCCAGGTCACCGGCATCGTCACCGGCGAAGACGACGACCCGGGCCCCCTCGGCCCAGGCGGTGAGGGTGGTGCCCTTGTCGACATCGACGGGGGGGTGGAGCTCGACGGACATCTTGGCCGGGCGCTGCTCGAGACCGGTGCGCACGGCCACCTCGTGGGCCCAGGCCTCGACGACGGGAGCCAGGGAGGGATCGGCCCGGTAGTGCAGGGTCAGGGAGAGGGACTTGCCCTCGACGAGGATGGGGGGCGGGAGCTCGGCCTGGGCCTTGGCCAGGGCGTCGGCCACGGTGTCGACCCAGGGCTCAGCTGCGGGGTGGCGGCCGGACTCGCCGTCGTTCCGCTGCTCGAGGCCGTAGAGGGCGGCCAGCCGCACCTCGTCGGGGAAGAAGGGGGCGAGGAAGACCAGGGGGCGGCCCGAGACCACGGCCACCAGCTGGCACGTGGCGGCCAGCCGACCCAGGGCGTCGACGGACGCGGGCAGGGCCCGGGCGTCGGGGGGGTCGGGGACGATGGGGGCCAGGGTGCCGTCGAAGTCGCAGAAGATGGCCGTGCCCCGGGGGTCGCGGGCCACGGCGGCCACCAGTTCGTCGGCGTCCATGCGGGGCGTCAGCCCTGGACGGAGCCGACGCCGTCGGCGCCCAGCAGCACGATGACGTTGGCGCCCTTGGTGTCCACGCCCAGCTGGGTGCCGGTGTCGGCCTGGGACGCGGCTTCGGCGGGGATGCCGAGGAGGCCGGCGATGGTGGCGGCGTCGGTGGCGTAGGCGGGGTCGGTGTAGGTGACCACCGTCTTCTCCACCGGGGAGGGGGTGTTGTCCGGGGACAGGGTGTTGAAGTTCTGGGTGAGCAGGACCTCGTTGTTGGACCCGGCGATGCCCTGGATGGAGCGACCGTTGAGCACCAGCACCTTGACCTGGGCCGGCGGGTGGGTGGGCGGCGGGGCCGCGGTGACGGGCGGAGCCGTGGTCGCCGGGGGCACGGTCGTGGCGGTGTCGGCCACCGTGGTCGTGGTGACGCCCGAGCCGGTGTCGACCTGGCCGTCGGAACCGCCGATGGCCCGGGAGAGGAGGAGGACGCCCACGGCCAGGGCCAGGACCACGAGGAGGACCCCCCGCCCCGCGGCGGCGCCGGCGGAGCGGGCGAAGCCGCCTCCGCTCGGGGCACTCGTCGGTCGGGGGATGCTCATGCTCACCTCATCGCCGGGGTGGTGTGCTCACCCAGCTGCCCTCGAGGCGGGCCCGCCGTCGGGCGAGCCGTTCCCGACGGATGCGGCGCACCACCAGGGGGTCATAAGCCATGGCTGCGGGGTTGTCGAGCACGGCTTGCAGCAGGCGATAGTAGCGAGAGGGCGACAGCGCGAGGCGGTGCTTGATCACCGCGCTCTTGGAGGTCTTGGCCGGTTGCCCGTCCTCGGACGCACCGGCGTCGATGTCGTGCCACCAGGTGCGCTCGAAGTCGAGTATCTCGCGCTCACGATCGGCGAGTTCCACGCGTGTAGTTTCACCCGCCTGCCCCTGACAAGCAAGGACCCTCGGTGGCGGCCAGCCGGGACCGGCGGTCGGGCGGCGACCGCCACCGACCACAGGTACGCTGGCCACCGACCCGCCCGGGTAGCTCAATGGCAGAGCACCTGTCTTGTAAACAGGGGGTTGGGGGTTCAACTCCCCCCTCGGGCTCCCATCCTGACCAGGGCTGATGCTGTCCAGGTCTCTCCGCCGCGGCGGGCCCCCAAACGCCAGGTCCGGGCGAGGCCATGCTGGCCGGCGACGATGTGGCCATGACCCGTGAGCCGAGGCAACTGCATGACTGAACCCATCACCGGGTGGCCAACTTCGGTCCCCTCCTCGACGCGCTCACCGACATCGAGGGGCCGTGGAACACGTCGCAGTTCGACCTGCCCAAGTTGCTGAACGAGCCGAACGACCTCGCTGACACCTGCGGGCGTACCTCCACGACTTCTCCCCGCAGGTGCAGGACGTCCTCGACAAGTTCGACTTCCCCACCCAGTCACGCGCCTCGACCGGGCCAAGGTGTTGTACCTGGTGGTCTCGAAGTTCGCCGAGCTCGACCTGCACCCCGATCGGGTGTCGAACCTGGAGATGGGCTACCTGTACCGCATCTTCGTCGAGCGACGGGCAGGACCGGCGGCGTGACATCCGGCGAACGCTCCCTCGACAGACAGAGCTGCTCGTCGAACACCACCAGGCGCTGATCACTGGGGCCGTGACTCGTGACCTCGATGTCCTCGGGGCGGCGTGATGACCGATACCAGCGCCGACATCGAGGCTCGGCGGGTCGACATACTCCGGACGATGTCAATCGCTGACAAGGCCGCCTGCGTGGCTGCGCTGAACCTCGACGTCCAGCGCCTGGCGGAGGCGGGGGTGCGGCAACGCCACCCGGCGGCCGACGATCGTGAGGTGTTCCTCCGTGTCGCTGCGCTGCGCAACGGGCGGGAGCTGAGCGTCGCTGCGTACGGGTGGGATCCCGACGTCGAGGGGTGGTGACCGTGCACCGTTGGACGATGCAGCGGCAAACGGCGACGTCCTCGATTCGTTGTCGCTTCCCTGGGTCCTCGGTGGTTCTCTGGCCGGCTCGCTGTACGGCGAACCACGCTCGACCAACGATGTCGACGTCGCCGTCGGCCTCGGCCCAGAGGACGTCCCGCAACTGATCGACGCCGTCGGCGACCGCGACTACGTACCGGCTCAGGCGCTAGCGGATCCCGCTCGCCACCACGACTCGGCCAACCTGTTGGAGCTGTCGACCGGGTTCAAGATCGACCTGCTCTTCCGAGGCGAGCACGAGGCCGCCAGCGCCGCCGAGGTGCTCACCTTGCTCGAGCGCCTGTTGGCTGATGCTGACGCCGAAGTGGCCCGGACGAGCTGTCGGTACGACGCTCTCGTGCGCCCGTTGCCGTGGGCGTTGCGTGAGGCCCGATGGGGACGGTTCCCCGCCGAGCGGTCCATGATCACCAGGACCGATTTGGTGTGCCACCCGCCACACCAGATCGCCGATCGGCTACGTTCGCTCTGGTGGGCTGGGGAGCCCGCAAGGGCTCGTCCCGGCAGTGACGGGATGGCCCACGGTCGACGCGCACCATCTGGCGCGCAGAGAAGGGGGACGTGATGGGGCCGAGGACGAGGTTCGCGACGTGGGCCGCTACGGCAGCCATCGTGGCCATGGTGGCGGGGGCCTGCGGTGGCGGTGACGATGGCGGGAGCGCGTCGGGCACCACCTCGGGTGGGACCGAGGACTCGGTGGCGAGCGCTTCCACCACGGCGACCACCAAGGCCACGGCCACCACCGCGGCGCGGGACCTCGAGTCCATCGAGGACTGGGAGGCGCTCTGGGCCGACGAACGGGCGGCCGCGGTCAAGAAGATCGAGGACAACGGTTGGGGCATGTCCGCGGACGGCAAGACGCTCACCGGCCCGGAAGGCTTCACCATCGACCTGAGCAAGTGCCCTGCCGGGTGGAGCAACACCGAGGGCCTGACCGACACCGAGATCAAGATCGGCAACCCCACGGCGCTGTCGGGCACCGCGGCCGACTTCGGCAACCTCTCGAAGACGCAGGCGGCGTGGTTCAAGTACAAGTCCGAGGAAGGGGCTTTCAAGGACTCCGAGGGCAAGACGCGCAGCATCAACTACATCGTCCGTGACGACGTCTACGACGCCACCAGGACGATCCCGTTGGTCGACGAGCTGCTCGACAGCGAACGGGTCTTCGCCATCCAGACGTTGGGCACACCGGCGGGCCTCAAGGTGTACGACAAGATCAACGAGCGCTGCGTGCCCCACCCCATGGCGACCAGTGGCTCCCCGGCGTGGGGTGACCCGGTGAACCACCCTTGGACCACGGGCTCCCTGATCTCCTACGGCACGGAAGCGGTGATCTGGGGTTCCTACATCGACCAGCACATCGACGAGCTCACGGCCAAGGACGGCAAGGTCAAGGTGGCTGCCCTCGTCGCCAACAGCGACTTCGGGCTGGCCTACGAGGGCGCTTTCAAGGCCGTGATCGCGAGCTCTCCCAACAAGGACAAGATCGAGTTCGTCACCGAGAAGCTCGAGATCACCGCACCGACCATCACCGACGCCATGACCACGCTCGCCTCGCAGAAGCCCAACGTCTTCGTCACCATGACCGGCGCTGTGCAGTGCACGCAGATCATCAATGAGATCGCCGGCAACGGCATGGACGAGGACCTCATCTTCAAGTTCATGTCGTCGGTGTGCAAGAGCTCGGCCTATGTGGGCAAGGACAAGGTCGGCGGCGACGGTTCGCAGTCCGATGGCTGGCTCATCGTCGGCGGCGGGCAGAAGGACATCAACAGTGCGGCGAGTGAGGACGACGGCTTCTCCGTCTGGGCGCGGGACTTCCTGGCCCAGAACGGGATCGACTCCAAGCTGTCCAGCCAGTTCGGCAACGGCTTCTACCACGCCTGGGTGTGGTCCCAGGCGTTGATCATCGCCGGTGAGCTCGAGGGTGGGCTGACCCGTACCAACCTCATGCTCGCCCTGCGCTCCTTCGAGGGCACGAGCCCCGTCCACCTCGAAGGCATCAAGATGAACATGAACGGCAACAAGGATGCCTATCTGCTGGAGGGCTCCGACCTGTCGGAGTACGACGCCGCCAAGCAGGCCTGGGTCGTGCAGGGGAACATCATCGAGCTCTCCGGCAAGACCAAAAACTGCGCTTGGGACACGAGCATCAACGCCTGCCGGTGAGGATGCACGTCGTCAGTGGTGACGAGGGCCGTGCGTGCCCGGGGGTTGGAAGTGCCACCGTCCGCTCCCCGCGGCCGTTTTCGTCAGAGGATGTCGGCAAGGGTCGTGATGAAGGTGGGCAGCGACGCGAGCGCAATGGTGGCGATGAGGAGCCGGCCGGCCAGCAGCACCCGGGGATGGGCCCACAGGTGCCGGACCGCGGGGCTCGTCGACAGGGCGGCGCCTGCCAGCATCACCAGGACTGCGGTGGCGCCGATCGTTGCCGTGGGGATCAGGAGCAGCAACGGTGAGTAGGCGAGCGCGACGCGCGCGCTCTTCCGGGGGAGGGGTAGCGATCGACCCACGCGTGCCATGACGGCTACGAGCACGAGGGCGTGCAGGACGGTGAGGGCGGCGAAGGCCGAGACCGCGAGCCAGTCGGGGCCGACGAGCTCGAAGTCCGGGTTGTCCGATCGGAGCGGCTCGACCCATACGGCCAGGGTCATCAGCAGCAGTCCGGCCAACGCTGATGCACCCCACCGACCCTTGGGTAGCCACTTGCCCAGGAGCGTGTAGATCAGCGCACTGACCAGCCCGGCGAAGAGGCCACCGAAGATGACGAAGCCGACGGTGCCCCCGACCGTGATGTCCCCGACGACTTCGTCCGCCTCGGTGATCCGTCCCTGGGCGCGCTCGCCCGCCGTGACCGCGAGCAGGCGCATGACCAGCCGACCGCCAGCCCCAGCGGCGAGCAGCCCCGCGACGACCCCGCCGATCAGCAGGATGTCGAGGTACCACAGGCCCAGGCCTACCTGTCCCGCGAAGCTCACCCGGTCAGCCGGTGGCGGCGCCTCGACGGCGAGATGCCCCCACCTCAGGGCGAGCACAGCCCCCACCAGCAGCAGCACGAGGCAGGCCCCCACGACCGGATGCACGCAAGCCATCATGACC
>JBBSLP010000010.1:0-105050 GCA_038255145.1 Acidimicrobiales bacterium
CCCCGACGACGGCGCCAGCCACGACGACCACCGTCAAGGGCACCCGGCCCCCCTTCGGGACCGACGGTGCCTGACCACCGGCGCCAGGTCGGCGACCTCGCGGCCACGGTGCCCGGGGCGTCGGTGCTGGGCGACCCCGCCACCGAGGTCGACGACGTGGCCTACGACTCGCGCCGGGTGCGGCCCGGGGCCCTCTTCTGCTGCGTGCCCGGCCAGCTGGTCGACGGGGCCGCCTTCGCCGGCGACGCCCTGCGGGCCGGGGCCACCGCCGTGCTGGTCGAGCAGCGCCTGTCCGTCGACGTGGCCCAGATCGTGGTGCCCGACGCCCGCGCCGCCATGGCCCCCGTGGCCGCCGAGCTGTGGGGACACCCGTCCAAGCGCCTGGCCCTGGTCGGGGTGACGGGGACCAACGGCAAGACGACGGTCACCCACCTGCTGGCCTCGATCCTGGCCGCGGCGGGGGAGCGGGTCGAGGTCCTGGGCACGCTGTCGGGCTCGCGCACCACCCCCGAGGCCCCCGACCTGCAGGCCCGCCTGGCCGGCTGGGCGGACGACGGGGTCGATGCCGTGGCCATGGAGGTGTCGTCCCACGCCCTGGCCCTGCACCGGGTGGACGCCACCCGCTTCGCCGTGGCCACCTTCACCAACCTCGGCCACGACCACCTGGACTTCCATCGTTCCATGGAGGCGTACTTCCAGGCCAAGGCCAGCCTGTTCCTACCCGAGCGGGCCGACCGCGCCGTCGTGTGCCTCGACGACCCCCACGGGCGCCTGCTCCACGACGCCGCCCAGATCCCCACCGTGGGCTACGGCGTGGCCGACGCCACCGGGGTGGTGACCGATATGACCGGCACGAGCTTCGTGTGGCGCCACGTCGCTATGCACGTACCTATGCCCGGAGCGCACAACCTGGCCAACGCCCTGGCCGCGGCCACCAGCGCCGCCGAGCTCGGCATCACCGTCGACGTCATCGCCGCCGGCCTGGCCGCGGCCCCGCCGGTGCCCGGCCGCTTCCAGCGGGTCGAGGCCGGCCAGCCCTTCGCCGTGGTGGTCGACTACGCCCACACCCCCGACGCCCTCGCCGCCGCGCTGGCCGCGGCCCGCGAGGTGGCCGGCGACGGCCGGGTCCACGTGGTCTTCGGCTGCGGCGGCATCCGCGACGCGGCCAAGCGGGGCCCCATGGGCGAGGTGGCCGGCCGTCTGGCCGACCGGGTCGTCCTGACCTCGGACAACCCCCGCAGCGAGGACCCTGCCGCCATCCTCGACCAGGTCCGGGCCGGCGTCGTGGCCGGGGGCACCGCGGCGGCGTCCACCGTGGTCGTCGAGCCCGACCGTCGCGCCGCCATCGCCCTGGCCCTGGCCGCCGCCGCCCCCGGCGACGTCGTGCTCGTGGCGGGCAAGGGCCACGAGGCCACCCAGACCACGGGCACCGAGGAGCGGCCCTTCGACGACCGCCTCGTGGCCCTGGAGCTGCTCGGCGCGCCGTCGGCCGATGCCGGCACGGGATCGGCCCCGGAGGGCAGCGCGTGATCCGCCTGCTCATCTCCGGAGCGGTGGCCCTGCTGGTGTCACTGGTCGGCACCCGCTACCTCATCCGGGTGCTCACCGCCCGCAGCATCGGGCAGCCCATCCGGGCCGAGGGTCCCGCCGGGCACCAGGCCAAGGCGGGCACGCCGACCATGGGCGGGGTGGCCATCGTGCTGGGCGCCCTGTCCGGCTACATCGTCTCCAACCTCTACCGGGGCATCTACACCCGAACCGGCATGTCGGTCATGGTCACCATCGTCGGCGCCGGCATCGTCGGCCTGATGGACGACTGGCTCAAGGTGCGCCGGGCCCGCAACCTCGGCCTCAGCGCCCGCACCAAGATCGTCGGCCAGCTCATCGTGGCCAGCTTCTTCGTGGTGGCGGGCATCGAGTACTTCGGCACCTCCACCACCCTGAGCTTCACCCGGTGGAGCAACCCCGGTTGGGACTTCGGCCCCTACGTGTGGGCCGTGCTGGCCGTGCTGTGGATCCTGGGCACGAGCAACGCCGTGAACCTCACCGACGGCCTCGACGGGCTGGCCGCAGGGTCGTGCATCCTCGGCTTCGCCGCCTACGTCATCATCGCCTTCTGGCAGTTCCGGCACTACGACATCTACCTCGAGGCCCACGCCCTCGACCTGGCCGTCATCGCCGCGGCCATGATGGGGGCCTGCGTGGGGTTCCTGTGGTGGAACGCCCCCCCGGCCCAGATCTTCATGGGCGACGCCGGTTCCCTGGCCCTGGGCACCGCCTTCGCCACCCTGGCCCTGACCACGGACACCATGCTGCTGCTCCCCCTGCTGGGAGCGCTCTTCGTGATGGAGACCTCCTCGGTCATCATCCAGGTGGCCAGCTTCCGGCTGCGGCGCAAGCGGGTGTTCCGCATGGCCCCCCTGCACCACCACTTCGAGCTCGGCGGTTGGCCCGAGACCACGGTGATCATCCGCTTCTGGATCATCGCCGGGCTGTGCACCGCCGTGGCCCTGGGCCTCTTCTACGCCGACTTCCTGACGACGGGAGCCGCGGACTGATGCGTCGGCACCCGCACGACCACCACCCGCACGACCACCACCTGATGGGCGGCTACTGATGGATGACGAGCGCCGACGCCCCGGGGGTCGCCACGGCCCCGGGACCCCCACGCTGGACCGGCCCCGACCGCGTCCGGTCCGGCCACCGGCCCCCGAGCCGACCCGGGCCCGAACGCGGGCGGATGGCAGCACCGGTCGGGCCAAGGCCCCGGGTGCGACGCCGGCCGCCGGCGAGAGCGGGGGCGACGACGGGGTCGCCGCCGCCCGCCGGCGTCGTCGCCGTCCGTCGGGGCGGTCCACCCCCGTGTTCATGGGCCTGCTGGGCGTGGTCGTCGTCCTCAACCTGATCGGCCTGGTCATGGTGCTGTCGGCCTCGTCCTACACGTCCCAGGACGAGTACGGCTCCCCCTGGTTCTACGTGCGCCGCCAGGCCATGTGGTCCGCCCTCGGGGCCGTGGTCCTGCTGGCCGTGCTGCGGGTCGACTATCGGCGCTGGCGGCGGCTGGCCCGGGTCGGCCTCATCGGCACCCTGGGCCTGATGGCCCTGGTGCTGGTGCCCGGGGTGGGGGTGGGGGCCAACGGCGCCACCCGTTGGATCGGCTACGGCCCTGTGGCCATCCAGCCATCCGAGCTGGCCAAGCTGGGCATCCTGCTGTTCTGCGCCGACCTGCTGGCCCGGCGCATCCACCGCATCCACGACACCAGGGCCACCCTGCGCCCTGTGCTCGTGGTCACGGGCCTGGCCGCCGCACTGATCATGGCCCAGCCCAACCTGGGCACGACCCTGGTGGTGGTGGCCATCGTGGTCACCCTGCTCTTCGTGGCCGGTGCCCCCCTCAAGAAGCTGGGCGTGATCGGCGCCCTGGGCGTGGGCGCCGCCGTCCTCGCCGCCATGGCCGCCCCCTACCGCCGGGCCCGGGTGCTGGCCTTCCTCGACCCGTGGGCCGATCCCCTCAACACCGGCTACCAGACCATCCAGGCGTGGGCCGCCATCGCCGAGGGTGGCATCTCGGGCGTGGGCGTGGGCGCTGGACGGGCCAAGTGGGGCTTCCTGCCCTTCGCCCACACCGACTTCATCTTCGCCGTCATCGCCGAGGAGCTCGGCCTCATCGGTGCCGTGGCCGTGCTCGGGCTGTTCCTCACCCTGGCCCTGCTCGGGGTGCGCACGTCGCTGCGGGCCCCCGACGCCTTCGGCACGTTGCTGGCCGCGGGGGTGACGGGTTGGTTCGTGATGCAGGCCTTCGTCAACATCGGGGCCGTGGTCGGCGTGCTCCCCGTCACCGGCGTGCCCCTGCCCTTCGTGTCCGCGGGTGGATCGTCCCTGCTCGCGAGCATGGCCGCGGCCGGGATGCTGCTGAACGTGGCCCGTCAGACGAAGTGACGCCACCCCTGTGCACGGGGGTGGCGCTCCACCCCATCGGCGCCCCGGTGTGGGAGAGTCGCCGTCGTGCAGGCTGAGCGAGCGACGACGACGCCCGCCGTGGCCGACCCGCCGATCGACCTGACGGCAGCGTCGCGCCCGGGCCCCGGCGGGGGCTGCTGGGCGGTGATCGCCGCCGGTGGGACCATCGGCCACGTGGGCCCCGGTGTGGCCACGGCCCAGGCCCTGGTGGCCCGGGGCTGCCCGTCGGAATCCATCCACTTCGTGGGCAGCGAGCGGGGCATCGAGGCCACCCGGGTGCCCGGCGCCGGCTTCGCCGTGACCCTGCTGCCGGGCCGGGGCATCAAACGCCACCTGTCCCTGCACAACGTGGGGGCCAACGCCGGCGCCGTGGTCGGCCTGGGCCGGGCCGAGCTGCAGGCCATCAACCTGCTGCGCCGCCTGCGCCCCGCCGTGGTCCTGGCCACCGGGGGCTACGCCTCGGTGCCCTGTGCCCTGGCCGCGGCCGCGCTGCGCATCCCCCTGGTGCTGGCCGAGCAGAACGCCGTGCCCGGGGCGGCCAACCGGCTCACCTCCCGCTTCGCCGCCGCCGCGGCCACCAGCTTCCCCGGCACCGCCCTGCGTCGGGCCGAGGTGACCGGCAACCCCGTGCGCCCCGAGGTGCTGGCCGTCGACGCCGCTGCGGACAGGACCTCGGCCCGGGCCTTGCTGGGCATCGACCCCGACCGCTTCCTGGTGGTCACGTTCGGCGGCTCCCTGGGCGCCCGGCGCCTCAACGAGGCCGCCCTCGGCGCCCGCTCCCTGTGGCGCGACCGGGATGACCGCTCCCTCCGCCAGGTCGTCGGCGACCGCGACTGGCCCCTCTTCGAAGCCCGCCTGGCCCCCGATGCCGACGAGCGGCTCCAGTTCACCCCCGTCCGGTTCGAGCAGGTCATGCCCCTGACCCTGGCCGCAGCCGACCTGCTGGTGTGTCGGGCCGGTGCCTCCACGGTGGCCGAGCTGTGCGCGGTGGGCGTCCCCTCCGTGCTCGTACCCCTGCCCGGCGCCCCCGGGGATCACCAGACGGCCAACGCCCGGGTCCTGGTCGATGCCGGCACCGCCGTGCTCGTGGCTGACGCCGAGCTCGACGGCGCCCGCCTGGTGGCCGAGGTCGAGGCCCTGGCGTCGGACCCTGTCCGCCTGGCCGCCATGCGGGTGGCCGCCGCCTCCCTGGCCCGGCGCGACGCGGCGGACCGGGTGGCCGACCTGCTCGAGGTGCACGCCACCCGTCCCCGGCCGGGCCCCGGGCCCAGCGGCGGTGGCGATCCGGGCGGCGATCCGGGCGGCGATCCGGGCGGCGATCTTGGCGGCGATCTTGGCGGGGGAGCACGCTGATGGGCGTCGACCTGACCCGGTCCCGTCGGATCCACGTCGTGGGCATCGGTGGCGCGGGCATGAGCGCCATCGCCTCGGTGCTGGCCGCCATGGGCCACCAGGTGTCGGGGAGCGACCTCAAGGCGTCGCCGGGCCTCGAGCGGCTGACCGCGCTGGGCGTGACCGTGGCCGTGGGCCACGACGCCGCCAACGTGCCCGACGCCGTCGATGTCGTCGCCGTGTCCACCGCCATCCCCGACCGCAACCCCGAGGTGCGGGCGGCCCGGGAGCGGGGGGTGCCCGTCGCCCCCCGGGCCGAGGTCCTGGCCGCCATCTGCGCCACCCGACAGGCCCTGGCCGTGGCCGGCACCCACGGCAAGACGACGACGTCGTCGATGCTGGCCCTCATCCTCGTCGAGGCCGGCCTGCGCCCCAGCTTCCTCATCGGCGGCGACGTCAACGAGATCGGCACCGGGGCGGTGTGGGACCAGGGTGACCTGTTGGTGGTGGAGGCGGACGAGAGCGACGGCACCTTCCTCGAGCTCGGGGTCTGGGGGGGTGTGGTCACCAACGTGGAGCCCGACCACCTCGACCACTACGGCTCCGAGGCGGCCATGCGCCAGGCCTTCGAGCGCTTCGTCACCGACCTGACCGGCCCCCGGGTCGTGGGCATCGACCTGCCCTGGGGACAGGGACTGGCCGACAGCGTGCGGGCCCAGGGCGTCGACGTGGCCACCGTCGGGTTGGCCGACGGCGCCGACTACCACCTGCTCGACCTGGTCGTCGACCGGACGTCGTCCGCCTTCGACCTCGACCGGCGGGGGGAGTCGCTGGGTCGGTTCACCGTGGCCGTACCGGGGGCCCACAACGCCCTCAACGCCGCCGCTGCCACCGCCCTGGCCCTGGAGGCCGGCGCCCCCGTCGACGCCGCCCGCCGGGCCCTGGCCCGCTTCGCCGGCGTGGCCCGGCGCCTGCAGTTCCGTGGTGAGGCCGAGGGCGTGACCTTCATCGACGACTACGCCCACCTGCCCACCGAGGTCGCCGCGGCCATCGCCGCCGGGCGGGCCGGGGGCTGGCGGCGGGTGGTGGCCGTGTTCCAGCCCCACCGCTACTCGCGCATCGCCGCCGTGGGTCGGGACTTCACCGACGCCTTCGTCGATGCCGACCTGGCCGTCGTCACCGACATCTACGCGTCGGGCGAGGCGCCGCGCCCGGGGGTGACGGGCAAGCTCGTGGTCGACGCCGCCCTCGATGCCCACCCCTTCGCCGCGGTGGCCTACCTGCCCCACCGCGCCGACCTCGTCGCCTTCCTGTTGGCCCGCACCCGGCCCGGGGACCTGTGCCTGACGCTCGGGGCCGGCGACCTGACGTCGCTGCCCGACGAGGTGCTGGCCGCCCTGCGGGCCCGGGGTGCATCGACCGCGGGCTTCGGCCTGCCCGTGGGTGTCGCTGCCGATGTCGACGTCGATGGCGATGTGGCTGTAGATGGCGATGTGGCTGTAGATGGCGATGTGGCTGTCGATGGCGACCTGGCCGTGGCGGACGGCGGCGCGTGACGCAGGCTCTGCGTTTGGCCGGGCCGACGTCATGGGGAACGTGGACGGGGTGACGGCGGCGGCAGGGCTGGCCCCGGTCCTCGCTGACGTGGCGGCCCTGCTGGGCCCGCTCGTGCGCCACGAGGAACCTCTGGGGCCGAGGACGACCTATCGGGTGGGCGGTGCGGCGCGCCTGTTCGTCGACATCGGGGACGACACCGTGCTCGACGCCGTCGCCGCCGTGGTGGCCCGGACCGGCGTGGCCACGCTGGTGGTGGGCCAGGGTTCCAACCTGTTGGTGGCCGACGCCGGTTTCGACGGCCTGGCCCTGGCCCTGGGACCCGCCTTCGCCGGCGTCGATGTCCTGCCCGGGGGCGGGGCCCGGCTCGGTGGGGCGGCGCGCCTGCCCATGGCGGCGCGGCGGCTGGCCGCCGCAGGCCTGTCCGGCTTCGAGTGGGCCGTGGGCGTGCCCGGGTCGGTGGGCGGCGCCGTGCGCATGAACGCCGGGGGCCACGGGTCCGACGTGGCCGCCTCCCTGGTCGCCGCCGAGGTCGTCGACCTGGGCACCGGTGACCGTGCCCGGCGCTCGCCGGCTGACCTGGCCCTGGGCTACCGGCGCTCGGCCCTGGCCGCCGCCCACATCGTGACCTGGGCCGAGGTGGCCCTGCACCCGGGTGACCCGGCGGTGGCAACCGGCCTGGTCGACGACATCGTGGCCTGGCGCCGACGTCACCAGCCCGGCGGCACCAACGCCGGTTCGGTGTTCGCCAACCCCGCCCCGGACTCCGCCGGTCGCCTCATCGACACCGCCGGCGGCAAGGGCCTGCGGGTGGGCAGCGCCGTGGTGTCGACGAAGCACGCCAACTTCATCCAGGCCGACCGGGGCGGACGGGCCGACGACGTGGCGCGGCTCATGGCCGAGGTGCGCCGGCGGGTGCGTCTGTCCGGTGGTCCCGACCTGCACGCCGAGACCGTCCTCGTCGGCTTCAACGACGAGGTGATGGCCTCGGCCGGGGCCAGGCCCGCGACGCGGGACCGGAACGACCCCGGAGCGCACACGGTCGCCGGCAGCACCATGGCCAGCACCATGGGCGACACGGGTGGTGTCGTCGCTGATCGAGGTGCGGCAGGGCGGACGGGGTGACGGCGCCGGCCACCGATCGCCGCGTGGTCGTCGACCCGCGCTTCGCCGAGAGGCGGGCGCAGGTCGAGCGCGACCTGCGCCGCCGGCGTCGCAACCAGCTCATCGGCGGCGCCGTCGTGTTGGCCCTGGCCGCCGGCATCGTCGGTGCCCTGCGCAGCTCCCTGCTCGACGTGGACCAGATCCAGGTCGTGGGGGCCACCCGCACCCCGGTGAGCCAGATCGTGGACACCTCGGGCATCCTCAGCGGCCAGCAGCTCTACGACGTGGACGGCACCGCCGCCGCCCACCAGCTCGAGGCGCTGCCCTGGGTGCGTCGGGCCCGGGTGGCCCGGGCCTGGCCGGGGGCCATCCGCATCTCGGTCGTCGAGCGCCAGCCCGTGGCCCGGGTGGCCTCCGCCGCGGGAGGCTGGTTCCTCGTCGACGACACCGGCCGCCTGCTCGACCCCGGCACCGAGGCCGTCGACGGGCTGATCCTGGTGGACGGGGTGGTGCCCGAGGGGGCGCCGGGCATGCAGCTGTCGGACTGGGCCACGGCTGCGGTCGGTCTCGTGCCCCGCTTCCCCGACATGGTCGCCACCCGCACCCAGGGCCTGCGCTTCGTGGGCAACGAGGCCGACCGGCGCATCCAGCTCGTGCTCAGGCCCGAGATCAGCGGGGCCGACGAGGGCCGGGAGCCGCCGCCCCCCGTCCTCGTCGAGTTCGGGGCCGTGGGCGAGCTGGCCGCCGAGAAGCTGCTGGCCCTCGAGGCCGTCCTCACCCAGGTCGACGGCCGCTGCGTGGACACCATCGACGTCCAGATCCCCAGTGATCCCCGGGTCACCCGGCTGGAGTACTGCGAATGAGTCCGTCCGCGGCGACGTCGACGGGGCGGGCCGACACCGTCGACGGTGCTGATGAGGGGGGTCCCCCAGCGGCGCGGGGCCCGGTGGTAGTGTCCATTACGAAACAGGCGCGCCCGCCAGCCCGAGCTCTCTGCGGACGGTGCGGCCTTCGAGGTGGCAGCCTTCGGGAAGCGCAGCTGACAAGCGTGGAGGTGATGACGCACCAATGGCCGGTGTTCCCCAGAACTATCTCGCGGTGATCAAGGTCGTCGGCGTGGGCGGTGGCGGCGTCAACGCCGTGAACCGCATGATCGACGCCGGCTTGAAGGGCGTCGAGTTCATCGCCGTCAACACCGACGCCCAGGCACTGATCATGAGCGATGCCGACGTCAAGTTGGCCATCGGTCGTGAGCTGACCCGTGGTCTCGGCGCAGGCAGCGACCCCGACGTCGGTCGTCAGGCCGCAGAAGAGGCGCGCGACGAGATCGCCGATGCTCTCGCTGGTGCCGACATGGTCTTCATCACCGCCGGTGAGGGCGGTGGCACGGGTACCGGTGCCGCCCCCGTCATCGCCGAGCTGGCCAAGGCCCAGGGCTCGCTGACCATTGCCATCGTCACCCGCCCCTTCGCCTTCGAGGGTCGCCGCCGGGGCCTGCAGGCCGACTCCGGCATCGGCCGGCTGAAGGACAAGGTCGACACCCACATCGTCATCCCCAACGACCGCCTGCTGTCGGTGGCCGACGAGAAGACGTCGATGCTCAACGCCTTCAACATGGCCGACGAGGTCCTGTTGCAGGGTGTGCAGGGCATCACCGACCTGATCACCACGCCGGGCCTCATCAACACCGACTTCGCCGACGTGAAGATGATCATGCAGGACGCCGGCGCCGCCCTCATGGGCGTGGGCTACGGCTCGGGTGAGGGACGGGCCCTGGCCGCGGCCCGCTCGGCCATCTCCAGCCCCCTGCTCGAGTCCCAGATCGAAGGGGCCAAGGGCATCCTGTTGAACTTCTCCGGTGGTCCCGACCTCGGCCTGCTCGAGGTCAACGACGCCGCCGAGGTCATCCACGGCGTGGCCCACCCCGATGCCAACATCATCGTGGGCACGGTCATCGACGACGCCATGGGTGACGAGATCCGCGTCACCGTCATCGCCGCCGGCTTCGACCGTGACAACGTGCCCCGAGGCGCAGCCGAGCCTGCGGCGGAGACGCCGAAGGCCGCCCCCAAGGTGGCCAACGACATCTTCGGCGACGAGGACGACGATGAGATCGGCATCGACGATGACGACTTCGACGTTCCCTCCTTCCTCCGCTGACCTGGGCTGTCGCCGACGGTGAACCCTCCGGCCGGGCCTGGCGCTGACGGCGCGGGCCCGGCGGACCCCGTGCCCGTGGATGCCGCGCTGGTGGCCGAACGGCTAGCCGGTCTGCGCCAGCGGATGATCGCCGTCGGCGTGTCCCCTGCGGACGTCGTCGTGATCGCGGTGACCAAGACCTTCGGGGCCGCCGCCGTCCTCGCCGCCCTCGAGGCCGGACTGGTCGATGTCGGCGAGAACTACGCCCAGGAACTGGTGGCCAAGGCGGCCGAGGTGACCGCAGCCGGCGGTTCGCCGCACTGGCAGTTCATCGGCCACCTGCAGCGCAACAAGGTGCGCCTGCTGGCTCCGGTCGTGCACCGGTTCCAGAGCGTGGACCGGGCCGAGGTCGTCGACGAGCTCGTGCGTCGGGCCCCGGGGGCTCGACTGCTGCTGCAGGTCAACACCACCGCGGAGCCCCAGAAGGCGGGCTGCCCCCCCGAGGGGGTGGGCGCCCTGATCGAGCGGGCTGCGACCGGCGGCCTGGTCGTGGAGGGCCTCATGACCGTGGGCCCCACCGACACCGACCTCGACCCCAGGCCGGCGTTCGCCACCTTGCGGCGCCTGGTCGACGACCATGGCCTGTCCGTGTGCTCCATGGGCATGACCGCCGACCTCGATGCCGCCGTGGCCGAGGGTTCCACCATGGTCCGCGTCGGGCGGGCACTCTTCGGACCGCGCCACCAGCCGACGCCGGGCGCGGGCTAGCATCGGGCCGCCGTCGGGAGGAGCCATGCCAGGCATGTTGCGCAAAGTGGCCGAATACCTCGGGCTGGCACCCGACGAGGAGTACGAGGACTACGAGGAGTTCCCCGAGCGCGCCCCGGCCCCGGCCCCGACGCGCACGGGACACGTGGTCCACCCCCCGCAGACGTCGCGGTCGCCGGTGACGGCCATCCCGGTGCGCCAGTCCCAGGTCGATGACGATCCGCCCCGGGTGGCGCCGGTGCGCACGCTGCCCGTGCACGCGCAGGCCGACTCGGGTGTCGTCGTGGCCCGTCCGGCCGCGGCCCCCCGCTCGCCGGTGTTCGCCAAGCCCACCACGGTCACGCCGTCGGGGTTCGGCAACGCCCAGGAGATCGCCGACAAGTTCATGGCCAACCAGCCGGTGATCATGAACCTCGAGGGGCTCGAGCGGGATCTGTCCCGGCGCCTCATCGACTTCGCCAGCGGGCTCTGCTACGGGCTCTCCGGCACCATGAAGAAGGTCGCCAACCAGGTGTTCCTGCTCACGCCCGCCGATGTCGAGGTACCCGTCGAGGACCGCCGTCGACTCGGGGAACGCGACCGCAACGACTCGTGAGCCTCGTCTGCTGGGCCATCTCGGCCTACACCGTGGTCATCATCGCCCGCATCGTGTTGAGCTGGTTCCCGTTGAGCCAGGGCGGCATCGTGTCGTCCATCTACGGGGTGTTGTTCAGCGTCACCGAACCGGTGCTGGGCGGCATCCGCCGGGTGGTGCCCGCCATCAACATCGGGGGCATGGGGCTCGACCTGTCGCCGCTGATCGTGTTGTTCGGCCTGCAGATCCTGTCCGGCATCATCTGCAACTGAGCGGCTGGTGCCGGCTGCGAGCCGACTCGGGCTCGGCTTGGAGGCGGCCTGAACACGCGACGGTGTGGTATCCGCGCCTTGTGGGAGACCCTTGGGTACGCTCCTGACATGGAGGTCACCCCTCAACTGCTCAAAGAGGTGGAGTTCCGGGAGAAGTTCCGGGGCTACGACCCTGATGAGGTCGACGATTTCCTCGAGCGGGTCGGGGTCGCCTTCGCCCAGGCCCAGGAACGCCTGCGGGAAGCCAGCGACCAGATCGAGGCCGCCAACGCCCGTGCCGCCCGGGCCGAGGCCCGGGCCCGCGACAGCTCGGACGCCGACGAGACGTTGCGGCGCACCCTGGTGCTGGCCCAGCGCACCGCGGACGCGGCCATCAAGGAGGCCGAGGAGATCGCCGCCGGCATCGTGGCCGACGCCGAGCAGAAGGTCCGGCTCCAGGTGGCCAGCGCCGAAGAGCGCGCCACCCGGGCCATAGCCGGATCCGAGAACGAGGCCCGCCGTCGGCTCGAGGCCGCCGAGGCCCAGGCCACCGAGACGCTGTCGAGCGCCGACGCCAAGGCCCACGAGACCCTGTCCAGCGCCGAGACCCGGGCCCACGAGCTGCTGTCGGGCGCCGAGACCAAGGCGGGCCAGACGGTGTCGAGCGCCGAGGCCAGCGCCGATCAGACCCTGGTGTCGGCCCGTGAGCAGGCCAGCCGGCTGCTCATGGACGCCCGTCGCCAGGCCGACCAGCTCGTGACCGAGGGTCGGGCCAACGCCGACCGTGCCGCGACCGAACAGCGCACCCGCCTGGTCGCCGACGTGACCAGCCTCGAGGCCCGCCGCCAGGCCCTCGCCAGTAACGCCGACGTCCTCGACCACTACGTGACCGAGCACCGCGGTCGCCTCGAGGGTGTGCTCAGCCAGCTCACCCAGCTGCTCGAGGACCCGAACGCGCTCAGTGCGCCCCCGCGGCCCGAGCTCGTCGACGAACCACCGGCGCCGGCCAGCGTGCGGGAGTCGACCGAGCCCCCGGCCCCTCCCGCCCCCCCGGTCGTGCCCCAGGCCCTGGTCGAATCCTCCCCGCCTGCCCCTCCGGTGGTCGAGATTGCGGGGCCGGCCACGTCGCCCACGGGCCGCGATGGCGACGGGCCCGCCGAGGCCGCCGACACCGGTGCGGCGGGCGTCGACGACGCCGGCGATGCGGGCAGCGATGCCGAGGTCGTGGAGCTCGACACCGGGTCCAGCGCCGACACCGAGACCGACGCCGCCCCGACCACGGAGGCCGACAGCGGACCCCCGGACGAGGGGGATGTGCCGCCCGAGCTCGTGGTGGCCACGACGGG
Organism: Acidimicrobiales bacterium; assembly: GCA_038255145.1. Lineage (GTDB taxonomy): Bacteria > Actinomycetota > Acidimicrobiia > Acidimicrobiales > CAIXPF01 > WHTX01. Next base: position 13,029 of record JBBSLP010000010.1, read on the forward strand.
TGAGGTGCCCGTCATCGCCGCACGCACCCCGGTCGAGGACGCGGACACGTCGACCCGTCGTTCGGCCCCTCCCAGCCCCCCGGCCCCGCCCGCGCCGCCGCTCGCCGAGCACGCCAACCGCCCCCTCGGCCCTCCGGCGGTACCGGCACCCCCGTCCCGTCCGACCTCGTCGTGGCCCACGGGTGGACCGCCGCCGCCCCCGCCGCCTCCCCCCTCCGCTCCTGTGCCCGGTACGGCGGGTGACGCCGCCCGACGCGAGCCCCCGTCGCCGCCCCCGCCCCCGCCCCCTGGGCGCCCTCCTGCTCCCTCGGTGGTCAGTGGATCGCCCGAGTCCGACACCCGGGGTGCGTCCGGCGTCGTGCCCCCGCCGCCCTCGACCGGCAACGACAGCTTCCTCGACGAACTGCGCCGAGCCGTCGGTGACGGTGAGGACGAGGAGGAGCAGACGCCCGAGGACGAGACCATGAACCGCTTCTTCGCCCAGAAGCCCGAGGAGGGCGACGATCGCTTCCTCGGTGAGGAGGGGCCCGACGGTGGTCGCTCCTGGTTCGGTCGCAAGCGCTGACCTGTGGTCCGGTGGCGGTCCCCGTCGGGGACCTGCCGGACGGGTGCATGGCAGCCCGGTAGGCTTCAGGCCATCTCCACGTCGCCCAAACCTGTTGCCCCCGCCGCGCCCGAAGCTCCCGCCGTGCCCCTCGAGACCCCAGCTCCCGATGCGCTCGACGGTCCACCCTCCGGTGGAGGCTCGGGCCGTCGCTGGGCGGTCGTCGCCCTGGTGGCGGGTAGCGTCGTGGGCCTCGACCAGCTGACCAAGTGGTGGGCGCTCGACAACCTCGACGTCCCCCGGCACCTGGTGTGGACGTTGCAGCTTCGGCGCAGCTTCAACACCGGGGTGGCCTTCTCCCTGGCCGAGGGCCTGGGCCCCTTCGTGGCCGTGCTCGCCGTGGCCGTGGTGGTCATGTTGGTGCGCTCGGGTCGCAGCCTGACCACGTGGTCGGGCACCGTCGGCCTCGCGCTCGTCATCGGGGGTGCCCTGGGGAACCTGGGTGACCGTGCCTTCCGGGGCGACCGCTTCCTGCACGGAGCGGTCGTCGACTTCATCGACCTCCAGTGGTGGCCCATCTTCAACATCGCCGATTCCGCCATCGTCGTGGGCGCCGTGCTGCTGGCATGGCGCGCGCTGCGCGCTCCCGACGGTGCCGCCCTCGCCACCCACGAACCGGCGGCCCGATGATCGCCACCGAGGTGGGCGCAGCTCTCGACGGAGAACGCCTGGACCGGGTGGTGTCCCTGCTCACCGGGCTCAGCCGGGCCCGCAGTGCCGAGCTCATCAGCGATGGCTCCGTCAGCCTGGGCGATGCCGTGGCCGCCACCCGTGCCGCCCGCGTCCACAGCGGCCAGAAGGTCGTGGTGCGCTGGGAAGGCGAGGAGCCCGTGGCCGGGCCCGTGGCCGACCCCACGGTCGACGTGCGGGTGCTCTACGACGACGACGACGTGATCGTGGTCGACAAGCAGGCCGGCCTGGTCGTGCACCCCGGTGCGGGCACGCCGGGAGGCACCCTGGTCAACGGCCTGTTGGCCCGGTACCCCGAGATCGCCGAGGTGGGGCAGCTCGGTCGGCCCGGCATCGTGCACCGCCTCGACCGGGGCACGTCGGGGGTGCTGGTCGTGGCCCGCAGCCCTGCGGCCTACTCGGCCCTGGTGGCCGCCCTGGCCACCCACGACATCGAGCGCGACTACCACGCCCTGGCCTGGGGTCGCGTGGCGGCGGCGGCGGGCCAGATCGACGCACCCATCGGGCGCTCGAGCGGCGATCCCACCCGCATGGCCGTGCGCCACGACGGACGCGAGGCCCGCACCGGCTACCGGGTCGAGCGTCGCTATCGCCACCCCGCCGAGGTCACCCTGCTGTCGTGCTCGTTGGAGACCGGCCGCACGCACCAGGTGCGGGTCCACCTCCAGGCCATCGCCCACCCCGTCGTCGGCGACCCCCGCTACGGCGGCAACCGGTCGGGGATCGTGTTCGACCGTCCCTGGCTGCACGCCCGCCACCTCGGCTTCCGCCACCCCGTCACCGGTGAGGCGATGTCCTTCGACTCGCCGCTGCCCGAAGATCTCGTGGCCCTGCTCGACACCCTGACGCCCGAGGACGCCCCCTAGCCGGACCGGCGGCGAGCAGCGAGCCTTGCCGGGCCGCACAGCGAGGTAGCACGCCGGAGGCGAACAACGCCCTGCCCGGGGTCCCCGGGGCGGAGCCCCGGGCGGGGAGCGAAGCGACCTCAGGAGACCTTGGCGCCGGGTTCGCCGGGCCACGGCTGCTGGGCCCGGGCCATGGAGGCGATGTCCTCGAGGGTGAACGAGTCGAGCAGGTGGCGCATGCGCTCACCCACCAGACCCCAGATGGCCAGCAGCACGCACTGGCCCTCGTGGTCGCACGCCCCGTTGGTGTGGGGCTCGCCGAAGTCCCCGGCCGTGATGGGGCCCTCCACGGCACCGACGATGTCGGACAGGGCGATGTCGGCCGGGGAGCGGGCCAGCACGTAGCCGCCGCCCACACCCCGCTTGGAGCGCACCAGGCCGGCGCCCTTGAGCGCGAGCAGGATCTGCTCCAGGTAGGGCTGGGGCAGGCCCGTGCGTTCGGCGATGTCGCGCACCGAGTTGGGCCTCACCTCATCGGCGTGCAAGGCCAGCGAGACGAGGGCCCGGCTGGCGTAATCCCCTCGCGTCGATACCTTCACGACGGCCATCGTAGGCACACGTCACTGACGTCCAGGTGACAGGGCGGTGGCGCGAGGAGCCAGCCAGGTGCTTGAGTGACGCCGATGGCAACGGGTGAGACCTACGTTCTGCCCGACTACGGCGGGGCCTGTGTGTGCAACGTGGCGCCGGCGCTGCTCGACTGGGCCGACCGCCCGTCGTGGCTGCCGGTCGAGGCGTTGGCCGATCAGGTCGTGCTCCTGGTCCTCGACGGGTTGGGCTGGGACCAGCTCCAGGACCGCCTGGCCCTGGCCCCCTGCATCGGGGCCATGGTCGGGGGCCCCATCCTGACCATCGCCCCGTCGACCACGGCCGCCGCCCTGACCTCGATCACCACGGGCATGGCTCCGGGCGAGCACGGCATCGTCGGCTACCGCATCTGGGTCGAGCACGAGGTGCTCAACGTGTTGCGCTGGTCCACGCCCAAGGGCGACGCCCGTCGCCGCCTCGACCCCCGCCGCCTCCAACCCCAGGAGGCCTTCGGGGGCCAGCGCTCGCCGGTCGTCACCCGGGCCGAGTTCATCGACACCGGGTTCACCCATGCCCACCTGGCGGGGGTGCGCTTCAGCGGGTACCGGGTCACCTCGACCCTGGTCACCCAGGTCGTCGAGCTGGTCCAGGGGGGAGAGCCCTTCGTGTACGCGTACTACGAGGGCATCGACAAGGTGGCCCACGAGTACGGCCTGGGCCGCTACTACGACGCCGAGCTGCGCTCGGTGGACCGCCTGGTCTCCGACCTGCTCGAGCAGCTGCCCGCAGGCACGGCGCTGGTGGTCACCGCCGATCACGGCCAGCTGGAGACGGGCGAGGTCGTCGACCCCCACCCCAGCGTGCTGGCCCACACCGCGGCCCAGTCGGGCGAAGGTCGCTTCCGCTGGTTGCACGCCCGTCCCGGGCGCAGCGCCGCCCTGCTCGAGGCGGCCGTCGAGCACCACGGTCACCACGCCTGGGTGCGCAGCCGGGAAGAGGTCATCAAGGAGGGTTGGTACGGCCCCATCGTCACCGAGGCGGCCGCGTCGCGCCTGGGTGACGTCGTGCTCGCCGCCCAGGGCGACATCGCCTTCCACGACCCCGCTGACTCGGGCCCCTTCAACCTGATCGGACGGCACGGCTCGCTGACGTCGGCCGAGATGCGGGTGCCCCTGCTCGCCACCCGGGCCTGACCGCCGAGGGCCGTCACCCCACCGGTTCGCCGTGATGCGGCACCGATCCGACACCTGGCCCTGCGGGCCGGGCACGCCGGGCCACGTAACATGCCGCGGTGGCGAACGACGACGATGCCAACCCGGAGCGACCCGAGATCGTGGAGGCCGAGGCCGCCGCCGAGGGAGCCCGCACCGAGGTCATCGAGCAGCCGGCCAAGATCATGCGCATCGGCACCATGATCCGCTCCCTGCTCGAGGAGGCCCGCAACGCCGATCTCGACGAGGCCGGACGCGACCGCCTGCGGGCCATCTACGACACGTCGGTGCAGGAGCTGGCCTCGACGCTGTCACCCGACCTGCAGGACGAGCTCAATCGCCTGACCCACCCGTTCGCCCCCGGGTCCCAACCGAGCGGCTCCGAGCTGCGCATCGCCCAGGCCCAGCTCGTGGGGTGGCTCGAGGGCCTGTTCCAGGGCATCCAGGCCACCATGTTCGCCCAGCAGATGGCCGCCCGTCAGCAGCTCGAGTCCATGCGCCAGTTGCCCGGTGGCCAGGGCGGCGGCCAGCTGCTCGCCCCCGACGGCCGCCCCGGGACCTACCTGTGAGCGACGGCACCACCGACTCCAGCGACGACGCCGTGGCCGAGGTCATCCTCGTCCCCCTCGACGGCACCGACCTGGCCGAGCGGGCGCTACCCGTGGCCCGGTGGGCCACCGCGGCCCTGGGGGCCCAGCTCGAGCTGTTGGCCGTGGCCGTGGACGACGACGAGGCCCGCACCTTCGTGGGCTACCTCGACGCCGTCGGCGGCCGCCTCGACCTGTCCCCGGCCGCCACCCACGTGCCCGTCGACCCCGACGCCGCCGAGACCATCCGCCGCACGGCGGCGTCGTCGCCCGCCACCCTGGTGTGCCTGGCCAGCCACGGCTGGTCCCGCACCGGCGGGCCCTTGGGATCGGTGGCCACCGTGGTCGCCGCCGGCCTGGGCCGGCCCGTGCTCGTGGTCGGCCCCGACGCCGGCCCTGGCGCCCCTGGAGGGGCCGTGGTGGCCTGCGTCGACGGTGGTCCGGCCAGTGAGGCCGTGCTCGCCCCCGCCGCCGCCTGGGCCCGGGCCCTGGGGGCGCCGCTGCTGGTGGCCAACGTCTACGAGCCGGTGCCCGTGACCGAGGGCGGCAACTACCACCGACGCCACGGGCCCGAGGCCGACGCCGACGCCTACGTGGCCGAGGTGGCCGGTCGTGTCGACGCCCCCGGGGTCGACGTCAGCGGTGTGGCCGTGGCCGATCCCATCTCGCCGGTGGACGGCCTGCTGACCCTGCTGGCGGGTACGGCGGTCCAGATGCTGGTGGTGTCCACCCACGCCCGCACCGGCCTCTCGCGGCTGCTCCTGGGCAGCGAGGCGGCCCGCATCGTGCACCGGCTGCCCGTACCCGTGCTCACCGTGCCCCTGTCGCCCGGAGTTGCACCGCTGTAGTTTGGGCTCCGCACGCTAGGCACCACGGGAGCGATCCATGGCCGATTCCTTCGCTCACCTGCACGTCCACACCGAGTACTCCATGCTCGACGGGGCCGCCCGCATCGGCGCCCTCGTGGCCAAGGCCGCGGCCGACGGCCAGCCCGCCGTGGGCATCACCGACCACGGCAACATGTACGGCGTCCTCGACTTCTACGACGCGTGCCGCAAGACGGGCATCAAGCCCATCGTGGGCATGGAGGCCTACATGGCCCACGAGTCGAGGCTCGAGCGACCGCCCCGCCGGGGCAAGGTCGACGACTCGGGCGGCGACGTCGACGGTGGCCAGAAGCTCTACTACCACCTGACCCTGCTGGCCGAGAACGAGACCGGCTACAAGAACCTCATCCAGGTGGCGTCGCGCGCCTACCTCGAGGGCTACTACTACAAGCCCCGCCTGGACTGGGAGGTGCTGGCCGAGCACTCCAAGGGCCTCATCGCCACCACCGGGTGCCTGGGTGGCCACGTGCTGCAGTCGCTCATGCGCGGCGACATGGAGGGGGCGGTCACCAAGGCCGCCCGCCTGCAGGACATCTTCGGCAGGGACAACCTCTTCGTCGAGTTGCAGGACCACGGCATCCCCGAGCAGCACCGCACCAACCCCATGCTGCTGGAGATCGCCAAGCGCATCGGCGCTCCTCTGTTGGCCACCAACGACTCGCACTACACCGACCAGTCCGACTGCGAGGCCCACGACGCCCTGCTGTGCGTGCAGACCGGTGCCGTCATGTCGGATCCCGACCGCTTCAAGTTCAGTGGCGACCAGCACTACGTCAAGACGTCGGACGAGATGCGGTACCTGTTCCGCGAGCTGCCCGAGGCCTGCGACAGCACGTTGTGGATCGCCGAGCGCTGTGAGCTCGAGATCGCCTTCGGCAAGCCCCAGCTGCCCAACTTCCCCCTGCCCGAGGGCTTCGCCGACGACGCCGCCTACCTGCGCCACCTGACCATGGAAGGTGCCCGCATGCGGTGGGGGGCCAACATCCCCGACACCGTGATGGACCGCCTGGGCTACGAGCTCGAGGTCATCGGGAACATGGGGTTCAGCTCCTACTTCCTCATCGTGTGGGACCTGATGAAGCACGCCCGCGACGTGAACATCCGGGTGGGCCCCGGGCGAGGTTCGGCCGCCGGTTGCGCGGTGGCCTACACGCTGCGCATCACCGACCTCGACCCCATCAAGTACGACCTGCTGTTCGAGCGCTTCCTCAACCCGTCACGCGTGTCCATGCCCGACATCGACATGGACTTCGACTCCCGCTACCGGGACGAGATGATCCGCTACGCAGCCGAGCGCTACGGCCGTGACCGGGTGGCCCAGATCGTGACGTTCTCCCAGATCAAGGCCAGGGCCGCCGTGCGCGATGCCGCCCGGGTGCTGGGCTACCCGTACATCGTGGGCGACAAGATCGCCAAGTCCATGCCCCCGTTGGTGATGGGGCGCGACACCCCCCTCTACGCCTGCCTCGAGGAGCACGAGAAGTTCCGCGACGGCTACAAGATGGCCGCTGAGCTGCGGGGCATGTACGACAACGAACCCGACGTGAAGCGGGTGGTCGACGTGGCCCGGGGCCTCGAGGGGCTGCGCCGCCAGGACGGCATCCACGCCGCCGCCGTGGTCATCACCCGGGACCCGCTGACCGACTACCTGCCCATCCAGCGCAAGCCCGAGGCGGGGAAGCCCGTCGAGGACGCCCCCGTCGTCACCCAGTACGAGATGCATGGCGTCGAGAACCTGGGCCTGCTCAAGATGGACTTCCTGGGGTTGCGCAACCTCGACGTCATCAGCGACACCCTCGCCCTCATCGAGCGGAGCCGGGGCATCACCGTCGACATCGACAACGTGCCCCTCGACGACCCCCCCACCTACGAGCTGCTGGGCCGGGGCGACACCATCGGGGTGTTCCAGCTCGAGTCGCCGCCCATGCGGGCCCTGCTGCGGGCCATGGCCCCCAACTGCTTCGAGGACGTGGCCGCCCTCATCGCCCTGTACCGACCGGGGCCGATGTCGGTGAACATGCACTACGACTACGCCGACCGCAAGAACAACCGGAAACCGGTCGAGTTCTTCCACCCCGATGCGGAAGAGGTGCTGGGCGACACCTACGGGTTGATGATCTACCAGGAGTCGATGATGCGCGTCGCCCAGCGCTTCGCCGGGTACTCGCTGGCCGAAGCGGACAACCTGCGCAAAGCGTGCGGCAAGAAGGTCCGCGAGCTGATGGCCAAGGAGCGTGGCGCCTTCGAGCGGGGCGTCATCGCCACCGGCTACGGCGACAAGCTCGGGCCCCAGCTGTTCGACGTCATCGAGAAGTTCGCCGACTACGCCTTCAACAAGTCACACAGCTTCGGGTACGGCCTGATCACCTACCAGACGGCCTTCCTCAAGGCGAACTACCCCGTCGAGTACCTGGCCTGCCTGCTGACCAGCGTCAAGACCAACCTGGACAAGGCCGGCGTCTACCTCAACGAGTGCCGCCAGCGGGGCATCACCGTCGAGGTGCCCGACGTCAACCGCTCCGAGTCCGACTTCATCCCCGCCGTGCCCCGGCCCCGGGCCGCCCCGCCGCCCCGCCACGACGGCTTCGCCGGCGGCTTCGACGACACGGCCGGCGGGATGGACGTCGACGAGGCCGCCGCCGCGGCCCTGCCCACCGACGCCACCTCCATCGTCTTCGGGCTCTCGGCCGTGCGCAACGTGGGTGAGGGCCTCGTCGAGCTGCTGGTGGCCGAGCGGGTGGCCAACGGGCCCTTCGCCGACTTCTACGATCTGTGCGCCCGCGTCGACGAGAAGGTCCTCAACAAGCGCACCATCGAGTCCCTGATCAAGGCCGGCGCCTTCGACTCCTTCAACCACCCCCGCCAGGGTCTGCTCAGCGTCTACGAGCAGGTCATCGACAAGATGATGGAGAAGCGGCGCAAGGAGGCCGTGGGCCAGTTCGACCTGTTCAGCTCCATGGCCGAAGAGGTCTTCGTCCCCTTCGAGCGGGTGCCCATCCCCGACGTCGAGCTGGCCAAGCGCACCAAGCTGGCCTTCGAGAAGGAGATGTTGGGCCTCTACGTCTCCGACCACCCCCTGATGGGGGCCGAGGCCTACCTGTCCCGCAAGACCGACTGCTCGTTGGCCGACCTGGCCGACAAGGAGGACGGCACCCGGGTCGTCGTCGGCGGCGTGGTCACCAACCTGGTGCGCAAGTGGACCAAGAAGGGCGACCTCATGGCCGTCTTCACCGTCGAGGACCTGGCCGACTCCATCGAGGTCATGGTGTTCCCCAAGACCATGGCGCTGTGGGGCCACCTGCTGACCGAGGAGACCAACGACCAGGTGGTGGTGCTCGAGGGCCGGGTCGACAAGCGTGACGACCTGCCCAAGCTGATCGCCGGCTCCGTCGAGCTGGCCGACCTGTCCGCCGCGGTGTCCAAGCCCCCGCTGCGCCTGCGCCTGCCCCTGAACCGCTGCGACCAGGTGCTGGTGAACGAGCTGCAGGCCGCCATCGTGGCCCACCCCGGGGAGGCCGCTGTGTTCCTCCACCTCGACGGACCGGGGGGTGAGCGGGTGCTGCGACTGCCCGACAACTTCGCCGTGGAGACGTCCAACGGACTGGTCGGCGAGCTGCGGGCCCTGTTGGGTGCCGAGTCGGTCCTGTTGGCGGTGTGACAGGATGGGTGGGGCAAGGACCAGGTCCGAGCGCTGGCACGGTCGGGTGGGTGGGGCCGCGGAGGCCGCAGCTTGCACGAACGTGCGTCCAGCGGGTGAACTAGAGCAGGTGGTGGTACGCCAGCGTGACGTTGGGGGCAGTAGCTGACATGGCGATCCACGTCGTGACCAAGGATTCTTCGGCGCTCAGTGATGCCGATCTCGTCGAGCTCGCAGACCTCTGCGAGGCCGTCGGGAACGGGTTCGAGCTGGGCGTCCTGTCGAAGGAACGTGAGGCCTGGGTGCTCGTCACCCTGGCTCGGACCGATGACGCCCTCAGTGGCTTCTCGTTCTGCACGTTGGAACGCATCGGGGGCACCCCCTCGGTGCTCATCGGCTTGGCCGCGGTGGCCCGCGGCCCCGAGGGCCACGAGCTGCTGCACTCGCTGCTGCGTGACCAGTTGCGCCGGGCGGTGTTGGCCTTCCCCGACGAGGACGTGCTCATCGGCACCCGCGTCGGGAGTGCCGACGGCTTCGACGCCTACGCCCACCTGGCCGACGTCATCCCCCGTCCCGAGCACAAGGCGTCGGGCGAGGAGCGGGCCTGGGGCCGACGGCTGGCCAAGCGCTTCGGCATCGACAACGGCCGCTACGAGGACCGGGTGTTCGTGGTGCGGGGTGAGGGTGCCCCCTCGGGCGTGCTCGACTACCGGCGCCACGAAGGTGGCGACAGCCACGATCTCGGGGTGCTGGCCTTCTTCGAGCCCATCGATGAGGCCACGGGCGACGCCCTGGTCGTGTTCGGCTGGGCCATGGCCGAGTACCTCGAGACCTTCCTGCCCTGATCTCCGCTGATCTCCCCGTCGCTGGTGCTCCTCTAAGGTTCCTCCGGTGGTGCCCCGTGGAGGGGTGCCGGGGATCGAGGGGGACAGCGATGGCCGATCTGGAGGCAGTGGTCTGGGGTTACGGGCTCCTCGAGGGGCCGCGCTACGACGCGGCCACCGACAGCCTGTACTTCTCCGACGTGCCCAACGGTGGCGTGTACCGCCTCGACGTCCAGGGCGGTGGGGTCGAGGTGGCCATCCCCAAGCGCAAGGGCGTGGGCGGCATCGCCCTGCACGAGCGGGGCGGCCTGGTCGTCGGCGGGCGCAACGTGTGCCACGTGCTCGACGGCCAGACCCGGGTGCTGTTCCAGCCAGCCAGCAACGGCCTCAACGACCTGTTCGCCGACTCGGCGGGCAACGTGGTCTTCGGGTCCCTGCGTGACGACCCCTTCGCCTTCGGGACCGAGCGCAAGGCCGGTGAGGGCTGGCGCATCACCGCCGAGGGCGAGGCCACCGAGCTCTACGGCGGGGTGCTGCTGTCCAACGGCATCGGCCTGTCGCCCGACGGCTCGGTCATCTACCACGCCGACACGGCCAGCAACGGCGTGTGGGCCCACGACTACCAGGTCGACGGGCCGGTGTCGGGCCGACGCCTGCAGATCCACGCCGATGACCTGCAGCCCGATGGGCTGGCCATCGACGAGGACGGCGTGGTGTGGGTGGCCGACGTGTCCGGATCGCGGGCGGTGCGGGCCTTCGACCCCCAGGGCACCGAGGTGGCCCGCATCGACGTGCCCGCCAAGATGGTGACCAGCATCTGCTTCGGCGGGGCCGACCGGCGCGACGTCTACATCGTCACCGCCGACAACACGGCCGACCCGGATCGGGGCGGCACCGTGTTCCGCACCCGGGCCGACGTGGCCGGGACCGCCATCCCCAAGGCCACCATCTGAGCCCCATCGGTGACGGCGGCCGGGCACAGGGCGGCAGCTTCGACCGCCTGGCCCGGTCACGCCGCATGACCCGGGACTTCCTGACCGACGCGGTGCCGGCCGAGCTGGTCGACGGGCTGCTCGATGCCGCCCGCCGGGCCCCTTCCGCTGGCAACACGGCGTCGTTGGCCTTCCTCGTCCTCGACACCCCCGACGTCGTGGCCCGGTACTGGGACACCACCCTGGCCGTGGACAAGCGGGCCACGTTCCCCTGGCCCGGCCTGCTCGATGCCCCCGTGCTGGTGGTGCCCTGCGTGCGGCCGTCGGCCTACGTGGCCCGCTACGGCGAGACCGACAAGGCCCGCACCGGGCTGGGCCAGGGGGTCGAGCGCTGGTCGGTTCCCTACTGGCACATCGACGGGGGCATGGGGGTGATGGCCCTGTTGCTGGGGGCCGAGGACGTGGGCCTCGGCGCCCTGTTCTTCGGCATCTTCGAGCACGAGCCCGCAGTGCGGGCCGCCTTCGGGGTGCCGGACGACTGGCAGCCCCTGGGCACCGTGGCCCTGGGCTGGCCCCGGTCCGACCAACGCCCCAGCCGCTCGGCCGGCCGCCCCCGCCCCCCGCTCGGCGACGTGGTCCACCGGGGGCGCTGGCCCGCCTGAACCCGGGCGCCGTGCATGCACAGCAGCGGTGGAAGATCGTTCACGGTCGCCCCGATTGGTCAGGTCACCTCCGCTCGGGTGGATGGTCCTGTCCACGGGATCGGCCGAGCAGCGCGCCGAGCTCCGCGGCGGTGGCGGCCGCGAGCCCGGACTCGGCCCTGGTGCGGTCATCCATGGGGATCGGTGCCGAGGTAGGCCGTCACGCGACCTGAACGGCGTCCTTGAGTTCGGCCGGCACGGTCTGGGGGAAGGAGACGACGAGGTGCCGGTCCAGCGCGGTAGCGACGCGGGCGAGGGTGTCGAGTCGGTTGCGGGCGCCGCCGCCTTCTTCGAGCCGGGAGATCACCGACTGGGTGGTGCCCATCTTCTCGGCCAGCTGGCGCTGGCTGAGGCCGGCCTCGGTGCGCAGGTCGTAGATCAGCTGGCCGAGCGCCAGGTCCTGCTCGAATCCCTGCCCGCGTCTCGTCATCAGGCGCCCGGCGCCTGTTCTTGGTGTCGTCCCAGGAGGGAGTAGTTGGCCATGGTCATCTCCTTCACGGGAACCTCCGGCTCAGCCTGGCGTGGGAGTGTCCCGTAGGGCGGCGCGGCGGAGCTTGCCCAGGTCGGTGCGGGGCAACGAGGTGACCAGTTCGAGCTGGCGGGGAGCGCAGTAGGGGGCGAGCTCGGCCTTGACCGCTTCGCGCAGGGCGTCCAACGACGGCGGTGCTGCCGGATCGGTGGGCACGACGACCGCGGTGACGGCCTGGCCCCACTCGGGGTCGGCCCGACCCACCACGGCCACCTCGGCCACGCCCGCCACCGTGCCCAGCACCCGTTCCACGGGGTCGGGCCACACCTTCTCGGCCCCGGTCACGATGACGTCTCCCCGCCGGCCGAAGACCGACAGCGTGCCCGAGGCGTCGAGCGCACCTTCGTCGCCGGTGGGGAACCAGCCCTGGGCGTCGCGCCGGTCGGAGCCGTCGCGGTAGGCCTGCAGCAACATCGGACCCCGCAGCTCGACCTCGCCGTCGGTGATGCGCACCTCGACGCCATCGAGGGGCACACCGTCGTACACGCAGCCCGACCCCGTCTCGGTCATGCCGTACGTGGCCACGACGTTGGCCGGCCGGTCGGGGGGGATGGCCGAGCCGCCCAGCACGATGCACTCGAAGGCGGCCGGATCGATGCGGCCCAGGGCGGTGACGACCAGGGACACGTGGGTGGAGCCGGCCCGGGCCGCGGCCACCACGGCGGCGGGATCGAAGCCGCTGTGCACGTCGAAGGGGGTGCCGGTGACGATCGACCGGGCCACGACGGCCAGGCCGCCGATGTGGGCCAGGGGCAGGCAGGCCAGCCACCGGTGCCGGGCGCGGTCGATGCCCAGGCGGGCCGACGTGGCCCGGGCCGACGCCACCACGGCGGCCTGGGTCAGCACCACCCCCTTGGGCACCCCCGTCGTCCCCGACGTGGCCACCACCAGAGCGTCGCCGTCCTCGACGGGCCGGCCGCCGTCGCGCGCCGACTCACCGCCGGGCTCGGCCACCCGCGTCGGTTGCAGGGCGTCGAACCGGGCGTTCACCGCCGGGCCCGGCAGGCGGGGGTCCACGGGCAGGATGGCGTCACCCTGGTCCCAGGCCCGGCGCAGGCGGTCGACGAAGGCGGGTCCGGGGGGCAGGGTCACGGCCACCAGCTCACGCACCGGCCGACCCCCGGGGTCCCCGGCTGGCCAGCGAGCTGACGAGCTGGGCGTCGAGGGTGGCGGCGTCGGTAGCCGGCAGCAGGCAGCTGTAGCCCCGGCACACGTAGGCCGACCCGTCGTCGCGGTCCTGCCACAGGGGGGAGTCGTAGCGCTCCCCCCAGGCCAGCACGCTGCCGGCCCGGTAGCGGGCCTGGGCCACGGCCACCAGGTCGGGGCGGTCGCCGGCCACCACCACCTCGACCGGGGGGGCGGTGACCAGGTCGGCGGCCAGCAGCAGGTGGGCGAAGGCGCCCGGGTGCTGCACGGCCAGGGCGCCGACCAGGCGGACGGTGGCCGCGGCCGCGTCCCGGTAGCGCTCGTCGTCGACCAGGGTGCCCAGGCGGGCCAGGCCCACCGCGACCAGCGACCCCGCAGCCGGGGTGGCGCCGTCCTGCAGGTCCTTGGTGCGGGCGATGAGCCGTTCGGCGTCCCGCCCCGTGGTGAACACCCCGCCGGCGTCATCGTCCCAGAACAGGTCGAGCACGGCATCGGCGACCACCCGGGCCTCGACGAGCCACCGGGCCTGCCCCGTTGCCTCGGCCAGGGCCACGAAGGCCTCGAGCAGGGCGCCGTGGTCGGCGGCGTAGGCCAGGTGGCGGGCGCCGCCCCGGGCCTGCCACGAGCGCAGCCAGCGGCCGTCGTCCCGGCGCAGCTCACGGAGCAGGAAGTCAGCCGTGGCCACGGCGGCACGGGTCCAGTCGGGGCGGTCGAACGCCGCGCCGGCCTCAGCCAGGGCGGTGACGGCCAGGGCGTTCCACTCGGTCAGGACCTTGTCGTCGAGGCCCGGCCGCACCCGCCGCTCCCGGGCCTCGAACAGGGCCCGCCGACCGGCCTCGACCTCGGGCGGACGGGCCAGGTCGCCCCGCTGGGGGCGCCACAGGATGTTGGTGCCCTCCCAGTTGCCGCCCGGGGTGACCCCGTACCAGTCGGCCACCTGGGGGGCGATGGCCGCCACCTCGTCGGCCGACCACACGTAGAAGCGGCCCTCGACCCCCTCGGAGTCGGCGTCCTCGGCCGAGGAGAACCCACCCTCGGGCTGGGCCAGGTCGCGCCGCAGGTAGGCGGTGGTCTCGTCCACCACCTGGCGGTAGCGGTCGTGGCCCGTCACCTGGAAGGCGTGGGTGTAGACCGACACGAGCAGGGCGTTGTCGTAGAGCATCTTCTCGAAGTGGGGGACCAGCCAGCTCGTGTCGGTGCTGTAGCGGGCGAACCCCCCGCCCAGGTGGTCGTAGATGCCCCCCGAGGCCATGGCGTCGAGCGAGGTGACCACCGCGGCCAGCGAACGCTCGTCCCCGGTTCGGGCGTGGTGGGCCAGGAGCAGCTCCAGGCTCATGGTCTGGGGGAACTTCGGCGCCCGCCCGAAGCCACCCCAGGCCTTGTCGTGTTGGTCGACGAGGGCGGCGGCGGCGCTGTCGAGGGCGGCGCGGCCGGGTAGGCCCTCGTCGGGCCGCAGCTGGTTGGTGCGGCCGATGGCTGCGGTCAGCTGGTCGGCCTGGGCGTCGAGGTCGCCCCGGCTCTCCCGCCAGTGGTGGTCCACGGTGCGGCACAGCTCGACGAAGCCGGGCATGCCCCCCCCGGGCCGTGGGCGGGAAGTAGGTGCCCCCGAAGAAGGGACGGCCGTCGGGGGTCAGGAACACGGTCATGGGCCAGCCACCCTGGCCGGTCATGGCCTGCACGGCCTCCATGTACACGGCGTCCACGTCCGGTCGTTCCTCGCGGTCGACCTTGACGTTGACGAAGAGCTCGTTCATGACGGCGGCGGCGGCTTCGTCCTCGAAGGACTCGTGGGCCATGACGTGGCACCAGTGGCACGCCGAGTAACCCACCGACAGCAGGATGGGCCGGTCGGTCGCCCGGGCCCGGGCGAAGGCCTCGTCCCCCCAGGCGTACCAGTCCACCGGGTTGTCGGCGTGCTGGCGCAGGTAGGGCGAGGTCTCCTCGGCAAGGCGGTTCACGGCGTCGAACCTAGCCAGCGCCACCGGTCGGGGGGTGCAGGCCGGATGGTCGGGACGGTTGCCCGGCGCGGTCGGGCTGCCCCGTCGGTCGGCGCCGTCAGCCTGCGGTCAGGGCCGGCATCCACGCGGTCAGGACCACGTCGGCGGGGGCCGGGGGGCCGACGCCGAAGCCCTGGGCCCGACAGCACCCCAGCAGGCGGAGGGCCTCGAACTGCTCGGCGGTCTCGATGCCCTCGGCCACGACCTCGATGCTGTGCCCCGCAGCCAGGGCGATGGCGTCGATGATGAAGGCCAGGCTGTCGGCCGAGCCCAGCGAGGCCACGTAGGACTGATCGATCTTGACCATGTCGAAGGGCAGCCGCTCGAGCACGTCGCGGTTGGCGGCGCCGGAGCCGAAGTCGTCGAGGGCGAGGCGGATGCCCAGGGCCCGCAGCTCGTGCATGACGCGGGCCGCGGTGGGGGGGTCCTCGACCGTGGCCGTCTCCGTCAGCTCCAGGCACAGGCCGTGCTCGGCCAGGGGGTGGCGCAGCAGGGCTTCGCTCACCAGGCGCACCAGGCGGCCGTCCACGAGCTCGGTGGCCGACACGTTGACGGCGACGCTGAACCCGCGGGGCAGGGCGAACGCCCGTCGCCACCGGTCGAGGTCGGCGCAGGCCCGGTCGATCATCCACGCCGTCAGGTCGGTGACCCGCCGCCCCTCCTCGAGCCGGGGCACGAAGGCGTCGGGGAACAGGCGGCCACCGCCGGGCTGCTCCCATCGGGCCAGCGCCTCGACCCCGACCAGGCGGCCGGTCTCGAAGGAGACGAGGGGCTGGTAGTGGGGGACGAGCTCACCCTCGCCGATGGCGGTGATGATCCCGGCCAGGCCGATGTCGACCAGTCGGGACGGGGAGGCGGACACGGAGGGGAAGGGGGTGTGGTCTCGGGAGGCGATGTCGGGGACGAGGTGTTGACCACCTCCCCAGCGTCCGGCTCCGACCATGGAAACCCTCCTGCTCATCCCTGACCGCCCTCGTCGTGGGACCTACACCCTGCACCGTGGGACGGGGTGGCGTCGACCGGGGCACATGGTAGAGGACCCTTCGGTCCAGGTCAGCAGGCTGGTCGTGGTCCTTTTTCCCTGCCCGGCACCCACCGGGGTGGCCCCGCCGCACACCGTGCGAACTGGGGCGACCGCAGCCCCCGGCCGGCCGGCGATTGGCGGCCGGGGCCATGGATCGGGCGCCGGTGGCCGTGGCGCGCCAGACTCGATGTCGTGACGACGGGAACGCAGGGACGGGCCGGCGGCGGGGCCGGGGGGACCGGTGTGCCCGGGCCGGTGCGGCGTTGGGTGCTGGGGGCCAGGCCCCGGACGCTGCCGGCCGCCGTGGTCCCCGTGGCCGTCGGCGTGGGCTGCGCCGTGGGCGCCGGTGGCGCCCTGCACCTGTGGCGGGCGGTGGCCGCCCTGATCGTCAGCCTGGCGCTGCAGGTGGCCACCAACTACGCCAACGACTACTCCGACGGTGTTCGCGGCACCGACGCCGTCGGCGCCCGGGTGGGGCCGCTGCGCCTGGTCGGCTCGGGACTGGTCCCACCAGGTCACGTCAAGCGGGCGGCCCTGGCCGCCTTCGCCGTCGCCGGCGTGGCCGGGCTGGCCCTGGCGGCCGCCGTGGGCTGGCAGCTGCTGGTGGTGGGAGGGGCGTGCATGGCCGCAGGCTGGCTGTACACCGGCGGCCCCCGCCCCTACGGCTACGCCGGGCTGGGCGAGGTCTTCGTCTTCGTGTTCTTCGGCCTCGTGGCCACCGCCGGGACCACCTACGTGATGCTCGAGCGCATGACCGGGTTGTCGCTGGCCGCGGCCGTCCCCGTGGGCTTCCTGGTCACGGCCATCCTCGTGGTCAACAACCTGCGCGACATCCCCGGGGACACGCGCTCGGGCAAGCGCACCCTGGCCGTGCGCCTGGGCGACGGCCGCACCCGCGCCCTCTACACCGGCCTCGTCCTCGCCGCCTTCGTGTCGGTGCCGTTCGTGGCCGGCCTGGGTGCCCGTCCCCTGGGTGGGTTGGCCATGATCAGCGTCATCGTGGCCCACAAGCCGGTGACCCTGGTGCTGTCGGGGGCCCGTGGCCCCCAGCTCATCCCCGTGCTCGGCGGTACCGCCCGGCTCCACCTGCTGTTCGGCCTGATCCTGGCTGTCGGCATGGGGGTGTCGGGGGCCATCGGGACCTGACGCCTGGCCTCGGTCGTGGGCTCAGCGACCCGGTGGTCGCGGCGGGGTGCGGGCCAACCAGTCGGTCACCGCGGCCTCGAAGGCCGGGGGACGCTCGAGGTGGGCGGTGTGACCGGCGCCGGCGATGAGGACGGTCTCCGCCGTGGGTCCGATGCCGTCGGCCAGGCGCTGGGCCAGGGCGGTGAACTTGCTGTCCCGCGCTCCGGTGACCAGCAGCACGGGGAGTCGGGCCTGACCGAGCTCGCCCAGACGGGACCACAGCGGCGCCTGGGCCCCGGTGCCGGCCCGACGGAGGCTGGCGGCCAGGCTGGAGGCGTCGTTGCGCAGGCGCTCGTCTCGGTACCGGTAGGGCTCGGAAAGGCCGGCGAACAGGGGCAGCGCCAGCCAGCCGTCCAGGAACGGGCCCACGCCCTCGGCCTCGAGGCGTCGGGCCAGCTCCTCGTCTGCGGCTCGTCGTGCCTCTCGATCGGTGGGGTCCTCCAACCCGGCGGTGGCCCCCACCAGCACCAGCGCCTCGACCAGGTCGGGACGGTCGAGCGCCAGCTGCAGGCAGGTGCGCCCACCGAACGAGTACCCGAGGTAGGTGGCCCGGCCCCCGGCGCGGCCGACAGCCTCGGCCGTGCCCGGCAGGTCGAGGGCGGGGAGCTCCGAGCCGGCGTGACCGGGCAGGGCCACCGCGTCGACCTCGACCTCGGCACCCCCCCCGATGGCGGCCAGAGCTGCCGGCAGGGTGCCCCAGCAGCGTGAGGTCTGGGCGAAGCCGTGGACGAGCACCAGGCGTCTGCGCACGTCGCCCAGCATGCCCTCTCCACCGGCACCGCCGCAGCGACGCCACCCGCGTCCCGGCGTACCGACGCAGCGGGGATCAGCCGACGCCGCCGGGATCAGCCGCGGCGGGGGATCAGCCGCCGCCGGGGGATCAGCCGCCCTGGGAGGCGGGCTGGCCCAGGCCGAAGGCCCGGTAGATGGGGTTGACCGTACCGTCGCCGGCGGCGCCCTCGTTGTCGATGTCGGGTCCGGTGCGGCCGACCAGGGTCAGGGCCACGGCGGCCTCGGCCCGGGGCGCAGCTTCGGACGGGGGTGGCGGGCCCCCGGCGCTCGTGGGGGCGCTGACCTCGACGGGGGTGGGGGGTTCGTGGGGATCGGTGCGGGCCGAGGTGGCCGGCGGACCCGGAGCGGGGGCGATGACGGTGCCCAGGCCCGGTCGTCGCAGCAGGACCAGGCCCGTGCGCTCGAGGAGGACGTCGATGAGCTGGGTGAACGATGCGAAGCCCATGTCGGCCAGCCCGTGGTCGGGGAACCGGTCCCGCAGCAGGTCCCCGGCGTCGCGCAGGGACAGGCCCGAGCCGCCGCTGGCCACCGCGGCCTGGACCTCGACGACGATGGCCGACACCACGGCGTCGGTGCCCGGTGCCGGGCCGATGGCGTCGCGGGCGTTCCGCTCGCGCTCGGCGGCTGCGTCCTCGTCGTCCTCGGCGGCGTGGCGACCGCGGGGACGCTCGTCGGGGTTGGCGAAGGGCTCGAACCAACGGCCCCCAGGGGGCAGGTCGAACAGGTTGGTGCGGGGCAGGGGCCGTTCGAAGACGTCGGAGAGGTCTTCGAGGTCGACGAAGATCAGCTCGGGGCTGGCGGCGGCGAAGGCGTCCTTCTCCCGGTAGCCCAGCACGGTGACGGCGACCCCGGCCTTGGCCAGGCGGCGCAGGGGGCCGGCGAAGGCCTTGGCGTCGTGGGAGGCCACCACCAGCTCGACCAGGGAGCCCTGGGAGAAGCGTCGCTCGATGTGACTGGTGATGTCGTTGTCGACGTCGTCACGGTGGGTGCGCTTGGGCTTGGCGAACACGGCGAAGCCGGCGTGGCGCAGGCCCACGACCCAGGCGCTCATGGCCGGTTCGAAGCCCGGGGGCACGTTGATGAACACGCACGCCTCGACCTGGTCACCAGGTTGGGCGTGGCGTTGCAGCCAGGCCAGCACGGCGTCGAGGTTGGGTCGCGTCGCCGCTGACGCCCGCTCGCCGATGACCTCCGACAGGCACATGTCCATGTTCGGTGCGTCCCAGACGAGCAACCGCCGCCCGCGTGTGCTCCGCTCCATCAACTCCGCCTCAGAGAGAAGTTCCGCCGGTCGTCATGCTATCGGCGGGGGTGGAGCGCAGGTCGGTGCCCAGGGGTGCCATCGGTCCCGGGTGCGAAGTGGAACCTGATCGACACGACCCGCCCGGAACCGGCGCGCTAGGGGCGGCAGGCCGGGTGCGGCGAGGCGGGTGCGGCGAGGCCGGTGGGGCTCAGCGCCGGTGGCGCTGGGGGACCGACGACGTCGCCAGGCGACGGGCCGGAGACGGCAGCCAGAAGGCCACCACCAGCAGGGAGACCGTGACCCACAGGAGCCAGGCCGCGGCCAGGCGGGAGGGGCGCACCTCGATGGAGATGCTGGAGTCGCTGCCCGGCAGGGGCAGCTCGACGGTGAAGGGCTCGAGCACCGGCCCGCTCGACGCCAGTGAACCCTCGATCTTGCCGCCGATGACCGTCGGTGTCCTGCTGTGGCCTGCGTCGGTCGACCCCGAGGACGGTGCCGCCTCGGCGACCGGGGCGCCCGCTGTCGTGGTGGTGGGGTCCACCCGATCACCGGTGACCGTGGTGGCCGTCGTCACCGGGGTGGTCGTGGCCACGCTCGCGGTCGGCGTCGTGGTCGCCGAGGTGGGCAGCGTCCCGAGGTTCGAGGGCTGCGTGGTGGCCGTGGGCAGGGTGGGTACGGGCGACGGTGCCGACGGGACCGAGGTGACGGGCGACGGGACGGTGGTGGGGATGACCACGATCGTCGTGGGCACGGGGAGGGGGATGACCTCCACCGGGGCGAAGATGTCGGGGACCGTGGTGGTGGGGGCCGGGACCGTCGTTGGGGGGACCGTCGTGGTCGGGGCCTCGGTGGTGGGGGGCGCCGTGGTGGTGGGGGCCGTGGTGGTGGGGGCCGGGTCGACCGAGGCGGGCCCGAAGGTGTCGTCGACGGTGGTGACCGTGGTCGGTGCCCCGGTGGACGTGGTCCACGTGGTGTCGCCCTTGGCGACCCCGCCCGAGAGGGCCAGGAAGGCACAGCACGTCGTCACACCGATCAGCGCGGCGGCGGCCGTGCGGGCGGAGAGGCGACGGGCGGATCTTGTGGTCACGAGGTGAGCATCTCCAGGGTCGGCGGTCCCATGCGGAACCGTACCGAGACCCGGGGGGCGCCCGTCGCCGGCCGGGAACTTTTGCCCGGCCGCGACCACGCCTTTTCCCCCATCGGATGCTGAAATCCGCCCCACGACGCCCACCCTGCTCCAGCGCTCTGACCGCGGCGGTGAGGGAGACCACCGGCGGTGTGTCGCTCCGATGGTTTGGCCCTGCCGCCAGGTCGGGTCGACACTACCTGGAGTCGTGTCCGAGCTGCTGCCCGTCGCCGTCCTCAACGCCACCTTCTGCGCCACCGTCGTGGACGAGTGGCTGCGTTGCGGCCTGACCGACGCCGTCATCGCGCCGGGTTCGCGGTCGACCCCGTTGACCCTGGCCCTGGCCGCCCGGTCCGAGCTGCGCACCCACGTCGTGCTCGACGAACGTTCGGCGGGGTTCGTGGCCCTGGGCCTGGGGTTGGCCAGCGGCCGGCCCGCCCTGGTCGTGACCACGAGCGGCACCGCGGCCGCCGAACTGCACGCGGCGGTGGCCGAGGCCAACGCCGCCGGGGTGCCCCTGTTGGTGTGCACCGCCGACCGACCCCCCGAGCTCCACGGCGTCGGCGCCCCCCAGACCATCGACCAGACCCGGCTGTTCGGGACGGCCGCCCGCTGGTTCGCCGAGCCCGGACCCCCCTCGGCCGAGGCCGCGGGCAGCTGGCGGTCACTGGCGGCACGGGCCTGGCTCGAGGCCACCGGGTCCCGGCCGGGCCCGGTGCACCTCAACCTGGCCTTCCGCGAGCCCCTGGTGGGGGTACCCGGGGCCCTGCCTCCGGGCCGGGTCCACGGCCGGCCGTGGCACACGAGGCTCCCCGTGGATGCCGTGCTGCCCGCGGCCACGGCGGCCGAGCTGGCCCGGCGCTGGGCCGGGGCGGACGGTGTGCTCGTGGCCGGGGCGGGCGTCGACGACGTGGACGCCGTCCTCGAGCTCGGGGCCCGGCTGGGCTGGCCCGTGCTGGCCGACCCCCGCTCGGGCTGTCGTGTCGTCCACCCCGCAGCCGTGGCCCACGCCGACGCCCTGCTGCGCATCCCCGCCGTGGCCGATGCCCTGCGTCCGTCGTTCGTGGTCCGCCTGGGCCAACCGCCGGCCTCCAAGGTGTTGTCCACGTGGCTGGCGGCCAGCGGGGCCGAGTCGCTGCTGGTCGAGGAGGGTGGGGCCTGGCTCGACCCCGGACACGACGCGGCCGCCGTCGTCGCCGTCCCCGTCGGCGCCTTCGCCCACGGGGTGACCGAGGCCCTGGTCGCCGCCGCGCTCCCGGCCGCTCCGTCGCCGGTGCTGGCCCGCTGGCGGGCGTTGGACGACACCGCAGCCGGGGCGTTGTCCGGGGCCGTGGCCGACGAACCTGCGGTCTCCGAGGTCGCCGTGGCCCGGGGCGTGGTCGCACGGGCCGGGGCCGACGCCGCGCTCTTCGTGTCGTCGTCCATGCCCGTGCGCGACGTCGAGTGGTTCGCCGCCCGTGCCGTCGGACCCCGGGTGCTGGCCAACCGGGGGGCCAACGGCATCGACGGCGTGGTCTCCACCGCGGTGGGGGTGGCCCTGTCGGGCCTGCCCACCTGGCTGCTGATCGGCGATCTGGCCCTGCTGCACGACGTGAACGGCCTGCTGGGCGTGTCAAGCCGCTCGGTGAGGCTGCGCCTCGTCGTGGTCGACAACGCCGGCGGGGGGATCTTCTCGTTCCTGCCCCAGGCCCGGACCCCCGGTGGTCAGGTGTTCGAGCGCTTCTTCGGCACCGCCCAGGACGTTGACGTCCTCGACGTGCTGCGCAGCCACGCCATCCCCACCGCGGTGGCGGCCACGCCGGCCGAGCTCGACGCCGGCCTGGCCGGGCTGGCCACGGCCACCGACGCCGTGGCCGCGCTGGTGGTGCGCACGGACCGCGCCGCCAACGTGGTCCACCACGACCGCCTCCACCAGGCCGTGGCCCGCGCTGTCGCCGCTTTGTCCGAATCGTCCGGTCCGCTGGTCAGCCCTGGCCACGGCCTGACCTGATCGGCGGCCCCTGACCCGACGGCGTCGGGATCCAGAAGGACGTGGGCCCAGAAGGACACAGGCCCACCGGCGGTGCCGGAGGGCCTAGGTCAGTGGTCGATGTGTCGTCGTCAGGCGGAGCAGACCGGTGTCGTCGGCTGCGCCCCGGTTCAGTCGGGGCTGCCGTTGGGCGGGGCCACCCGACCGGGACGAGGGGAGGACGGCTGGCCGGCCATGGACGGGGGACGCAGGCCCGACAGCAGCTCGTCGAGTGACGTCGTCTCGGGCTTCTCGGTGGTCACTGCGGCTTCCGCCGTCACCGGCGCGGCCGACGCGTCCTCGCTGGTCACCTCGGGGCTCTGGAACCAGCGGTCCCGGTTGGCGCCACCAGGGGAAGCGGTGTCGGCCGTGTCCGCCGACCCGCCACCGGTGGGCGTGGTCGAGGTGCCGTCGGCCGTGCCGTTCACCGTGCCGGCCCGGCGGCCGCGACGGCGGAGCGGGGCCAGGGCCCGACCCTCGTCGGGCAGGTCGTACAGGTTCGTGCGGGGCAGGGAGGCTCCGTAGGCGCCGGCGACGTCCTCGAGGTCGACGAAGGCCAGCGACGAGCTCGACACGGCGTAGCCGCCGCGCTCCCGGAAGCCCAGGACGGTCACGGGCACACCGCCGGCGGCCACGGCCTCGAGCCCGGCGGCCAGGCCGGCGGCATCGTGGGAGGCCACCACGATCTCGCTCAGTCGGCCACCCCGGCTGGCCTGCTCGATGCGGCTGAGGATGGTGGGGGCCATGGCCGGCGAGGCGCCGTCACTGCGGGCGGGACGCACGTGGACCTCGTAGCCCAGCTCGCGCAGGCCGGTCACCGTGGCGGCGCGCTCCTCTTCGGAGCCGGTGGCCACCGCGGTGAAGAAGACGGCCTCGGCGTCTTCACCGGCGGCACACCGGGCCTCGAGCCAGGAGAAGACGGCGTCGGGATCGACGTCGCCGCTCACCGGTGCGGCCACGACCACCTCGTCCAGGCGCGAGCGGACATCCGCATCGTCCCAGAGCAGGAGACGGGTCCCGTTGACGTCGTACTGCATCTCGCCCCCTCGGGAGAAATTGACATGTTCCTGGGCAGAGCATACGGCCCACCTGGGCCGATGCGTTCGCCAGAGGGAGATTCGTTGACGATCGGGTGACAAACCTCATTTCAGGTGAACACCCACGCGCTTTCGGGCGTCCATCCCACGTCGATCGTCGATCGACCCGCCCTCCCGCCGGATGGCCGCACGGCCGCGGTGGGGTAGGGGCCCCGCCTTGCGGAGGAGGATGGGTTGGGGCCCCATCCGGGCCGTGTCAGGGCCGGACGAGGGCGGTGAGCATGGCGCTGAGCTTGGCCTGGGTCTCGGCCAGTTCGGCCTCGGCGTCCGAGTCGGCCACGATGCCGCCGCCGGCGTAGAGCGTGGCCCGGTGGCCGTCGATCTCCGCCCCCCGCACCCCCACGGCCCACTCGCCGTTGCCGTCGGCGTCGACCCAGCCCACCGGTCCCGCGTAGCGCCCCCGGCCGCCGGGCTCGAGCTCGGCGATCAGCTCCAGGGCGGCGGCGGTGGGCTGCCCACCCACCGCGGGTGTGGGATGCAGGGCGGTGACCAGCTGCAACACCGAGGGGAGTGGCCGTGACAGGCGCCCTTCCACGGTCGTGGCCAGGTGCTGCACGTTGGAGATGGCCACCACGTGGGGCTCGGGTTCGGCGTCGAGGTACGAGCACCACGGCAACAGGGCGTCGTGGACCGAGTCGATGGTGACCCGGTGTTCGTGCAGGTCCTTGGCCGAGGCCAGCAGGCGGGCGGCGAGCTGGGCGTCGACCACGGGATCACCCAGCCGCTGGGTGGTGCCGGCCATGGGTTGGGCCCGCACCACGTCGCCCGAGCGGGCCACGAGCAACTCGGGGCTGGCGCCCACGAAGCCGTCGACGGCGTAGAGGTAGCAGCTGGCGTAGCTGGCCCGCAGCCGCCGCAGGGTGGCAGCGAGGTCGAAGGGCCGATCGGCTTCGATGTCCACGGCCCGGGCCAGCACCACCTTGGCCAGCCGCCCGCTGCGGATCTCGGCCACGGCCCGGCGCACGGCGGCCACGTGGCCGTCGTGGCTGGTGCGGGGGGTGATGGAGAAGCGTTCCGGCGGCCGGGCCGGTGGGCCGTCGCTGGGCCCCTCCCCGTCGGCGATCCCGACACCGTCGCGTCCGGCGTCGGGGTCGGTGCCGGCAGGGTGGATGCGCAGCAGCCAGCGGGCACCGTCGCCGTCGCGGCGGAGCTGGACGGCGGGGACGACGAGGCTGGCGGCCACGGCGGGGTCGAAGGGCAGGGCGCCGAAGGCGGCCGGGCCCGGCGCCCCCGGGGGCAGGTCGAGCTCGATGGCGCCGAGGGCCTCGGCCACCAGGTCGGCGGCCCGATGGCGTTGGCCGGCGGGCACGTGCACGCGGGTGGCCTCCCCCCGGCCGCTGAGCACGGTCCCCGGGGTGATCCACGCGGAGGAGCGGGCACTGGTGACCGCGTCGAAGACGTCCCCCGGTCCGTCGAGGCGCACGGCCGAGGCCACGAGCGGCGGCGAGGTCGCCCCGGTCACGAGCTGGTCGGGGTGCGGGTGGCCAGGATCAGCTGCGCGGCGCCCAGGCCCAGGCGGCGGTGGGTCACGTCGGTGAACCCGGCGTCGCCCACCATGGCCAGCAGCTCCGGCCTGGGAGGCAGGTAGGCCACCGACCGGGGCAGGTAGCGGTAGGCGGCGGGATCCGAGAGGCGCCCCCCCACCCAGGGCACCACCTTGCCGAAGTAGAGGTGGTGCCCGAAGCGGAACAGCGGGTTCTCGGGCTCGGACACCTCGAGCAGGGCCATGCGGCCGCCGGGGCGCAGGGCCCGGGCGCACTCGGCGAACAGCGTGGCCAGGTCGACGACGTTGCGCAGGGCGAACCCGCACGTCAGCCCATCCGCGGCGCGGTCGCGGGTGGGGAGGCGCAGGATGTCGGCTTGGACCAGGGGGGCGGTTGTGCGGGCGTGGGCCAACATGCCCCGGGACAGGTCCGCCCCCACCGGCCGCAACCCCGCCGCGTCCAGCTCACGGCACAGGTCTCCGGTGCCACAGGCCAGGTCCAGCACCACCGAGCCCGGCGCCAGGCCCAGGTCGGCCACCATGCGACGCCGCCAGCCGACGTCCATCCTGAAGGTCATGACCCGGTTCACCAGGTCGTAGCGGGGCGCGATGCGGTCGAACATGTCCCGCACCGCCACCACCTTGGCATCGCCCTGGGGCAGGGCCTCCACGTCGGGCCGGGTGGGGCTCATGGCCGAGGCTGCCTCATGGCCCGGATGCTAGGACGGCGACGGAGCGCACCTGCAGGCGTCGTGGCGTCACGGGGTCGGCGTGGGGGCACCGTCCCCGACCGGCACCCACTCGTCGGCCCCCATGTCCGCCGGACCGAGCAGGGCCTGGCCGTCGATGTCGGTCGCCGAGGTCCCGGGTCCGTCGGGTCCGTCGTGTTCGCCGTGTTCGCCGTGTTCGCCGTGTTCGCCGTGTTCATGGTGTTCGTGGGCCCAGGTGTCGCCGGGGCCGCCCTCGGCCGTCGTGCCGCCGCCGACGGCGTCGATGCCGGCGCTGCCCGCCTGCAGGTGCAGGTCGGGACCTTCGGGGCCGGGGCGGGCGGCGGGGTCGTCCACGAAGGTGGCCCGGCCCACCAGGTTGCCGCGGTTGGGCCTGCGGCCGAGGACGTGGGGGGGGCAGTTGGTGGTCAGCAGGTTGTCGACCACCGTCGAGCCGAAGCACAGCCGCTCGAGGTCGGACCAGTCGAAGAGCAGGGCGCCGAAGATGTTGGCCCGCATGGTCTGGGGGGCGCCGGCCAGGACGAGGACCGCCCCGGCCACGGTGTTGTGCACCCAGGTGGTGCCCGGCGTGCCGAGGTGCACGGCGAACACCGCGCTGCAGGCGGGATCCCGCTGGCCGCAGTCCTGGATGACGTTGCGCTCGAAGCGCACCCGCTGCACCCCCCAGCCGAACGAGTCCTGGACGAGCACGGTCTGGGTCGCACAGGCGAAGAAGGTGTTGCCCCGTACCACCAGGCCGTCCGCCGCCAACACCTGGAGGCAGTCCACGTGGGCGGTGGAGCCCGGTGACAGGGTGGTGCCGCCGACGAGGTTGCCCTCGAGCAGGGCGTCGACGGCCCCTTGGACCTGGATGCGGTCGTGGTCGGCTCCGCCGAGCAGGCGGGACCGGGTCACGAACACGTCCCGGGACCCCCGACGCAGGGTGAGCGCCTGGCGGTCGGGAGCGATCACGGTGACGCTGTCGAACCCGGCGCGCACCGCCGTCTCCCCCAGGGTGAGCGGGCCCACGACCATGCCCGACAGCGTGACCCCTTGGCCGTACACGACGACGGCGCCCAGGGTGACGGCGGCGCCGGCCTCGGGGCGCACGAGGATGGTCGGGCCCTCGACCTGCCGGGGTGACAGGACCTGGTCGGGGTAGGTCCCGGCCGCGACCTCGACCACATCGCCCGGCGCCGCCCGTTGGTAGGCGGTGTCGATCGTGGCGCAGGCCACCTGGGCACAGTCGCCCGTGCCCCCCACGGCCACGTGCCACACCCGGGGTATCTCACCGGCCGCCGTCCCCGGGGCCCCGATCATCGCCAGTGCCAGCACGAGAGCAGCGACCGCGGCGACGGCCACGACGGGGAGGGTGCGGATCCCCGAGACGCGTCGGGATCCGGCCATGCGGCCATATTAGCCACGCGGTGATGTCAGTCGACCACTAGAAGTGGCTAAACAGCAAGGCTGTGGTGTTCTCCGTGCCGTCCGTCAGGATCGATCGAAGAGCGCCAGGGCTCTGACGTGGTCGGGCTTGCCGGCCGGCGTGTGGGGAAGTTCGTCGACGACCAGCAGTCGGCGGGGGAGCTTGAAGCGGGCCAGGGTGGCGTGGCAGTGGCGGCGCAGGCCCTCGAGGCTGAGCTCGGCACCGGGGCCCAGCCGGACCACGGCCGCCACCTGCTCGCCGAAGCGGAGGTGGGGGAGGGGCACCACGAGGGCGTCGACCACGTCGGGGTGGGCGAGGATGGCGGCCTCGACCTCTCCGGGGTAGATCTTCTCCCCACCCGAGTTGATGGTGCGCTCGGTGCGACCGAGCAGGGTCAGGGTGCCGTCGGCTTCGGCCCGGGCCAGGTCCCCACTGAGGGCCCACCGCTCACCGTCGATCACCGGAAAAGTGCGCCGGGTGCGGTCGGGGTCGTTGCGGTAGCCGATGGGCACGTGACCCCGTCGGGCCAGGCGGCCGGCCTGGCCCGAGCGCTCGGCCACGACGTGGAGGTCGTCGTCGAGGACGGCGGTGCCCGCCGCGGGCACGAAGCGGGCCGGGCCCGTGCCCGTCACCCCGGGGCTGATGACCCGCCGACCCTGCCCGCCGGTCTCCGTGGCGCCGTAGCCGTCGACGACCACGGCGCCGGGAAGGTGGGCCAGGAGGCGCTGGGCCACCCGGCCGGATAGCGGCGCCCCACCCGACGCCACCACCACCAGGGCCCCCAGCTCCCAACGGTCGGGTTCGGCGGCCAGGGCCTCGGCCAGGGGCAGGGCGAAGGCGTCACCCACCAGGACGAGGTGGGCGGCACCGGTGGCGGCCACCGTGTCGAGCACCCCGGCGGCGTCGAAGTGGCCGGCACCGGGCAGGTGCACGGTGCCCCCCGCCAGCAGCGAGGCCAGGGCGGCCCACTGGGCGGTGCCGTGGCTGAGGGGGGAGGCGACGAAGGTCCCCGTGGGCAGGGGAGCGAGGTGCTCGACGAGGAGCTCGGGCGCGGTGATGGCCTCGCCGGCCAGGTTGCCACCGCCCAGGGCGGCGAAGAACAGGTCCTCGTGGCGCCACTCGACCCCCTTGGGCCGCCCCGTCGTACCGCCGGTGTAGATCAGGTAGCGGTCGTCCCCCGACCTGCCCGTGCGGGAGCGGGCGACGTCGGGCCACTCGTCGGCGGCGTCGGTCGACCCGGCAGCGATGGTCACCACCACGGTCCGGCGCGGCGAGCCCCGGGCGCCCGGGGGCGGGTCGCAGGCCTCGGTGAGGATGGCGACCTGGTCCTCCTCGGTGAGCACGAGGACGGGATCGGCATCGCCCAACAGGTGGTGGAGCTCGTCGAGCACGTAGTGCCGGTGCACGTTGAAGGGGACGGCCCGCAGCTTCCACGCCGCCAGCAGGGCCTCGACGAAGGCCGGTCGGTCGGCCAGGGCCACGGCGACGCGGTCTCCGGGCCCCACCCCCCGTCGGTGCAGGGTGGCGGCCAACGCGTCGGCCCGTCCGTCGAGGGCGGCGAAGGACGTGGCTCTGCCGTCACAGGTGAGGGCCGTGCGCTCGGGAACGGCGATGGCGACGGCTTCGAAGAGGTCGGCGAGGTTGAACGCCATGGCGGCGACGGACGGTAGCCACTCTGCCGGCCTGTGGCGAACGCCACACCAGTAGGGCCACCATGGTCCCCAGGCCCGTCCATCGCCGGCGTGTGTCCCCACCCCGTGAGCTGTCGTCGCGCCCGGGGCGATGGTAGAACCTGCACCCATGCGCCGACGTGGCTCCTTGCTGGTTGGGACGTTGCTGTTGGGCCTTGTCGCCTCCGGGTGCACCCGTGGCCACGAGGGCCCCGTGGCCTTCTCCGGCATCCCCCGCCCCACCGCTCCCCCCACCAACATCGTCGAGCAGCTCGAGCAGGACGAGCTCGGCCGCTTCACCACCCTGCTCGACCTGGTGGCGCCCACGGCGCCCGCCGGTGCCAGTGCCGCCGAGGTCGCCGCCGACAAGGCGGTCACCGAGGCCAACGCGGGGCTGGTCGAGCTGTTGACCGGCACGGGGCCGGTGACGATCTTCGCCCCCACCAACACGGCGTTCGCCGCTCTCGGGGTGACGGAAGCCCAGCTCAAGGCCAACCCTGCCGCCCTGAACGCCATCCTGTCGCTGCACGTGGTCGAGAAGGACGTCAGCTTCTCCGAGCCTCC
Organism: Acidimicrobiales bacterium; assembly: GCA_038255145.1. Lineage (GTDB taxonomy): Bacteria > Actinomycetota > Acidimicrobiia > Acidimicrobiales > CAIXPF01 > WHTX01. Next base: position 42,532 of record JBBSLP010000010.1, read on the forward strand.
CTACGTGACCGACGGGCTCGTCGACGGGCGCACCAAGCCCGAGGACGCAGGCCTGGTCATCGTGTCCGCCGCCAGCACGTTGCCCAGCGTGGCCGGCCCCAACCTGCTGCTCAGCGGCACCACCAAGCAGGTGTGGGTCGAGGACGACAGCCGCCGCGTCTCCGTCGTCGAGCCCGACCTGCAGGCGCCCAACGGCTTCGTCCAGATCGTGGACAAGGTGCTGCTGCCCCCGGGCACGGTCGTCGGCGGCGCCGCCGCGGCCACCACGACCCCGCGGACCTGACGCCCCGGCGTCCAGCCCTGACCCAAGAGAGCGCCGCTGACCCCCGGGTTCAGCGGCGCTCCTGCGTCAATCGGTCCGCACGCTCATTCGGACCGGGCCGTCACTTGAACCAGACCCGCTGGTAGTCCCGGCTCATCGGGTGGAGCAGGAGGGCGGCCCGGGCCCCGATGAAGAGCATGGCGATGAGGTTCCCGAAGCCCAGTAGGTCGGCCAGGTTGCCGATGTCGACGAGCAGCAGGATCACCTCGCCGCAGGTCAACACCACGCCCAGCCGGTAACCCCAGCGCTTCTCGTTGGCGATGCCGAAGGCGGCGACGGCCATGCCCACGTAGGACGCCACCCCGGCCAGGCCCCCGATGCCGGGGATCCACTCACCGAGCTGCGAGTACGGTGTGTACTGCCGAAGGAGGAGCCCGAACGCCGCGTTCAGGTACAGCAGCCACACAGCCAGCTGCAGCGTCTGCGGCTGTGAGGGGTTGGTCCACCGGCGGGTCTCCATGACCTCCAGTCTGGCAGGTGTCGTCCTCGCAGCAGGAACAGGGTCTCGGCTCCGGCCGCTGACCACGCTGCGCCCCAAGGTGCTGTGCCCGGTCGGGGGCACGGCCCTGATCGACCACGCCATCGAGCGCGTCCGCCACCTCACCGAAGACCTGGCCGTGAACGTGCACGCCCTTCCTGACCAGCTGTTGGACCACCTGGCCCGCCACCACCACGACGGGGTGGTGACGTCGATGGAGGACGAGGCCCTGGGCACGGCGGGGGCCGTGGGCCGGCTGCGGAGCTGGATCGACGGCCGGGCCGTGGTCGTGGTCAACGGCGACACCTGGTGCCCCGCTCCCCTGGCCGACCTGGTGGCGGGTTGGGACGGCGAGCGGGTCCGCGTCCACGTGGCCGGCCCTCAGCCGTTCGGGCCCCGGTCGCGCATCGTGGCCTCGCTCATGCCCTGGACCGTGGCCCGCGAGCTGCGGGCCGAACCCAGCGGCCTCTACGAGGTGGTGTGGCGGGCCGCCCACCAGCAGGGTCGCCTGGAGACCGTGCACTGGAACGGCGCCTTCGTCGACTGCGGCACCCCGGCGGACTACCTGGCCGCCAACCTCGAGGCCCTGGCCCAGGCCGGGCTGACGTCGCTGGTGGCCACCGGGGCCCGGTTGGCGGGTGAGGCCTCGGTGGGCGACGGGGTGGTGGTGGGGTCGGGTGCCTCGGTGTCGGGCCGGCTCGAGCGCTGCGTGGTGTGGCCCGGTGCCCGGGTCGACCGGGGGGAGGTGCTCATCGACGCCGTGCGCGCCGGTCCCCTCACCGTGCTCGTGCGCTGAGCTTCACCGGCCGTTCCGTCGATGCGCCCGTCGACACCGACCCTGCCGTCGACCCCGCCACACGGATGGCTCCCGAGGCGCTGGCCGCCAGCTGCCCACAGGCAGCGGCGATGTCGGTGCCCCGGTTGCGGCGCACGGTGACGTTGACGCCCCGGGCGTCGAGCCGGTCCTTGAAGTGCTGGACCCCGTCGGGTGGGGTGCCCTGGGTCAGGTAGCCGGGCGTCGGGTTGAGGGGGATGAGGTTGACGTGGGCCTTGAGCGGTCGCACCAGCGCCGCCAGCTCGTCAGCGTCGCGGTCGCGGTCGTTGACCCCGTCGATGAGGGCCCACTCGAAGGACAGCCGCCGGCCCTTGGCCTCGATGTACTCCCGGCATGCCTGGACGAGCACATCGAGGGGGTAGCGACGGTTGAGGGGCACGAGGGAGTCCCGCAGCTCGTCGTTGGCCGCGTGGAGGGACACGGCCAGGTTGACGGGCAGGGCCTCGGTGGACAGGCGGCGGATGCCGGGCACGACGCCCACGGTGGACACGGTGAGGTGGCGGGCCGATATGCCCACGGCACCGTGGAGGCGCTCGACGGCCGGCCACAGCCGGTCGTAGTTGGCCAGGGGCTCGCCCATGCCCATGAACACCACGTTGGCCACCCGCCGGTCACGCCCGGCGGCGCTGCGGATGGCCCAAAGCACCTGCTCGACGATCTCCCCGGTGCGCAGGTGGCGGTCGAAGCCCGCCTGCCCGGTGGCGCAGAACGTGCAGCCCATGGCGCAGCCGGCCTGGGTGGAGACGCACACCGTGCTGCGCTTGGGGTAGTGCATGAGCACGGTCTCGACCCGGCCGCCGTCGGGCAGGGTCCACAGGGCCTTGTGGGTCTCGCCGTCGTCGGCCAGGGACTCGAGCTCGAGGGTCAGCGCGGCGGGGGCGGCCTCGGCCAGGCGGACCCGCAGGGCCTTGGGCAGGTTGGTCATCTCCTCGGGCCGGCGGGCCTGGGCGTAGAGCCCCTCCCACACCTGCTGGAGGCGGTAGGCGGGCTCGCCGTCGAGGAGCCGTGCCAGCTCGTCCTGCTCGAGGTCGTACAGGCCGACCTGGTCCTTCCACGACGGCGCGGCCGACGTGGGGGAGGTGGTGGGCGGAGGGGCGGTGGTGGGCGACGGGGGGGTCACGTGGCCGCCACCGTGGTGCGGAAGGAGCGGTCGGTGCGGATCACGGTGAAGCCCAGCTTCTCGTAGAGGCGGATGGCGCCGGCGTTGTCGCCCTCGACGAACAGCATGCCCTCGGTGGCGCCGCGGTTCGACAGGTGGTCGAGGCCGGCCACGGTCAGGTCCCTGCCCAGGCCCCGGCCGTGGAAGTCGGGGTCGACGCAGATGACGTGGATCTCGCCCTGGGTGGTGCCATCGGGCGCGGCGGGGAAGAGCTTGGTCCAGCAGAAGCCGGCCAGGCGCCCGCCGATGTCGTGGAGCAGGAAGCCGGCGGGGTCGAACCAGGGCTCGGTCTTGCGCTCGTCGAGGTCGGCCCGGCTCATGTCGCCCTGGTCGGGGTGGCGCACGAAGGCCCGGCGGTTGACGCTCAGCACCTCGTCCTCGTCCCGGCCGACCACGAAGGGGCGCAGGACCAGGTCGGCGTGCACGCCCGTGGGCAGGGGGCGCACCATCTGCAGCAGGGTGCGGTGGGCCACGAGACCGGCCCGGGCCGCCACCTCGGCGTGCGAGGGCGTGGCCGCCACCGCCCACAGGTCGACCACGCCACCACCGGCCGCACCCACCTGGCGCAGGACGGTGGAGAGGAGGGAGGCGCCGACGTCGGCGGTGAGGGTGCGGTGGGCGGGGTCGACGAGCAGCTCGGCCGTCCAGCGCCCGTCCACCGAGCGCACGGCCTGCAGGTAGGCGGTGAGGGTGCTGGCGGCACGGGAGGAGCTGGCGTCGTCGGACCACGCCGCGGCGAAGCCGCCGCCGTCGCCGGTCACCCGCTGGTGCCAGGCCCCGTCCCCGACGGAGGAGTGGCCCACCGTGGCCGCGGCACGGGCCGCGAGTTCGACCACGTCAGCGGCCTGTGCGGGGTCGAGGCGGTCGACCGGGCCGTGCAACGCCATGGCGAGACACTACCGCCGTCACCGTCCCTGCCCGGGTCCGGCCCCGGGCCTGCGACCTGGCCGGCTGTCCGCTGGTGACACCCCGGGAGCGGTCCGGGGAGCGGTCCGGGGAGTGCCGGGGAGCGGGGCTAGCGTGACGGGCCGTGGGTACGCCGAGGACGCCGAAGGGCCGGGCACGGGAGATCGACCGTCGCCTGACCGAGCTCTACCCCGAGGCCCTGTGCGAGCTCGACCACAGCAGCCCCTTCCAGCTGCTGGTGGCCACCATCCTGTCGGCCCAGACGACCGACGTGCGGGTCAACTCGGTCACCCCCGCCCTCTTCGCCCGTTACCCCGGCCCCGAGGACCTCGCCCACGCCGACCCCGAGGAGCTGCAGCGTCTCATCCACCCCACCGGCTTCTTCAACGCCAAGTCCCGCAGCCTGATGGGCATGGCCAACCGGTTGGTGGACGAGTTCGGCGGCGAGGTGCCGGGGCGCATGGAGGACCTGACCTCGTTGCCCGGGGTGGGGCGCAAGACGGCCAACGTGGTGCGCAGCGTGGCCCTGGACCTGCCCGGCCTGCCCGTGGACACCCACGTGACCCGCCTGGCCACCCGCCTGGGCCTGACCACCGAGACCGACCCGGTGAAGATCGAGCTGGAGCTGAACGGCTACATAGGCCCGGCCCGACGGGGGGAGTTCAGCCTGCGGCTCATCCTCCACGGACGCCGGGTGTGCGCGGCCCGCACGCCGGCGTGCGACCGTTGCCTGCTGTCGGACCTGTGCCCGTCGAGCCGGGTGCCCCGGGCCCCTCGGGCCCGTCGGCGGGCGGCGGACCCCGCGCCGATCCCCTCGGAACAGCCCGTGGTGACCCTCACACCGTGAGCGTCACCAGATTTTCGCTCTGGGACGTGCACGGACCCTCCGGCCCGGTTATGCTGACCGCACCAGGTTCCCGCCACCTGGTATAGGCGACATAGGGATCCGCCGCCCAGTGTCGCCCCGTGAGCGCCGCCACGAGCGGCGCTCACGTCGTTTTCCGACAAGGTCGCCCGGGAGGCCGCTCAGCTGTCACCGACGTCGCGCACCAGTCGGGCCATGCGCCTCGACGCGGCCCGCAGGTGGCGCTCGATCTCCTCGAGGGCGAGGACGCGCTCCTCGTGGCGGGCGTTCTTCTCCTCGAGGGCGAGGTCGTACACCCGACGGGCGAGGTCGTCGACCGTCCCGGAGATGGCAGCGATCTGAGGACCGAGGTTGCCGGACATGGGTCCCTTCTACCGGACGGGGCCGAGCCGGGGAGAACCCGGTGGGCTTCGACCCGGGGCGACGGGTAGGTTCGACCGTCGACATGCTCGAGCGACTCGACCTCCGCGGCGTGACCGATGACCTGCGCCGACACCTGCCCCGGCCCAACCTGGGCGGCGACGAGCCCATCGACGTCGTACGCGCCATCCTGACCGACGTGGAGGCCCGCGGCGACGTGGCCCTGCGTGAGCTCACCGAACGATTCGACGGCGTCACCCTGACCGATCTGCGGGTGCCGGCCGAGGAGATCGCCGCCGCCCGGCGTGACATCGACCCTGCCGTCGGTGCCGCCCTCGAGGAGGCCGCCGGCAACATCGAGGCCTTCCACCGCACCCAGCTGACGTCGCCCCACACCTACGAGCGCCACGGCATCACCGTGCGGGGCTACAAGGTCCCCGTCGACCGGGCCGGGCTCTACGTCCCCGGGGGCCGGGCCGTGTACCCCTCGACGGTGCTCATGACCGCCGTGCCCGGCCGGGTGGCCGGCGTGCCCGAACTGGCCCTGTGCGTCCCCCCCGACCGCCGCACCGGGCGGGTCCCCCAGGCCACCCTGGCCGCGGCGGCCGTGGCCGGTGTGGACGAGGTCTACGCCGTGGGCGGCGCCCAGGCCATCGCGGCCATGGCCTTCGGCACCGAGTCCATCCGCCCCGTGGACGTCATCGTCGGCCCCGGCAACGCCTACGTGGCCGTGGCCAAGCGCGAGGTGGCCGGGCGGGGCCGGGTGGCCATCCCCTCGGCCTTCGCCGGGCCGTCCGAGGTGGTGGTGGTGGCCGACCACAGCGTCCCCGCCGACTTCGCCGCCATCGACCTGGTCGTGCAGGCCGAGCACGGTCCCGGTGGGCTGAGCTGGCTGCTGTGCTGGTCCGAGGACGTGTTGGCCCAGGTCGACGCGGCCGTCGAGCGCCTGGTGGCCGCCGCCCCCCGCCGGGAGGACATCGTGGCCACCATGGACGGCAACGGCTACGCCGTGCTGTGCGACGGACCCGAGCAGGCCATGGCCGTGGCCAACCTCATCGCCCCCGAACACCTCGAGCTGCTGTGCGAGGGGGCCGAGGAGCTCACCGCCCTGGTGCGCCACGCCGGTGCCGTGTTCTGCGGCCCCCTGGCCCCGGCGTCCATCGGTGACTACCTGGCCGGTCCCAGTCACGTGCTGCCCACCTTCGGCTCGGCCCGCTTCGGTTCCGCCCTCACCGTGGACGACTTCCTCAAGCACCTGCACGTCGTCACCGTGGACCCACAGGGTTTCGAGCGGGCCGCCCCCCACGTGGTCGCCCTGGCCCTGGCCGAGGGCCTCGATGCCCACGCCCAGTCCATCCTGTTGCGCCAGGGGGCACGATGACGGAACCCGTGGGGACCGCCACGGGTCGCCGGCCGGCGGTGCGTGACGACGTGGCCCTCATGGAGGGCTACCACTCGGCCCAGGTCGAGGTGGGGGTGCGCCTCAACACCAACGAGTCCCCCTTCGCCCCGCCCGAGAGCTTCGGGGCCGAGGTGGCCGCGCTCCTGGCCGACGTGGACTGGAACCGCTACCCCGACCGTGGGGCCACCGCCCTGCGCGCCGGCATCGCCGCCCTGCACGGGGTCGACGCCACCCAGGTCTTCGCGGCCAACGGCTCCAACGAGGTGCTGCAGACGCTGCTGCTGGCCTACGCCGGAGCCGGGCGCACGGTGGCCACGTTCGAGCCCACCTACGCCCTGCACAGCCACATCGCCCACCTGACCGGGGCCACGGTGGTGTCCGGGGAGCGGGGCGAGGACTTCACCCTGGCCCTCGACGAGGTGGAGCGGGTGCTCGACGCCGCCGACCCGGCCGTCGTGTTCCTGTGCTCGCCCAACAACCCCACGGGCACGGTGGACAGCCCCGAGCTCGTCGACGCCGTCGTGGCCCGGTGCGCGGCCGAGGGGCGCCTGCTGGTGGTGGACGAGGCCTACGCCCAGTTCGCGCCGTGGTCGGCCCTGGCGCGCCTCGACGAGGACCTGCCCCTGGTCGTGGTGCGCACCTACTCCAAGACGTGGTCCATGGCCGCAGCCCGCCTGGGCTACTGCGTGGCCCCCACCTGGGTGGTGGAGGACCTCTTCAAGGTGGTCCTGCCCTACCACCTCGACGTGGTCAAGCAGGCGGCGGGGTTGGCCGCGCTGGCCCACGCCTCGGAGATGGAGCTCCGGGTGGCCACCATCGTCGAGGAGCGGGGGCGCATCGCCGCCACCCTGGCCGAGCTGCCCGTGCACACCTGGGCCTCGGGCTCGAACTTCATCCTGTTCCGTCCCCAGCAGCGCGCCGGTCACGACGTGTGGCAGGCCCTGGTCGAACGGTCGGTGCTGGTGCGCGATTGCTCGTCCTGGCCCCGTCTGGCCGGCTGCCTGCGTGTCACCATCGGGACCCCGGCGGAGAACGACGCCTTCCTGTCCGCCCTCGAGGAGGTCCTGACGTGAACGAAGCGCACCCGTCCGAGTTGTCGGGCCCGTCCGGCGAGCACGGCGGCGAGCTGGTCAAGCTGCGCCGGGGCAGCCGGTCGCGGGCCACCAAGGAGACGACCATCGACGTGGCCGTCACCCTCGACGGCAGCGGCCGCTCCGACGTGGTCACGGGCATCCCCTTCTTCGACCACATGCTCGACCAGTTGGCCCGCCACGGGGGCTTCGACCTGGTGGTCAAGGCCGTGGGCGACCTGGCCGTGGACACCCACCACACCATCGAGGACACCGGCATCAGCCTGGGCCACGCCTTTGCCGACGCCCTGGGCGACAAGGCCGGGGTGCGTCGCTTCGCCTCGGTGCGGGTGCCCCTCGACGAGGCCCTGAGCGACGTCGTCGTCGACCTGTCCGGTCGTCCCTACCTGCACTACCAGGTCGACTGCCCGCTCGACCCCGTCATCTGGGGCACGCCACCCTTCGACGCCCAGCTCACCGAGGAGTTCCTGCGGGGCTTCATCACCGCCGCGGGCATCACCATGCACGTCACCCTGGTCCGGGGGCGCAACACCCACCACATCGTGGAGGCCACCTTCAAGGGCGTGGCCCGGGCCCTGCGCGACGCCGTGCGGGTCGAGGGTGGCGCGGTGCCGTCGACGAAGGGCGTGCTGTGAGCCCGACCGCCACGGGCGGGCCCGAGCGGCCCCTGCTGGCCGTGCTCGACTACGGCATCGGCAACCTGCGCTCGGCCCAGAAGGCCCTCGAGCGCCAAGGGGCCGAGGCCCAGCTGACATCGGATCCCGAGGTCGTGGCCGCCGCTGCCGGCGTGGTCCTGCCCGGGGTGGGTGCCTTCGGCCGCTGCATGGAGGCCCTGGCCGAGAGCGGCCTCGTCGACCTGGCCCGGGGGGCGGCGGCCAGCGGCCGTCCGTTCCTGGGCATATGCATCGGCATGCAGATGCTCTACGACACCTCGGAGGAGTCCCCGGGGGTGGCCGGGCTGGGACTCATCCCCGGCGTGGTCCGCCTGCTTCCCGAGGGGGTCAAGCGACCCCAGATGCAGTGGAACCAGGTCCACCACGCCACCCCCCACCCCCTGCTGGCCGGCCTGGCCGACCCGGCGTGGATGTACTTCGTGCACTCCTACGCCCCCGATGACCGGGCCCACGCCATCGCCACGTGCGACTACGGCGGCCCCGTGGTCGCCGCGGTGGCCCGCGACAACGTGTGGGGCACCCAGTTCCACCCCGAGAAGTCGGGCACCAACGGCCTGGCCCTCCTGGGCAACTTCGTCCGCCACTGCGCCGTGGCCCGGGTGTGAGCGCCCCCACCGCCGACGGCGAGCAGCTGCCCACGCTCGACCTGTACCCGGCCATCGACCTGCGGGACGGGCGCTGCGTGCGCCTCTACCAGGGCGACTACGGCCGCGAGACGGTGTACGGGGATGACCCCGTGGCCCAGGCGCTGACCTTCGCTCGGGCCGGTGCGCCGTGGATCCACGTCGTCGACCTCGACGCGGCGCGCACGGGGGAGCCCGTCAACCGCGACGTGGTCGCCGCCATCGCCGCCGCCGTGTCCGTGCCCGTGCAGACCGGTGGCGGGGTGCGCTCGGTGGCTGCGGCCGAGGCCCTGGCCGCGGCGGGGGTGGCCCGGGTCGTCGTGGGCACCGCGGCCCTGGGCGACCCCGCTCTTCTGGCCGCCATCGCCGAACGGGTGCCGGTGGCGGTGGGCCTCGACGTTCGGGGCCGCGAGGTGGCCGTGCGGGGCTGGGAGACGGGGTCGGGCCGACAGTTGCTCGACGTGCTGGCCGAGCTGGCCGCCGCTCCCGTGGCCGCCTACGTCGTCACCCAGATCACCCGGGACGGCACGCTCGAGGGTCCGGACCTCGAACTGCTGGCCGAGGCCATGGCCGCCACCCCCGTGCCCGTGATCGCCTCGGGCGGGGTCGGGGGTCTGGGCGACATCGGCGTCCTGCGTGAGCTGCGATCCGACGGTCGCCGCCTGGCCGGGGTCATCGTCGGCCGGGCCCTGTACGAGGGCAGCTTCACCATCGACGCCGCCCTGGCCGCGGCCGGTCAGCTCTAGCTCCCCGACCGGCCGTCGCCGGTCAGGCGTCGACGGCCCACCTCGCCGCCGGCCCCGCCGTACCCGGGGCCGGCGCCGCCTCCTCCGGTCGGGGTGCGGGAGGCGGTGCGGGCACGGGCGTCACCTTGCCCAGGCGGACGAGGGACACGTCCCCAGCCGCGGAGGCCGCCGCCGCGGCCCAGCTCTCGGTACCGGCATCACCGGTGACGAGCACGATCTGGTGACCGGCGGCCAGGCGGCGGACCGTTTCCAGCAGGGCGGTGGCCGCGGTGGCGTCCAGGCCGATGAAGGGCTCGTCGAGGACCAGGGGGAAGCGCTCGTGGGTGGAGCCGACGTCGCGCAGCTGCATGACGCGGTCGACGAGCACGCGGGCCGAGTCGGCCACGGGGCCGACGGCGGTGGCCAGATCCATGCCCAGGTAGGGGATGGCCTGGGTGCGCTGTCGGGCCAGGGCGGCGACGGCCCGGCGGTTGGCCAGGGCCCACTCCACCGGGACCCCCTCCGACACGTCGGCGAAGCGGGCCTCGAGAGGTTCGACCTCGGCTGCGGCGGCGAGCACGGCGCTGACGGCGCCCTCGTCGGCCAGGGGACCGAGCGAGGCGACCAGCTCGTCATAGGACGAGGCGCCCGCCGCGGCCACGGCCCGGTGTTCCCGCCGCCGGGCCCGGTGCACCGTGCCGAAGTCGGCCACGGTGACGACGACGGCCACGGCGGCCAGGATCAGCAGGGCCCGGGCCGTCCACCGATCGTCCTCGAGCAGGCTGTCGACCAGCACCAGGACCACCGCCGCCGCGGCCAGGATCCCGGCCAGGCCCAGGCCCGAGCGCAGGATGCGACCGTGGGCGGCGGCGGCACGACCTGAAGCGGTGTGGGCCTCGGTGGCGGCGGCGAAGGCCCGGGCCCGCTCGACGCCGGATCCCGGCCGGCCATCGGTCAGGGCGGCCAGGCGGGCCCGGGCCGCGGCCAGCTGCTCGGCTGCCGCCCACAGCGGGCCCTGGTCGAGGACGGCGAGGCGGCGGGCCCGGGGGTCGTCATCGGTCCCCGTACCGCTGCCCCGGTCGATCTGACCACTGTCGAGGCGCAACAGGCGGCTGGCGGTGGCCGGGTCCAGGCCGCTGCGGGCCAGCACGTCGACGCTGGGGGCCACGGCGGCGAACTGCGGGGTGACGTCGATGCCGGCGTCGATGTCGATGACGCGGTGGGGACCGCCCCGGGGGCGGAAGACGGCCAGGTGGCGACCCAGGTCGTCGACCAGTTCCAGGTGGGTGCCGGCCGGTCCCGGGCCCAGGCCGTCGATGAGGCCGGTGATGAAGTCCAGGCGGACGGCGGGGTTCTCGTGGGACGCCACGGTCAGCGCCGGGTTGATGTCGACGGCGAGCACGCCGCCGGGCTCCTCGACCACCAGCCGCTGAAGTTCCACGTCCTCCCCATCGGTACGGCGGCGGCCGAGGTTAGGCGGGTGCCGCGTCGTGGTCGGAGTCACCGGGCGGCGGCACGGGCGCGCCGACCGTCCGCTGACCGCCAGCGGAGGCCACGACAGCCCCGCGCTCGCGTCACAGGGGTGCAAACGGTCCGGGTGATCCCCTGTCTCGACGTCGACCGGGGCCGGGTGGTCAAGGGCGTCAACTTCGTGAACCTGCGCGACGCCGGGGACCCCGTCGAGCTCGCGGCCCGCTACGACGAAGAGGGCGCTGACGAGGTCATCTTCCTCGACATCACCGCCAGCTCCGACGCCCGCGGCACCATCCTGGACGTGGCCCGGCGCACCGCCGAGCAGGTGTTCATCCCCTTCACCGTCGGTGGTGGCATCCGTAGCGTCGACGACGCCCGGGCCCTGTTGCGGGCCGGGGCCGACAAGGTGTCGGTGAACACCGCCGCCGTCGACCGTCCCGAGCTCGTGCGCGAGCTGTCGGTCGAGTTCGGCGCCCAGTGCGTGGTCGTGGCCATCGACGCCCGCAGCTCGGCCACGCCCAGCGGCTCCATCCCCAGCGGCTCCATCCCCAGCGGTTACGAGGTCTTCATCCACGGCGGGCGCACCCCCACCGGGCTCGACGCCGTGGCCTGGGCCCGGCGGGCCGAGGAGCTCGGCGCCGGCGAGATCCTGCTCACCTCCATGGACCGTGACGGCACCAGGGACGGCTTCGACCTGGGCCTGACCCGGGCCGTGGCCGACGCCGTGAACGTGGCCGTCATCGCCAGCGGCGGTGTGGGCACCCTCGACCACCTGGTCGACGGCGTGCGCGAGGGCCACGCCGACGCCGTCCTCGCCGCCTCGATCTTCCACTTCGGCGAGCACACCGTGGGTGAGGCCAAGGCCGTCCTCAGCGCGGCCGGCGTCGTCGTCCGCCGCTGAATCCACCGCTCCGCTGCTGTCGACCGGCGCCCCGCTCACCGCCCCTTGATGCGGCACCCTACGCGAGCGTCGATTCGACATCGATTCGCTGGCGGCGCTGCTGGTGCCAGTGCGAACGCTTGCGGCGACGGGCCACGTCCCGTTGGCTGGTCGCTCGACCTACCGGGGAAGATCGCGCACCGCCACGGTTGAGGATCTTCCCCGGAAGCCACGACGCGGCCGCTCGGCACCGCTCGGCCGGCCCGTGACCACCTGTTGCGCACGCGGCGACGCGCGCCGTGCGGACCACGCCCACTGGTGACGCCGTGGGCGGGGTGACGTGTGCCGGCCGTGGTGGCACCGGTGGGCCGGACGTCCGCTGGCCTTTCCTGGAAGTTCGTGTACCGCAGCGGTCCACCACCTTCCATGGACGACCCCGGCACGGCCCCGTCGCCCTGGTAGCTCGGTACACGGGCCACCGTCAGCGCAGGCGACGACGCCTCTCGTCGACGACCGGCGGACCCGGGCCGGCTGCGCGTCGATTCGACGTCGATTCGCTCCCCATGGCCGCTGACCGACGGTCGCATGGCCGCCGCAACCGGCCGGTGGCCTCGCCGGACGCCGGTGTCAGGCGGGGCGGGACAGGGCGCCGGCCAGGGCCAGGACCTGGGCGGCGACCTCGTCGCCGTGACCGGCCAGGAAGTGGTCGGCGCCGGCGATGGGGGAGATGGTGGTGGCCATCCACCCTTCGGTGGCGGCGATGGCCGACTCGGGCTTGCGGTACTGGTCGTTCTCCGGCACCAGCAGCAGCTTGGGTCGAGGATCGGAAGCGATGGCCCACGCCTCCTCTTCCACCAGGGCCAGCGGGGCCGCCACCAGGATGAACGCTTCGGGAGCGGGGTCGGTCAGCGTCAACGTCATCTCGGCGCCGAAGGACCAGCCGCACGTCAACAGGGTGCGTCCCTCGGCCAGGCCCGCCGCCGTGGCCACGGCTGCGGCGACGTCACCCCGCTCGCCCCGGCCCTTGTCGTAGCTGCCGGTGGACGAGCCCACGCCGCGGAAGTTGAAGCGCAGGGCGCCGACGTCCTGGGCGGGCAGGGCGTGGAAGAGCTCGTCGATGAGGCCCCCGTGCATCGAGCCGCCGTAGGCCGGGTGGGGGTGGACGAGCACGACCAGGGCCCGGGACGCAGCCGGCAGGGCCAACTCGGCCTCGAGGACGGTGCCGTCGGGGACGTCGATGCGCAGGTCGGTCACGGCGGGTGACCCTAATCCCGGCACGCCGTCAGCGCTGCGGGGACGCGCTGCCGGACACGCCCCCCATCGGGGGCGGTGGGCGGCGATGGGCTACCTTCGGCCGGGTGACCACCTCTGCCGGCGCCGTGAACAGCCTCGGTGAGCGCCTGCCCATCAAGATGCTCAACGACCGCGTCCTCGTGCGCCTCGAGCTGCCCGAGGGCGAGCGCCGCTCGACCGGGGGCATCCTCATCCCCGCCACCGCCCAGATCGGCAAGCGCCTGTCCTGGGCCGTCGTCGTGGCCGCCGGCCCCAACGTGCGGGCCATGCAGGCCGGGGACAAGGTGTTGTTCAACCCCGAGGATCGCTACGAGGTCGACGTGCGGGGCGAGGACTACATCATCCTGCGCGAGCGCGACATCCACGCCCTGGCCGCCGGCCGTCTCGAGGAGAGCGCCCCCGGGCTCTACCTGTGACACTGCCCGGGTGGGGCCTCAACCCCACCCGGTGGAAGCCTCAACGCAGGTTGGCCACCACGTTGCGCACCAGGCGCAGGCCGACGCCGTCACCCAGGGACATGATGGACTCGGGGTGGAACTGCACGGCGGCGATGGGCAGGGACTCGTGCTCGATGCCCATGATGATGCCGTCCTCGCTGCGGGCGGTGACCCGCAGGCAGCTGGGCAGGGCAGCCTCCACGGCGTAGAGCGAGTGGTAGCGGCCCACGGTCAGCTCCTTGGGCAGACCGTCGAAGATTGCCCCGCCCCCGCCCTCCACCCACACCGGTGACGTCTTGCCGTGCATGGGGTAGTCGAGCTGGCCCAGCTGGCCGCCGAAGTGCTCGACGAGGCCCTGCAGGCCCAGGCACACCCCGAAGACGGCCTTGCCCCCGGCCAGGGCGGCGTCGATGACCGCGCTCATGGCGAACTCCGCGGGTCGGCCGGGGCCGGGGGACAGCAGCACGAGGTCACCGTCGAGATCGGTCAGCTCGGCGGGGTCGAACCCACCCGATCGCCACGTCGACACCGTGGCCCCCGAGCAGCGGAAGTAGTTGGCCAGGGTGTGCACGAAGCTGTCGCGGAAGTCGACGAGCAGGGCCCGGCGATCCCCGGCCGTGGCCCGGAAGGCGGCGGCGGGCTCCTTCTCGGGCCGGGGGTTGCGGATGACGTCGAGGAAGGCCGAGGCCTTGAGCTCGGTCTCCTCCTCCTCGGCCACGGGGTCCGAGTCGAACAGCAGGGTGGCCCCCACCCGCACCTGGGCCATGCCGTCCTTGACCCGGATGGTGCGCAGCGTCAGGCCCGTGTTCATGGAGCCGTCGAAGCCGACCATGCCGATGGCCCCGCCGTACCAGGCCCGGGGCGAGCGCTCGTGGGCCTCGATGAAGGCCATGGCCGGGATCTTGGGGGCACCGGTCACCGTCACCGCCCACGTGTGGGTGAGGAAGGCGTCGAGGGCGTCGAGCCCCGGTCGCAGCCGCCCCTCGACGTGGTCCACGGTGTGGATGAGCCGGGAGTACATCTCGATCTGGCGGCGACCGATGACCTGCACCGAGCCGGGCACGCACACCCGCGACTTGTCGTTGCGGTCCACGTCGGTGCACATGGTCAGCTCGGACGCGTCCTTGTCCGAGTTGAGCAGGGCCAGGATCTGGGCGGCGTCGGAGATGGGGTCGTGGCCCCGGGCGATGGTGCCGGAGATGGGGCACGTCTCCACCCGGTCCTCCTCGACCCGCACGTACATCTCCGGCGATGCCCCCACCAGGTACTCGGCCGAGCCCAGGTTGATGATGAAGCCGTAGGGGGCGGGGTTGCGCTGCTTCAGGCGGCGGAACAGCTCGGAAGGGGAAGCGGGGCAGGACTCGGTGAACATCTGGCCGGGCACGACCTCGAACAGGTCGCCGCGGGCGAAGTAGGCCCGGGCCGACTCGACCAGGGTGGCGTACTCGCCGGGCTGGTGGTCGACCTCGCGCACCCCCCGCTCGTCGCCCACGTAACCTGCGGCCGCCGTGGCCCGGGCCAGGCCCCGGGTGGTGGCGCCGCCGGGCACGGTGAACTCGTAGCGGTGGATCTGGGCCCGGGCCCGCTGGTGGTCGACGACGAGGATCTCGTCGGCCAGGTACAGGACGAGGTCGTTCTGGCCGGCGGGGCGCTCGTGGTGGAGCTCGGTGGGTTCGAACTGGAAGGCGAGGTCGTAGCCGAAGGCGCCGTGGAGGCCCAGGCGGGTGTCCTCGGCCGAGCCGAACAGGTCGAGCAGGGCCCGCACCACGGTGAACACCGAGGGCTGGCGGCTGCGCTCCTCCTCCTCGAAGCGTCGGGTGGGCTGGGCCACCCGGCCCCGCAGCCCGTCGGCACCGACCTCGAGGGCCTCGGTCTCGGTCAAGGCGCCGATGGCCTGGGCCACGGGGCCCAGCAGCACCCGGCCCCGACCGTTGAGGGCGGTGATCCCGAAGTCGCGGCCCCGCGACTCGAGCACCAGGGGTGGGTCCACGAAACCGATGTCCCAGCGGGTGTAGCGGCCCGGGTACTCGTAGCTGGAGGAGAACAGGGCGCCCCGACGCTCGTCGAGGGCGTCGACGAGGGCGTCGATCTCCACGTCGGGGTCGACGTCGTCGACGCGACGGTGCACGTCGATCCCCCCGCCAGTGCGGTAGGTGACCTCGGCGTCAGAGGCGTCAGAGGCGTCAGAGGCGTCGGAGGCGCGGGCGACGTCGGCGGGACGGCCAGAGGGGGTGGGCGAGGTGGTCACGGCGGTGTGGGGCCTTCCGGTCGTGCTGCGGGCGGGAGCGCCCGGGGGTCGGTATGGGGAACCCGATCAGCCGAGGACACCGGAAGAACCGGAGGAGCCGCCCGATCGGGCGGCTCGGCTGCGTCAGCGCGCGGCGGGGCGACCCGGGATCAGGGGCCACCACCAGCTCGTCGACACGATCTGACGCACGACCACATTGGACCACGTCCGTCCGGTCACGGGCAAGGGGATGGGCGCCACTCCGGTGCCCGGCCCGTCAGCACCCCGCTCAGCACGGACGGTCGGGCCAGAATGGCGGTCGTGGCTGACGTACGAGCACCCGACGTGACCGGCGACTACCTGGCCCTGCGCCGCGAGGTCGGGGCCGTCGCCCTGACCAGGGACGTCATCCGGGCCTGGGGGGACGACACCGACAAGTTCCTCCAGGGCCAGCTCAGCCAGGACGTCGTCGCCCTGGCCGTCGGGGCCTCGGCGTGGTCCCTGCTGCTCGAACCCCAGGGCAAGCTCGTGGCTTGGCTGCGCCTCAGCCGCCTGGCCCCCAACGAGGTCCTCATCGACGTCGATGCCGGTTTCGCCGAGACCGTCCTCACCCGGCTCAACCGCTTCAAGCTGCGCACCAAGTGCGAGTTCGAGGTCCTCCACGGATGGCGGGCCCTGGCCCTGCGGGGCCCGGGCACCGCGGCGGTGGACACGTCGAGCGCCGCCGTGGTGGCCGACGCCGCCTGGCCCGGCCTGGCCGGTGTCGACCTGCTCGGCCCCGACGTGGTCGTCCCCCCCGGCGTGCGCGAGTGCGGCCTCGACGCCTACGAGACCGTGCGCATCGAGGCCGGCGTGCCCACCATGGGGTCCGAGTCCCTCGAGGGGATCATCCCGGCCGAGGCCGGCTTCGTCGACCGCTCGGCCAGCTTCACCAAGGGCTGCTACACCGGCCAGGAGCTGGTGGCCCGGGTCGACAGCCGGGGGGGCAACACCCCCCGCCACCTGCGGGGGGTGCTGGTCACCACCAACGTGGTCCCTCCCGTCGGTGCCGCTGTGCACGACGCCGAGGACAAGCTCGTGGGCCACCTGACGAGCGTGGGCGAATCCCTCGACCGTCGGGCCCCCGTGGCCCTGGCCTTCATCCACCGCACCGTCGTGCCCCCCGCGGCCGTGACCCTGCGCTGGGACGGATCCCAGGCCCCGGCCCGGGTCGAGGAGCTACCGCTCCTGTGACGACCGGTCGGTCGGGGCCGCCCGGCCGACCTCCCCCACCTGGGGCATCCCGTGACGGGACCGGGCCTGGGCGCCTACTCTGATGTCGTGACGTTGTACGACGTGCTCGGTGCTCCGGCAACGGCTACCCAGCCCGAGCTCCGTCGTGCCTTCGTCCGCCAGGCCCGCAAGTACCACCCGGACTACCACGCCCAGTCCGACGAGACCACCAAGCGGTCGGCCGAAGGCCGCATGCGCGAGCTGAACGACGCCTGGGAGGTGCTGGGCGATGCCGCCCGCCGCCAGGCCTACGACCGCAGCCTGCGCCTCGGTGCTCCCGGCCCCCGGGCGGCCCGCACCGCACCGTCGGGCGGGGCCGACGGCCAGCCGCGGGCGGCCGCCAAGGGCCGCGACTGGCGCAGCTTCGCCAGCCCCGGTGCCGGCGTCGGCCGTCCTCTGGGCGCCCGCCTGGTCACCATCGCCCCCGTGGCCATGCTCGTCACCGCCGTGCTCGTCCTCGGTTCGGGGCTGATCCTGCGGTCCTCGGGCACGGTGTTCCTGGCCGTGTTCGTGGCCATGCTCGCCGCGCTGGGCTTCGTGTTGGCCCCCCTCGTGGCCATGACCGAAGGGTCGCGCAAGGGTCGCCAGCGCCATCGGGGCCAGACGACCGTCGGTGCCCGTCGGCGCTGAGTCCCGACGGGCCTGGTGGCACGGGCAGGTGTCATGCGTCGCACCGGGCTGGGCTAGCGTGCCCGGCCATGCCGAAGATCGCCGCCATCGCCAAGATCACCACCGTCGAGGGCAAGCGGGACGACGCCATCGCCGCGTTCGCACCCATGTTCGACAACGTCCGGTCGAACGAGCCGGGCACCCTCATCTACGCCCTGCACGAGGACGCAGGCGACCCCAACCTGCTGTGGTTCTACGAGCTGTACGAGGGCGAAGAGGCCCTCACCACCCACTCCACCAGCGAGACCATGAAGACCCTCAAGCTCAAGGGCCTGCTCGCCGGGCGCCCCGAGGTCATCAAGCTCAACCCGACGACCGCCAAGGGCATCGATTTCTGAGCCCTAGCTTGTGGGGCGGGCGACCGCCCCGCTGACCTGGCGTCCAGGTCGGACCGACGAGCTGACGACACTCGGAGCACAGGCCGGTGGCCACCTACCTCGACCGGATCGTGGCCGCCCACCGTGCGGTGGCCGAGCGCGACGACCGCCCGCTCGACGAGCTGCGGCGTCGCGCCGACCGCCTGCCCGCCACCCGGGGGTTCGCCCGGGCTCTGGCTGCGGGTGAACGCCTGGCCGTCATCTCCGAGGTCAAGCGGCGCTCGCCGTCCAAAGGCGACCTCGACGTGGGGCTCGACCCCGCCAAGCTGGCCCGGTCCTACGCCGAGGGCGGGGCCGCGTGCCTGTCGGTGCTGACCGACGAGGAGTTCTTCGGCGCCCAGCCCGGCGACCTGGCCACGGCCCGGGAGGCCGCCGGCCTGCCCGCGCTGCGCAAGGACTTCACCGTCAGCGAGCGTGACGTGCTCGATGCCCGCCTGATGGGGGCCGACGCCGTGCTCCTCATCGCCGCCGCCCTCAGCGACGACGAGCTCCGTCGCTTCCACCACCTCGCCCTCGAGGTCGGACTCGACGTCCTCGTCGAGGTGCACGACGAGGCCGAGCTCGACCGGGTCCTGCCCTTCGGGCCCCGGGTGGTGGGGGTCAACCAGCGTGACCTGGTCACCTTCGAGGTCGACACCGAACGGGCCGTGCGGGTGGCGCCATGCATCCCCGACGGCGTCGTGCGGGTGGCCGAGTCGGGCATCACCGGTCCCGCCGATGCCGCCGTGCTCGCCGCTGCCGGTTACGACGCCCTACTGGTGGGCGAGGCCCTGGTCCGCTCGGGCACCCCGTCTGCCGCGGTCGACGCCCTGCGGGTGGCCCGCCCCGCCGGCGCCCCCCGCCGCTTCTGAGCTGGCTCTCTCCCGATCCCGCGGCCGTCCCCGACGCCGCCGTCCCAACGCCTGGACCCTGCCGAGGAGCGACCATGACCCGCTGGAACCTGCCCGCCGACCGCATCCCCTCGGCCTGGTACAACGTGCTGCCCCGGTTGGCCACGCCGCTCGACCCGCCGCTGCACCCGGGCACCCGCCAGCCCGTCGGCCCCGACGACCTGGCCCCGCTGTTCCCCATGGCCCTCATCGCCCAGGAGATGTCCCCCGAGCCGTGGATCGACATCCCCGGCGAGGTGCTGGACATCCTGCGCCTGTGGCGGTCGACCCCCCTGGTGCGGGCCACCCGGCTGGAGGCGGCCCTCGACACGCCGGCCCGCATCTACTTCAAGGACGAGTCGGTGTCACCGGCCGGCTCGCACAAGACGAACACGGCCGTGGCCCAGGCCTTCTACAACAAGGCCGAGGGCATCACCCGGCTGTCGACGGAGACCGGGGCCGGCCAGTGGGGTACGGCCCTGTCCTTCGCCTGCACCCAGTTCGACCTGGAGTGCATGGTCTACATGGTGCGCACCAGCTTCGAGGCCAAGCCCTACCGCCGGGTGATGATGGAGCTGTGGGGCTCCAACGTCGTGCCCTCACCGATCGACGACCCCGGTCACCCGGGTTCGTTGGGTTCGGCCATCACCGACGCCGTGCGCGACGCGGTCAGCCGCGACGACACCCACTACGCCCTGGGTTCGGTGCTCAACCACGTGCTGCTGCACCAGACCGTGATCGGCCTCGAGGCCCGTGAGCAACTCCAGCTGGCGGGGGAGCGCCTGCCCGACGTGGTCATCGCCCCCTGCGGTGGCGGCTCCAACCTGGGTGGTGTGGCCCTGCCCTTCTACGAGGACGCCGCCGTGCGCCTCATGGCCGTGGAGCCGTCGTCGTGCCCCACCCTCACCGAGGGCACCTTCGGCTACGACTTCGGCGACGTGGGGGAGATGACCCCGCTGCTGCCCATGTACAGCCTGGGCCACAGCCACATCCCCCCGGCCATCCACGCCGGCGGCCTGCGCTACCACGGCGATTCCCCCATCGTCTCCCAGCTGGTGCGGGACGGGCGCATGGAGGCCGTGGCCTACCCCCAGGGCAAGGTGTTCGAGGCGGCCATGCTCTTCGCCCGCACCGAGGGCAAGGTGCCGGCACCGGAGACCGCGCACGGCATCCGCGCCGCCGTCGACGAGGCCCTGGCGGCCAAGGAGACGGGCGAGGAGCGGGTCATCCTCTTCAACTACAGCGGCCACGGCCACCTCGACCTGGCCGCCTACGACGACTTCCTCAACGGCCGCTTCGTCGACTGAGGGCGCCGAGGACGAGGTCGAGCGCGGCCTCGAAGGAGGCATCCACGGGGTCGACCAGGCCGAAGCCCCCGCCCAGCTCGAGGTCGACGAAGCCGTGGAGCAGGGCCCTCGGTGCACGGATGACGTCGACGTGGTCGGTGCCGGCCACGCCGAGGCCGTCGAGGAGGGTGGCGATCACCCGCACCGGTTCGGCGGCCGCCGCGGCCCCTTCGGCATCGTCGTCGGCCCGGGGGATGGGGAGCAGGGCGGCGTAGAGGCCCCGGTGATCGTGTCCGAAGGTTCGGTAGGCGTGGGCCACGGCCCGCAGTCCGGCCCCGGCGTCCGCTTCGTGGCCGGCGGCCGCCGCCCCCAGCTCGGCGGCCAACCGGGTGGCCGCCTTTCGGCCCAGGGCTCGGCGCAGCCCGTCGACCCCGGCCACGTGGGAGTAGAGCGACGGGGAGCGCACGCCCAGGGCCGCGGCCACCGTGGCCAAGGTGACGGCCTCGAGCCCCTCACGGTCGGCGATGACGGCGGCGGCGTCGATCACCTGCTCTCGGCTGAGGCCGGCCTTGGGAGCCATGGTCCGAGAGCCTCAGGCAGGCTTGTCAAGGGTCGGTGGCGCCCGACGATGACCGTCCGCGGTCGGGCGCGGCGCCGCAGCTACCCTGACCTGCCGTGTGGGTGAAGATCTGTGGCATCACCAACGAGGAGGACGGTCTCCTCGCCGCGGCCCTGGGTGCCGACGCGCTCGGCTTCATCTTCGCCACGTCGACGCGGCAGCTGGCCCCGGTGCGGGCCCGTGACATCGTGCGTCGCCTGCCCCCCGAGGTGTTGACCGTGGGCGTGTTCCGCGACGAGGCCCCCGAGCGCGTGGTGCGCATCGCCAACGAGGTCGGCCTCAAGGCGGCCCAGCTCCACGGACGGGAGACGCCGGAACAGACCCAGTGGGTCCGGGCCCGCATGCCCGTGGTCATCAAGGCCTTCCCCGCCGGGGATCCCCGCCTCGACGGGGTGGACGCCTACGGGGCCGATGCCGTGCTCATCGATTCGCCCGTGCCCGGCTCCGGCCAGGTCTTCGACTGGTCCCTGGCCGAGGGGGCACCGACCAACCGCCGGGTCATCCTCGCCGGGGGGCTGACCCCCGACAACGTCGAAGAGGCCATCCGGGCCGTGCACCCCTGGGGCGTGGACGTGGCCAGCGGGGTCGAGGCCAAGCCCGGGGCCAAGGACGCCAAGAAGCTTCGGGCCTTCATCGCCACGGCCAAGTCGGTGAAGCTGCCCGCCTACCGCAGCGCCCAACGCCCCCCCTTCGACTGGCAGGCCGACTAGCCGCTCCCCTTCGTCGAATCAGCGTCGATTCGACAGCGATTCGGTGGGGCCGCTCCACGTATCCGACGCACCACCGCGGGCGGGCTGGGGAAGCCCGTCGGGCAACCGAGTGGCCCCTTGGCGGCCACCACCGCGAGGCTGTCGGGCATGACCGCCGTGATGGGTGACCCCTCTGACACCGGACGCTTCGGGGAGTTCGGTGGGCGGTTCGTCCCCGAGACCCTCGTGCCCGCCCTGGCCGAGCTCGAGGCCGCCTTCCGCGACGCCTGGGCCGACCCCGGCTTCCGGGCCGAGTACGAGCGCCTGCTGCGCGACTACGCCGGCCGGCCCTCCCTGCTGTACGACTGCAGCCGACTGTCCGACGAGCTCGGCCTGCGCCTCCTGCTCAAGCGCGAGGACCTGAACCACACCGGCTCCCACAAGATCAACAACGTGTTGGGCCAGGCCCTGCTGGCCAAGCGCATGGGCAAGACCAAGCTCCTGGCCGAGACCGGTGCCGGCCAGCACGGTGTGGCCACGGCCACCGCCGCTGCCCTCATGGGCATGGAGTGCGTGGTCTACATGGGCGAGGTGGACATGGAGCGCCAGTCGCTCAACGTGTTCCGCATGCGCCTGCTCGGGGCCGAGGTCCTGCCCGCCCTCAGCGGGTCACGCACCCTCAAGGACGCCGTCAACGAGGCCATGCGGGCGTGGGTGGCCGACGTCGAGCGCAGCCACTACTGCCTGGGCTCGGTCATGGGCCCCCACCCCTACCCGTGGATGGTGCGCGAGTTGCACCGGGTGCTGGGTGACGAGGCCCGTGAGCAGTGCCGGGCGCTGACCGGGGGCGATCCCGACGTGGTGGTGGCCTGCGTGGGCGGTGGCTCCAACGCCGCCGGCATCTTCTCCGGCTTCGCCGAGCTCCCCGCCGTGCGCCTCATCGGCGTCGAGCCCGCCGGGGGCGCCGCCGTGGCCCGAGGGGTGCCCGGCGTGGTCCACGGCTCGGTCTCCTACCTGCTCCAGGACGAGTGGGGCCAGGTCCAGGAGGCGTACTCGGTGTCCGCGGGGCTCGACTACCCGGGCGTAGGTCCCGAGCACGCCCACCTGGCCGCCACCGGCCGGGCCCAGTACCCCAGCGTCACCGACGAGGAGGTCATCGAGGCCTTCCAGCTCCTGGCCCGGACCGAGGGCATCATCACCGCCCTCGAATCGGCCCACGCCCTGGCCTGGGTCAGTCGCGAACGGGCCTCGCTGGCCGGCCTGACGGTCATGCTCAACCTGTCGGGTCGGGGTGACAAGGACGTGGCCCAGGTCCAGGACATCCTCGAGCACGGCATGGCCGCGAGCGCCCACGGTGCGCACGACCCGGCCACGGGCCGGGCCGACGCCGACGCCGACGCCGACGCCACGGTCGCCTCCGGCGCCGGCCACTAGGTTCAACGCCATGCCCGGATCGATCCTCGGTAATGCCGTCCGCCGTGTCGAGGACCCCGACCTCCTCACCGGCAGGGGTACGTACCTGGCCAACCTGCGTCTGCCGGGGCTGCTGCACCTGTCCTTCGTGCGCTCGTCCGTGGCCCACGCCACCATCACCTCGATCGACGTGTCCGAGGCCGCCGACATGCCCGGCGTGGTCGCCGTCTACACGGCGTCTGACCTCGGCCTGGCTCCCCACCACGGTTTCGGCGGGGTGTCACCGGTGTTCATGCGGCATCCGCTGGCCTCGGAGCGCGTGCGCTTCGTGGGTGAGCCCGTGGCCGTGGTCGTGGCCGAGACCAAGGCCGAGGCGGCCGACGCCGTCGACGCCGTGATCGTCGACTACGAGCCCCTCGAGGCCGTGGCCGACCCCGAGCTGGCGCTGGCCGCAGGAGCGCCGGTGTTGTTCGACGAGATCGGCTCCAACCTGGCCCACAGCCACGGCGATCCCCGGGTCGACGGCTTCTTCGACGACGCCGACGTGGTCGTACGGGGCCGCTTCGTCAACCAGCGGGTGGCCGTGGTGCCCATGGAGGGCAACGCCTGCGTGGCCGTGCCCGGCGACGACGGCCAGCTCACCTTCCACGCCGCCACCCAGATGCCTCACGCCCTGCACGGGGCCCTGGCCGCCGAACTGGGCATGGTGCCCGACCAGGTGCGGGTCATCGCCCCCCACGTGGGCGGTGGTTTCGGGGGCAAGGTCGGCCTCTGCCACGAGTTCACCGTGGCCGCCGCGGTGGCCCGGCGGCTCGACCGGCCCACGGCGTGGATCGAGACCCGGTCCGAGGACATGGTGTCGCTGGCCCATGGCCGGGCCCAGGTCCACTACGCCGAGCTGGGACTCAAGCGTGACGGCAGCATCACCGGGCTGCGGGTGCAGTTGGTGGCCGACGGCGGGGCCTACCCCGGGGTGGGCGCGGCCCTGCCCAACCTGACCCGGATGATGGCCCAGGGCGTCTACGACATGCCCAAGCTCGAGTTCGACATCGCCGTGGCCGCCACCAACACCACCCCCATCGGCGCCTACCGCGGCGCCGGTCGCCCCGAAGCCGCCTCCCTCGTCGAGCGCATCGTCGACATGGGCGCCGTCGAGCTCGGCCTCGATCCCGTCGACGTGCGCCGAAAGAACTTCATCCCTTCGGACCGTTTCCCCTTCACCACCCTGATGGGGGCGAACTACGACTCGGCCGACTACGACAAGTCGCTGAACAAGCTGCTCGAGTTGGTCGACTACCCGGCCCTGCGGGCCGACCAGGCCGCCCGTCGGGAACGGGGTGACCGGGTGCAGCTGGGCATCGGCTTCGCCACCTACACCGAGATCACCGCCGGTGGCGGGCCCCAGGAGTACGCCGCCGTCGAGGTCCAGCCCGACGGCTCGGCCATCGTGCGGGTGGGCACCTCGGGCCACGGCCAGGGCCACGCCACCGCCTTCGCCATGATCGTGGCCGACCACCTGGGCATCCCCATGGACCAGGTCAAGCTCATCCAGTCCGACACCGAGCTGGTGCGCAGTGGCGGCGGCACCGGCGGGTCCCGCTCCCTGCAGCTGGGGGGCTCGGCCGTGCTCAGCGCGGCCGACGTGGTGCTGGGCAAGGCCCGCACCCTGGCCGCCCACCTGCTGGAAGCGGCCGAGGACGACATCGTGGTCACCGACGACGGTCGGGTGGGTGTGGCCGGCGTGCCCGCCAAGGCCCTGGGTTGGGACGAGCTGGCCCGGGCCGCCCTGGCCCAGCCCGACCTCGTCGACCACGAAGACGGCACCGTGGGCCTGGCCGCCCAGCTCGACTTCGTCCAGGGAGCGGCCACCTTCCCCTTCGGCGCCCACGTGGCCCTCGTCGAGGTCGACACCGACACCGGCCTGGCCCGCCTCATCCGCCACGTGGCCGTCGACGACTGCGGCACCGTGCTCAACCCCCTGCTCGTCGCCGGCCAGCAGCACGGCGGCATCGCCCAGGCCGCGGCCCAGGCGCTGTACGAGGAGGTGTCCTACGACGCCGACGCCAACCCCCTCACCGTCACCCTGGCCGACTACCTGATGCCCTCGGCCGCCGACCTGCCCAGCTTCGAGGTGGCGTCGACGGAGACCCCCACCCCCCTCAACCCCCTGGGGGCCAAGGGCATCGGTGAGGCCGGCACCATCGGCGCCACCCCGGCCGTGCAGAACGCCGTGGTCGACGCCCTGTCCCACCTCGGCATCCGCCACCTGGACATGCCCGCCAGCCCCGAGCCGGTGTGGCGGGCCATCGACGCAGCCCGGGCCGGCAACCCCCCCGAGCCCTGGCGTGAGCCGCCGGCCGTGTTCGCCACCCTGACCCGCTCGGCCGCCCCGGTCGAGGTCGGCGACGAGGCCGGCATCTGATGGCCGCTCCGCCTACGACCGACGCTGCGGCACCGTCGGCGTCGCCCGCCGCCTCCATCACCACCGAGGTGGAGACCACGCTCGAGGTCCACCTCCGGGCCCGGCGCGACCAGGGCGCCAAGCTGCTGGTGCCCTACGTGATGGGCGGGCTCGACGACGAATGGACCGACCTGCTGCGGGCCTTCGCCGACGCCGGGGCCGACGCCATCGAGGTCGGCATACCGTTCTCGGACCCGATGATGGACGGCCCCGTCGTCCAGGAGGCCTCGGCCCTGGCCCTGGCCCGCGGGGCCACCCCGCTGGCCGTGCTCGATGAGCTGTCCCGGGTCGATGCCGGGATCCCGCTCGTGGCCATGACGTACTACAACCTCTGCTACCACGCCGGCCACGAGCGCTTCGCCCACTGGCTGACCGAGGCGGGGGTGTCGGGCTCCATCCTGGCCGACCTGCCCCTCGAAGAGGTGGGCCCGTGGGCCGAGGCGGCTGACGAGGCCGGCATCGCCACCGTCATGCTCGCCGCACCCACGGGCTCCGATGACCGGTTGCGCCGGGTCGTCGAACGCTCCCGGGGCTTCGTGTACGCCGTGTCCCTCCTCGGGGTGACGGGGGAGCGCACGGCCCTGGCCGGCACCGCAGTGAGCATCGCCACCCGGCTCAAGGCCATCACCGATCGCCCCGTGCTGGTGGGGGTGGGCATCTCCAACGCCGAGCAGGCTGTCGAGGTGAGCCAGGTGGCCGACGGGGTGGTCATGGCCTCGGCCCTGCTGCGCCGCCGGCTGGAGGGGGCCTCGGTCCTCGAGGTGGCTGACGCCGTGGCCACCGTGCGCCAGGCGCTCGACCAGCGGTGACAGCCGCGCCCCCGGTCCCCGAACCCGGTTGTGAGCTGTGTGAGGCCGCTCGCTTCACCCACTGGTACGCCGAGGACGACGTGTGCTGGGTGGCCGACTGCGAGGTGTGCGACACCCCCATGGTCGTGTGGCGCCATCACGGCACCGAGCCCGGTCCCGTCGACGTCGAGCACATGATGGCCGCCCTGTCCGCCGCGGCCGTGGTCCGCTTCGGACCCGAGGGCTGGTCCATCGACCGCACCATGCGCCAGATCCCCGACCACTTCCACGCCCACTGCCGCGACCCGCAGTGGCAGTCCCGCCGCTGGGGCTCGCCGCCGTCGCGCTACACCGGGGTGGGTGGCGACCGGGTGACGCTGTGAGGGTGGGGGCCAGCCCGTGAGCGGCACCCTGTACGAGCTGGTCGGCGGGCGGGCGTGGTTCGAGGGCCTGGTCGACCGCTTCTACGAGGGGGTGGCCGACGACGAGGTGCTGCGCCCCTTGTACCCCGAGGACGACCTGACCGGGGCCCGTGAGCGGCTGGCCGGCTTCCTCGTGCAGTACTGGGGCGGGCCGGCCACCTACAGCGAGCAGCGGGGTCACCCCCGGCTGCGCATGCGCCACTTCCCCTTCGCCGTGGGGGTGCGGGAGCGTGAGCACTGGATGACCCACATGACCGCGGCGGTGCAGGCCGGCGGGCTCGACCCCGAGGTCGAGGCCGTCGTGATGGAGTACTTCGACCGGGCCGCCACGGCCATGATCAACCAGCCCGAGGAGGGCCCAGGCGCATGACCGACAAGCTCGAGGTAGGCCAGCCGGCTCCCACGTTCACCCTGTCCGACCAGGACGACAACCCGGTCGACCTGGCCTCGTTCGCCGGGAGGAAGGTGTTGGTCTACTTCTACCCGAAGGCCGACACCCCTGGGTGCACCACCCAGGCCTGTGGCCTGCGCGACATCCTGGGCCAGATCGGCGACACCGCCGTGCTCGGCATCAGCCCGGACAAGCCCGGGGCCCAGAAGAAGTTCGACGAGAAGTACCACCTGGGCTTCCCCCTGCTGTCGGATCCCGACCACGCCGTGTCCGAGTCCTATGCGGCCTGGGGCGAGAAGAACCTCTACGGCAAGATCAGCCAGGGCATCATCCGCTCGGCTTTCCTCATCGACGAGGCCGGGGCCGTGGAGAAGGCCTGGTACCGCATCCCCGCCAAGGCCACCCCGGACCGGCTGCTGGGTGCGCTGAGCGCATGAGCGAGGCTGCCGCGCCGGCCGGGCTGCCCCGACCCACCGACGTCCTGCCCCACCGGGCGCCCTTCCTGTTCATCGACGAGCTGGTGGAGATCCAGCCGGGAAAGCTGGCCCGGGCCCGCTGGCACCTGAGCGGCGACGAGGCCTTCTTCGCCGGCCACTTCCCCGGTCGGCCCGTGCTGCCTGGGGTGCTGCAGGTCGAGGCCATCGCCCAGTGCGGCGGCTGCTGCCTGTGGGGGGACGAGCGCTTCGCCGGCAAGCTCGGCCTGTTCGGCGGCGTGGACCGGGCTCGCTTCCGTCGCCAGGTCGTTCCCGGTGACACCGTGGAGCTCGTCTTCGAGATGGATCGGCTGTCGGCTCGAGCCGGCAAGGGCAAGGGGCGGGCTCTGGTAGACGGCGACCTCGCCTGTGAGGCCGACCTGTTCTTCGTCATCGCCGACGCCTGAACCGGTCGTCGGGGCCGGTCGTGGGGGCCGGTCGGGGCCCGACCTCGGAGAGCTGGTTGCCCAACCGGTCCGCACCACGGCGAATCGGCTCCCTCCACCCGTCTCGACCCGCCTGGCGGCAGCGCCGGGTCCCTCTGTCGGCGCCGCCACCTCTCGTCGACACCCGCAGGCCGTTCCTGAGAAGTACGCCGGCCTAGGTCGTGGTTGCACCCGGGTGTCGCGTCCCGTGGCTGCCAACCGAACGCATCCACCTACGCGCGCGGTACGCCCATGCGTCCGGTTCGCTGAACAGGCTGGCCCGTCCGCCAACTGGACGCATCCACCTACGACTGCGGTGCGCCGGTGCGTTCGGTTCCACTCTGCGTACACCCGTGGCAGGGCAGCACGCCGACGCGCGCGGCGAGCGAACGCCATCGCGCCCGCAGCGTGCGCCAGCGATTCGACGGGCGCACGCGGGCGATTCGATATCGATTGGACGGGCGGACGGCGGCGCCGATTCGCCGTGATGCGGAACCGGTCGGGGGCCGTCGGCGTGGGACCGGCCACAGCCGGCCAAGGTCAGGCCGGCGGTGGGCCGATGACCAGGGTGCCGTTGTGGCCGCCGAACCCGAAGGAGTTCGACAGGCTGGGGCCGGGCTCCCACGAGCGGGCCTCGCCGATGACCAGGTCCATGGGCGGCAGCTCGGGATCCATGGCCGTGGTGTTGGCCGTCGGCGGGATGAGGCGGTGCTGCATGGACAGCACCACGGCCGCGGCTTCGATGGCCCCCGCCGCGCCCAGGGCGTGGCCGGTGACCCCCTTGGTGGAGGTGACGATGGGCCCACCGGGGAAGTTGAAGACCTTGCTCACGGCGTGGGCTTCGGCGGCGTCGTTGAGGGGGGTCGAGGTGCCGTGGGCGTTGATGTGGCGGATGTCCTCGGGCCGCAAGCCGGCGTCGATAAGCGCCTGCTCCATGCACGCCACCGCGCCACCGCCACCAGGGGCGGGAGCGGTGATGTGGTAGGCGTCGGCGGTCGAGGCCGAACCCAGGATCTCGGCCAGGATCACCGCGCCGCGGGCCCGGGCGTGGTCGAGCTCCTCGAGGACGAGCACGGCACCGGCCTCGGACATGATCAGCCCGTCGCGTGCCGCATCGAAGGGCCGGCACACGCCGCTGCGGCTCGAGGCCGTCATGTTGGAGAAGCCCTGGGTGGCCACGGGCGTCATCGACGCCTCGCTACCGCCGGCGAGCATGGCGTCGCAGCGCCCGTCCATGATGGCCCGCGCCGCGTTGCCGATGGCGTGGGTGCCCGCCGCGCACGCCGTCACCGTCGTCTCGCACGGGCCCTGGAAGCCGTTGCGCATGGAGATGGCGGCGGCACCGGCGTTGGCCATCATCATGGGCACGAGGAACGGGGACACCCGGCGGGGGTCCTTGTTGTAGTACACGAGGATCTGCTCCTCGAGGGTGGCCAGGCCACCGACGCCGGTGCCCATGAGCACACCCACCCGGGCGGGGTTGGCCCCCAGGTCCCCGGCCTGGGCCAGGGCCATGGTGGCCGAGGCCACGGCGAACTGGGCGAAGCGGTCGGTGCGCCTCGACTCCTTGGGGCTGTCGAAGTACAGCGCAGGATCGAAGTCGACGATGCGGCGCTCGCCGACGGACGTCGGCGTGAGCAGCCCGTCCCAGAAGGCTTCGGTCCCCATCCCACAGGACGCCACCACACCGATGCCGGTGACGACGACACGACGACGCGTCATCCTCAGACCCCTTCCCTACGACCCTGCAACATGGACATGACCGGTGATCCCGAGCTCAGGGCTCAGGGCCTCAGAGCTTCCCGGTGATGAGCTCGTAGGCCTGGCCGACGGTGCCGATGCCCTCGAGCTCCTCTTCCTCGACGGTCACGTCGAACTCCTCCTCGAGGGCCATGACCAGCTCGACGAGGTCCAGGGAGTCGGCGTCGAGGTCCTCGGCGAAGCTGGCTTCGATGGTGACCTTGTCGGCATCCACCGACAGCACCCGCACCGCGCATTCCTTGAACCGTTCGAAGTTGTCTGCCATCGCTGCTGCTCGATTCCTGTGGGTGGCCGGCGGGTCCGGCTGGAGGGTGTGGGGGAGATCTTGGCGGGGAAGAGGGTGGTGCGGATGGGCCGGGGCCGGGGCCTCAGCCCATGACCAGGCCACCGTCCACGGGCACGACCGCGCCGGTGACGTAGGAGGCGGCATCAGAGGCGAGGAAGGCGATCACCGCGGCCACCTCTTCGGGGGACCCGAACCGGCCCAGGGGGACGGATTGGCCCAGAGCTGTTCGTTGCGCCTCGGGGAGGGCGTCGGTCATGTCCGTGGCGATGGGTCCGGGAGCGACCACGTTGACGGTGATGTTACGCGACGCGAACTCGCGGGCCAAAGACCTGGCCAGGCCGACGAGGCCGGCCTTGGAGGCGGCGTAGTTGGCCTGTCCCGCCTGGCCGACGAGCCCGACGATGGAGGACACGAAGACGATGCGCCCGTAGCGGGCCTTCATCATGGAGCGCACAGCCCGCTTGGCCACGCGGAAGCCGCCCGTCAGGTTGGCGTCGAGCACATCGCTGAAGTCGTCCTCACCCATGCGCAGGACGAGCCCGTCCCGGGTCAGCCCGGCGTTGGACACCAGCACCTCGACGGGACCGAGGGTCGCTTCGACCTCGGCGAAGGCGGCGTCGACCTCGGCCATCGAGGTGACGTCGCAGCGCACGGCGAGGATGCCATCGAGCCCCTCGGGGGGGGCCGAGCGGTAGGTGACGGCCACCCGGTGCCCGGCGGCGGCGAACGTCCGGGCGCAGGCCGCGCCGATGCCACGGTTGCCCCCGGTCACCAGCACGGTGCGGGGGACGGCGGCCGCCTGGTCCATCAGGAGGCGCTGCCCCAGCGCACCACAGCGGAGGCCCAGGTCATGCCGGCGCCGAAGCCGGTGAAGAGCACGACGTCGCCGGGGTGGACCCTGCCCTTGGACATGGCGTCCTCGAGGGCCAGGGGCACCGTGGCCGAGGACGAGTTGCCGGTGCGGCCGATGACGACCGAGGTCTTGTCCATGGACAGCCCCAGGCGCTGGTTGGCGGCCTCGATGATGCGGATGTTGGCCTGGTGGGGGATGACCACGTCGACGTCCGCCGCGGTCAGCCCGGCCCGGGCCAGCGCCTTCTGCGACGAGTCGACCATGACCCGCACAGCGCGACGGAACACCTCACGGCCTTCCATCTTGATGAGGCCGCCGTACTCGCAGTAGAGCGCCTGCTCGGCGTCACCGTCGCAGCCCAGGTCCCAGCCCAACAGCCCGGCGTCGCCGTCGCGGCGCTCGACCACGGCCGCGCCCGCGCCATCAGCGAAGAGGATGGCCGTGCCCCGGTCGGTGTAGTCCGTGTAGCGCGACAGGGTGTCGCACCCGATGACCAGGACCTTCTCCAGGCCCGTGGCCAGGAAGCCGTTGGCGGTCACCAGGCCGTAGACCCAGCCGGCACAGGCGGCGTTGAGGTCGAAGGCGCCACAGCGCATGCCCAGCTCTCGGGACACCGTGGCCGAGGTCGCCGGCACCGTCCGGTCGGGCGTGGTCGTGGCCAACACCAGGAGATCGATGTCGGCAGGATCGACCCCCGCCGCGGCCAGGGCCTTGCTGCCGGCCTCGGCGGCCAGGACCGAGGTCTGCCCGCCCACCGGACGCTCGCTGATGCCGGTCCGCTCGACGATCCAGGCGTCCGACGTGTCCATCATGGTCCCGAGCTGGGAGTTGGTCAGCACCTTGTCGGGCAGGGCGACGCCCACACCCGTGATCACGGCTCCACTCATTGGTTCCCCGCTTTTTTCGACGGCACCAGGGCGTGAGCAGCGACGCCAGCGCCGTGGTGCCGGGTGGTGCGCACATCCTTGCCGGTCATCCGACGCGCAGCCAGGCTAGCGGCTGGCTCGAAGCGACCCGCTCCCCCCGCCAGGCCAGGACGCCCATGAGCTGGCCACTGAAACGGGAGGTCACGACGTGGTCGCCGACCCTGCCCACCTCGTCGCCGACCATGATGGAGGAACCGTCACGCAGGGAGTCGGCGGGGGAGAACACGCCGGCCGCCGGGCTGACCAGCAGGCGCTCGGGAGCGAAGAGCGTCTCGCCTTCGACGCGGGCGCTGGCCCGGGCCGTGCTGACGAGCTCGCCGCACAACTTCTCCGCCTCCTCGGGGGAGGCGGCGGCCCGGTTGCGGCTGCCGTCTACGGCCCGCTTGGCCAGGCCGGAGAGGACGGTCCCCGGGCCGAGCTCGATGAAGGTGTCCACGCCCTGGCCGGCCAGGGTGCCCAGCAGCTGGGACCAGCGCACGGGGGAGCACAGCTGGCGGGACAGCAGGCCGGGCCAGTCCGACGCCGTGCTGTGCAGGGCGGCGTCGACGTTGGCGGCCACGGGCATGGTGGCCCGCTCGAAACGGGCAGCGGCGATGGCTGCGTCCAGCCTGACCTGGGCCGGAGCCATGTAGGGGGTGTGGAAGGCGCCGCTGACGGCCACGGCCATGACCTTGCGGGCTCCGTTGGCCTTGGCGGCGGCACCGGCGGCCTCGAGCCCCTCGAGGGACCCGGCCAGCACGACCTGGCCCGGGGCGTTGTAGTTGGCCACCCAGACGTCGTGGCCGGCAGCGCGGGCCTGGGCGCAGGCGTCCTCAACGGCGGCATCGTCGGCGCCGAGCACGGCGGCCATGGTGCCGACCCGCTCCTCGGTGGCGATGCGCATGGCCTCGCCCCGGGCGGTCACCAGCTTCACGCCGTCCTCGATGGACAGCACACCGGCTGCGGTCAGGGCGCTGTACTCGCCCAGGCTGTGGCCGGCCACGTACGCGGCCTCGAGCCCGTGGCGGCGCACGGCGTCGAGGACGACCAGGCTGGCCACGTAGGTGGACAGCTGGGCGTTGTGGGTGAGCCGGAGCTCGTCGGCGTCGGCTTCCAGCAGGAGGTGCTCCACGTCGCGGCCCGCGGCCTCGGACGCGGCGCGCACGAGGTCCCAGGAAGGCGTGCCCCGCCAGGGCGCGCCAGCTCCCGGACGCTGCGAACCTTGGCCTGGGAAGGTGAAGGCGATCATCGTGTGGGCGGCCCTTTCGGCTGTGCAGCTCGATCATGTCCAGAGCAGCTGCTGGGACTTCTGACCCGCAAGGTGCCCCTGGGGTTTCATCTCACGCTCCGCAGCGTCACTCCGCGTTCATCTGGCCGCAGACTGGACCCATGTGGGCGACGGCGAGCAGCGTGCAGGCGGACGGAGCCGAGCTGGCGGCGGCCGTGGGGGGGTTGGGCCTGGCCCTGCTCGAAGACCCGGGTGCCCGTCAGCTGGCCACCGCCCCGGCCGGCCTCGGTGCCGTGGCCCGCGCCGTGGGTGCGGTGGCCGCCCTGGTGGTCCAGGTCGACGGGGACGGCGTGGTCGTCTCGGCCCACGAGTGGCGCCCTGACCAGCCCTCCGGTGCCATCGCCGTCGAGGCCCTGCCCGACCTGCCCGGGGCCTACGCCGCCCTGGCCACCGAGGTGAAGGGGACGGCGTCGGCGAACGACGCCGGGGCGGGCGCGACGGTGGAGCCCGTGCACCAGTGGGACGGCCCCCTGGCCGCCCGGTTGGGGGTCGAAGGGGTGACCGTGGTCCCCATCGTGCGCGATGTCACCGGTCAGTGGTCCCTGGTGCTGGGGTGGGCGGACCGGGGTCGGGTGTGGCGGCGGGGCTGGGTGCCACTCCTCGTGGCCGGAGGGGCCCTGCTGGTGGGGGCGGAGCGCCTGGCCGTGGCCGAGGCCCGGGCCAGCGTCGAGGAGACCAGCGGTGTGGCCAACCGCAAGCTGTTCCTGGTGCTCGTGGCCCGCATGCTGGCCCGCCTGGACCGGGTCCGCGACAACGGCATGGCCGTGCTCGCCTGTCAGGTGCAGGTGGACGATGTGGGTGCCGTGGCGACGTCGCTGGCCCGGTGGCTCGAGGAGCAGTTGCGGGAGACCGACCTGGTGGGGCTGTTCGACGAGCGCACCGTGGTGCTGGCCTGTGAGGGGGTGGCGACCCCCGAGGACGCCCTGGCCCTGGCCGAGCGTCTGGCCGCCGCGGCCCTGGCCGACGGCGATCACGCCGCCGTCGACGGTCTGCCGTCGGCTGTGCAGGTGAGCTGGGGGGTCGTGCACACCGGCGTCCGCGTCCCTCCCGGGGTGCTCCTGCGTCGGGCCGACACCGCCGCCTACCAGGCCGCGGTCACCGGCGACGGCGTCTCACTGGCCGAGAACTGAGCGAGCCGGGGTTCCCCGGCGCCACCGGGTAGGATCTTCGGGCGCTGAACCGGCCCGGGTGGCGGAATGGCAGACGCGGTCGACTCAAAATCGATTGCCGAAAGGCGTGCGGGTTCGAATCCCGCCCCGGGCACTCACCAGCGGTCCTCGAACCCCCGTCGCAGCAGGCTCAACTCTTGACGTGGGTGGCGATGTACAGCTCGATGCCGATGCGGCCGATGAGGTCGATCTGCGTCTCGAGCCAGTCGACGTGCTCTTCCTCGTCGCTGAGCCGGGCGGCGCAGAACTGACGGGTTCCCTCGTCGCCCTTCTCGACGCACAGCTGCACGCCGGTGGTGTAACGGGCGACGGCGGCCCGCTCCATCTCGAGATCCGAGTGCAAGATCTCTTCGACCGTCTGCCCCACGCGTACCGGGAACAGGCGTTGCATGTTAGGCGTGCCGTCCAGATAGAGGATGCGCTCGATGACCTTGTCGGCATGTTCCATCTCTTCGATGGATTCGGTGCGTTCCTTGGCGGCCAGGGCGAGGACGCCCCAGTTCTCCAGCATCTTGTAGTGCACGTAGTACTGGTTGATCGCCGTGAGCTCGGCGGTCAGGACCTCGTTCAGGAACTCGAGGACGGCGGGATCGGTCTGCACGGGGCCTCCGGGGGTGTGGAGGCACTCACATTAGGCAGCCAGGACTCCCGACGGCGTGTTGACAAGTAAGAGTTCCTCGATGACCACGTGGCATCCGCCGCACTGCGTTCCGGCGCCGCAATGGTCGCCAACCTGCTCAAGGCAAGCTGCACCACGTCGGATGGCTTCGATGATGTACTCGTCGTTTACCGCCCGACAATGACAAACGAGCATGCTTTGTCCGCCTGGATTGAAGACCGAGCTGTGCAGGTAAGGTATGCCTTACTGACGCCGACGTCAACCCGTCTGCCGCGATTCTGTCGTCCCCGGCCTCAGCTCTGGGCTCGGCACACCCAGTGGCTCACCACCCACGGCACGTCGGGATAGGCGTCGGGAAGGCGCTCCATGGTGTAGCCGTGGTCGCGGAGCACGGCCTCGACCGCGGTGAGGCGCAGATCGTGGGCCTGGGGGGTGGCGTCGTCGAGCTCGAGCAGCAGGACGGGCCGCGCGCCGGCCAGCAGGCCCCCCATGCCGGCCAGCACGTCGAGCTCCCCGCCCTCCACGTCGATCTTGACCACGTCGGGCGCCAGGATCCCGGGTCGGGCGCTGAAGTCGTCCAGGGTCACGACCTCGACGGGCACGCTGTCCACCAGGTCGGGCGGGGGAGCGGCTCCGCTGGCGCCACCGAGGGCGTGGCCGCCGGCGTAAGCCGCCAGTTGCAGGCGTCCCACCCCCGTGGCGCGGCCCACGGCCCGTGACACCACCAGCACCCGGTCCAGCTGGTTGGCCCGCACGTTGGCCCGCACCCGGGCTGCGTTGTCGAGGTCGGCCTCGAAGGCGTACACGTACCCTTCGGTGCCCACGGCCCGCGCTCCGACCAGGGTGAGGAAGCCGACGTTGGCGCCGACGTCGTAGAACACCGAGCCCGGGCGCAGCAGGCCCGCCAGGGTGTCCTGCACGATGGGTTCGTTGGTGCCCAGGGCGTAGTCGGGGTTGGACGGACCCGGGTTCATGTGCAGGCCCCGGGCCGCACCGCGGCCCACGACCACGTCACGATCCCGCAACCCGGCCCGGGCCAGACGACCCAGCCGCGGCTCGTGCGCGGCGCGCACCAGCAGGGAGGCGGGGACGGGGCGCAGCAGGCGTGCGGCGAGGACCTTCTGGCGGGGGGTCATGCGTGTCTCCATCGGGGCCGCCGGAGCGGTGGCCCCCCGACCATGATGCCGGGCCGTCGACGCCGGCCGGCGCGTGACCTCAGCCCAGGTGGCCGCCGGGCGACAGATCGGCGTGCTCGTCGACGAAGTCGGTGATGGCCCCGGCATCGACGGTGGAGCAGCGCTGCAACCGCAGCCAGGCGGTGAGGGCGATGGGATCGTCGAGGTCGGGATCGGGCGCCACCACCACCTCCGGCCCGGCCAGGGCGGCCAGGGTGGCCAGCTGGCCGGCGTCGAGGTCGCCGGGCCGGTACTGGACGAGGACGAGGCCGGCCTCGAGCAGGCCCACCTGCTCGGGCCGACTGATGGGCCCGGTGGGCCTGGTGATGACGGCGATGTGGGGACCCGACGTCGGCGGCTCGCTCAGGTACCGGGGCTCGGGCTGGCCGGGCAGCAGGTGGCTGGCGGGGAACTGGGCCTGGGGGCGTTCCACGGGACCGCAGGCCCCGGTGCCGGTCGATCCCCCGCCGCCGCACGCGGCCAGCAGCGAGGTGGCCGTGATGGCCGTCACCAGCGCCGACAGGGCGACCCTGCGGGCACGACGAGGGCCTGGTGCGGCTCCTCGAACGGGGTGGGGCGTCACCCTCGGAGACGCTAACCGAGGGGCTGTCACCACCGGGAAGCACCCTCACCTAGACTGCGGCCATGTCCCGTGCCCTGATCGAGCGGCGGCTCACCGACGTCGCCACCCGTCTCAGGAAGCTGCGAGACGACCTCGGCGTCGCCGAGGAACAGCTCCGCCACTTCCTGTCAGACGAGGATGACACCCGCGTGCGGGCCATCGTGGCCGAGAACGGCCTGGCCGAACGGGAGCACCGGGGGGCCAAGCGGGCGGCCGAAGCCATGGCCCGCCACCGCGACCAGGTCCAGTCGGAGATCGCCAAGTTGGAGAAGACCCAGGACGACCTGCTCGACGAGATGCTCGCCGCAGGAGAGGGCCGTTGACGCGCGTCGTCATCGCCGAGGACGAGGCCATCATCCGGCTCGACCTGCGGGAGACCCTCGAGGAGGAGGGCTACGAGGTCGTGGGGGACACGGGCCGGGGGGACGAGGCCGTCGAGTTGGCCCGCGCTCTGGCTCCCGACCTGGTCATCCTCGACATCAAGATGCCCGGCATCGACGGGCTCGAAGCCGCCCGGCGCATCACCGAGGAACGCCTGGCCGCCACCCTGATCCTCACTGCGTTCAGCCAGCGCGAGCTCATCACCCAGGCCCGGGACGCCGGGGCCCTGGCCTACCTGGTCAAGCCGTTCCAGCGGGCCGACCTGGTGCCGGCCATCGAGGTGGCCCTGGGCCGCCACGCCGAGCTGCAGGCCCTGCACGAACAGGCCCGAACCCTGGAAGAGCGCCTCGAGACCCGCAAGGTGCTCGACCGGGCCAAGGGTCGGCTGATGGACGGCTTCAGCTTCACCGAGCAGGACGCCTTCCGCTTCATCCAGACCACGGCCATGCGTGAGCGGTCGACCATGGGTGGCGTGGCCCAGCGCATCATCGACGGCGAGCTCGTCCCCGGGTCGGACGCGTCCGAGGTCTGACCCGTAGGGTCTGACCCGTCGAGGTCTGATCTGGGCCCCGCCGGGGGCGGGTACGGCGCAGCGGTACTGTCGGCGGCGTGCCGGGGTTGATGCTCATCGACGGGAACTCGCTGACCTACCGGGCCTTCTTCGCCCTGCCGCCCGACATGGCGACGGCGTCCGGCCAGGTCACCAACGCGGTGTTCGGCTTCACGTCGATGCTGATCAACCTGCTGCGCGACCAGCGCCCCGACCAGGTCGTGGTGGCCTTCGACCGGCCCGAGCCCACGTTCCGCCACCACGCCCTCGACACCTACAAGGCCAACCGCACCGCGGCGCCCGACGTGCTCAAGCAGCAGGTGGGCCTGGTGCGCCAGGTCATCGAGACCCTGGGCATCCCCATCGTCGAGCTGGCCGGCTTCGAGGCCGACGACCTCATCGCCACCCTGGCCACCCAGGCTGCGGCCGAGGGCACCGACGTGCTCGTGGTCACCGGTGACCGCGACAGCTACCAGCTGGTGTCCGACCCCCACATCAAGGTCCTCTACAACCGGCGCGGCGTGTCCGACTACGCCCTCTACGACGAGGCCGGCATCGAGGAGCGCACCGGCGTGCACCCGTTGCGCTACCTGCACTACGCCGCGCTGCGGGGCGACACCTCGGACAACCTGCCCGGCGTGCCCGGGGTGGGGGAGAAGACGGCGGCCAAGCTGATCAACGCGTACGAGGACATCGACGGCGTGTTCGCCAACCTCGACGCCCAGACGCCCAAGCTGCGCCAGAACCTGGCCGCCGCCGAGGCGTCGGTGCGCCAGAACGTCGAGCTCATGCGCCTGGTGCGCGACGTGCCCATGGACCTGCAGCCGGCCGAACTGGTCATGGCCGAGCGGGACATGGACGAGCTGCGCCGGCTGTTCGACTTCCTGGAGTTCCGCACCCTCATGGCTCGCCTCGAAGAGGCCCTGGCCCTGCTGGGCACGGGTGCCGCGCCGCCCGCGGCCGACCTGGGGGTGCTCGAAGCCGAGCTGCGGGTGCTGGAGAGCGCCGCCGAGGCCGTGGAGGTGCTGGGACAGCTGGCCGTCGTGCCCGGTCCCCTGGTGGTGGCCGGGGGCTGGCCCACCGGTCGGGTGCGCCTGCCCCTCGAAGGCGTGGCCCTGGTGATCGACCCCGCGGTCGGCGACGTGGCCTGGCTGCCCAGCAACCTGCTCGACGACGCCGCCGTGGTGACCGCGCTGTCGACCCTGGTGGGGGCAGGTGGACGACCGCTGGCCGGCCACGGGCTCAAGGCCCTGTTGCGCACCCTGCTCGACCGGGGCGTGCCCATCGGTTCGCTGCACCTCGACACCAGCATCGCCGCCTACCTGCTCGACCCGGCCGAGTCCCGCTACGAGCTCGAGGAGCTGCTGCCCCGCCACGCCGGCCTCGAGTTGCCCGTCGACGAGCCCGAGGCCGCTGGCCAGCTGGCCTTCGACGGCGAAGGCGTGGGCATGGCCCGGCGCACGGCCCGCCTGGCCCTGGCCGCGGCCCGGTTGGTGGCCCCCCTCGAGGCCCAGCTCGACGAGCTCGGCCTCCGCACCCTCGACCAGGAGGTCGAGGTGCCCCTGGTCCTGGTCTTGGCCCACATGGAGCACGCCGGCATCGCCGTTGACCGAGACGAGCTGGAACGGCTCAACCGGGACATGGGGGCCGAAGCGGCCGAGCTGACCAAGGCGGTGTGGGAGGCGGCCGGACACGAGTTCAACGTGAACTCCACGCTGCAGCTGCGCCAGGTCCTCTACGACGAGCTGGGCCTGGCCCCCCAGAAGAAGACGAAGACGGGCTATTCGACCGATGCCGCCACCCTGGAGAAGCTCCAGGGCCAGCACCCCATCATCGATCACCTGCTGCGCTACCGCGAGGTGGAGAAGCTGCGCTCCACCTACGGCGACGGCCTGCTCAACGAGGTGGCGGCCGACGGGCGCATCCACGCCACCTTCCAGCAGACGGTGGCCCGCACCGGCCGACTCTCCTCCGAAGAGCCCAACCTGCACAACATCCCGGTGCGCTCCGAGATGGGTCGGGCCTTCCGCAAGGCGTTCGTGGCCCCGCCCGGGCTCGAGCTGTGCGTGGCCGACTACAACCAGATCGAGCTGCGCTGCATCGCCCACCTGGCCCGCGACCCCGGCCTGGTCGAGGCGTTCGAGACCCACCAGGACATCCACACCACCACTGCGGCCCGGGTCTTCGGCGTCGAGCCCGGTGACGTGACCATCGAGATGCGCTCCAAGGCCAAGATGGTGTCCTACGGCCTGGCCTACGGGATGGAGTCCTACGGCCTGGCTCAGCGCCTGAACATCCCCGTGGCCGAGGCCACCGCCATCCTCGACGCCTACTTCATCGCCTTCCCCGCGGTGCGGGCCTACATGGACCACACCGTGGTCGAGGCCCGCAAGAAGGGCTACACCGAGACCCTCTACGGCCGGCGCCGCTACATCCCCGAGTTGACCTCGTCGAACTGGCGCATCCGTCAGGCCGGTGAGCGCCAGGCCATGAACGCCGGCATCCAGGGTCTGGCCGCGGACATCTTCAAGGTGGCCCTCGTGCGCCTGGACGTGGCCCTGCGGGACCAGGGCCTCCACAGCCGGGTCGTGCTCCAGGTCCACGACGAGGTCATCCTCGAGGTCCCCGCCGACGAGCACGACGTGGCCGCCACCCTCGTGCCCCAGATCATGGGCGACGCCTTCGCTCTCGACGTCCCCCTCGAGGTCAACCTGGCCTTCGGCCCCACCTGGGCCGACGCCAAATCCTGACGGCTTCTCTCCCGTGACGGCTTCCCTCCCATGACGGCGGGTCTAACGTGACCGTACCGCCGGGTCCTCCGTCGCCGGCCCGTTGGTTCGAGCCCCTGGCCGATCACCTCGGCGCCGCCTACCTGCGCTACAGCTTCACCTACGGCACCGAGCAGGAGGCCACCTTCCTGGCCGGGGTGCTCGACCTGCAGCCGGGGGCCGTGGTGCTCGACGTGGGTTGCGGGCCCGGGCGCCACGTGGCCGCCCTGGCCCGACGCGGGGCCCACGTGGTCGGCCTCGACCTGTCGGCCCGCTTCCTCGAGGTCGCCGCCCGCGGTGCGGGCCCCCTGGGCGACCGCGGGGGTTCGGCCCGGTACGTGCGCGCCGATGCCGGCGCCCTGCCCCTGCGCCCCGGGTCCGTCGATGCCGTCGTCTCGCTGTGCCAGGGCGGCTTCGGCCTCATGGCCGGCCCCGGCGTGGCCGACGGGGGTGTCGGAGCTGACGGGTGGGGGGCATCGCCCCTGGCCGGTGACCCCGACGGCGACGTGCTCGTGCAGATGGCCCAGGCGGTGCGGCCCGGGGGCCACGTCGTGGTCTCGGCGTTCTCGTCCTACTTCCAGGTCCGCTACCTCGAGGACCACGACGCCTTCGACGCCACCCGTGGGGTGAACCACGAGCGCACCGAGATCCGCTCCGAGACGGGGCTGACCACGACGGCCGACCTGTGGACGTCGTGCTTCACCCCCCGTGAGCTGCGCTTGTTGGCCGAGCGGGCCGGGCTCGTGGTGCGCGCCACCTGGTCGGTGACGCCGGGGGACTACGCTCGGCGCCCTGCAGGCACCGACCACCCCGAGCTCCTCCTCGTGGCCGTGCGTCCCCTGTAGCGGCGGATGCTCCCCGGCCTCGGCGGGCCCTTGGCCCCGGGTGCTAGCCTGACCGCGTCACGGCTCCCGCCGTCACCCCGCCGCGTGGGAAGGCTGGAGGCCTCTCGGAGCGGGCCAGGACCGACCGATCGCACGACAAAGACAGGCTCATCAACCAGTGTCCGACAGCATCTTCGGTACCTTCGACGATGAAGGCAACTACCACCCCCGCCAGGTCATCGAGAACGACCTCGCCGGGCAATCCCTGGACGACGCCTACGCCGCGACCATGGTGCAGGTCGAGGACGGCCAGATCGTCGCCGGGGTCGTCGTAAAAGTCGACCGCGACGAGGTGCTGCTCGACATCGGCTACAAGTCGGAAGGCGTGATCCCGTCGCGGGAGCTCTCCATCCGCAACGACGTCAACCCCGCCGAGGTCGTCTCGCTCGGCGACGACGTCGAGGCCATGGTCCTGCAGCGCGAGGACAAGGACGGCCGCCTGATCCTGTCCAAGAAGCGCGCGCAGTACGAGCGTGCCTGGGGCGAGATCGAGCGCATCAAGGAGCAGGACGGGTACGTCAAGGGCCCGGTCATCGAGGTCGTCAAGGGCGGCCTCATCCTCGACATCGGGCTCCGGGGCTTCCTCCCCGCCTCCCTGGTCGAGCTGCGCCGGGTGCGCGACCTGCAGCCCTACGTGGGCAAGACGCTCGAAGCCAAGATCATCGAGCTCGACAAGAACCGCAACAACGTCGTCCTCTCCCGCCGGCTGTGGCTCGAGGAGACCCAGCGTGAGCAGCGCGAGGAGTTCCTCGCCAACCTCAAGCCCGGCGAGGTCCGCAAGGGCGTCGTGTCCTCGGTCGTCAACTTCGGCGCCTTCGTCGACCTCGGCGGCATGGACGGGCTCATCCACGTGTCCGAGCTGTCGTGGAAGCACGTCGACCACCCCGGTTCCGTGGTGGCCGTGGGCGACGAGGTCACCGTGCAGGTCCTCGAGGTCGACCTCGACCGCGACCGCATCAGCCTCTCCCTCAAGGCCACCCAGCAGGACCCGTGGCAGGAGTTCGCCTCCAACCACCGGGTCGGGGAGCTCGTCTACGGGCGGGTCACCAAGCTGGTGCCCTTCGGTGCGTTCGTCCAGGTGGGCGACGGCATCGAGGGCCTGGTCCACATCTCGGAGATGTCGGCGCACCACGTCGACCTGCCCGAGCAGGTCGTCACCCCCGGCGAGGAGCTGTGGGTGAAGATCATCGACCTCGACCTCGGTCGCCGCCGGATCAGCCTGTCCATCAAGCAGGCCGCCGAGGGTGGTCAGGTCGCCGCCGAGTACCAGGACGCCTTCGGCGCTCACATGTACGACACCGAGGGCAACTACATCGGCCCGTCGTACGAAGAGCTGACCGACGAAGAGAAGGCGGCCTGGGCCGAGTACTACGAGCAGCACCCCGAGTACGCCGAGGGCTACGAGTACGCCGAAGGCGAACAGCCCCCTGCTGACGGGGAGGCCGCTCCGGCCGACGGTGCCGAGGCCCCCGAGGGTGAGGATGGTGTCGAGCTCGACGTCGTCACCGCCAGCGCCGGTGCCGAGGAGCCAGCCGAGGGCTGAACGCGTGGGTGACGGCCCCGCCTGTGGTGGGAACGAGAAGAGCCGACCCCTCGGGGCCGGCTCTTCTGCATCACGGACCCGGGGCCGGTGCGAGGGCGGGGTCGGATCTCAATCGCGCGGCTTGCCTCGACGCTCGAGCTTGATCAGGCCCATGCGCACGGCCAGCAGCACCGCTTCGGTGCGGTCCCGCACGTTCAGCTTCTGGTAGATCGACGTCAGGTGGTTCTTGACCGTCTTCTGGCTGATGCCCAGGGTCCGGGCCACCTCGACGGTGGAGCGGCCGTTGGCGAACAACTGCATGACCTCGGACTCACGCCGGGTCAGGCTGGGCTCGGGCGGAGCGTTCTCGCCGAAGTAGCGGTCGAACTTGGCCGGCCGGTAGGCCGGGCGGTTCACGGTGGGACGGGCCGTCAGCATGGTCTCGCCCCGGGCCAGGGCCCGTACGGCGTCGGAGATCTCTCCCGAACCGGCCATCTTGGACATGTAGGCCATGGCCCCCGCCTTCTGGGCGGCGTCGCGCATGGCCTCGTCGTCGTGGGCGGTCAGGACCAGGACACGGGACTGGGGACGTTGGCGCAGGATGCGGCGCGTGGCCTCGATCCCGTCCAGCTCGGGCATGCCGATGTCCATGACGACCACGTCGGGTCGGTGTTCGAGGGCGAGGTCCACCGCGGCCTTGCCGTCCTCGGCTTCGGCCACGACGGTGAAGCCCTGGTTGGCGAAGCTCGACCGGAGCCCCTCACGGATGAGCGGGTGGTCGTCGGCGAGCAGTAGGCGCAGCGACACCTTGCTCCCTCCTCGGTAGCGGCTCGTGCGTCCGTTGCACGTGCCTTGCGAGGACAGCATCGGCTCATGGTCCTGGGACCATGAGCGCGGATGGCCTGGTTGTCGCACTGCTGTAGCCCCAGATCCCCAAACTGGGTGAGGTTGGGTATCCTCCCGGCCCGTGCGACTCTTGGCGTTGACCGGTGGCATCGGTTCGGGCAAGTCCTCGGTGTCCTCCCGCATGGTGGCCCGGGGGGTGGTGATCGTCGATGCCGACCTCATCGCCCGCCAGCTCCAGCAGCCCGGGGGGACCGTGTTCCTGGCCATGGTCGACCGGTGGGGGCCGGGCATCGTCCGTGACGACGGCACCCTCAACCGCCAGGCCGTGGCCGACATCGCCTTCAACGACGCCGACGAGCTCAAGGTGTTGAACAAGTTGGTGCAGCCGGCCGTGCGTCGGGAGATGGCCCGCCAGGCCCAGGAGCTGGGTGACTCGGGCAAGGTCGTGTTCATGGACACGCCGTTGCTGGCCGAGTCCAAGCGTCCGCCCAAGCCC
This sequence comes from Acidimicrobiales bacterium, assembly GCA_038255145.1. Taxonomy (GTDB): domain Bacteria; phylum Actinomycetota; class Acidimicrobiia; order Acidimicrobiales; family CAIXPF01; genus WHTX01. Next base: position 86,561 of record JBBSLP010000010.1, read on the forward strand.
GGCCAGTACTCGGGAATCATCGTGGTCGACACCCCCCTCGACGTGGCCGTGGCCCGCCTGGTCAGCTACCGGGGCTTCCCCGAGGCCGACGCCTGGGCCCGGGTCGCCGCCCAGGCCACCCGGGAGCAGCGGGTGGCCATCGCCGACTTCGTGGTCGACAACAGCGGCGACGAGGCCCACCTCGACGCCGAGGTCGACCGTCTGTGGGACTGGCTCCAGACCGTCCCCGAGGTCCCCGCCCCCGTCGTCGATCCCGACCCCCACGCCTACGACTGAGACATTTCCCGGCTGGGGCCCCAACCCCATCCTCCTCCGCAAGATGGGGCCCCTACCCCATCGCGGCCGTCGCGCCTCCGACACGTCCCGGGGGCGGGCCACGACCCCCTTCAGTGTCACACCCCATCGGTACCATCGCGGGCGTGCCCGAGTTCAAGGTCGTCTCGTCCTTCCAGCCCTCGGGTGACCAGCCCACCGCCATCGCCTCGCTGACCAATGGCGTGCGGCGCGGCGACCGCTTCCAGACCCTCCTGGGCATCACCGGGTCGGGCAAGTCGGCCACCATCGCCTGGTTGATCGAGCAGGTGCAGAAGCCCACGCTGGTGCTCGCGCCCAACAAGTCCCTGGCCGCCCAGCTGGCCAACGAGTTCCGCGAGTTCTTCCCCGAGAACCGCGTCGAGTACTTCGTCAGCTACTACGACTACTACCAGCCCGAGGCGTACATGCCGTCCTCGGACACGTACATCGAGAAGGACTCGACGGTCAACGACGAGATCGACCGGCTGCGGCACTCGGCCACGTCGGCCCTGCTCACCCGGCGTGACACCATCGTCGTGGCCTCGGTATCGGCCATCTACGGCCTCGGCTCACCCGAGGAGTACAAGAACCACTACCTGATCCTGCAGAACGGCAAGGACTACGACCAGCGTGCCATCCTGTCCCGCCTGGTCGACATGCAGTACGAGCGCAACGACCTCAACCTGGTGCGGGGCAAGTTCCGGGTGCGGGGCGACACCATCGAGATCCACCCCGCCTACGACGAGACCATCGTCCGCATCGAGATGTTCGGCGACACCATCGACAACATCACCGTGGTCGACCCCGTCACCGGCGAGCGGCTGCACGGCCTCGACGAGCTGGTCGTCTTCCCGGCCACCCACTACGCCGCCAGCAGCGAGCGCATGCAGCGGGCCGTCGTCCGCATCGAGGCCGAGCTCCAGGAGCGGCTGGCGTACTTCGAGGCCGAGGGCAAGCTGCTCGAGGCTCAACGCCTGCGCATGCGCACCCAGTACGACCTCGAGATGATGCAGGAGGTCGGCTTCTGCTCGGGCATCGAGAACTACTCGGCCCCCATCGACGGCCGGGGCCCGGGCGAGACGCCCAGCACCCTGATCGACTTCTTCCCCGACGACTTCCTCATGGTGCTGGACGAGTCCCACCAGACCGTGCCCCAGATCCACGGTCAGTACCAGGGTGACCGCTCCCGCAAGGACACCCTGATCGAGCACGGCTTCCGCCTGCCCTCGGCCGCCGACAACCGGCCGCTCAAGTTCGAGGAGTGGCAGGACCGCATCAACCAGTGCATCTTCATGTCGGCCACCCCGGGTGAGTACGAGCTGCGCCTGTCCGACAACATCGCCGAACAGGTGGTGCGACCCACCGGCCTGGTCGACCCCGAGGTCGAGGTGCGCCCGACCAAGGGCCAGATCGACGACCTGATCGAGCGCATCAAGGCCAACGTCGACGCCGGCGGGCGGGTGCTGGTCACCACGCTGACCAAGAAGATGTCCGAGGACCTCAGCGAGTACCTGCTCGAGCTCGGCGTGCGCTGCCGCTACCTGCACTCCAACATCGACACCATCGAGCGCATCGAGATCATCCGCGACCTGCGCCTGGGCGAGTTCGACGTGCTGGTGGGCATCAACCTGCTGCGTGAGGGGTTGGACCTGCCCGAGGTGACGCTCATGGCCATCCTCGACGCCGACAAGGAGGGCTTCCTCCGCTCGGGCACCTCGCTGATCCAGATGATCGGCCGGGCCGCCCGCAACGTCGACGGCAAGGTGATCATGTACGCGGACACCATGACCGATTCCATGCAGCGGGCCATCAGCGAGACGAACCGCCGCCGCGGCCTCCAGGTCGCCTACAACGAGGAGCACGGCATCAACCCCACGACCGTGCGCAAGGCCGTGACCGACATCCTGCAGTTCCTGCGCTCCAACGACGACCGCAAGGCCGCCTCCCAGCCCGTGCCCAACCTGACCCAGCTGTCGGGCAAGCGCTCGGCCGAGAAGCGGGCCGGCATGGTCGAGATGGCCCCCGACGACCTGGGCCGCCTCATCCTCACCCTCGAGGAGGAGATGCACGAGGCCTCGGCCGACCTGCGCTTCGAGTACGCGGCCCGGCTCCGGGACGAGATCAAGGAGCTGCGCCGCGAGCTCCGCCAGTTCGCATGAGCAGCCTCTCCGAGCGCACCGAGCCGGCGCGCGCCCGACCTGAGCACGACAAGCTCGTCGTCCGCGGCGCCCGCGAGCACAACCTGCGCAACATCTCCGTCGAGCTGCCCCGGGACCGCCTCGTCGTGCTCACGGGCCTGTCGGGCTCGGGGAAGTCGTCGTTGGCCTTCGACACCATCTACGCCGAGGGCCAGCGCCGCTACGTCGAGTCGCTCTCGTCCTACGCCCGCCAGTTCCTGGGCCAGATGGACAAGCCCGACGTCGACTTCATCGACGGCCTGTCCCCGGCCATCTCCATCGACCAGAAGACGGCCTCGCGCAACCCGCGCTCGACGGTCGGCACCATCACCGAGGTCTACGACTACCTGCGGCTGCTGTTCGCCCGCACCGGTGTCCCCCACGACCCCGAGACGGGGGAGCGCCTGGTCCGCCAGACCCCCCAGCAGATCGTCGACCGGGTGCTGCAGCTCGACGAGGGCACCCGCATGCAGGTGCTGGCCCCGGTGGTGCGGGGTCGCAAGGGCACCTACGAGCAGCTCTTCGAGGACCTGGCCGGCCAGGGCTTCGCCCGCGTCATCGTCGACGGCGAGCTGCTCGACCTGGGCACCAAGTTCGACCTGGGCCGCTACGAGGCCCACACCATCAAGGTGGTGGTCGACCGCCTCGTGCTGCGCCCCGGCATCGAACGACGGCTGACCGACTCGCTCGAGACGGCGCTCAAGCTGGCCGAGGGCGTGGCCGAGATCGAGCTCGTCCCCAAGGCGGGCGCCGACGGGGTCACGCCTGAACCCGAGCTGATGATCTTCTCCGAGCACCTGGCCCGACCTTCGGACGGCAAGAGCTTCGAGGAGCTGGCCCCCCGCAACTTCTCCTTCAACTCGCCCTACGGGGCGTGCGAGCGCTGCGACGGTCTGGGCACCCGCTACGAGGTCGATCCCGAGCTCGTCGTGCCCAACCCCGACCTGTCGCTGGCCGAGGGGGCCATCGCCCCCTTCGGGAGCGGCCGCACCCCCTTCTACGGTCGCCTCGTCGAGGCCGTGGCCAGCTCCAAGCGCATCTCGGTCGACAAGCCGTGGTCCAAGCTGACCGACAAGCAGCGCCACCTCCTGCTCTACGGGCTGGGGGAGGAGGACCGCGTCGAGGTCAACTACAAGAACCGCTACGGCCGCAAGCGGGCCTACCTGTCCCGCTACGAGGGGGCGGTGCCGTTCCTGCAGCGGCGCTACCAGGAGGCCGAGTCCGACACCCAGCGCGAGCACGTCACCGGCTACATGCGCGAGGTGCCGTGCCCGGCGTGCAAGGGGGCCCGGCTCAAACCCCTGTCCCTGGCCGTGACCGTGGACGGGCACAACATCCACGAGCTGTCGGCCATGTCCATCGGCGACGCCGCCAAGACCCTGGCCACCCTCGAGCTGTCCGATCGCGACCTGCGCATCGCTGAGCGGGTGGTCAAGGAGATCAACACCCGCCTGGCCTTCCTGTGCGACGTAGGCCTCGACTACCTGTCCCTGCACCGTTCGGCGGCCACCCTGGCCGGTGGCGAGGCCCAGCGCATCCGCCTGGCCTCCCAGATCGGTTCGGGCCTGGTCGGGGTGCTGTACGTGCTCGACGAGCCCTCCATCGGGCTACACCAGCGCGACAACCAGCGCCTGATCCGCACCCTCGAGCACCTGCGCGAGCTGGGCAACACCGTGCTCGTCGTCGAGCACGACGAGGACACCATCCTGGCCTCGGACTGGGTGGTCGACATCGGCCCCGGCGCGGGCGAGCACGGCGGCGAGGTCGTGTACTCCGGGCCGGTCGAGGGCCTGCTGACCCATGAGACCTCGCTGACGGGCAAGTACCTGTCGGGCCGGCTGCGACTCGAGGTGCCCGAGAAGCGCCGCCTGGTCGGCGCGGCGGGCATCACCGTGCGGGGGGCGCGGGAGAACAACCTGCGCAACGTCGAGGTGCGCTTCCCTCTCAGCGTGTTCACCGCGGTGACGGGGGTGTCGGGTTCGGGCAAGTCGACCCTGGTCAACGAGATCCTGCTCAAGGCCCTGATGCACAAGATCTACCGGTCCAAGACCCCGCCGGGTCTGCACCGGTCCATCACCGGGCTCGACCAGGTCGACAAGGTCATCGCCATCGACCAGTCGCCCATCGGGCGCACGCCGCGATCCAACCCGGCCACCTACACCGGCGTGTTCGACCACGTGCGCAAGCTGTTCGCCGCCACCACCGAGGCCAAGGTGCGGGGCTACCAGCCCGGCCGCTTCAGCTTCAACGTCAAGGGCGGCCGCTGCGAGGCGTGCGCTGGCGACGGCACCATCAAGATCGAGATGCACTTCCTGCCCGACGTGTACGTGCCCTGCGAGGTGTGCAAGGGGGCCCGCTACAACCGCGACACCCTCGACGTGCTCTTCAAGGGCAAGAACATCTCCGAGGTGCTCGACCTGTCCTGCGAGGAGGGGCTGGAGTTCTTCGCCAACCAGCCCAACATCGCCCGCTACCTGTCCACCCTGGTCGAGGTGGGGCTGGGCTACGTGCGCCTGGGCCAGCCCGCCCCCACCCTGTCCGGTGGCGAGGCCCAGCGGGTCAAGCTGGCCACCGAGCTGGCCAAGCGCTCCACCGGGCACACCGTCTACGTGCTCGACGAGCCCACCACCGGCTTGCACTTCGAGGACGTGCGCAAGCTGCTGGGCGTGCTCAACGGCCTGGTCGACCAGGGCAACACCGTCATCGTCATCGAGCACAACCTCGACGTGATCAAGACGGCCGACTGGATCATCGACCTCGGGCCCGAGGGCGGATCCGGGGGCGGCAGCATCGTGGCCGAGGGCACGCCCGAGCACGTGGCCGAGATCACGGAGAGCTACACCGGCCAGTTCCTGGTACCGCTGCTGGAGTCCAACCGCCGGCGCGCCGAGGGCACCCTCGTCAGCACTTAGAGTGATGATTCGTCACCCTGGGTACGGACTGGCCATGCGGAGCGCAAGGCGCCTGGCGGGCGCAGCGATGGTCCTGACCGTGGCGTTGGGCGCAGGAGGTTGCGCGGCTGACGCCGGGCTCAGCACCCCGCGGGCCTCCTCGGCGGCGGGGGAGCCTGGGCCCACCAGCACCCCGACGGTGGCCGAGCGCAGCACCGGCACCACCGCCGGCTCTGGGCGTCGGTCGACGACCACGACCCGGCCGTCCTCGACGACGGCCGCCCCGGCCACCACCGCCCCGGCCACCACCGCCCCGGCCACCACCGCCCCGGCCACCACCGCGCCGTCCACCACCGCGCCGTCCACGACGGCCCCACCCCCCACGGCCCCGCCGACCACGGTGGTGCCGGTGCGCACCCAGCTGGCGCCAGGCGACGAGGGCGAGGACGTGCGGGCCCTGCAGGCCCGCCTGGGGGCTCTGCGCTTCTGGAACGGCGAGCCGGACGGTCGTTACGGCGGCCTCACCGAGCAGGCGGTGATGGCCTTCCAGAAGGTGCACGCCATGACCGTCGACGGCGTCGCCTCGCCCGACGTGCTGGCCAAGCTGGCCAACCCCCTCCCGCTGCTGGCCAGCCAGGCGGACCCCGACCACGTCGAGGTGGACAAGACCCGCCAGCTGCTGTGGGTGGTGCGGGGCGGTCAGGTGCAGTTCGTCCTCAACGCGTCGACCGGGTCAGGGGAGACCTTCTACAGCCCGGGCCGCTCCAGCGCCTCGGTGGCCGTGACCCCCAACGGCAGCTACCAGGTCTTCCGTGAGGTCGACGGACCCGACACCGGCCCCCTGGGCACCCTGTACCGGCCCAAGTACTTCAACAGCGGCATCGCCGTGCACGGCTACAGCTCGGTGCCGGCCCAGGCCGCCTCCCACGGCTGCGTGCGGGTCTCCAACCCGGCCATGGACATGCTCTGGGCCTCCGACCTGCTGCCCAGTGGCGCCCTCGTCATCGTCACCGGCGAAGGGCCCTAGCCGGCCCGCTGAGCGTCGTACCCCAGCCCTACCATCGGGACCGGCATGATCAAGCGTCCGCCGGCCGGCACCATCCCCGACGCCCCGGGCTCGTACCAGTTCAAGGACGGCGCGGGGCGCATCATCTACGTGGGCAAGGCGCGCTCGTTGAAGCAGCGCCTGTCGAACTACTTCCAGAACCCGGCCTTCCTGCACCCGCGCACGGCGCAGATGGTGGCCACGGCGGAGACCGTCGAGTGGATCCAGGTCCGCAACGAGGTCGAAGCGCTCATGCTCGAGTTCTCTCTCATCAAGGAGCACCGGCCCCGCTTCAACGTCCGCCTCGTCGACGACAAGAGCTACCCCTACCTGGCCGTCACCGTGGCCGACGAGTGGCCCCGGCCCACGGTCATGCGGGGGGCCAAGCGCAAAGGGGTCAAGTACTTCGGTCCGTATGGACATGCCTATGCCATCAGGGAGACGCTCGACCTGCTGCTGCGCACGTTCCCCGTGCGGACGTGCAGCGATGCCAAGTTCGGTCGCCACGAGCGCATGGGCCGCCCGTGCCTGCTCTTCCACATCGAGAAGTGCTCGGGACCCTGCGTCGGCAACATCGACAAGCCGGCCTACGACGACCTCGTCACCGAGCTGCTCGAGTTCCTCGACGGTGACACCGAGCCCATCGTGCGCCGGCTCGAGACCGAGATGCGCGCCTCGGCCGACGAGCTCGACTTCGAGCGCGCCGCCCGGTTGCGGGACCGGCTGGCCACGGTGCGCAAGGCCATCGAGAAGCAGCAGATCGTGGGGGACCGCAACGAGGACATCGACGTCATCGGCCTGGCCGAGGACGAGCTCGAAGCGGCCATCCAGGTCTTCTACGTGCGCCGGGGTCGCGTCGTGGGCCGTCGGGGCTTCGTGCTCGACAAGGTCGAGGCCCTGACCCGGCCCGAGCTGGTGGGCAACGTGCTCGAGGGCCTCTACTACGACGAACCCATCCCCGGGTACCCCAAGACGGTCCTCGTGCCCGACCTGCCCGAGGACCCCGAGCTCTACGAGCGCTGGCTGACCGAGCAGCGAGGCTCCAAGGTCGCTCTGCGGGTGCCCCAGCGGGGCGACAAGCGCGAGCTGCTGGGCACGGTGACCCGCAACGCCGATGAGGAGTTCGTGCGTCACCGCATGCGCCGGGCCAGTGACCACAACGCCCGGTCCCGGGCCCTCAACGAGCTCCAGGACCACCTGGGCCTGCCCGTGTCCCCCCTACGCATCGAGTGCTACGACAACTCCCACCTCAGCGGCACCGACTACGTGTCCTCCATGGTGGTCTTCGAGGACGCCCTCCCGGCCAAGAGCCAGTACCGGCGGTTCCGGCTGCGCCACGTCCCCGGCAACGACGACTTCGCGGCCATGGAGGAGGTGCTGACCCGGCGCCTGCGCAACTACCTGGTCGAGCGGGAGAAGCCCGTGGCCGAGCGGGGCAAGTTCCAGTACCCGCCCCAGCTGCTCATGGTCGACGGTGGCAAGGGCCAGCTCAGCGTGGCCGTCCGTGTGCTCGCCGAGCTGGGCCTCAACGACGAGATCCCCGTCTGCGCCCTGGCCAAGGAGTTCGAGGAGATCTACCTCCCCGGCCGGTCCGAACCCATCCGCCTGCCCCGCCAGTCCGAGGCGCTGTACCTGATGCAGCGCCTGCGGGACGAGTCCCACCGCTTCGCCATCACCTACCAGCGCCTGCTGCGCAACCAGCGCATGACCACCGGCTTCCTCGACGACATCGCCGGCCTCGGCCCCACCCGGCGCAAGCGGCTGGCCCGCGAGCTGGGCGGTCCCAAGGCGGCCCAGCGAGCCACCCTCGAGGAGCTGCAGGCCATCTCGTGGCTGCCCGACGCCGTGGCCCGGGCCATCTACGACAAGGCCCAGCGCTCGGCCCTGGGCCCGCCCCGCTCCCGCCCCACGACCATGGGCGATGATGACCCGGCGGTCGCGTTCGATTGAGCCGACGGCCAGCCCCCGTGTCCGCTCATGCCGACGGGGGTACCACCGACGTGGAGGTGACGACCCATGACCGATGTGTGGGCATACCAGGTGACCGTGACCGAGCCGCCCGAGCTGGCGGGCTTCGATGTCGTGGCCACCGACGGGGAGATCGGCCGGGTGGACGAGGCGACGAGCGTGGAAGGCGCCGGTTCGCTGGTCGTGGACACGGGCTGGTGGCTGTTCGGCAAGAAGCGGATGATCCCCGCCGGCACCATCAGCGCCATCGATCCCGAAGGGCGCAAGGTGCACGTGCGGTGCACGAAGGCCCAGATCAAGGGGGCTCCCGACTTCGACGCCACCCGCCGCAACCACGGCGCGTTCAAGGAGGATCACGAGAGCTACTACTGGGGCTACTAGCGGTCCGTCGCCGGTAGCCGTGAGCGGCCGGCGCCGCGTCCAGGCCCCTGCGGATCGGGCCCGGCACCCCTGGTGGGTGCCGGGCCCCGCCGCGTGACGGGCCAGATCAGTCGGCCGGGGGCACCGTGTCCTCGGAGCGGCGGTGCTCGACGTAGGTGCCCGGCGCGGCCTCGAGGTCGGCGGTGCGGGCGTCGGAGTCCTCGAGGATGGCCCGGGCCTGGGCAAGGGCGTCATCGCTGCCCGCCTCCTTCTCCTCGGACGACAGCTCGGAACGGCGGGCCGCGAGGTCGCCCTCGATGGCGGCGTCGTGGCTGGCGGCGGGGTCAGCGTCGGGGCGGGTGTCGGCCATGACGTCCACGTACCCCACGAGCTGACCTGCTCACGCCCCCTGCACCCGTCGGCATCCGCGCCCGCGGCCCCGCCGATCTAGGGTGGGGGTGGTGCTGCAGGACGACGTCGCCCCCGCCTTCCTCGGTCTGACCCCCACCCACAACCCCACCCGCTGGGTGCTGCCCGTCGCCGAGGGTGTCACCGGAGGCCGGGGACAGCTCTTCGGTGGGTGCGCCCTCGGAGCGGCCATCGTGGCCCTCGAGGCCCTGACCGGTCGCCCCCTGGCCTGGGCCACCTGCCAGTACCTGGCCAACAGCTTCCCCCCCGACGTCGTCGACCTCGACCTCAAGGTGGCGGTGACGGGCCACAACGTCACCCAGGCCCGGGCCTTCGGCCACGTGGGCGACCGCGAGATCTTCGCCGTGCTCGCCGCGCTGGGCGACCGGCCCTACCCGGACACGGGGCGCTGGGTCGACCCGCCCGAGGTGGCGGCACCCGAGAGCTGCCCGCCCCGGCCCCTGGCCTCGTTCCGCGACCCCGGCGGCCTGCACGCCCGCATCGATCAGCGCGTGGCCTGGGGCCGTTGCACCGAGGATGGCGAGTTCGCCCACTCGCCCGACGGTCGGATCGCCCTGTGGATGCGCCTGCCCGACGAGCTGACGGGCACGGCCATGGGCCAGGCCGTGGTGGGCGACATGCTGCCCACCGCAGTGCGGGCCGCCCTGGGCAAGCGCACGTGGGGCTCCAGCCTGGACAACACGGTGCGCATCCACGACGGGCGGCCCCGATCGTGGGTGTTGGCCGACATGCGGGTCGAGGTGGTGGCCCACGGCATGTCCGTCGGCACCTGCTACCTGTGGTCCCAGGAGGGTGACCTGCTGGGCCAGGCCAGCCAGACCACCACGGTCAAGGACGACGCCACCCCCGGGCCGCCCCGATGAGCGATCTGTGGGAGGTCAACGCAGCCTGGTGGCAGGACGGCTTCACCGAGGGCGCCGACCCCGAGTACGAGGAGCAGATCCTGCCCCTGGTGGCGGCGTGGTTGGCCGCCGAGGGGCCCTCGGGTCCGGCCCGCCGGGTCCTCGACGTGGGCTGCGGTGAGGGCCAGCTCGCCCGCCTGGCCATGGCTGTGGGCGCCGAGGTCGTGGTGGGCGTGGACCCCACGGCCGCCCAGGTGTCGGTGGCCGTGCAGCGAGCCGGGGGCCCGGCCTACCTGCGCTCGGGCGCAGCCGCCCTGCCCTTCGCCGACGGCGCCTTCGACGCCGTGCTCGCCTGCCTCGTCTTCGAGCACATCGAAGAGGTCGACGAGGCCATCTCGGAGGTGGCCCGGGTGCTCGAACCCGGCGGCCGCTTCCTGTTCCTGCTCAACCACCCCCTGCTGCAGACGCCGGGCTCGGGGTGGATCGACGATCACGTGCTCCACCCCCCTGAGCAGTACTGGCGCATCGGCCCCTACCTGGTCGAGGAGCTGTCCCTCGAAGAGGTGGAGAAGGACGTCTTCATCCCCTTCATCCACCGGCCCCTGTCCCGCTACATCAACGCCCTGGCCGACTCGGGGCTGGTGCTGCGGCGCATGTTGGAGCCGGCTCCACCCGAGGGTTTCCTGGCCCAGGCGGCCGAGTACGGCCAGGCCGCCACCATCCCCCGGCTCCTCGGCCTGATGACCTACAAGGCCGCCGATGGCTCGGCGATCGGCGGGACTGCCGGCGGGGACGCCGGGGAGCCGTCGTCGTGAGCCTCAGCCGCCCCGAGTTCGCCGTGGTCACGGGCATGTCGGGCGCGGGCCGGTCGACGGCGGCCAACACGCTCGAGGACCTGGGCTGGTTCGTCATCGACAACCTGCCCGCGGCCCTGATCTCCAAGGTGGCCGAGCTGGCCGAGGCCAGCCCGGGCTCGGACTACGGGCGCCTGGCCCTGGTGGTGGGCACGGGGCCCGACCGCGACGAGATCCTGCCCGTGGTCAACGAGCTCGAGTCCCGGGGCCTGCAGGTGCGCACCGTGTTCCTCGATGCTTCGGACGAGGTCCTGGTGCGCCGGTACAAGGACACCCGTCGCCGCCACCCCCTGTCAACGGGTTCGTTGGCCGACGCCGTGCTGACCGAGCGGCGCCTGTTGGGGCCGACCAAGGAAGCCGCCGACCTGGTCATCGACACGACCTACCTGAACGTGCACCAGCTGCGCGACCGGGTGACGGAGGCCTTCGCCGCCCTCGACGCCGATGAGTCCATGCAGACCCGGGTCACGTCCTTCGGCTACAAGCACGGCGTCCCCACCGACGTCGACCTGGTCTTCGACTGCCGCTTCCTGCCCAACCCCCACTGGGTGGAGCAGCTCCGCCCCCACACCGGCCTCGACCCCGACGTGCGGGACTACGTCTTCGGCCACGAGCTGGCCGTGACCTTCCTGGCCCGGGTGTCGGACCTGCTCGAGCTGGTCCTGCCCGCCTTCGTGGCCGAGGGCAAGAGCTACCTGACCATCGCCTTCGGTTGCACCGGGGGCCGCCACCGATCGGTGGCGCTGGCCGAAGAGGTGGCCCGTAAGCTCACCGACCTCGGGTTCCACCCTCAGGTCGCCCATCGCGACATAGAGAAGTAAGCCGAAGATCTCTTGCAACACGCAGCACATCAGGGAGGCACACGCTCATGACCATCCGCGTCGGCGTCAACGGCTTCGGCCGCATCGGCCGCAACTTCTTCCGGGCCGTGCGGGCCCAGGGGGCCGATGTCGAGATCGTCGCCGTGAACGATCTCGGCGACCTGCCCACCCTGGCCCACCTGCTCAAGTACGACTCGGTCATGGGCCGTCTGGGCGCCGAGGTCAAGGTGGGCGAGGGCGAGCTCACCGTCGACGGCTACGGCACCATCAAGGTGCTGGCCGAGCGTGACCCGGCGGCCCTGCCCTGGGGTGAGCTGGGCGTCGACCTGGTCATCGAGTCCACCGGCATCTTCACCTCGCGGGCCCAGGCCGCGGCCCACCTGACCGGCGGCGCCCCGCTCGTCATCGTGTCCGCCCCCTCGGACGGCGCCGACAAGACCATCGTGGTCGGCGTCAACGACGACACCTTCGACCCGGCCACGGACAAGGTCATCTCCAACGCCTCGTGCACGACGAACTGCTTCGTGCCCATGATCAAGGCGCTCGACGACGCCTTCGGTGTGGAGAAGGGCCTGATGACCACGGTCCACGCCTACACCAACGACCAGAACCTGCTCGACCTGCCCCACAAGGACCTGCGCCGGGCCCGGGCCTCGGCCATCAACATCATCCCCTCGTCCACGGGTGCGGCCCGGGCGACGGGCCTGGTGCTGCAGGCCATGAAGGGCAAGCTCGACGGCCAGTCCCTGCGGGTGCCCATCCCCGTCGGCTCCATCACCGACTTCACCGGCGTGCTCAAGCGCGACGTGACCGTGGCCGAGGTCAACGAGGCCTTCAAGGCCGCGGCCACCGAGGGGCCCATGTCCAAGGGCGTGCTCGTCTACACCGACGAGCCCATCGTGTCCTCCGACATCGTCGGCGATCCGGCCAGCTGCACCTTCGACTCGCAGATGACCATGGCCATGGGCAACCTGGTCAAGGTCTTCGGCTGGTACGACAACGAGTGGGGCTACTCCAACCGCCTGGTCGACCTGGTGGAGATCGTCGGGAAGGCCACGAAGAAGGCCGCCGAGTAGGTGGCGATCTTCGGGGTTCCGACCCTCGAGGACCTGCCTTCCGTCGAGGGCCGCTCGGTGCTGGTGCGGGTGGACTTCAACGTGCCCATGGCCGACGGTGAGATCACCGACGACCTGCGCATCCGCTCGGCCCTGCCCACCCTGCGCTGGTTGCAGCAGCAGGGTGCATCCCGGGTCCACGCCGTCTCCCACCTGGGTCGGCCCAAGGGCAGGCCCGACCCCCGCTACGCCATGGACGCGGTGAAGGCCCGCCTGGACGAGCTGGCGCCGGGCATCGAGCTGGGGGAGAACCTGCGCTTCGATGCGGGTGAGGAGGCCAACTCGGCCGAGTTCGTCGACCGGCTCGTCGACGGGTTCGACCTGTACGTGAACGACGCCTTCGGCGCCTCGCACCGGGCCCACGCCTCCATCGTGGGGCCCCCGGCCCGCCTGCCCTCCGCCGCCGGTCGGTTGCTGGCCCGAGAGGTCGAGGTGCTGCTGGGTGTGCGCAACGACCCGCCCCACCCTTTCGTGGCCATCCTCGGTGGCTCCAAGGTGTCGGACAAGCTCGGGGTGATCCGGGCACTGCTCGACGTGTGCGACACCCTCATCGTCGGCGGGGGGATGTGCTTCACCTTCCTGGCCGCCAAGGGCTACTCCATCGGTTCGTCGCTCTTCGAGCCCGACCTGGTGGGGGAGTGCTCGAACCTGCTGCACGAGGCCGGTGAGCGCATCCTGCTGCCCGAGGACCTCACCGCCCTGGGCCCCGGGGGCAAGCTGTTCGATCCCGACGCCGGCGGCGAGGTCCGCCAGGCCGGGGTCAGCCTGGCCGAGGGGTGGATGGGTGTCGACATCGGGCCGGGCACGGCCGCGGTGTTCGAGGACGTCATCCGTGAGGCCCGCCTGGTGCTGTGGAACGGGCCCATGGGCGTCTTCGAGGACCCCCGGTTCGCCGCGGGGACCAGGGCCGTGGCCGAAGCCGTGGCCTCGTCACGGGGCTTCACCATCGTGGGCGGCGGCGACTCGGCCGCTGCGGCTGAGCAGTTCGGCGTCGCCGACCGCATCGATCACCTGTCCACCGGGGGTGGGGCCTCGCTCGAGCTCATCGAGCAGGGCGACCTCCCCGGGTTGGCTGCACTGAGGGAGTCGCCCCGTGGCTAGCTCGTCGGGCCGGATGCCGCTGATCAGTGGCAACTGGAAGATGCACAACAACCACTTCGAGGCCATCACCCTGGTCCAGAAGCTGGGCTACCTGCTGACCAAGGACGACGTGGAGGAGGTGGAGGTCTCCGTCCACCCGCCCTTCACCGACCTGCGGTCGGTGCAGACCGTGCTCGAGGCCGACAAGATCCCCATCGCCCTCGGCGCCCAGAACTGCCACTGGGAGGCCAAGGGGGCGTTCACCGGCGAGATCGCCCCCAACATGCTGGCCAAGCTCAACGTCAGCTACGTCATCGTCGGCCACTCCGAACGGCGCGAGCTGTTCGGGGAGACCGACGAGGGGGTCAACCGCAAGGTGCTGGCCGTGCTCGCCGCAGCCATGACGCCCATCCTGTGCTGCGGCGAGACGCTCGACGAGCGTGAGGCGGGCTCGACGGAGGCCAAGGTGGTGGGCCAGGTCAAGGCCGGGTTGGCCGGGGTGTCCCCGGCCCAGGTCGGTGGCCTGGTCATCGCCTACGAGCCCATCTGGGCCATCGGCACGGGCCGGGTGGCCTCGGCCGCGGACGCCCAGGCCGTGTGCGCCCTGGTGCGGGCCACGGTGGAGGCCGAAGCCGGGGCCGAGGCCGCGGCCGCGGTGCGCATCCAGTACGGCGGGTCGGTCAAGGCCGACAGCGCGCCGGGGCTCATGGCCCAGCCCGACATCGACGGTGCGCTGGTGGGCGGGGCCGCCCTCGACGCCGACAGCTTCGCCGGCATCGTGCAGTACCGCTTCTCCGACTGAGGAGCTTCTCCGACTGAGGAGCTTCTCGGACTGCAGCTCCTCGGATCGAGCAGCCCGGCGTCCGGGGGCCGGTGTGCCCCCGGACACGTCAGGGTCAGGTGTGGCCTACGCTCACCCGGCATGTCGTGGATGACCGGATCGTTCGCCGCCTTCGGCCTCCAGACCTACCGGCAGTTCTGGCTGGGCTCGGTGACGGCGACCACGGCGTTCATGATGTCGTTCATGCTCGTGCCCAGCGTGGCCTTCGAGATCACGGGCAGCAACGCCGCCGCCGGGCTGGCCCAGATGGGGTCAGGCATCGGCATGCTGGCCATCTCGCCCATCGGGGGTGTGGTCGCCGACCGCATGCGCAAGAAGCCGCTCGTCCTGGCCGGTCAGATCATCCCCGCCGTGGTCATCGCCGGTACCGGGGCGTTGATCCTGACCGACCTGATCACCGTCCCGTTGCTGACCCTGGCCACCCTGCTCATGGGGGTGGGCTTCGCCTTCATGGGTCCGGCCCGGCAGGCCTGGGTGGGTGAGCTCGTGCCCAAGGCACTGTTCCCCAACGCCATCGCCCTGCAGCAGATCGCCCAGAACGTGTCCCAGGTGGCCGGTCCTCTGCTCATCGCCCTGCTGCTGGGGACCTTCTTCGGCGTCGGCGGCACGTACCTGTTCATGGCGTCGATGTTCGCCATCGTGCTGCCCATCACCGCCCGTCTGCCCAGCGCTCCGCCCACGTCGATCAGCCGACGGAGCGTGCGCGTGGAGCTGGTGGACGGACTGGGCTACGTGTGGCGCGAACCCCGGCTGCGCACGCTGTGGCTGGGCTTCATCGGCATCGTGATCTGCGGGTTCGCCTTCCAGACCCTGCTGCCCGGCCTGCTCAGCTCCGAGCTCGACCGGTCGCCGACCGACGTGGGCCCGGTGTTCCTGTCCCTGGCCGTGGCCGGCCTGCTCACCACCCTGCCCCTGGCCGGTGTGGTGCGCTCGCCCCGGGCCTGGCCCATCCTGCTGACCGCTGGCGGGGTGATGGCCGTCGGCTTCGTGCTCTTGTCCCAGGCCCCCAGCTACCTGCTGGCCATCGCCGCCGCCATCCCCCTGGGCATCGGTCGCAGCGCCTTCATGCTGGTGGACAACTCGTTGCTGATGTCGGGCGCGGAACCGGCCTACCACGGCCGGGTGATGTCGTTGGCCATGATGGGGTTCGGATCCCAGGCCCTGCTGGCGCCGGTGTGGGGGGCGCTGGCCGATGCCGTGGGGGTGCGCACGACCCTGCTGGTCGTGGGCCTGGCCGCGGCCACGGTGACGATCCTCGTCGGGTTCAGCTGGCTGGGCCTGCGCCGGGACGCGGTGGCGCTGCGCCCGGTGATCGGTGTGGAGCCGGCGGCGTAGCTGCGGCATGCGGCCTTCTCGGGCCGTCGGGCTCGGCCCCGGCGCCGCATCAGAGACCGGCGATGGCGGTGAAGTCGGGCTCGCGCTTGTCCTTGAAGGCGGCCACCGCCTCCCGGTTGGCCGGCGCCCCGATGAGCGTGGTGTAGGCGGCCACCTCCCGGCGGTGGGCAGCGAGCGCCTGCTCCTGGTGGCCGGCCGCCAGCATGAGCTCCTTGGTGGCCACCAACGATGGGATCGGGTTTGCCGCCAACTCCCGGGCCACCGCCATGGTCTCCGCCTCGAGCCGGTCGGGTTCGCACACCCGCCAGACGAAGCCCATGTCCAGGCACTCCTGGGCGGTGAACCAACGGCCGGAGAGCAGGATCCACGCCGCGTGCTGCCAGCCGACCCGGCGGGCGAAGGTGGAGCTCGAGCCGGCCTCCGGAGCCAGGCCCAACTGGGGGAACGGCGTGCGCAGCCGGGCCGTGGTCGCCATCAGCACCAGGTCGCAGTGGGCCAGGATGGTCATGCCGATGCCGACCCCGAGGCCGTTCACCGAGCCGATCAGCGGCTTGCGGAAGCTGGCCACCCGCTCGAGCATGGACGGGAAGCGGTGGGGTTCGGCGTTGGGGTCGCGGCTGGCCAGCATCTCGTTGAGGTCTTGGCCGGCAGAGAAGGCCCGCCCTTCGCCGGTGAGCACGACCACGGCGACCCCGTCGTCATCCTCGGCGGCGGCGAGGGCGTCGCGGATCGCGCCGAAGAGCTGGTTGTCCATGGCGTTCAGGGCATCGGGCCGAGCCATCCGCAGCGTGCGCACCCGACCGTCGTCGTCGATCTGCAGGACCATGTCGCAGTCTGCCTCAGCCTCGGGACGGGTCGACGAGGTACTTCTGTCCGGTGGCGATCTTGGCGTAGACGGCGATCTCGTCGATCGAGAGCACGTCGGACAGCGAGACCTCCTTCGTGTAGCTGCTGGCGAAGGTGGTGGTGATCTCGGCCGCCACCCGGTCGCGCAGGGCCTGGGTGCGCTCGGGCCCGATCTTGGCCAGGAAGGGAGGCAGCAGCCAGCCGCCCACGGCCCAGGCCATGCCGAAGTTGCGCCGCAGGGTGGTGGGGCCCCGGTCGAGCCCGCCGTAGATGTAGACCTGCTTGAAGGTGGTCGAGCCGTAGCGGCTGAACTCCGTGGCGTTGGCCAGCGCCGCGGCCTCCATGGCCGTGAGGATCTGGCCGGCCAGCTCACCGCCACCGGTGGCGTCGAAGGCGATGGTGGCCGAGGTCTCGGTGAGCGCAGCGATGAGGTCGGCCATGAACGTGGGCGAACTGGTGTCGCACACGTGGGTGGCGCCGATGGAGCGCAACAGGTCGGCCTGCTCGGCCCGGCGCACGATGTTGACGAGGGCGATGCCGTCGGCCAGGCAGATCTTGACCAGCATCTGGCCCAGGTTGGAGGCCGCCGCCGTGTGCACCAGGGCCTGGTGGCCCTCGAGGCGCATGGTCTCGACCATGCCCAGCGCGGTCATGGGGTTGACGTAGACCGAAGCCCCCTGGGCTGCGGTCACGCCGTCGGGCAGCACGAGCAGCTGGGAGGTGTCCGTCGCCCGGTACTGGGCGTAGGTGCCGCCACCCCACACGGCCACCGTCTTGCCCAGGAGTGCTTGCGCCGCATCCGACGTGCCCGCGGCGACCACGGTGCCGGCGCCTTCGTTGCCCGCGGCCAGGGCCTGGCCCATGCGGCCGGACATGGAGCGCAGCAGGCCGGGGGGCACGGTGGCGGTGACCCGGGGGCTGTCGGGGGTGCCTGCGGTCGCGACCGTGGACAGGTCGGCCGCGCCGAAGAGCAGGCCCAGGTCGGACGGGTTGATGGGGGCGGCCTCCATGCGCACCACCACCTGGTCGGGGCCGGGCTGGGGTACGGGCACCGGGGCCAGGGACAGCTCCAGGGTGCCGTCCTCGGGCACGAGCGATCGCAGCTGCAGGGCGGTGGTGGGCAGGTCGTTCGACACGTCGGTCCTCGATCGGTCAGCGTCAGCCGTCCCCTGGCGACGGCCGCCGCCCCGGGTGGAGGCACCGTAGCGCCCGGGTCGCCCGCGGGGTGGGGGTGCGGTGGGGGTAGGATCTGCGCCGTGATCTGGCTGCTGTTGCCGTTCTGGCTGGTGTCGACCCTCGGGCTGATCTTCCTCGTGCTCCTGCACTCGGGAAAGGGTGGCGGGCTGTCCGACCTCATGGGCGGCACGTCGGCGGCGTCCTCGGCCGCGGGGTCCACGGTCATGGAGAAGAACCTCGACCGGCTGACCGTTATCACCGCCCTGCTGTTCGCCTTCAGCACCGTCGGCATGAGCCTCTACCTGGACGTCTAGCCCGTCGGCCCCCGGGCCCGGTCTGGAAGCTGGCACCGCCACCGCGCTACAGTGGTGGCCCCACGTCGGAGTGGCGGAATAGGCATACGCGCTAGCTTGAGG
>JBBSLP010000011.1:0-95379 GCA_038255145.1 Acidimicrobiales bacterium
TCCAAGGCGGGATCCCGGACCGGGTCCAAGGCGGGATCCCGGACCAGGTCCAGGACCGGGTCCGACGAGCCGGTCAGCGCCGAGGAGGCGCCGGCCCGCCGACCGCGACGCACGGCCGACATGGGCGGCGTGCTCGTCACCGGGGCCCGGCTCCCGTGGTGGCGGCGCCGACGCGTGGCCCGGGCCCTGCCGGCACCCCCTGCCCTGCACGGCCGCTACCGCTGGGCCTACGACACCCGTGGCCCCAAGGTCCGCCTGGGCCTGCTGTGGTTCGCCGCCGCAGTGGCCGCAGCCCGACTGGGCGCCGTGGCCCTGGCCGTGCTCTACGGGTCGGCGGGGGCGGTGGCTGCGGTGCAGGCGTCGGTGGCCTGGCGCCGGGGCCGATCGGCCCGACCCCACGGCCTGGTGGCCGCGGCCATCGCCGGAGGGATGGCCGTGGCCGGCCTCGGTGGGCCCGTCGTCGTCCTCGGCGCCGTGGCCGTGGCCGCCCTGCTCGCCGTGGGCGTGCCCGGGCCCGCCCCCACCGGGTCGACCGAGGGCACGGGGGCCTTCGCCCGGGCCACCCTGCGCTGCGGGCTACCCGTGGGCCTGGCCGTGGCCGCCCCCGCCCTGGTCCATGGGGTGGGGCCCGAGGTGGCCCTGCTGCTGGTGCTGCTCGTCTCCACCTACGAGGCGGGAGACTTCCTCGTCGGCTCGGGGGCGGCCAACCTGCTCGAGGGCCCGCTGGCTGGCGCCATAGGTGTGCTGGCCATGACCTTCCCCGCCTCCCTGGTCGAACCCCAACCCCTCTCGAGTCGCCTGACGTGGGGGTTGGGGGCGCTGACCGCGCTGTGCTGTCCCCTCGGGCAGTTCGTGGCGTCGGCCATCCTGCCCCGGGGCAACGTGTTCGCCCCCGCCCTGCGCCGCATCGATTCCCTGGTCGTGACCGGTCCGATCTGGGTGATCGTGCTGGTGGCGACGCACGGGCTGTGGTAACGAAGACCTGATCGTGGTCGGTGTCCGGTCCGCCTCCGGTGCCGCCTCCGCCTCCGGAGACGGCGTCACGGCGGCGAAACACTTCTTTCTCAAGTCGTCCCCCGGCGGTGCCGATAGGAGGGCGTGTTGCCAATGCGGCTGTACGAACATCTGACCGGGACCCACTACATCGACGGTGTGTCGGCGCGCTCGCCGGCCGAGCTGCGATCCATGCGGGCCGAGTGCGAACAGATGGAGGCGGCGATCTCCTACGTGCGTCGGGCCCTGCACGGCAGGCTCGACATCGTCCACGCCGAAGAGCGCCGCCGTGCCCATGGTGACGCCGACGCCGGCCTGGCCGACCTCGTGGCCTCGTTGCCCTCCATCCTGGCCGAGACCCAGCCGGTGGGCGTGGGCGGCAGCCTGCGCATCAAGGTGGCGGTGGACCAGGTCGGTGTGCAGGAGGAGCTCATGGCCGCCGTCGATGCTGTCGCCGGCCCCGAGGCCCTCACCCACCTGCCCAACCTGTCCGACGGCGAGCTGCAGAGCACCGCCGAGGGCCTGGCCGCCCTCGAGCACGAGTTCTCGGTGGCCCGCCGGCAGTTGCACCACCAGATCGACGCCGTGCAGGCCCAGCTGACCTCGCGCTACGAGAGCGGCGAGCTCAGCGTGGACGCCCTGCTGGCCTAGCGTCCCTCTCAGCTGGTCGGGGCGCGGCGGTGCGCCCCGGCGGTGCCAGCGGTCGAGTTGCAGGAAGGCGGACCCCGGCGGTGGACGAGGATCGGCGGGCCTCGCGGACGGTGAAGCCGGCAGGACGGGCGCGCCGTGCCGCGCCTTCTCCCCGGGGACAGGACCTGGGCCGGTTCGTGCGCGAGCAGCGGTCGGCGGCCCACCTGTCGTTGCGGCGGCTGTCCGAGCTGTCGGGCATCTCCAACCCCTACCTGAGCCAGATCGAACGGGGGCTGCGTCGGCCCTCGGCCGAGATCCTCCAGCAGCTGGCCAGCGCCCTCGACCTGTCCGCCGAGGCCCTCTACGTGCGGGCCGGCATCCTCGAGGACCGGGGCGGGGACAGCGACGTGGCCGGCGCCATCCGCAACGACCCCGAGCTCAGCGAGTCCCAGAAGGACACCCTGCTGCACGTCTACGAGACGTTCCGGGCCGAGACGGTGCGCCGCCGGGCGGTGCGGGCCAACCAGCCCGGTGTGACGGCCCGACGTGAGCCAGGCCCGCCCGGCGATCTAGGTTGATCGCCCGGTGCGCAGGTTGGCCGTCATCTCATTGCACACGTCGCCACTGACGCAGCCCGGTAGCGGCGACAGCGGCGGCATGAACGTGTACGTCCGCGAGCTGGTCACCGCCTTGGCCCAGGCCGGCGTGGACTGCACGACCTACGTGCGCGCCTGGGACCGCGACCTGCCTCCCGAGGTCGACGTCGAGAGCGGGTTCCGGGTGGTGCACGTCCCCGCTGGCCCCTTCGACCTGCCCAAGGAGGACCTGCCCTCGGTGGTGGACGTTTTCACCCACGGGGTGAGGTCCCACATCGAGTCGCGGGGAGGGGTCGACGCCGTGCACGCCAACTACTGGCTGTCGGGTGTGGTCGGCCACCACCTCAAGCACGAGCTCGACGTGCCCCTGGTGTGCACCTTCCACACCCTGGCCCGGGTCAAGGCCGACATGGGTGACGAGGAGCCCGAACGACGGCTGCGGGCCGAGACCGAGGTCATCGCCTGCTCCGACGCCATCCTGGCCAACTCGCCGGCCGAGGCCGACCAGCTCACCTCGCTGTACGCGGCGGATCCCAAGCGGGTCGAGCTCGTCCCCCCGGGCGTGGACCACGCCTTCTTCTCCCCCGGCCCCCGGTCCGGCGCCCGGGCCGCCCTGGGCCTGGGGGAGGGGCCGATCGTGCTCTTCGCCGGACGCATCCAGCCCCTCAAGGGCCTCGACGTGGCCGTGCGGGCCCTGGCCGAGCTGCGCAACCGCCATGCCCACCTGGTGGTCGTGGGCGGCCCCTCCGGGGTGGAGGGCGCGGCCTACGCGACGTGGTGCCGTCAGCTTGCCCACGACCTGGGCGTGGGCCACAGGGTGCTCTTCCGCCCCCCTCAGCCCCACCACCTGCTGTCCAGCTACTACCGGGCCGCCGACGTGTGCGTCGTACCCAGCCGCTCCGAGTCCTTCGGCCTGGTGGCCCTGGAGGCGGGGGCGTGTGGCACCCCGGTGGTGTGTGCGGCGGTCGGCGGGCTGCTGACCCTGGTCCAGGAGGGCAGGACCGGGCTGCTGGTGGAGAGCCGGGACCCCTCCGACTACGCCGCGGCCATCGACCGCCTGCTGGGAGACGACGTGCTGGCTGCGGGCATGGCCCAGGCCGCCGCCGACGAGGCCCGCCGCTACACGTGGTCGACCACGGCGGCCCGGCTGCGCCGCATCTACGCCGACGTGGCCGCCCGGGGCCTGGTGGAGTGCACGCCCCGCTGACCACGGTGGCGGGGGTGGTGCCGAGGCGGGCCGGGTCCGCTGCCTGGGCTGAAGGTCGGGGTGCGTGGGTAGGGTCGCCCCGTGTTCGTGAGCGACCGTTCCCCGACGCCTCCCGCCGAGCTCGAACGCCTCGAGGGCGAGCTCGACCGCTACTTCCGGCGCCAGCTCGACGAGAACGACGCTGTGGCCGCGGTCGACCGCGAGCCCGGAGAGCGACGTTGGTTCGTGCGCATGACGGGCGAGGCCAAGGCCACCTTCACGCTGTGGTTCACCCTGGGCCAGCGCACCCTGCACTACGAGACGTACGTGATGCCGGCGCCGGAGGAGAACCTGGCGGCGTTCCACGAGCACCTGCTGCGGCGCAACATCAAGCTCTACGGGGCCACCTTCGCCATCGGGGCCGAAGACGCGGTCTTCCTGGTCGGCCAACTGGGCAACGAATCCATCGACGAGGTCGAGCTCGACCGGATATTGGGCTCGCTCTACGTCTACGTGGAGGAGTACTTCCAGCCCGCGCTGCGCATCGGCTTCGCCTCCCGCTTCGCCTGATCATCGGGATCGCTGGCGGTCGGCGGCGGAACGTCATTGACTTCCATGTCTTCTCGGCATATCGTGGGCGCTGGCCGGCGGATCCCGGGACGGGTGCCTCATCGGGGAAGCGGAGAGCGCCTCGTCCCGGCCGCCGGCCCATCGCCGTTAGACAGTGCGGTAGATCGACGAGGCAATCGGCTCCAGCTGGTGTCGGACGCCACGGGATGCGGAATACTTGGCGACCCCTCCGGGGTTGACGCTCACCACCGTGGAAACGGCTCCTGAGCCCGAGGCCCGAGGCGGGATCGGATCGGGACGATGACCAGCGAGAGGTCGATGGCCAAAGCAGCGAAGAAGTCGAGCGGTAGCGCTTCCGAGTCGGACGATGCTCCTGCCCCCAGCCCCTTCCCCCCCGAGTTCCTCCAGTCGCAGCGAGATCTGCTGATGATGGAGCGGGCCCGCTATGTGAAGTCGGCGTTCGCCCTCAAGGCCGAGGCGGAGTCACTCGCCAACGAGCGCGAACCCGGCGATGTCCAGTTCGACGAGGAGTCGGGAGAGGGCGACACCCTGGCCGTCGAGCGTGAGCGTGACCTGGCGCTCTCCGCCCAGGCCCAGGCCGCGGTCGAGGCCATCGACACCGCCCTCGAGCGCATGGACAACGGCGTCTACGGCATCTGCGCCGTGTCCGGCCTCCCCATCCCCCAGGAGCGCCTCGAGGCCATCCCCTGGGCCCTCGAGCGCGTCGAGTACAAGACGGGCGCCTTCCGCTACTGATCTGCTGACGGGCCCCATCTCGGTCCTCTCCGGGGGCGAGGTGGGGCCCCGTTGCGTCCCCACCGTCCCCGCCGTTCCCACCTGGGTCTGGGTTAGCCTGCGGCGGTGACGAAGCTGCAGGTCATCGGTGGTGGACGCATGGGTGAGGCCCTGGTCGGTGGCCTGGTCTCGTCGGGATGGGCGGCTCCGGGCGAGCTGCGTGTGGTGGAGGCCTACGCCGGGCGCCGCGCCGCGTTGGCCGACCTGCTGCCCGGCGTCGAGGTCGTCGACCGCCCCCGACCGGCTGACGACGTGCTCCTGGCCGTCAAGCCTGCCGACGTGGGCCCCCTGTGTCGATCCCTGGCCACCGATTGCCCGCCCAGACGGGTGCTGTCGGTGGCCGCCGGGGTGACCACGGCCCAGCTCGAGGCCGCCCTCGGAGGCTCCGGGGGTGGGGCTCCGGTGGCCGTGGTCCGGGCCATGCCCAACACCCCGGCCCTGCTCGGCGCCGGTGTCGCCGCCATCGCCGGGGGTTCGGCCGCCCAGGCCGCCGACCTCGACTGGGCCGAGGCCATCCTCGGCGCCGTCGGCCAGGTTGTGCGGGTGGGCGAGCACCAGCTCGACGCCGTCACCGGCCTGTCCGGTTCCGGTCCTGCCTACCTGTTCCTGGTGGCCGAGGCCCTCATCGACGCCGGCGTGCTCCTGGGCCTGCCCCGGGCCACGGCCGAGGTGCTGGCCACGGGGACCATCGCCGGTGCCGGGCGCATGCTGGTGGAGAGCGGTCGGCCCGCCGCCGAGCTGCGGGCCGACGTGACCTCACCGGGGGGCACCACCGCCGCCGCCCTGCGCGAGCTCGAACGCCATGGGTTGCGCTCGGCCCTCATCGAGGCCGTGGCCGCGGCCACCGCCCGCTCGGCCGAGCTGGGCCGGGCCTGACGCCAGCGCCTGACGGTGGTTCAGCGGCCGCGGGCCACGAAGTCCCCGAAGGCGCTGCCGGTGTCGTCACCCCAGTCGTGGTCCACGGCCAGTCCCACCCGGGTGGTGCGCAGGCCCTCGGTGCCCGGGTAGAGGTCGTCGAGGCGGCGTTGCAGCACCAGGGCCCGGCCCACGAGCACGGCGACGTGGTCGCCATCGCTGACGATGCGCAGGGGTACGGGCCCGCCCGACACGACGGCCGGGGGTAGGGCCGCGGTGACGACGTCGTCGAAGTGGTCGTAGCCCTGGTCCCGGAAGCGCAGGGCCACGGCGGGCCCCCCGGCGTCACCCCCCAGCCTCAGGGTGACGACGAGGTTGGTGTCGTCGTCCTGCCAGAGGACCAACCCGGCCCGGCACAGGTGGCCGTCGAGGTCGCCCTCGCCCTCGCCGTCGGCGGCTGTCGGTGGGGTGACGGTGACGGACACGTCGGCAAAGCCGGGCTGGGGCCAGGTCCGGGTGACGAACGTGCGCCCCGGGTTGGGCTCGGCCCGGCTGGCCCGGACCACGACGGCGCCGTCACCGCCGCGCTCGAGCTGACCCCGGCCCGTCGTGCGCACCCAACCGTCGTCGGGCGATGCGGCCAGCGGGCCCTGGGGTCCGGCGAAGGCGTCGTCGACGAGGACCTGGCCACCGCGGTCCTGCCAGGGGGGCCCGGGGTCGATCTCCGGCGGCAGGTCCGTGGCCCTGGGGTGGGCCTCGAAGTCGCGCAGCACGACGCTGGCGCCGGGCCCGGCCACCACCCCCACCGCCCGCCCGGTGGCCAGGCGCCCGTCGGTACGTGAGAACAGATGGCGTCCCTCGAGGTGGACGCGCATGGTCGAGCCGTCGTCGAGGACCGAGAGGCCCCAGCTCCCCGCCGCTTCGAGGTGGGTGGCGACGCTGTCGACGACGTCCCACCGGCCCGCGGTGGACAGCTGCAACTCGGCCCGGTCGCTCCACACCACCACCCGCCAGCCGGCGTCGCCGTCGGTCGACGCCCGCCACACCAGCCCGGCCCGGCCCGCACCGGCGAAGCGGGCCGCCGTGTGCACGACCACGTGGCACAACCCGGCCGGTTCGCTCAGCTCGACCAGGGCGACAGACCCGTCGTCGCCGGCCGCGGCCCCGTCGTCGCCGCGCGTGAGCGAGCCGTCGACCACCCGCCACGATCCGCCCCGCGCCGCCGGGGAGCCGTCCACATCCTGGCCCGGGCGCCGGCCTGTGACCGCGTCCCCATCGTGGCCGCCGTCGAAGCTGTCGGCGGCGAGGGCGGTGCCCCAGCCGTCGAGGGCGGGCACGTGGCGCACGAGCACGCCGTCGAGGCGGGTGCTGGCCGCGGTCTCGGCCGTGGGCCGCCCCACCTGTACCGAGGCCCACACCAGCTCGTCCGTGCCGGCGTGGTCGATGGCCACGGGGGTCATGCGGGGGTGGCCGACGAGACCGGTGGTGTCGTCCAGCGACGACACGTAGTAGACGGCCCCCCGCTCCCGCAGGGCGACGATGTAGGTCACGGGGACCTCGGCCATGGCGTCGCGCGCCGTGAGCGTGGTCGCGCCCACCCGGGCGGCCACCGCCCCGCCTGGGCCCACCAGGACGCTGTTGCCGCTGGTGGCGGGGTTGCGGGGGGCGATCTCGGGCTGGAAGCCCACGGCCAGCTCGGCGGTGGCGTCCACGACGGCGGGGTGGCGGTGGGGGAGGGCGGCGGGCACGGCGCCGAGCACCCGCCCCAGGCCCCGACGTGGCGCCTCGACCGGTCGGGCGCCCGCCGGCTCCTGGAGGACCTCGGTGGCCGCGGCCAGGGCGAGCCCGCCTCGGCGACGGAAGGGACCCAGGGCCACACCGGGCACCGCCCACCCCGGCTGGGTGGGGACGACGAGACGGGATCCGCCGGCCTCGGTGGCCTCCTCGAGCACGGCCACCTCGGGAACCGCAGCCACCTCGGGAACCGCAGCCACCTCGCCCTCGCCGTCGGCTGGGGCGCCGCCGGCCTCGGTGGCCTCGGTGGCGTCGGTGGTCGCCGCCACGGGGAAGAACACCTCCCAGTCGGCGGTGAAGGCGTCGATCCAGCCGTCGGCGAACACGGCCCAGGTGGGCTCACCGGTGACGTTGGTCGTCTGGGTCGTGTAGCGGGTGAAGGCCTCCCGCTTGAGGTCGGCGAACCCCGTCGTGGACACCAGTCGGGCCGCGGGCAGGCTCAGGCCCTCGAACACGTCGGGCAGCAGGCCGCGGGCGTGCTCGCGGGGGCCGGCCAGCGGGTGTGAGGTCCACGGCCCGTCAGCCCAGAACCACACCGGATAGGCCAGGACCAGGGCCGGACCTCCCGCCTTGGCCATGGCCGCGACCACGGCGTGGTGGACCATCTGGTGGTCGACGTGCCAGTCGTGCTCCGAGGTGACGAGTACCTCTTCGGGGTCGAGCTCGGTGATCAGCGCGGCCAGGGTGTCCACCAGTTCGTCGAAGCAGCGGTCCAGCGTCTGCTCCTCGAAGCCCAGGACGCGCAGGTGGCCGTCCTCCACGCCGAGCAGGGAACAGGCGTCGATGGACTCGTCGCGCCGCCGCGATGCCAGCTCGCTGGGGGCCATGACGGCACTGGTGTGCGAGTGGCGCCCGTCGGTGACGATGACCACGTCGACCTGGGTGCCCGCGGCCCGCTTGCGGGCCACGGCCGCGCCACAACCGATGGTCTCGTCGTCGGGGTGGGGGGCCACGACCAGGCAGCGGCGGACAGTGGAGGCGGCCGTGTCGTCGATCCCCCGCTGCACCACCCAGCGCCGCCACCCCCGGCGCACGGGCTGCTTGGTCAGGCGCAGGGCCAACCCGGCCGCCCGTCGGGTCTGACGGACGAGGACGTCGGGGGAGGACGTCAACGACCTGGGCAGTGACCTGGGTAGTGCCATGGGGGGAACCTCTCGATCGGCGCCGCTCAGCGGGCCATGCGACGGATGCGGCCCAGCTCGGCCCGGGGCACCCCGATGATGACGTAGACCACGAGGACCAGGGGGCCGGCCACGGCGATGTCGACCAGGTCGGGCCGCAACCCCAGCATGGCCGCGGTGCCGACGGCTCCGGCCACACCGGCACCGATCAGGGGTCGCACCAGGGGGCGACCCAGGGCCCCGAGCCGGATGCCCACGCCCTTGATGGCCGACAGGTGCAGGGGCAGGGCCCAGAACACGGCGATGATCGTGTGGGCCACGGCCACACCGACGATGCCCCCGGTCGCCGCGCCGATCCACAGGGAGGGGATGACGGCGATCAGCCACAGGACCTGCAGGCGCAGGGTGGTGCGCGACCGCCCCAGCGACAGCAGCAGGTCGAACATGAGGCCCACGGTGACCCGCACGGCTCCGAGCACGATCAGCCAGCTGAGCACGTGTCCCGCGGCGGTGGAATCGGCGCCGTAGAGGATGCGCACCAGTGGGCTGGCCAGCACGGCGATGCCCGTGCACACCAGCAGCAGCAGGGTCAGCAGCATGGTCATGGAGCGGCCGAACATGGCCGTCAGGTGGGCCCGGTCCCCCGACAGCTGGCTGAACCCGGCCACGGACACCTTGCGGATGGCCTGGGTGACGAGGGTCGACGGCCACGAGGACACGTTGAAGGCCAGGGCGTAGTAGCCCAGTGCCACCGCCCCCAGCCGGTTGCCGATGATGATGTAGTCCACGTTGAGCAGGGTCAGCTCGACCAGGGTGGTCACGGCCAGGGGGAAGCCGAAGGCGAGCAGCCGACGGGCGTGGCCCCGGTCCCAACCGGGGCGGGGCCGCTTCGGGGCGGAGAAGAAGACGATGCCGCCGGTGATCACGGCGGCGGCGACCGTGCCCACGGCCGGGGCCCAGGCCCCGGCGCCCGCCGCGGCCAGGGCCAGGGACAGGCCCACGTTGACGGGTAGGCCGGCCAGGTCAGCGATGGACGAGCGGCTGTGCTTGAAGGCCCGGAACAGGAGGGCCCGGGGGGTGGTGCTGACCCCGTCGATGAGCAGCATGAACGCCATCAGCCGCAGGGGTCCGGCCGCGGCCTCGTTGCCGCTGAGGTGGGCCAGCCAGCCGGCCCCGGCGAAGCAGGCCAGGAAGCACACCGCCGTGGTGCACCACACGATGGTGGTGGCCGTGCGGGCCGCCCGCAGCACGTCGTCGCCCGTCCAGCGCACGATGGTGAGGACCTGGCCCAGGTCGTTGAAGGAGATGAGGATGTTGATGACGGCCAGGGCGAAGGCGTAGACGCCGTAGTTCTCGGCGTCGAGCAGCCGGAACAGGAAGATGCCCGAGATCACGGACACGAAGCGCACGCCGAGCTGGCTGAACAGGCTCCAGCGCAGCCCGGCCTTGACCCCGCTGCTGACGTCGGGGCGGCCACCTTCGGGGGCCACGGCGTCGCCCGCCGGCGCGACGGGGTCGATGGGGGCGGTCACGGCGTGCTGGTCATCGGGTCGCGGTCAGGGTCGCCATCACGTTCGCCATCACGTTCGCGGTCATCGCCTCACCAGCTTGGTCCGCGCGGCCGCCGCCGCCACGCCGGGGGGCGGGACGGCGGCGTTGCGCTCGGGTCGGTTGGGCCCCGGCCATGATGACCCGAGGAGGTTCCCGGGGGATCAGCGCGATCGGCTCACAGCCGTTCGAGGTTGCCGCCGGAGGGCCGTCCGCCGGCGTTCACGGCATCGAACACGGCCGGGGCCTTGGCCAGCACCTGGTCGACGTCCAGCTCCCGGTGCCCGACGAGCAGCAGGACCAGGTCGGAGCCGGCCAGCTCGGCGTCGGTCATCTCCACCGACTTGAGCTCCTGGTCACCGACCCGCAGGGTGGGGACACGGGGGTCGCTGTAGCTGACCTCGGCGCCGGCGTTGGCCAGCAGCTCCATCACCCGCACCGAGCGGGAGTTGCGCATGTCGGCCACGTTGGGCTTGAAGGCGGCCCCATAGCAGAGGATGCGGGAGCCGTGCAGGGGCTTGCCCTGGTCGTTGAGCAGGGTGTTGACCCGGCCCACCACGTAGTCGGCCATGCGCAGGTTGGTGTCCGCAGCCAGGTCGATGAACTTGGTGGTGAAGTCCACCCGGCGGGCGGCCCACGACAGGTAGTAGGGGTCCACGGGGATGCAGTGGCCACCGGGGCCGATGCCGGGGTAGAAGGCCTGGAAGCCGAAGGGCTTGGTGGCCGCCCCGTCGATGACCTCCCACAGGTCGATGCCCATCTCGTGGCACAGCACCGACAGCTCGTTGACCAGGGCGATGTTGACGGCCCGGTACGTGTTCTCCAGGAGCTTGGCCAGCTCGGCCGCCTCGGGCGAGGACAGCTGGCGGACCAGGCCCTCGCGCTCCATGGCCGACTCGAGCAGCGTGGACGCCAGCTCGGTCGAGGGGTCGTCGATGCCGCCCACCAGCTTGGGGGTGTTGCGCAGGCCCCAGTGGGGGTTGCCGGGGTCGACCCGCTCGGGCGAGAAGGCCAGCCAGAAGTCGGTGCCCGCCACCAGGCCCGAGCTCTCCAGCGTGGGCTGGACGATCTCGCGGGTGGTGCCCGGGTAGGTGGTGGACTGCAGGATCACCAACATGCCCGGGTGGATGCCGGCCAGCAGGGTCCGGGCTGCGGACTGCACGTAGGACAGGTCGGGCGTCTTGGCCGAGTCGAACGGCGTGGGCACGGCGATGAACACGGCATCGGCCCGGCCCAGGTCGGCGGCCTCGGTGGTGGCGCCGAAGCGGCCGGCGGCCAGCATGTCGGCCACCCGCGTGGTCCCGACGTCCTCGATGTGGCTGTGGCCGTTGTTCAGCGCGGCGATGCGCTCGGCGTCCACGTCGAAGCCGATCGTGGTGTAGCCGGCCTCGGCGAAGCCGATGACCAGGGGCAGACCCACGTAGCCGAGGCCGACGACCCCGATGGTGAGGTCACGCCGCCCGATGCGGTCGAGGAACTCCTGCTTGTCCATCTTCTGCCCTTCTGGTCCGGTCGGCTGTCCTGCTGGCACCGATGCCGGGGTCACGCGTACGTCTGCTTCCACCACTCGAGCGTGCGGCCCAGGCCCTCGTCGAGGTCGACGCGGGGCTCCCAGCCCAGCAGCTCCTTGGCCCGGCTCACGTCGGGGACCCGACGACCGGTGTCTTCGAACCCCTTGCCGAAGCGCTCCTCGTAGGACATGAAGCGCAGCTCCTGGGTGGAGCCGATGAGGCGGTTGATGCGCCCGGCCAGTTCGAGGATGGAGACCTCGTTGGGGTTGCCCAGGTTGATGACGGTGCCCTCCGTGGCCGTGGACATCCCCGCGTCGAAGGTGCCCCGCACGGTGTCGTCCACGAAGGTGAAGCACCGGGTCTGCTGGCCGTCGCCGTACACGGTCAGCGGCTGGCCCGAGAGCGCCTGGCCCATGAAGGCGGCGACCACGGTGCCGTAGCCCCGGGGGTCGATGCGGGGGCCGTAGGAGTTGAAGTAGCGCACCGCGGTCACGGGCAGGCCGTGCGCGGCGTAGGCGAAGGCCAGGTGCTCGTCGATGGCCTTGGCCGTGGAGTAGCCCCAGCGGTGGATCAGGGTGGAGCCCAGCACGCGGTCGTCGTCCTCGAACATGGGGATCTTGGCCGTCTTGCCGTACACCTCGGACGTCGAGGCCACCAGCACCTTGCGCCACCAGCGGAAGCAGGCGCCGAGGACGACCTCGGTGCCCCGGGCGTTGGTGAGCAGGGATTCGAGGGGGCGGTCGACGATGTGCTTGACGCCCACCGCCGCGGCCAGGTGGTATACCAGGTCGGTCCGCTCGACGAGGCGGTCCACGAGGGCCTCGTCCAGGATCGAGCCGTTCACGAACGTGATCCGGTCGAGGCAGTGGGCGAGGTTGGCGATCTTGCCGGTGGACAGGTTGTCGAGCACCGTGACCTCGTGCCCGTGGTCCAGGAGCATGTCGACCAGGTTGGAGCCGATGTAACCGGCCCCGCCGGTGACGAGCACGCGCATCGCGGTCATCCTTTCGTGATGGCAGCCGCTGGCGGGGGGGCCGCGGTGCCGGGTTCGCGCTTACCTATCGGCAGGGCGCGGGCCAGGCTGAGCGGAACACCTATCAGCTGCGAGCGCCGTCTCCGAGCGGGCTTGGCCCCCTCGAGCACACGCCGGTAGGCGTCCTCGAAGGCGTCGGCCGTGGCCCGGGGACCGAAGCGCCCATCGACCACCGACCGTCCCGCTGCACCCATGCGTGAACACAACGCCGGGTCGGCCAGCAGCTTGCACAGGCTGGCCACGAAACCGGCATCATCGTGCTGGGCGGGGAAGAAGCCGGTGACGCCGTCGGTGGTGTAATCGTCGATGGCGGGGAGCCGCAGGGCGACGACGGGAAGCCTCGCCGCCATGGCCTCGCCCACGACGAGGGCGAACGTCTCGGTCGCCGACGCGAAGGCGAACACGTCCGCCCCCGCCAGCACCGCAGCCACGTCCCGGCGTTGGCCCAGGAAGCGCACACGATGGCCGAGGTCGAGCTCGCGCACCCGGGCCTCGAGGGCGCCACGGAGGGGCCCGTCGCCCACCAGCACGAGCTGGGCTGCGGGCACGTGCCCGTTGACCTGGGCGAACGCCTCGACGAGGCGGTGGTGACCCTTGCCCTCGGCCAGCCGGGACACGTTGACGACCACGGGCCCGGGCCCCAGGCCGAGCTGCGCCCGCCAGGCGCGGTCGTCGTGGGCCGCGGCGGCCACGTCGAACGCCCCGGCGTCGATGGTGTGGTCCATGCCCCGCACGGGCTGGGACACGAAGGGCCGGAAGGCATCGGCCACGGGGGTGGAGTCGGCCAGGTACTCGCGCACGGCGCGGTGCTCGGTCGCGTCACGCACCGTGGCCGTCACCCGGTTGCGGGCCCGGCGCGAGCGGGAGGCGCCGGTCAGGTGGTGGGTGCCCAGGTGCCGCCACTCCGAGTGCAGGTGGCACAGGGCGGGCACGGCGGCCACCGCAGCGGCGGCCAGGCCCACCCGGCGGTCCTCGGGCCCGTGCACGTGCACGAGGTCGATGCCGTCGCGACGGAGCAGGGCAGCCAGGCGGGCCACGGTGAGGGGGCGGCGGCGCTGGTCGTGGTGCAGGTCGACGGGGGTGGCGCCCAAGGCGCGGAAGTCGTCCAACAGGTCGGCCGGCTCGGGGTGCAGCGTGGCCACCCGCACGTCGAACCGGCTCTGGTCCCGGGCCTGCAGGTAGCTGCGCACGATGATCTGGCCACCCCCGAGGGCCAGGTCGGGAAGGGTGAGCAGGATGCGATGGGGTCGCCCCGTGCCGGGTGCGGTCATCGTCCCCCCTCGTTGTGACGTCCTCGTTGCCGCGAACGTTGCCAGCAGGTCACAGATGCTGGGGCGAGTATGGCCCGCTCCCGCTGGCCCGTGACGCCGAGAGGTCATCTACAGTGGACGGCCTAGCCGGAGTTGGGCGGGCCTTCCCTCGCGGGCGGCCCCTGGATGGGCACGGGTTGGGGCATGACGAACGACGCTCGTGGCGGGTTCCTGACCGTGGCCGAGGTGGCCGTACAACTGCGGGTGTCGACGATGACCGTCTACCGGTTGATCCGTTCCGAGGATCTGACCGCGGCCCGCATCGGCCGGTCGTACCGCCTTCGCCAGGCCGACATCGACGCCTTCCTCGACAAGCGCTTCACCCGGGCGGGCTGAGGGTGGCCCACCACCGGTGACCTCCCCCACCCCCCGGTCCGCCGCCGCGCTCCGCTTCGGTACCGTCACCTTCCTCTCCGACTACGGCACCGTCGACGAGTTCGTCGGCGTGGTCCACTCGGTCATCCGCTCCATCTCCCCCGGTGTGGCCGTCATCGACCTCACCCACGAGATCCCCCCCCACGACGTGCGCGCCGGGGCCCTGACCCTGGCCCGGTCGGTGCAGTACCTGTGCCCAGGCGTCGTACTCGCCGTCGTCGACCCCGGCGTGGGCACCGACCGTCGGGCCGTGGCCATCGAGGTGGGCGACGGCCAGTCGGTCCTGGTGGGGCCGGACAACGGCCTGTTGGCCTCGGCCGTGGCCATGTGCGGTGGGGCCACCCGTGCCGTCGAGCTCACCAACGCCGAGTTCCACCTCGAGTCGCCGGGGCCGACCTTCGCCGGCCGCGACATCTTCGCCCCCGCCGCCGCCCAGCTGTGCCTGGGCACCCCCCTCGAGGCCCTCGGACCCGAGATCTCCCTCGATGGGCTGCGCCCGGGCATCATCCCCCTGACCCGCTTCGAGGAGGGGAGGCTCGAGGCCGAGGTCCTGTGGGTCGACCGCTTCGGCAACGCCCAGCTCAACGTGGACCCCGACGAGATTGACGGCTGGGACGAGCGCCTCGAGCTCGCCGTGGGCGGGCGGGTGCGCACGGCCCGACGCATGCGCACCTACGCCGACGCCAAGCCCGGTGAGATCGGCCTGGTGGTGGACAGCTACGGGATGCTCTCGTTGTCGGTCGACCGGGGCTCGGCCGCGGTCGAGCTCGGCATCGACGCCGGCGATGCCGTCAGCCTGGCCCCGCTCGCCGACGAGGACACCGATCGTGGCGCCGATGGTGGGGCCACGATCCCCGTGACCCTGCGCCTCGGAGGCCGGGGCGGACCTGTGCAGGGAGGCCGATGAGGCCAGCCACCACGCTCGTCATCGCCGTGCTGCTGGGCATGATCCTGCTCGCCGCCGTCGTCCAGTTCGTGTTCCTGGCCCGCTGAGCGGGGTGCGGCGGAGACCTCCGCCCCTGGAGCTGAACCCTGCCTGACCAGCACCGTCCCGGGGTTCGGTGGCTGTCGGGGTGCTGTGGTGAACTTGGGGACCCACCCCGGAGCGTGCCGTGAACCTGGCCATGATCATCGAGCACCACGACGCTGCCGCCGTCGCCCTGGTGAGTCGCGGCAAGGCCACCACCTACGGGGATCTCCGCCGCCAGGTGGCCGGGCTGCGGGGCGGGTTGGCCGCCCTGGGACTGCGCCCGGGGGACCGGCTGGCCCTGCTGTGTGCCAACAACTGGTACTTCGTCGTCTCCTACCTGGCCGGCCTCGGTGCCGGCCTGGTGGTCGTGCCCCTCGACCCGGCCAGCCCGGCCCGGGCGCTGCAGGCCGAACTGGCTGCGGTCGGGGCCAGGGCCGTCGTCGTGGGCCCCGCGGCCCGACCGACCTTCGCCCGCATCGACCTCGGGGCCCTGCCCGCGCTGGAACACGTCATCGACTCGGGCACGCCGCTGCAGGGGCCCTGGCTGCTGCTGGATGACCTCCTGGCCGCCGCCCCCGCCGACATCACCCCGCGGGGCCCCGACGACCTGGCCATCCTCATGTTCACCTCGGGCACCGCGGGTGCGCCCAAGCCGGCCATGCTCAGCCACGGCAACCTCGGCGCCAACCTGGGTGGGCGCACGCGGGTCCAGCCCGACGACGTGGTGCTGGGGGTGGTGCCGCTGCACCACATCCTCGGCCTCAACGGGTTGTTGGGTCCCACCCTGCACGGCGGGGGACGCATGGTGCTCGTCGAGCGCTTCGACCCGGCCTCGGCCCGCGACACCGTGGTGGGCCACGGCGTGACCGTGCTGGCCGGCACCCCTGACATGTGGGCCGGGCTGGCCGGGTTGCCCGACGTGGCGCCCGGGCAGTTCACCTCGGTCCGGGTGGCCGTGTCGGGGGCCAGCGCCCTGCCTGGGACGGTTCGCGACCTGGTCGAGGTGCGGATGGCCCTGGTCGTGGCCGAGGGCTACGGGCTGACCGAGCACTCCCCGGTGGTGACGTCGTCGACCTCGGGCCCGGCCAAGGCCGGCTCGGTGGGTCGGCCCCTGCCCGGGGTCGAGGTCCGCCTGGTGGGTGACGACGGCGCCGACGTCGGGACCGGCGGCATCGGTGAGGTGTGGGTGCGGGGGCCCAGCGTGTTCCGGGGCTACTGGCAGGACCCCGTGGCCACGGCGGCGGCGCTGACCCCCGATGGCTGGCTGCGCACCGGTGACGTGGCCCGGGTGGACGACGACGGTTGCTACGTGCTCGTGGACCGCATCAAGGACGTGATCATGGTCTCGGGCGTCAACGTGTACCCGGCCGAGGTCGAGGGCGCCCTGCTCGGTCATCCCGGGGTGGCCGGGGTGGTGGTCGTGGGCGTACCCCACCCCTACACGGGACAGGCCGTCAAGGCCTTCGTCGTGCCCGACGACCACGGCGCCATCGAGGAGGACGACGTGGTCGACTTCTGCCGCCAGCGCCTGGCGGCCCACAAGTGCCCCACCAAGGTCGAGTTCGTGGACCGGCTGCCCGCAGGCTCGGCCGGCAAGGTCCTGCGCCGCGACGTCCACCCCGCCTGACCCCGTCCACCCCTGCCTGACCCGTCAACGCCGCCCGGGACCGGCTCGGCGCCGGGGTCGGCTCCCAGCTTGTGAGCCTGTGCACAAGCTCCCTACGCTGCCCGGGTGCGTGACCGAGGGGACCCCAGGAGGAGGTCGGTGTGATCCCACCCCCGCCCCGACCCCTGCCCCACGCCACGGTGGCCCGCCTGCCCGACTACCTGCGCATCCTGGCCGACCTGGCCAACGTCGGCGAGGACACGGTGTCCTCGGGCCGGCTGGCCGACCTGGCCGGTGTCAACGCGGCCAAGGTGCGCAAGGACCTCAGCCACCTGGGCTCCTACGGCACCCGCGGCGTGGGCTACGAGGTCTCCGTGCTGCTCGACCAGGTGCGCGAGGCCCTGGGGCTGACGGCGGCCCGGGCTGTGGTCGTGGTGGGGGCGGGCAACCTGGGCCGGGCGCTGGCCGGCTACGGCGGCTTCGAGGAGCGCGGCTTCCCGGTGCGGGCCCTGGTGGACGCCGATCCGGCCAAGATCGGCACCGTCGTGGGCCCCCTCGATGTCCGTCACGCCGATGATCTGCCGGCGTTGGCCGTCGAGCTGGACCTGCGGGTGGGCGTCATCGCGGTACCCTCGTCCACGGCGCAGGACGCGGCTGACCGCCTCGTCGCCGCCGGCGTGCACGCACTGCTCAACTTCGCTCCGGCCCTGCTGAGCACGCCTGCGCACGTCGCCGTGCGCCGTGTCGACCTGGCCCTGGAACTGCAGGTCCTGAGCTACTACGAGCGCCAGTTGCGGCTGGCGGCACCCGACACCCTGTCCACCAGCTGACCACAGCCGGACCCGCCGACCGACCGTCCCCAGCGGTTTGCGGAGGGTCGGGCGCCCGACCAAGCTGGTCCCCGCAGGTTCCCGAGACGCAGCGCCCTGGGGTGCCGCCTCTGCCCAGCCTCCCAGAGCCCAAGAGATCGGAAAGCCGCCCGTCGTGTCGATCGTCGCCTTCGGCTTCAGTCACCGGACCGCCTCCCTGGCGCTTCTCGAGCGCGTCAGCCTGGGTGGCGACGCGGTCGGCAAGGCACTGCGCCAGCTGTGCGAGGCCGAGCCCGTGCACGGGGCCGTGGTGCTGTCGACGTGCAACCGCACCGAGATCTACCTGGACGCCGAGCGGTTCCACGACTCCTACGAGATCGCCCGCGACGTGCTGGCCGCCCACGCCGACCTGTCCCTGTGGGAGATCGGTGACCACCTGGCCGTCTTCTACGAGGCCGAGGCCGTCGAGCACCTGTTCTCCGTGTCCGCCGGGCTCGACTCCGCCGTGCTCGGCGAGCACGAGATCCTCGGCCAGGTCCGTCGGGCCTGGACCCGGGCCCGCGACGAAGGCACGCTCAGCCCCACCATCGACCTCCTCTTCCGTCGGGCCGTCGAAGCCGGCAAGCGGGCCCGCAGCGAGACCGCCATCGGCCGGGGCACGGCCTCGGCCGGCCAGATCGCCGTCGAGCTGGCCGACGCCCGCCTGGGTGGGCTGGCCGGTCGCACCGCCGTCGTGGTCGGCGCCGGTTCCATCGCCACCACCGTCTCCGCCGCCCTCATGTCCCGGGGCCTGGGCCAGCTGGTGGTGACCAACCGCTCTGTGGACCGGGCGGCCGAACTGGCCGCGGTGCACGGAGGCCGGGCCACCGGCCTGGCCGCCCTGCCCGTGGAGCTGGCCGTGGCCGACCTGGTGCTGACGTGCACCGGCGCTCCCGAGCTCGTCCTCGACGCCGAGCTCCTGTCCGGCGCCGTGGGTGCGACGGTGCGGGACCGGCCCCTGGTCGTCATCGACGTGGCCCTGCCCCGTGACGTCGATCCTGGCGCCCGCAGCGTCGTCGGCCTCGAGCTCCACGACCTCGACGACCTGCGTCGCTTCGCCGCCGTCAACCTGGCCGGGCGGGAGCGCGCCGCGGGCAAGGCCCGCCAGTTGGTGGCCGATGCCGTCGCCGCCCACCTGGGTGAGCGCCGGGCCCGTCAGGCTGCCCCCGTGGTGGCCGGCCTG
This sequence comes from Acidimicrobiales bacterium, assembly GCA_038255145.1. Taxonomy (GTDB): domain Bacteria; phylum Actinomycetota; class Acidimicrobiia; order Acidimicrobiales; family CAIXPF01; genus WHTX01. Next base: position 18,925 of record JBBSLP010000011.1, read on the forward strand.
CGCCGCTGGGCCGAGGAGCTGCGGGTGGGCGAGCTCGAGCGTTCCCGGTCCCGTCTGGGCGGCCTCGACGAGACCCAGCTCGAGGCCGTCGATGCCCTGACCCGGTCCCTCATCAACAAATTGCTGCACAACCCCACCCTGGTGCTGAAGGAGGGGGCGGGCACCCCTCGGGGCGCCCGCCTGGTCGAGGCCGTCGGCGACCTCTTCGGACTGGACGACTAGTGCCCGACGGGGGCACCGTGCGGGCCGCGACCCGGGGTAGCGCCATGGCCCTGTGGCAGACCCGTCATGTGGGCGCGTCCCTGGTGGCCGCCCGGCCCGACCTGGCCTTCGCCGAGGTCGTGGTGTCCACCGTGGGCGACCGGCGGACCGACCTGCCCATCGCCGAGATCGGTGGGAAGGGCGTGTTCGCCAAGGAGGTCCAGGCCGCTGTGCTCGACGGGCGGGCCGACCTGGCCGTCCACTCGGGCAAGGACCTGCCCTCGGCCACCCCGCCCGAGCTCGTCATCGCCGCGGTCATCGAACGGGGCGACCCCCGGGATGCCCTGGTCGGCACCCGCTTGGCCGACCTGGCCCCCGGGGCCACGGTGGCCACCGGCGCCCCCCGGCGTCGGGCCCAGCTGGCCTGGTTGCGCCCCGATCTGACCTTCGCCGAACTGCGGGGCAACGTAGACACCCGGCTCCGTCGGGCCCACGAGTTCGATGCCCTGGTCCTGGGCCTGGCCGGCCTGCAGCGCCTGGGTCGGGCCGACGTGGTGGTCGAGGTGCTGGACCCCGACGTCATGCTGCCCCAGGTGGCCCAGGGCACCATCGTGGTCGAGTGTCGTCGTGACGACCAGGCCACCGTCGACGCCCTGGCCCTGATCGACCACGGTCCCAGCCGGGTGGGGTTCCGGGCCGAGCGCGCCTACCTGGCCGCCCTGGGTGGCGATTGCACCCTGCCCGCCGGCGCCTTCGCCGAGGTGGCCGCCGACGGGGCCGTCGACCTGCGGGCCGTGCTCGCCTCCCTCGACGGTCACGTGCTCATGCGCCACCGCGTCGTCGGCGCCGACCCCGAGGCCGTGGGCGTCGAGGCCGCCACCCACCTGATGGACAAGGCGGGGGGCCGGGCCCTCCTGCGATGACGCCGCCCCGGGTGGTGGTGGTCGGTGTCGGCCCCGCTGACCCCGACCAGCTCACGCTGCGGGCCCGTGACGTGATCGCCGGTGCCGCTCTGGTGGTGGCCGAAGCCGCCCTCCTGGCCCTGGCCCGCAGCGTGGTCGGCCCCCACGCCGTCGTGGTGACCGAGGCGCCGTCGTCGTGGCCTCAGGACGGCCACAGCGCGTGGTTGGTGGCGGGTGCGGGCGTGGCGTCCGAGCTGGTGGCCCGTCTGACCAGGGGTGGGGCCGTGGTCGATGTGGTGGCGGGTCTGGATGGCGCCGCCAGCGCCGTGGTCGACGCCACCCTGGTCGAGCCCCGCCGGGTGCGGCCCCTGGCCGGGCTGACGGTGGTGGTGACCAGGGCCGCCGAACAGGCGGGGGAGCTCAGCACCGCCCTGCGCCGCCGCGGCGCCGACGTCGTCGAGCTGCCCACCATCGTCATCGGGCCCCCGGCCGACGACGGCCGGGCCCTGGCCGAGGCCCTCGACCACGTGGAGCGCTACCAGTGGGTGGTGGTCACCTCGGCCAACGGTGCCCGACGCCTGCTCGACCTGGTGCCCGACGGCCGCCGCCTGGCCGGCGTGGGCCTGGCTGCCATCGGACCGGCCACCGCCGCGGTGTTGCGGGCCGCCCACCTCCCCCCCGACGTGGTGCCCGGCCGCTACATCGCCGAGGGCCTGTTGGAGGCGTTCCCCACCGCGCCGGCCGACGGGAGCGGTCGGGTGCTCATCGCGCGGGCCGCGGTGGCCCGCGATGCCCTGCCCGACGGGCTGGTGGCCGCCGGCTGGCAGGTCGACGTGGTCGAGGCCTACCGCACGGGGGTGGCCGGTGCTCCCGATGTCGGTGTCCGGGCTGCGGTGGCCGGGGCCGACGTGGTCTGCTTCACCGCCCCCTCCACCTTCGAGCGCTTCCTGGCCCTGGCCGGCGCCGGTGCCGTGGCCCCCGTGGTCGCCTGCATCGGCCCGGTGACCGGTGACGCCGTGCGGGCCGCCGGCTTCGAGGTGACCGTGGAAGCGGCCGTGCACACCGTGGCCGGCCTCGTCGACGCCCTGGTCTCCTGGGCCCGGACCCGTCCCTGAGGCAACCCCCTCACACATACGGTTGCCCGTATATGTGTTCTGACGTATGCTCGCACCCATGCCCGCACAGATGGCCGTCCTCGAAGCGATCGTCGAGCCGACACGGCGGCGGATCCTCGATGCCGTGCGCGATGGCGAGCGCTCGGTCGGCGAGCTGGTCGAGCAGGTCGGGATGCACCAGCCGGGTGTGTCCCGTCACCTCAAGGTGCTGCGCGACGCCGGGCTGGTGGAGGTCCGACGGGATGCGCAGCGGCGGCTGTACCGGCTCCGCCCCGAACCGCTGATGGAGCTCGACGCCTGGCTGGAGCCGTATCGGGCGGAGTGGACGGCGCGTCTCGATTCCCTCGAGCGGCACCTGCGACGCACGGCCACACCCATCCCCCCGACGCCGAAGGAACACCGATGAACGACGGCCCCTCCTCCTACGACGGCACCCTGGCCCGCACCGCCGATGGCGGCGTCATCCGGTTCGAACGCCACCTGCCCTATCGGATCGGCGACGTCTGGGACGCGATCACCGACCCCGACCGGTTGGCGGACTGGTGGTTGCCCTTCGACGCCGACATCACCGTCGACCTCCGGGAGGGCGGCCAGATGGTGTTCGCCGGCCGGGGCGATGAACCGGTGATGATCACGCTCACCATCCGGCGCGTCGAGCCGCCGATGCTCCTCGAGCACACCCACGTCGACGCCGGCTCCTACCTGCGGTGGGATCTCGAACCGGTGGACGACGGCTGCGTGCTGCGGCTCAGCCACTTCGTGACCGATGCCGCCGGCGCCATCGACAACTGCTACGTCGTCGGCCTGCACACCTCGCTCGCCCGGCTCGTGCCCTGCCTGGCCGGCCGCCCGGTGGCCTGGGACTGGGACGGCTTCGCCGTCGCGCAGGCGCACTACGCCGATGTCGGCCTCGCCCCGCCGGTCCCCGCGCCCTGACCACGACCACGAGGCGACCACGACCACGAGGCGACCACGACCACGAGGCGACGACGACCGACAGCGCGTCGCCCCCACCGAGGAAGGAACATCGGATGTCCCAGCTGCTTCGAGTGCAGAACTTCATGTTGTCGACGGACGGGTTCGGCTCCGGCGAAGGCCAGAGCCTGGAACGACCCTTCGGACACGCCAACCCGGCCGACCTGGCCTCGTGGGCGGGCGCCACCGCCAGCTGGCCGAACCGGACCGATCCCGGCGGGACCCGGGGCCTGGACGACTACTTCACCCGCGACTTCGCCCGGAACATCGGGGCCGAGATCATGGGTCGCAACAAGTTCGGCCCCCAGCGGGGCCCGTGGGAGGACCTCGACTGGAAGGGCTGGTGGGGAGACACCCCGCCCTTCCACACCCCCGTGTTCGTCCTCACCCACCACCTCCGACCCAGCTTCACGCTGGCCGACACCACGTTCCACTTCCTCGATGCCACACCGGTGGAGGCGTTGCAGCGGGCCACCGAGGCCGCTGAGGGCAGGGACGTGCGGCTCGGGGGTGGCGTGGCCACCGTTCGCCAGTTCCTGGAGGCGGACCTCGTCGACACCATGCACGTCGCCGTGGCCCCCATCGAGCTCGGCCGGGGGGAGCGACTCTGGAACTCCCCCGACGATCTCCTCGACCGGTTCCACCTCGAGACCGTCCCCAGCCCCAGCGGGGTGACCCACCTGCTGTTCTGGCGCCGATGACCACGGCGCGCCCCGGCGCAGGAGGCTGACGCGCCCGGGTCCCACACGCCGAGGTCGGCCCGATCGGGGTGCAGCCGGAGGCCGGAAACCGGCACGGGGATGGTGGGGGCCACCGCCTACCGTGCCCCGGGTGGTGCTACGTGCGATCGTCTTCGACTTCGATGGCCTCATCTGTGACACCGAGTGGCCCGAGTACCGCTCCGTGGCCGACGCCTTCGACACCCACGGGCTCGACTTCCCCCCCGAGTCCTGGGTGCAGGTCATCGGCACGTCGTGGAACGTGGACTGGATGTCCGACCTCGAGACCAGGCTGGGTCGGACCGTCGACCGCGATGCCCTGGTCGCGGCCCGGCGGGTGCGGCGTGACGAGCTGCTGGCCGGCCTGGTCGTGCTGCCCGGGGTGGTCGAGCTCATCGAGCTGGCCCGGGCCCGCAGCCTGGGGCTGGCCGTGGCCTCGTCGAGCCCGGCCGACTGGGTCGGTCCCCACCTCGAACGCCTCGGCCTGGCCCAGCACTTCGGGGTCGTCGTCACCCGTGACGACGTGGCCCACGCCAAGCCCGCCCCCGACCTGTACCTGCTGGCCTGCGAGCGGTTGGGCGTGGACCCGGCCGACGCTGTGGCCGTCGAGGATTCGGCTCCCGGGGCCCATGCGGCTCGCGCCGCGGGCGTGCGCTGCGTGGTCGTGCCCAACCGGCTGACCAGCCTGGTCGACCTGAGCCACGCCGACCTGCGCCTGGAGTCGTTGGCCGACGTGCAGCTGGCCCAGTTCGAGGCCCTGCTGGTGGCGGCTGGTCCCGACCCCCAGGCGCAGGTCAGCTGATCACCTGCGGCGGATCAACGGTCTCCTATCAACGACCGACGAACTTGGGGGCCCGCTTCTCGACGAAGGCCCGGAAGGCCTCCTTGCAGTCGTCGCTGGAGGTGATGCGGTGGTGCTGGGTGGTCTCGTGGTCGATGAAGTCCTGGTAGCCCACCCGCTCGGCCACGCTGAAGTTCGCCTTCATGCCCCGCAGGGCCAGGGGAGCGGCCCCGGCCAACTTCGCCGCCAGCTCGGCCACCTCGGCCCGGAACACGTCGTCGTCCCACACCTTGGACACGAAGCCGAAGCCCAAGGCGTCGGACGCCGAGAACTTCTCGCCCAGGAAGTACAGCTCGCGGGCCTTGGCCGCGCCCAGCAGGTGGGTGAGGGACCACGGGCCGCCCATGTCCCCGGCCACGCCCACGTTGAGGAACGCAGTGTTGAAGTTGGCCGAGCGGGCCGCGACCCGCAGGTCGGCACCGGCGGCCCAGCCCAGGCCGGCGCCGGCGCAGGCGCCGTTGACGGCGGCGATGGTGACCTGGGGCATCTCGTGCAGCAGCACGGGCACGTAGAAGTCGGTGTCGTCCTCGAGGGCGACCTCGGGAGTGCCGTCGCTGTCCCCGGTGTAGTGCTTGAGGTCGGCGCCCGGGCAGAAGCCCCGCCCCTCGCCGGTCAGCACCAGCACCCGCACCGACTCGTCGGCCGCCACCTCGCGCAGCGTCACCGCCGTCTCGTGCAGCATCAGGTTGGTCATGCCGTTGAGGCGGTCGGGCCGGTTCAGCCACAGCCAGCCGATGCCGTCGGCCGCTTCGTAGCGGATCGTCTTGAGCTCACCCATGTGCTTCGGTCCTCCATCTGGGTCGCGTCGGTGCGGCTCCGGGTCGGCCGGCCCCGGGGCCGATCGCGCCGGGGCCGCTGTGGGACACAGGACTAGCATCCGGGCGTGAGCTTCCCCCAGCGCCGGCTCCGTCGGCTGCGCCGCACCCCGGCGCTGCGCCGGCTGGTGGCCGAGACCCGGCTGGCCCCGGACGACTTCGTCGCCCCCCTCTTCGTCCGCGAGGGCATCACCGAGCCCCAATCCATCCTGTCGCTCCCCGGCGTGGTGCAGCACACGAGGGAATCGCTGCGCAAGGAGGTCGCCCACCTGGTCGATCTGGGCATCCCCTCGGTCATCCTCTTCGGCATCCCCGAGCGCAAGGACCCGACGGGGTCCGAGGCGTGGAACCCCGACGGCATCGTGCAGCTGGCCCTGCGGGACCTCAAGGACGACCACGGCGACCGCCTGGTGGCCATGGCCGACCTGTGCCTCGACGAGTACACCGACCACGGTCACTGCGGCGTGCTCGACCACACCGGCGAGCCCGACAACGACCTCACCCTCGAGCTCTACGGCCAGGTGGCCCGGGCCCAGGCCGCAGCGGGGGCCGACGTGGTCGCCCCCTCGGGGATGATGGACGGCCAGGTGCGGGCCATCCGCTCGGCCCTCGACGAGGCGTCGGCCCTCCACGTGGCCGTGCTCGCCTACTCGGCCAAGTACGCCTCCGCCCTCTACGGCCCCTTCCGCGACGCCGTCGACGTCACCATCGCCGGTGGTGGCGACCGCAAGGGCTACCAGCAGGACTGGCACAACGGCCGCGAGGCCCTGGAGGAGATCCGGGCCGACGTGGCCGAGGGCGCCGACATGGTCATGGTCAAGCCCGCCCTGGCCTACCTCGACGTCATCGCCCGGGCCCGGGACGAGGTCGACCTGCCCCTGGCGGCGTACCACGTGTCCGGGGAGTACGCCATGATCAAGGCCGCGGCCGAGCGGGGCTGGATCGACGGTCCCGCCGTGGCCCTCGAGCACCTGGGGGCCATCAAGCGGGCCGGGGCCGACTTCATCCTCACCTACCTCGCGGCCGAGGTCGCCGAGACCCTCCGCTGATGGGCACCAACCAGGAGCTCTTCGACCGGGCCGGCAAGGTCATCCCCGGAGGGGTGAACTCGCCGGTGCGCTCGTTCCGCTCGGTGGGCGGCACCCCCTACTTCGTGGCCCGGGCCGAGGGCGCCCACGTGTGGGACGTCGAGGGCAACCGCTACCTCGACTACGTGCAGTCCTACGGGGCCTCCATCCTCGGCCACGCCCACCCCGCCGTCCTCGCCGCCATCGCCACCGCCGCGGCGGCGGGCACCACCTACGGTGCCCCCACCGAGGGCGAGGTGCTCCTGGCCGAAGAGCTGGTCAGCCGGGTCGACGGCCTCGAGCAGGTGCGCCTGGTGTCCTCGGGCACCGAGGCGGCCATGTCCGCCGTGCGCCTGGCCCGGGGCGCGGTCGACCGCCCCCGCATCGTCAAGTTCGCCGGCAACTACCACGGCCACGCCGATGCCCTGCTGGCCGCCGGAGGTTCGGGGGTGGCCAACCAGGGCATCTCCGGTTCGGCCGGCGTGCCCCCCGGAGCCGTGGCCGACACCGTCGTGGCCCCCTTCAACGTCGTGCCCCACCTGGACGAGACCGTGGCCGTCGTCGTGGTCGAGCCCGTGGCCGCCAACATGGGTGTGGTCGCCCCCGACCCCGGCTTCCTGGCCGCCCTGCGCCGCGCCTGTGACGACGTCGGGGCCCTGCTGCTCTTCGACGAGGTCATCACCGGGTTCCGCCTGGCCCGGGGTGGGGCCGTCGAGTGGTTCGACGTGCGCCCCGACCTGTGGTGCTTCGGCAAGGTCATCGGTGGCGGCCTGCCCGTGGGCGCCTTCGGGGGCACCACCGAGCTCATGGCCAACCTGGCCCCCCTCGGCCCCGTGTACCAGGCCGGGACCCTGTCGGGGAACCCCCTGGCCACCGCCGCGGGCCTGGCCGCCCTGGCCGAACTGGACCGGGCCGCCTACGAGCAGCTCGACGCCACCGCCGCCCGCCTGGCCCGGGGCCTCGAAGAGGCCATCGGTGCCTCGGGGCTGGCCGTGCAGGTCCCGCGGGTGGGGCCGTTGCTGGGGTTGTTCTTCAGCGCCGAGCCCGTGCGGGACTTCGACCAGGCCGTGGTGGCCGCGGAGAGCGGGCACTACCCCGCCTTCTTCCACGGCATGCTGCAGCGGGGCATCGCCCTGGCCCCCGGACCTTACGAGGCCCTCTTCCCCTCGCTCGCCCACACCGACGCCGACATCGACCGCACCGTCGAAGCCGCGGCCGAGGTGGCGGCCGAGCTGGCCGCCCAGCGCGTCTGAGCGGTGGCTGGCGCTTCCGGGTCGGGTGTCGTCGTGGGGCTAGTGTCCGCTGACGTTCGTCGACAGGTCGGAGGGGCCCGATGAAGGCAGCGGTGCTGAACAGGATCCCGGGTGAGCTCGAGATCGAAGAGGTCAGCCTCGACGCACCCCGGGGCAACGAGGTGCGGATCAAGGTGTCGGCCTCGGGGCTGTGCCACTCTGACCTGCACTTCATGGAGGGGCTGTGGAACACCAAGCTCCCCGCGGTGATGGGTCACGAGGCTGCCGGCGTCGTGCAGGCCGTGGGCGAGGACGTCACCGACTTCAAGCCCGGTGACCACGTCATCACCTGCCTGTCCATCTTCTGCGGCAAGTGCCGCTGGTGCCTGTCGGGCCACCTGAGCATCTGCGAGAACCCGGGTGCCATCGCCCGTCCCCGCAGCGCCCCGCCGGTCATCACCAACGCCAGCGGCGAGAAGGTGGCCCAGTTCGCCCGCCTCGGCGCCTTCGCCGAGGAGATGCTCGTCCACGAGCACGCCGTGGTGAAGATCCCCGAGAACATGCCGCTCGACCGCGCCGCCCTCATCGGCTGTGGCGTCACCACCGGCCTCGGCGCCGTGTTCCGCACCGCCCGGGTCGAGCCCGGCTCCACCGTGGCCGTCATCGGCGCCGGCGGCATCGGCCTGTCGGCCATCCAGGGGGCCCGCATCGCCGGGGCGTCCAAGATCATCGCCGTCGACGTCGTGGACCACAAGCTCGACGTGGCCCGCCAGCTGGGCGCCACCCACGTGGTCAACGGGGCCAAGGACGACGCCGTTGCCGCGGTCAAGGAGCTGACCGGCGGCGGGGTCGACTACTCCTTCGAGGCCATCGGCCTCAAGCAGACGGCCGAGCAGGCCTGGGGCATGCTCGCCCCCCGGGGCACGGCCACCATCATCGGCATGGTCCCCTTCGGCACCAAGATCGAGATCCCCGGGCACGAGGTGTTCATGCAGGAGAAGATCCTGCGGGGCTCGATGATGGGTTCGAACCAGTTCCGCCTGGACATGCCCCGCTTCATCGACCTGTACCTCGACGGCCGACTGATGCTCGACGAGATGGTGTCGGGCCACATCACGCTGGACCAGGTCAACGAGGGCTACGACCTCATGCGCCGGGGCGAGACCACCCGCACCGTCATCACCTTCGACAGCTGAGTCCCGGGGTGGCTGGCGATCGCTGGAGCCGCTACGACGGCCCGTCGGCGCGACCCGCTGCGGGCTGGGCCTTCGACGTGCTGTGCGGGCCCAGCCGGCTGTGGGGGGCCAACGGCATCGTCGCCGCCGGGTCCCAGCTCTACGTCACCCAGGTGTTCGGCTCCGAGGTGGCCAGCATCGACGTGGATTCGGGCGTGCACGACGTGTTCACCCCGCTGGGCTCGGGCATCGTCGCCCCCGACGACGGCGTCTTCGGCCCCGACGGCACCTTCTACGCGACGGAGCCCATGCTGGCCACGGTCACGGCCCGGGGTCCCGACGGGACCGATCGGGTGCTGCGCGACGACCTGCCCGGCATCAACGGCATCACCGCGGACCCCGTCTCCGGGCGGCTCTTCGCCGACGAGTTCCGCCCCGGCGGGCGGCTGTGGGAGCTCGACCCCACGGGGGAGCGGGCCCCCACCCTGTTGCTCGACGACCTGGCCACGCCCAACGCCCTGGCCGTGGGCCCCGACGGCGCCCTGTACTTCCCCCTGGTGGTGGCGGGGGAGGTGTGGCGCTACGACCTCGACACGAGGGCGGCGTCCCGGGTCGTCGACGGGTTGGCCCAGCCCACGGCGGTCAAGTTCGACCGGGCCGGCTCGCTGCTGACCAGCGAGGCGGGCACCGGCCACGTCCTGCGCATCGACCTGGCCAGCGGCCACCGTGAGGTGGTGGCCCGGGTGGCCCGGGGCATCGACAACCTGGCTCTCGGGCCCGACGACCGCCTCTACGTGTCCCACTTCACCGACGGCCGGGTGGCCGAGGTGACCGGGGGGGCCGAGCGGGTCCTGTCCCCGTCCGGTCTGGTGGGGCCGTTCGGCCTGGCGCCGTTGGACGGCGGCCAGGTGCTGGTGGCCGACGGCCTGTCCGTGGCCGTGGTCTCCGCCGCCGGCGTCCGTCGAACCCACCTGCTCATCACCGACCTGCCCACCCTGGTCACGGCCGTGGCCGTGGTCGGCGACACCTGGTGGTTCAGCGGGGCCCGGGGCCAGGTGCTGTCCTGCACCGAGGACAGCCGGCCCGAGGTGGTCGCCGGTCGGCTCGACGAGCCCGGTGGCCTGTGCGCCGTGTCCTCCGACGCCGCCCTGGTCGTCGAGCGCGGTGCCGGTCGACTGCTGCGCATCGAGCGGGACGGCACCGTGGCCGTGGTCGCGTCCGGCCTGCGAGCGCCCCAGGACGTGGCCGTGGCTTCCGACGGCACCACCTGGGTGACCACAGCCGATGGTCTCCTGGGCCTGCGCGACGGTGCCCAGGTGGCCCTGGTCCCCCAGCTGGCCGACGGCCAGGGCGTGACCTGGGTCGACGGTGGTGTCCGTGCCTCCGGTGGTGTCGGTGGTGTCGTCGTCGTGGCCTGCGCCGCCCCGCGGACCGTGGTGGCCTTCGACGTGGCCTCGAGCCGGGTCGACGTGCTCGTCGCCGATGCCCCCCTGGGCTCGCCCGTGGCCGACGCCCGGTTGGTGCACGCCTTCGCTCCCGTGGCCGCCGATGGTGAGGGTGGGGTCTTGGTGGGTGGCAACGGCGACGGCTCCATCCGTCGCCTGCACCGCGCCTCCTGATCTCGTCCCCGTCTCCAGGAGGCCGTCCGTCGAGCTGTCCTCGGAGCTGCCTGCTCAGCGGCGTCGGAACGAGCGGACGGGCCGGCGGGGCCCGTAGCGGGGGGCGACGATGCCGGCGGCTTCGATGAGGCGGATCACCCGTCCCCGTTGCCCCCGGTAGGGCTCCAACAGGGCGAGCATGGACGCGTCGTCGCCCCGGGCCCGGCCCGCCAGGGCCCAGTTCACCTGGTTGGACAGGTGGTAGTCACCCACGCTCACCGCGTCGGCGTCGCCCAGGGCCACCAGCGCCACCTCGGCGGCCGTCCACGCCCCGATGCCGGGCACGAGGGCCAGGCGACGACGGGCCTCCTCGGGGTGCAGGTCGGTGGCGTGGGCCAGGGCGTCGAGGCGGGATGCCGCCGAGCACACCCGCCGCAGGGTGTCGGCCCGCTTGCGCTCGATGCCATAGGGGTGCAGCGCCCAGTAGGGGAGCGCGGCCAGGGTCGCGGGGTCGGGTGGCACCATCAGGCCGTCGGGCCGTTCGGCGCCCCCGGGTGCCGGCTCTCCCCGGGCCTGGACGAGCTGGCGGTAGCTGCGGTGGGCCTCGTTGCCCGTGACCTTCTGCTCGAGCACGATGGGCACGAGCAGCTCGGTGACGGCCAGGGTGCGGGGCAGGCGCAGCCCGGGGAAGCGTCGGTGCAGCTGGCCGATCAACCGGCTGGCGGGCCCGGGCTCGGCGGCGGCCACGGCGGTGGCCAGGGCGCCGTCGTCGTCCTGCTCACCGACCAGGTCGCCCAGGTGGTCGAGCACCCACCCCGCCCCCGGGCCCCAGGCCCGAGCCCGCAGCACGCCGCCCTCCACGACCAGGTGGGTGGTGCCGGCCCCTTCCGGGGTGCGGGTGGCCCGCCACACGTGGCCACCGGCCAGCCTGGTCGTGGGATCACCGGGGCCACGACGCAGCCACCCCAACGTCAACTGGAGGTCGAGGGTTCGGCCCGGGACCAGCGATCTCTCGTGCATCGGGTCGTGCCTTGCGGCGCTCACACCGCCACCCCCAGACCAGGTGGCGCCGGGTTCAGGACGCCCGACGTTCGGGCACGATCCGGGCCAGCAGGGCCGCGGCACGGTAGGCGGCCTCGGCGGGACCGGTCTCGTCGGGACGCAACAGGTTGGCCATGATGCGCAGCACCCACTCCATCAGCGAGTGCGAGTGCATGCCCACCCGCGTCAGCTCCCGCATGAGGGCCGGCCGACCGATGACCTGGGCGAAGGTGCGGGCCACCCGGAAGTACAGGCCGTACTCGGCATCGAGACGGGCCGGGTACTGGTACACGGCCAGGGGGCTGCGGTCGACCAGGGCCTCGTGGAGCACGTCGGCGGCCATGCGACCGGTCTCGTAGGCGTAGTCGATGCCCTCGCCGTTGAAGGGGTTCACCGTGCCGGCGGAGTCGCCCACCACCAGCCAGCCCGGGCCCGCCTTGGGACCGACCGAGCCACCCATGGGCAGGCGACCGCCGGTGGGCCGGCCCTGCAGGCCGTCGGGCTCGAGCCCCCAGTGGGCCGGTGCCGTGGCCACGTAGGCATCGAGCAGCTTGCTGGTGTTGATGTCCCGGTAGTGCTTGAACGTGGACAGCAGACCGACGCCGATGTTGATGGTGCCGTCGCCCACGGGGAACACCCAGCCGTAACCGGGCAGGGCGTTGCCGTCGGCGTCCCGCAGGTCCAGGCAGCTCTCGATCCACGGGTCGGCGTGCAGCGGCGAGGCGTAGTAGCCCCGCACGGCCATGCCCATGGGATACGCCCGGTCCCGCTTGGTGCCGATCTGTCGGCCCATGGTCGTGTTGGCGCCTTCGCCGAGCACGACGTGGTCGGCGCGCACCTCGTAGGTGCGCCCGGTGGCCTTCTCCTTGAGCACGGCCCCGACGACCCTGCCGCCTTCGAGCAGGGGGGCGGCCGCCTCGGTGCCCTGGCGGAGCTCGGCTCCTGCGGCCTCGGCGTTCTCGGCCACGAGCTGGTCGAGGTCACGGCGCTTCACCACGTAGCCGTGGCTGGGGTAGACGGGGTGTCGGGGCCAGGTCAGCTCGAGGGTGATGCCGTGGGCCATGGCCCGCAGCCCGTCGTAGCGGTGGTAGGGCTCGAGGGCGGGGCCCAACCCCATCTCCAGCAGCTCGTGCACGGCCCGGGGGGTGAGGCCGTCACCGCAGGTCTTGTCGCGGGGGAAGGTCTTCTTCTCCACGGCGAGGACGTCGTGGCCAGCACGGGCCAACCAGTAGGCGGTGGAGGCGCCGGCGGGTCCGGCGCCCACGACCAGCACCTCGCGGTGCCGCTCGACGTCGTCAGCCACGGGCGCCGGATCGGGGACCGGTCACTCGCCGGCCCCGATGGTGAGGCCGTTCTCCTCACCCATGCGGGCCAGGATGGCGGTCACCTCCTCCTCGGGGAGGGTGGCGCCGGCGTCGGCCACGGCAGGATCCTCGATCAGCCGGCCCAGGTCACCCCACTGCTCGGCCACGTCGGCCAGCACCTCGCCGGACAGGTCGATGCGCTCGTGCATGACGACCGAGACGATCTGTTCCAGCGTCAGCGTGCCGCCGAAGGCGGGCATGCCGCCGACCGACGGCTTGTTGTTGACGCCGTAGACGCCGCCCTCGGCGCCGGCCGAGCCGGTGATGATCCACTTGACCTGGTCCACGGGGTCGGGAAAAGTACCCAGCACGGCACCGTCGGACAGCTGGGGCCCGGCCCCGCCGCCGCCGGTGGCCCCGTGGCAGGCCGAGCAGTTGCTGTACGTGGCCGTCCCCTCGGCCAGCAGCGTGACCTCGTTGGAGGGGGGCGCGGTGAGGGTGCCGGCGTAGAGCACGGCCCACAGCGGCAGGGCCAGCACCGCGGGCATGGCCCACACCGGGATCTTGCGGCGCTTGCGGTAGGCCTCCACGTAGTGGGGCGGGGGCTTGGGCGGGGGCGGCGTGGCCGCGGCCCGGCCCGCGGGGGCCACCGGGCCCCGGGGGAGTGCCGGACCGCCGGCGGCCACGGTGGCCGGCACGGCAGCCCCGGCCGCAGGCGCGGGCGGCGCTCCCGCGGCATCCCCCGCGCCGGCGTCGCCCACGGGCAGGCCCAAGGCCTGGCGACGCGAACGTGTGCGCTGGAGGAGGTGGTCGGGGATCTCGGTCACGGAGGTCCTTTCCCGATCCGGGTCGCCCGCTCGGCTGCCGGGTGGGGCGGTGGTATCGGTGTCGTACGTGCGGCCCGGGGGCGCACTGCGATCTTCGCAGGCCGCAGAGCGCTCCGGCAAAGCTCTAGCACCTCAGATCCATACCCAGACCTGCTCCGGTCACCGCCATCGGGCCCGCTGCGGGTGGTTGGGAGGGTCCGATCGGCGTCTGGTAGACCGTGGCCGTCGCCGGGCCGGTTCGCCCGGCCCGCACCACGGACCAGGCCCATGGCCCGGGGTACGATCGTGCTTGCGTTCACGAGTTGAGGGCGCCGGCTCTCCGGAGGTTCACGTACGTGGTCGCGTTCGTTTTGTCCATCTTGATCGGGTCCGTGGCCCTGGCCATCCCCTTCCGGCTGGCCCTTCGCCGACGACCCGTCGGCGCTCCGCTGACCTGGGGCCAGGCCATGGTGGCCTCGGTGTGGGCGTTCTTCCTCATGTTCTGGTGGTACGGCGTCGTCCCCCACCAGTGGCTGACCTGGGCCGACAACGAGCTCAACTGGCGCAAGGACAAGGGCCTGTACGGGCCGGGCAACATCGTCGACAACCTGCTGCCCTTCGATGTCAACTACCTGATCGTCCGCGACGTCATCGTCGTCGGCATCTACGGCGTGATCCTGGCCGGCGCCGTGGTCCTGTGGATGGTGTGGCAGAACCGGGGCAAGCGGAAGCCGAGCACCGACGTCGTGCCCTCCCGTTACGGCCGTCCGCTGGTCAAGGCCTGACGGCCGGGATCGGGAAGGAGGCGACAGGCCATGGCCCGCACCGATGCGAACCCGCCCATGCCGGAGTTCCGCGACGACTACGTGCTCTACGAGGTCGACGCGGCCTGGCTGTCCCAGGCGGTCAAGCCCAAGCAGTTCATCCACATCGACCAGTCCGAGTGCATCATGTGCGAAGGCTGCGTCGACATCTGCCCGTGGAAGTGCATCTTCATGGTGTCGCCCGACGCCGTGGCCGATGCCTACGACGTCGAGCAGCCGGGGATCGACCCCTCGGACCACGTGATCTTCACGATCGACGACGACGTGTGCACGCGCTGCGCCCTCTGCGTCGACCGCTGCCCCACCGGCGTGATCATCCTGGGCAAGCTGCTCGATCCCTCCCCGACCGGTGACGCCCACCAGCGCACCAACACCCACGGCTACGCGTACGGCATGCGCCTGGGGTGAAGGGTGATCGGACCGGGGCGGGTCGACTCGCCCCCACCCCCGTCCCCTACGTAATGTCAGCACCGGATGCCTCCCACCTCCCCGTCGGGACGGGGGAGCACCCCGACCGATTGGCGGGGCCGGCCCGCTCCGAGCGACCGGCCACACCAGCAAGAGGAGAGCCCCGGTGGCCAAGACGGCGCCAAAACCAAGCCAGCAACTGACCGAGAAGGTCGGCGAGATCACGGCGAAGGTTCAGGACAGCCAGGCCTGGAACTCGATCTTCCGTCCTGGATCGATCTTCCGGAAGGGCTACAGCGACAGTCCCCGGAACCGTTCCTACGTGATCATGAACAGCGTGCTCTACCACCTCCACCCGGTGAAGGTGAAGCGGCACGCCGTCAAGGTCAGCTACACGCTGTGCCTGGGTGGGCTGAGCTTCTTCCTGTTCATCCTGCTCACGGTGACGGGCATCTTCCTGATGTTCTTCTACCGGCCGACCGCGGCGCAGGCCTGGGACGACATCTACTCCCTGCAGACGGCGGTCACCTTCGGCCTGCTCGTGCGGAACATGCATCGATGGGCGGCCCACCTGATGGTGCTGTCCGTCTTCCTGCACATGGCCCGCGTCTTCTACCACGGGGCCTACAAGCCCCCTCGGGAGTTCAACTGGGTCATCGGCGTCGTGCTGCTGATGCTGACCCTGCTCCTCTCCTTCACCGGCTACCTGCTGCCCTGGGACC
The DNA here is from genome assembly GCA_038255145.1 of Acidimicrobiales bacterium. Lineage (GTDB taxonomy): Bacteria > Actinomycetota > Acidimicrobiia > Acidimicrobiales > CAIXPF01 > WHTX01. The sequence goes on from JBBSLP010000011.1 coordinate 34,670, forward strand.
AGCTGGCCCTGTGGGCCGTGACCGTGGGCACGAACATGATGGGCTACACCCCCGTGTTCGGCAGCCAGGTCCGCTTCGTGCTGCTGGGTGGCCTCGAGATCGGTACGGACACCCTCCTGCGGTGGTACGTACTGCACGTGTTGATGCTGCCCTTCGTCATCGTCATCTTCATGGCCATCCACTTCTGGAGGGTCCGGAAGGACGGCGGCATCTCGGGGCCGCTGTGAGCACCCCTGGTCGCACGCCCCAAAGCGTTGCTGCCAGTCGTAGAGCCGGAGCCGGGTCGGGGTACGAGAGAGACGGACGATGACCGAGATCCCTGAGCACCTCAGGAAGCGGGCCGAGGAGGCCAAGCGCAAGGCCCAGGCCAAGGCGGCCGGCGGTGACGCCGCTGCCGCTCCGGCCGCTGCCGCCCAAGCACCCGCGGCGGCGGCACCGGCTGCCGCGGCCAGCCCCGGGCCGGCGGCGGGCGCCGGTGGCGGAGGCGATCGGATCCCCGACCACCTCTTCGACCGCAACCGCACCGCAGCCCAGAACGCGGGCATGACCGCGGTGGCCACGGCGGGCGGGGGAGCGGTGGCCACGGCCGATCCCCGTCCTGTGGCCTCGGGACCGGGCGGGCACACCCAGCGCCTGCTCACGGTGGTCAAGTCCGGGTCCATCCAGGACGTCAAGGCGACGCCTCAGGACAAGGTCCACACCTGGCCCCACCTGCTGGTGGCCGAGTTCGTCGCCGCCCTGGTGATCACGGCCTTCACGTTCGTGTTCTCCATCTTCGTCAACGCCCCCCTGCTGCAGATGGCCAACGCCAACCAGACGCCGAACCCGTCCAAGGCGCCGTGGTACTTCCTGGGCCTCCAGGAGCTGCTGACCATGTTCCACCCCATGGTGGCGGGCGTCACCATCCCGGGCATGGGCCTGTTCATGTTGATCCTGGCCCCATACATCGACCGCAACCCGTCGAACAAACCTGAGGACCGCAAGTTCGCGGTCTCGCTGATGACGATCCACCTCATGTTCTGGTCGGTGCTCGTCATCATCGGCTCGTTCTTCCGAGGGCCCGGGTTCAACTTCGTGTTCCCCTGGACCAGCGGCCTGTACTTCGATCTGTGACACGGAAGCAGAGCGCACGATGATCATCGCCATCGCCATCGCCGCCGCAGTGGTGCTCGTGGCTGTGCTGGCCTTCGCCGCCAGCCGCCGGCGCGACACGGGAGAGGCGGTCGGTGCCCTCTCCCGGGAGACGCGCCGACGTGACAACGCCGGCGCCCCCCTGCCCGAGCCCGTGGCCGTGGGGGCCGGGCTCCGCGGTCGGAGCTACGAGCGGTCGGTCGCCCTCGAGCGCATCGACGCCGGTTCGCTCGAGCCCGTCACCTCGACGGCTCCGGTGGCCTACGTGCCGCCGGACCCCGAGACGCTCGGCGTCACCCGGCGCCAGTTCCTGAACCGTTCCATCGTCGGCTTCATGGTGTTCAGCATCTCCGGCTTCGGCGCCGCCTGCATCGCCTTCCTGTGGCCCACGCCCAAGGGCGGCTTCGGCGCCAAGATCACCGTGGGCAACGTCGACGACGTCAGGGCCCGGGTCCGCGACGGCGACGGCTTCCTCTACGTGCCCGAGGGCCGCATGTGGGTCACCGAGTACCCGGCCGCCGGCCTCGACAAGGCCAAGGCCATCTACTCGGACCCCGTGCTCAACGGCATGGAGGAGGCCGGCCTGGTCGCCCTGTGGCAGACCTGCCCCCACCTCGGCTGCCGGGTGCCGTCCTGCGCCACCTCGCAGTGGTTCGAGTGCCCGTGCCACGGGTCGCAGTACAACCGCGTCGGTGAGAAGCGTGGCGGACCCGCCCCCCGGGGCATGGACCGCTTCGCCTCCAGCCTGGACGGAGCCGGCAACTACGTGGTGGACACCGGAGCGCTGTCGCAGGGTCCGCCCATCGGCACCAACACCACCGGCCAGGAAGCGGAAGGGCCGCACTGCATCGGCCAGGGGGGACACTCGGCGTGAACCTGCTGCTGGCATCAGTGCAGAGGAACGTGGGCCTGGCCCTGGCCCCCCTCCTCATCCTGGCCTTCGTCATCTACATCGCCGTCAACCTGCGGCGGGCACGGGCCGAGGTCGGCAACGAGATCGAGCTCGCCCCCAACCGCAAGCCCTACTACGACGACGAGGGCCTCGAAGGTCCCCGCCTCGACCGCTTCCTGACCATGTCCCTGGTGCTCCTGGGCGTCGTGGCCATCGGCCTACCGCTGTACTGGCTGGCCGAGCCCGGTCGCCAGGAGGGTCAGGTCGCCGCCTTCGAGAAGAAGTTCGAGACCCGTGGTGAGGCCACGTTCGAGACGAACTGCGCCTCGTGCCACGCCGCCGGTGCCGTCGGCGGTGTCGCCGCCTTCGTGCAGACCGATGAGGCCACAGGCAAGTTCATCGCCAACCGCACCTGGGTGGCACCGTCGTTGAACAACGTGCTGCTGCGCTACAGCCGCGACGCGGTCACCTACGTGCTCGACCACGGTCGGTCGTTCTCGCCCATGCAGCCGTGGTCCACCGTCGGCGGCGGCGCCATGACCTCGCAGCAGATCAAGAACATCATCGACTACCTGGGGTCCATCCAGATCACCCCGGAAGCGGCCAAGGAAGCGGTGGCCGCCGGCGTGACCGAGATGCAGGAGACGTACGCCGCCAACGGCATCACCCTGAGCGAGGGTGAGGCCCTGTTCCACCTGCAGACGTCTTCGGGCGCCTACGGCTGCGCCCGCTGCCACACCGCGGGCTGGTCCTTCGGGGCCCCCGGTCCCGTCGGTGGCGGGGCGTTCGGTCCCAAGCTGTGGAACGTCGGGTCCAAGTTCGCTACCGACGAGCAGTTCGAGGCCTTCCTCACCGACGGGTGCAAGGAGGGGTTGGTGTACGGGATCCAGTCCCAGTGCAAGAGCAACCAGATGCCCGCCTTCGGCGAGGTGTACACCCCCGAGCAGCTCGCCGCGGTGGTCGACTACGTGAAGACGCTCAACGGCTCGCAGTTCGTCCCCACCGACCCGACCGCCGAGGAGGCGCAGTAACCGATGGGTCTCTGGGGCTTCATCACCATCGACGGGATCTCCTACGACCCGTTCATCCGAGGCTGGCTCACCGTCATCGTGGCCGTGGCCGTCCTCATGGGTTCCGTCTACCTGGTGCTGGCCACCAACAGCGGGGCCCGCACCGGTCTGCTCATCGCCCTCACCGGCCTCTTCGGCTGGATGATGATCATGGGCATCATCTGGTGGATCTACGGGATCGGTCTCAGGGGCACCCCGCCGGCGTGGAACGTCTCCGAGGTGAACCGGGGTGATCTGGCCCTGGCCTCGTTCCCCAAGGCCCGAGACCTGGGGGTGGCGCTGGACCAGCAGTTGGCCACCGAGGACGAGAGCCTGCAGGCCTTGGCCGTCGCCGCCGAGGAGCGTGGCGTCCCCGTCGAGGTCGGTGGCTGGAAGGAGATGCTCCTCTCCAACGCCAAGCGTGGCGAGGCCCAGGCCACCGTCGACGCCTTCCTGGTCAGCGAGAACGAGTTCGCCTCGTCTCAGGAGTACCTGCCGGTGGCCGCCTTCGAGGTCGGCGGTAAGGAGCGGCGGGCCAGCAACTCCATGGTCGACCGTGTGAAGGGCAAGCTCCGGGGCATCTTCGTGACGCCGCGGCACCCACCGCACTACGCCACGATCATGGTCCAGCCCGTCGAGCAGCGGACCCTCATCAGCCGGCCCGGCCAGGCCCCGCCCCTGCGGGTCGTCGACCAGAACCAGCCCGTGCTGACCATCATCCTCGTGCGCGACCTGGGTTCGGTCCGCTTCCCGCCGGCCATGGTGACCCTCGGGTCCACCATCCTGTTCGCCCTGTTCGCCTCCATGCTGCACCGACGTGACAAGCGGGAGACGGCCAACCGCGCCGCCCTGGTGCCCGTCTACGGCACCACCGTGACCGGGAGCTGACGTCGTGGGCCAGTACCTGCCGATCATCGTGCTGCTCGTGCTGGCCACCCTGTTCGGCACCCTCAGCTTCATGGCGTCCAAGCTGCTCGGTCCTCGCCGGGTGACCATGGCCAAGCTCGGGCCCTACGAGTCGGGCATCGTCCCCGGCAAGGCGCCGCCACAGCGCTTCCCGGTGCGCTTCTACCTGATCGCGATGATCTTCATCGTGTTCGACATCGAGATCATCTTCATCTACCCGTGGGCCATGATCCACGACGAGCTGGGCCTGTTCGGCCTGCTCACCATCGTGGTCTTCTCGGCGTCGGTGTTCGAGTCCTTCCTCTACCTGCTGTCCAAGGGTGCCCTCGAGTGGGGTCCCGTTCGGCGTGTGGCCACGCTCGACATGGTGGCGCCCGAGCGCACCACGCGCACCACGGTGCGCCGGGTGGGCACGACGGGGCGCTATTCGTCGGACGAGCGCCGTGTGCTGGCCGCGGCCGAGGCCCGCGATCCCGAGACGATCCGAGGCGGGTCGGGCGACGGCGACGACGGCGCCGGGCACCACGCCGCCGAAGTGGGAGCGCACTGACATGGCCAAGCGCGGCACGCCCGACATCAGCGCCCCCCAGCCCGGCGCCGCTCCGACCCCCCCGGCAGCCAAGGTCAACTACGACCACTGGGGCATCAGCCCGGGCATCGAGGCCATCCGCGAGAACGTGATCGTGACCAAGCTGGGCGACATCGTCGCCCCCCTGGTCAACTGGTCGCGCTCCCGCAGCCTGTGGCCGGCGCAGTTCGGCCTGGCCTGCTGCGCCATCGAGATGATGGCCGCCGGCGGCGCCCACTACGACCTGGCCCGCTTCGGCATGGAGGTCTTCCGGGGTTCCCCCCGCCAGGCCGACCTCATGATCGTGGCCGGCCGGGTCTCGCAGAAGATGGCCCCCGTGCTCCGCCAGGTCTACGACCAGATGATGGAACCCAAGTGGGTGATATCGATGGGCGTGTGTGCCTCCAGCGGTGGCATGTTCAACAACTACGCCCTGGTCCAGGGCGTCGACGAGATCGTTCCCGTGGACGTCTACACCCCGGGTTGTCCTCCGGGCCCCGAGACGTTGCTGCACTCCATCGTGACGCTGCGGGCCATGATCCTCAGCGGCGAGGTCGTCGAGCGTCGCAGCCAGACGGGCCGTGGCGCTCAGATCCACATCGAGCAGCGCGACGGCCAGGGCTCCTCGCCCGTGGTCCTCGGATCCCGGCGATGAGCGACCCCGGCACCACGGAGGACGCGGCGGGGTCAGCTGAGGTGGAACCCGCCGGGCCCGCCGAGCTCGAGGTCATCTCGACGCGCTACGGCGTTCCCGCCGAGCGGTTGCGGGGCCAACTGGTGCTGCACCCGTCGCGCGACGTCTACCTCGACCTCGTGACCAGGTTGAAGGCCGATGGCTACCTCATGTGCATCGACCTCACCGCGGCGGACTACCTGACGCACGAAGGTCGGCGCGAGCTGCCCGCGGGCATCGACGCCGAGCGCTACGAGGTCGTGGCCAACCTGATCAACCACCGCGAGCGGTCCCGGGTGCGGTTGCGGGTCCAGGTGCCGGCCGATGACCCCCGCTGCCCGTCGCTGTGGTCCCTCTACGTCGGGGTCGAGAACCCCGAGCGCGAGGTCTTCGACATGTTCGGGATCGTCTTCGACGAGCACCCGGACATGACCCGCATCCTGATGCCCGAATCGTGGCAGGGTCACCCGCTGCGCAAGGACCATGCCGTCGGCAGGATCCCCGTGCAGTTCAAGGGCGCTCCCTCGGCCCGCTGACAGATCGTCGGGGTTCCGCAATGGCCATCCTCCAGAGCAACGAAGGGCACGTCGACTACGCGGCGCGCCTACGCAGCGGTCGCGCCGTCCTGCGCATGTCCGAGGTCGCCGCCGCCGAGACCGGTGGGCACCTCGTCGGCGAAGACGACGAGACGATGCTCATCAACATGGGCCCCCAGCACCCCTCGACCCACGGGGTGCTCCGGCTCATGCTCGAGATGCGCGGCGAGCAGATCGTCCGCTCCAAGCCCATCATCGGCTACCTGCACACGGGCATGGAGAAGACGGGTGAGAACCTCACCTACCTCCAGGGCCCGACCAACGTCACCCGCATGGACTACGCCGCGCCGCTCTTCAACGAGCTGGTGTTCTCCCTGGCCACCGAGAAGCTCCTCGGCGTCGAGGTGCCGGCGCGGGCGACGTGGATCCGCATGATGATGTGCGAGCTCAACCGCATCGCCTCCCACCTGCTCTTCCAGGCCACCAACGGCATGGACATGGGCGCCGTGGGCATGATGCTCTACGGCTGGCGCGACCGCGAGGTGTGCCTGCGCATCCTCGAGAAGATCACCGGCTTGCGCATGAACCACAACTACATCCGCCCCGGCGGTGTGGCTGCGGACCTGCCCGATGGCTGGCAGCACGACATCCTCTCCTTCCTCGATGCCCTGCCCGGCCACCTCGAGGAGTACGAGGTCCTGCTCACCGGACAGCCCATCTGGCGTGAGCGGCTCCAGGGCGTGGGTGTGATCACCGCCGAGGAGGCCATCGACCTCAGCGCCACCGGCCCCATCCTGCGCTCCACCGGCTACGACTGGGACCTGCGGCGGGACGAGCCCTACCTGGCCTACGACGAGGTCGACTTCGACGTCGTCGTGGGTACCTTCGGCGACTGCTTCGATCGCTACGCCATCCGCCTGGAGGAGATCCGCCAGTCCATGCGCATCGTGCGCCAGTGCGTCGAGCGCATGCCCAAGGGGGACTACCGGGTCCAGGACAAGAAGGTCACCCCCCCGCCCCGGGCCCGCATCGATGAGTCGATGGAGGCCCTGATCCACCACTTCAAGATCTTCACCGAGGGTTACAAGGTGCCCGAGGGCGAGGTCTACGTGGCGGTCGAGGGCCCCAGGGGGGAGACGGGCTGCTACATGGTGTCCGACGGCTCGTCCAAGCCCTACCGCATGCATATCCGGGCGCCAAGCTTCTACAACCTGCAGTGCCTGCCCCACATGATGGCGGACGGGCTCATCGCCGACACCGTGGCCGTCATCTCCTCGGTCGACCCGATCATGGGCGACGTCGATCGATGAGCAGTGGACAGATGAGCAGCCGATCGATGAGCAGCCTGCCCCCCGTCGCCGGCCGAGGAACGTTCTGACATGGCCCGATTCGCTCCCGACACCCTGGCCACGGCGCTGGAGATCATCTCCCGCTACCCCGTGCCCAAGTCGGCCGTGATCCCCCTGTGCCACCTGGCCCAGGAACAGGACGGCTGGCTGACCCCCGAGGCCATGACCCACATCGCCGAGCTGGTGGGCGTCGAGTCGGCCGAGGTCCTGGGCACGGCCAGCTTCTACGAGATGCTCAAGCTCGAGCCCGTGGGCCGGTACCTGGTCAACATCTGCACCCAGCTGCCGTGCATGTTGCTGGGCGCCGACGAACTGCTCGAGCACGCCGCCCACACCCTGGGCATCCACCCCGGCCAGACCACGGCCGACGGGGTGTTCACCCTCGAGGGTGCCGAGTGCCAGGCCGCGTGCACCGAGGCACCGTGCCTGCAGGTCAACTACCGGTACTTCCACCGGGTGACCCACGACGAGGTCGACCAGATCGTGGCCGACCTGCGGGCGACGGGGCGCACGACGGTGCCGACGAAGAGCGGGGACACCGGCGACATCCCGCCCCATGGCACCCTGGCCCGCATCCGGCAGCACATCCCCGCCGACACCCGGGCCGGCAACGCCCTACCGAACCGCAACATCGAGCCGGCCTGGCTCTCGCCCCCCGAGCCGGCCGCGAACACGACGGGAGGGAGCTGATGGCACCGCCCGTCGTCAAGCTGCTGAGCAGCCGTTGGGACGATCCCAACAGCCACACCCTGGACAGCTACCGCGATGCCGGTGGCTATGTGGCCCTGCGCAAGGCACTCACCTCGACGCCCACCGAGCTCCACGACCTGGTCAAGAGGGCGACCCTGCTGGGTCGCGGTGGCGCGGGGTTCCCCGCCGGCATCAAGTGGGGCTTCACCCCGCCGGGCAAGTTCCCCCGCTACCTGGTGGTCAACGGTGACGAGTCCGAGGTGGGCACCTACAAGGACCGTCCCCTCATGGAGCGCGAGCCCCACCAGCTCATCGAGGGCTGCATCATCGCCTGCTACGCCGCGGGGCTGTCGCAGTGCTTCCTCTACGTGCGGGGCGAGATGGCCCTGGCCCAGGAGCGCATCGCCGGCGCCCTCAACGAGGCCTACGCCGCCGGCTTCATCGGCAAGGACATCCTGGGCTCGAACTTCAGCGTCGACATCTGCCTCCATTGGGGGGCGGGTGCCTACATCGTGGGCGAGGAGACCGCGCTCATCGAGTCCCTGGAGGGCAACCGGGGCATGCCCCGGCTCAAGCCGCCGTACTTCCCCGCCGCCATCGGCCTCTACGGACAGCCCACCATCGTCAACAACATCGAGACGCTGTCCAACCTGCCCTGGCTGATCAACAACGGGGTCGACGCCTACAAGCAGTACGGCTCGGAGACCTCGCCCGGCACCCGGCTCTTCGCCATCTCCGGCCACGTGAACCGGCCGGGGATCTACGAGGTCCAGCAGGGCATCACCACCTTCCGGGACCTCATCTACGACGACGAGTTCTGCCAGGGCATCCGCGGCGGGCGCGAGCTGAAGATGTTCATCCCCGGCGGCGGATCGGCCCCGTGGTTCTTCCCCGAGCACGTCGACCTCCCCCTCGAGGCCCGTCCCGTGGGTGCGGCCGGCTCCATGCTCGGCTCGGGCGCCATCGTGATCATGGACGACACCGTGGACGCCGTGGCCGCCTGCCTGCGCATCGTGCGCTTCTTCGCCGGTGAGTCCTGCGGCAAGTGCACCCCGTGCCGTGAGGGCACGTCGTGGCTCGAGACCATCCTGCGCCGCATCCTCGACGGCCAGGGTCGGCCCGAGGACATCGACGCCCTGATGGACATCGGCGACAACATCAGCCCCGGGCCCTATCCGGCCGCCTCCTTCGAGGCCGAGGGCCTGGCGGCGGTGCCCTTCCCGCCGAAGCAGACCACCATCTGCCCCCTCGGCCCCTCCGCCGTCGCCCCCATCGTGTCCACGGTGCGTCGCTTCCGCCACGAGTTCGAGGCCAAGATCACCCGCCGCCGCTCCATCCCCGTGACCTCGCTGTCGGTGGGCGGATCCCCCCTGGAGGCTGCCACCCATGCCTGAGGCCAGCCCCGACGCCGCCCCCGAGGCGCCGCCCGGCGTGCCCGTCACCATCGACGGCAAGGAACTGCTCGCCAAGCCCGGTGAGCTGCTCATCGCCGCCGCCGAACGCCACGGCGTCTACATCCCCCGGTTCTGCTATCACCCCCGCATGGCCCCCGTGGGCATGTGCCGCATGTGCCTGGTCGAGGTCGACACCGGCCGCGGCCCCGCCCTGCAGCCCTCGTGCATGCTCACCGTGGCCGAGGGCATGAAGGTCGACACCCTGTCCGAGCGCACCAAGAAGGCGCAGGAAGGGATCCTCGAGTTCCTGCTCATCAACCACCCCCTCGACTGCCCGGTCTGCGACAAGGGCGGCGAGTGCCCCCTGCAGGACCAGACGCTCGCCTACGGGCCCGGGGAGAGCCGTTTCGTCGAGGAGAAGCGGCACTACCGCAAGCCCATCCCCATCTCCGACCTCGTCTTGCTCGACCGTGAGCGCTGCATCCTGTGCGACCGCTGCACGCGCTTCGCCAAGGACGTCGCCGGCGACCCCCTCATCCACTTCATCGGCCGGGGGGCGTCGACGCAGGTCAACACCTTCCCCGACCTCCCCTTCAGCTCGTACTTCTCGGGAAACACCGTGGAGATCTGCCCGGTGGGGGCGTTGACGGCCAAGCCCTACCGCTTCCGGGCCCGCCCCTGGGACCTCGAAGAGGTCGAGTCCACCTGCCAGGGCTGCGCCGTGGGCTGTTCCATCACCGTGCAGTCGTCCCGCAACCGGGTGCTGCGGTACATGGGCGTGGACAACGACGCCACCAACTGGGGCTGGCTGTGCGACCGGGGCCGCTTCGGCTTCGAGGCCGTCAACAGCGAGGACCGCCTCGGTTCCCCCCTCGTCCGCCGGGGCGGCCAGCTCGAGCAGGGCCAGTGGTCCCAGGCCCTGGCCCAGGCCGCGGCCGCCATCAGCTCGGCCCTCGATGACGGCGGCCCCACCACCATCGGGGTCATCGGCGGAGCCCGGCTGACCAACGAGAGCCAGTACGCCTGGGCCCGTCTGCTCAAGGGCGTCATCGGCACGGACAACGTCGATGCCCAGCTCGGTGACGGCCTGCCCGCCGAGCTCGTGCTCGGTCTGCCCCGGGCCACCATCAACGACGCCTGCACCCCGGGTGGCACCATCATCGTCATGGGGCCCGACCCCAAGGAGCGGCTCGGCGCGCTCTACCTGCGCCTGCGCCACGCCATCGTCAACGACCACGCCCGCCTCATCGAGGTCGGCCACTCACCCAGCGGCTTGTCCCACCTGGCCACGGCCACGCTCCTGGGTCAGCCCGGCGAGCTGGCCAGCCTGGCCGCCAGCCTGGTGGGCGACGGCGAGCACGCCGGCCTGATCGGCGACGGGCCCGTCACCGTCATCCTCGGTCGTCCCGCCCTGACCAGCGACCCCCTCGACGTGGCCGCCGCCGCCACCACGCTGGCTGCCGCCCTGCCCGAGGCCCGCTTCCTGGGCGCCCTGAGCCGGGCCAACGTCTTCGGTGCCCTCGACATGGGCCTGGCCCCGGGCCTGCTGCCCGGCCGGGTCGACCTCGACGGCGGCCGCGACACCTTCACCAGCGCCTGGGGCGCGGTGCCTGCGGCCAAGGGCCTCGACACCGCCGGCGTCCTCGCCGCCGCCGCCGACGGGCGACTGTCGGTGCTGGTCCTGCTGGGGGCCGATCCCGTGGCCGACTTCCCCGACCGGGCCCTGGCCGAGGCCGCCCTGGCCGGAGCGGGCACGGTCATCGCCATCGACCAGTTCCTCACGCCGTCGTCCTCGGCCGCCCACATCGTCTTCCCCGCCGCGGGCATGGCCGAGGTGTCGGGCAGCACCACCAACATCGAGGGTCGGGTCCTCCCCGTCGCCCAGAAGGTGACGCCGCCGGGCACGGCCCGCTCCGACTGGATGATCGCCGCCGAGCTGTCCCGTCGCCTCGGTCATGACCTGGGCCTCGAGACCCTCGAGGGCATCTGGGACGAGATCCGCACCGTGTCCGCCCCCCACGCCGCCATCGAGCGTCCCGGACGCGACGGCACCCTGGCCGTGGGCTCGTCGCTCACCGCGCCGACGACCACGGCGCCGACCGTGGCCCCGCCCGAGCCGGCCACGCTGCGGCTGGTCGTGCGGCGCACCATGTACGACGCCGCCACCCTCACCGCCCACTCGCCGTCGTTGGCCGGGCTGACCCCCGAGGCCGTGGTGCGCCTCCATCCCGAGGACTTCGCCCGGCTGGGCGTGGCCGAGGGTGCCCCGGTGCGTCTGACGTCGGTGGCGACGGGGGCCGACGTGCAGTTGGCCGCCCGGGCCGACACCGGCGTGCCCAGGGGCGCGGCGGTGGCCGTGGCCAACCTCCCCGGCATCGAGCTCAACCGCCTGCTCGTCGCAGGCGCCCCCGTCACCGACATCAGGGTGGACAGGATCTGATGGGCGATCCCCTCCTCGCAGGTCACGTCGACCTGGCGATCTTCCTCATCGTGGCGCTGAAGGCCCTGGTGGCCTTCGTGTTCCTCCTCATCGCCGTCATGCTGATGGTGTGGTTCGAGCGCAAGATCATCTCGGACATGCAGCACCGCATCGGTCCCAACCAGGCCGGACCGTGGGGCATCCTGCAGACCTTGGCCGACGGCACCAAGCTCTTCTTCAAGGAGGACCTGCTGCCCCAGCAGGCCGAGCGGCGGGTGTTCCGGCGGGCCCCCCTGCTCATGTTGGTGCCGGCCTACCTGATCTTCGCCCTGATCCCCATCGGGGGGAACTTCTCCGATGGGGACGGCACGGTCGAGCTCTTCGGCCATCGCACCTACCTGCAGCTGGCCGACCCCCCCGTGGGCATCCTGTTCTTCATCGCCATGTCGGCCATCGCCGTGTACGGCATCATGCTGGCCGGCTGGTCCTCGGGCTCGAAGTACCCCCTGTTGGCCTCGGTGCGGGCCTCGGCCCAGATGGTCTCCTACGAGGCGGCCCTGGGCCTGTCCATCGCCGCAGTGATCCTGGTCAGCGGGGCCATCTCCACCCACGACATCGTGATGGTGCAGGCCGGGGACGGCTTCGGCGGCTTCGTGCCCAACTGGAACGTGTTCGTGGCCGGCTTCGTGCCCGCGGCCATCTTCCTCATCGCCGGGGCGGCCGAGGCCCACCGACCCCCCTTCGACCTCACCGAAGCCGAGCAGGAGCTGGTCGGCGGCTACAACACCGAGTACAGCTCGGTGCGGTTCGCCCTGTTCTACCTGGCCGAGTTCATGGGCACGATCACCATGTCGGCCATCATGGTGACCCTGTTCTTCGGGGGCCCGTCCGGCCCCATCCTCACCGACACCCTCGGCTTCGTGTGGCCCATCCTGTGGTTCTTCCTGAAGCTCGTGGTCTTCCTCTTCATCTTCGTGTGGCTGCGGGGCACCCTGCCCCGCCTGCGCTACGACCAGCTGATGGACCTGGGGTGGAAGCGACTGATCCCGGCCTCGCTGGGCTGGTTCCTCTTCCTGGGCACGATCCGCGTGGCCAACAGCTCCGGGTGGAGCACGGGCAAGGTCATCGCCGCCTGGGTCATCGCCCTCGCGGTCCTGCTGGCGGCCTTCGGCCTGCTGGTCCTTTCCCTCCGTGCCGCGGCACGGACCCGAACCGGTGACGGTGTCATCGGCGAGGACGAGTACGGGGAGTTGGCGATCTGATGGGTCTGCTCGACGGCTTCGGCATCACCGGCAAGAAGTTCGCCAAGGGCTTCTTCGGTGGCGACATCGACACGGTCAGCTACCCCGCCCACAAGCGGGAGAAGGCGCTGCGGGCCCACGGCCGCCACGTCCTCAACCGCTATGAGGACGGGATGGAGAAGTGCATCGGTTGCGAGCTCTGCGCCGGTGTCTGCCCGGCGCAGTGCATCTACGTGCGGGGTCAGGACAACCCCCCCGAGGACCCCGTCTCCCCCGGCGAGCGCTTCGGGTTCGTCTACGAGATCAACTACCTGCGTTGCATCCACTGCGACCTGTGCGTCGAGGCCTGCCCCACCGAGGCCATCACCGAGACCAAGCTGTTCGAGTTCAGCTTCACCAACCGCGAGGACGCCATCTACACCAAGGCCGAACTGCTGGTCGGTGACGACGGCAAGCCCCAGCACCTGCCCTGGGAGGACTGGCGCGAGGGCGAGGACCTCGACACCTCGGCGTGGATGCGGGCCACGGCCCCATCCGGGGACGCCGACTACGAGGGTCGGGCCTCGTGGTCGGGCGAGCTCGGCTACGGCGTGCGCCCGCCCGAAGCGGGCCAGAGCGCCGATGTCGCCCCGACGCCGGCCGCGGTCGAGGGCGGGTCCGGCTCGACGAGCGGTTCCGGTCATGGGGGAGGTCACCACTGATGGAGCTCGTGGTCTTCGTCCTCGCCGCCATCATCGTGTTGGGCGGCGCCCTCGGTGTCGTGCTGTCGGGCAACCCGGTGCACTCGGCCCTCAGCCTGGTGGGCACGCTGTTCGGCGTCGCCGTGCTCTTCGTGGCCCAGGACGCCCAGTTCCTGGCCGCGGTCCAGGTCATCGTGTACGCCGGCGCCATCGTCGTGCTCTTCCTCTTCGTCATCATGCTGCTCGGTGTCGACGAGGCCGAGAACCTGCGGGTCGATCCCATCGGTGGTCAGCGCCCCGGCGCCATCGTGGCCGGGGCCGCCACCCTGGGCCTGCTGCTCGCCTTCCTGGTGGCCCGGGGCGGCTCCGTGACCGGTGAGCGGTCGGTGAGCGGGGCCCCTGACGGCACCACGGCCAACATCACCGAGGTGGCCCGGGTGCTGTTCACCGACTACGTGTTCGCCTTCGAGGCCACGGCCATCCTGCTCACCATCGCCGTGGTCGGGGCCGTCGTGTTGGCCCGTCGGCCCCGACGCGACCATGATCTGCCCGCTGCGAACACCGCCGAGTCGAGCAGCTGAGGCTCCGATGACCCCTACAACCACGTGGTACCTGGTGCTGGCGGCCGCGCTGTTCACGATCGGTGCCGTCGGCCTGATGGTGCGGCGCAACCCGCTGGTGATGTTCATGTGCGTCGAGCTGATGCTCAACGCGGTGAACCTGACCTTCGTGTCCTTCGCCCGGGCCCTCGACGACATCGGGGGCCAGGTGGTCGTGCTCTTCGTGATGGTGGTGGCCGCGGCCGAGGTGGTCATCGGTCTCGCCATCCTCGTGTCCGTCCTGCGCAACCGGCCGGGAGCCACCGCCGACGACATCGCCATGTTGAAGGGGTGACGGGCTCGTGTTGGAGCTGGTCTGGCTGATACCCGCCCTGCCGCTGCTGGGCTTCCTGGTCATCCTCGTCCTCGGACGTCGCCTCGGCGACCCTGCGGCGGGCTACGTGGGCGCGCTGGCCGTGGCCGGCAGCTTCGCCGCCGCCGTCATCGTCTTCATCGGCCTCGTCGACCGCCCCGGGGACGATCGGTTCTTCGTGCAGTCGCTGTTCGAGTGGGTGCCCGTGGGCAACTTCTCGGTCGACGTCGGCTTCCTGGTCGATCCCCTGGCCATGACGATGGTGCTGTTCATCACCGGCATCGCCGCCCTGATCCACCTGTACGCCGTCGGCTACATGAAGGGCGATCCCAAGTTCTCGAAGTTCTTCCTGTACCTGAACCTCTTCGTGTTCTCCATGCTCCTGCTGGTCCTGGGCGACAACCTGCTCATGACCTTCGTGGGCTGGGAGGGCGTGGGACTCTGCTCCTACCTGCTGATCTCGTTCTGGTTCACCGACCCGGCCAACGCCAGCGCCGGCAAGAAGGCCTTCGTCACCAACCGCATCGGTGACTTCGGGTTCATGCTGGCCATGTTCCTGGCCGTGGCCACGGTGGGGTCCATCCGCTACCCCGACCTGCTCACCGCCGCTCCGGGCCTGGCTCCGGTCACGGCCACCGCCTTGGCCCTGCTGCTCTTCGTCGGTGCCGTGGGCAAGTCGGCACAGATCCCCCTGTACGTGTGGCTGCCCGACGCCATGGCCGGTCCCACCCCCGTGTCCGCCCTCATCCACGCCGCCACCATGGTCACCGCCGGCGTGTACCTCCTCATCCGCACCAGCCCCCTGCTGGCCGCCTCCTACCACTGGGCACCGCAGACCATCGCCTGGGTCGGTGCGCTGACGGCGCTCTTCGCGGCGACGATCGCCATCGCCCAGAACGACATCAAGAAGGTGCTGGCGTACTCCACCATCAGCCAGCTCGGCTACCTGTTCCTGGCCGTGGGCGTGGGCGGCTACTCGGCCGCCATCTTCCACATGCTCACCCACGCCTTCTTCAAGGCCCTGCTCTTCCTCGGGGCCGGCTCGGTCATCCACGGGATGCACCACGAGCAGGACATGCGCCGCTACGGCGGGTTGATGAAGCTGCTGCCGCTGACGGCGGGGACCTTCATCATCGGCTGGCTGGCCATCTCCGGCGTGCCCCCGTTCTCGGGCTTCTGGTCCAAGGACGAGATCCTCGCCCACGCCTATGACAGCAACAAGCTGCTGTGGCTGGTCGGGTTGGTGGCCGCCATCCTCACCGCCTTCTACATGAGCCGTGAGGTCTTCATGACCTTCTTCGGCCGCTACCGCTACGCCGACCCCACCCCCGAGGAGATCGACGACGCCTGGGTGAGCCGGGCCGTGGCCACCGAGGCCCAGGTCGTCGATGCCCGGGCCGCCGTGGAGACCGCCCGCACCGAGGTGGGGGCGAACGAGGAGAAGGTGGCCAAGGCCGAAGCGGCCCTGGCCAAGGCCCAGGCCGACGTCGACGCCGCCACCACGGCCAGCGCCGCGGTGTCCGCCGCCGACCTCGAGACGGCCCGGGCCGCGGTCGACGCCGCCACGGACAAGAACGAGAAGAAGGCGGCCGACAAGGCGCTCAAGGAGCTCGAGAAGCCGGCCAAGGACCTGGACAAGGCCACCACGGCGCTGGCCAAGGCCGAGGCGGCCCTGGTCTCGGCCCGCCAGGCGACCGAGGCCGCCGCCGGCGCGGTGGCCGAGGCCGAGGGGTCGGTGGACGAGGCCGAGGCGCGGGCCGGCGCGGCCCGGGCCGACGTGGCCGCCAACACCCCCACCCCCACCCTCGTCGACCTCCGCAACCCCCCGGTCGTGCCCGCCGGAATCGAGCCCAACCTGTCCCACGACGTGACCCACCGGCGCGAGTTCCACCCCCACGAGAGCCCGTGGCAGATGGTCGTGCCCCTGCTCGTCCTGGCCGCGGGCGCCCTGGTGGCCGGGTTCCTCAACCTGCCGTTCAACCACAGCCTGCACTTCCTGGGCAACTGGCTGCACCCCTCCATGCTGGGCAACGAGGTGGAGCTGCACTCGAGTGGCATCACCCAGGTGCTCCTGGCCCTGGTGGCGGTGGCCGGTGGGCTGCTGGGCATCGCCATCTCGGTGCAGGTCTACCTGCGAGGGGTGGGCAACCGGGCCGCCATCGAGCAGCCCGCCTTCGCCCACGGCTGGTGGGTCGACGAGACCTACGCCAAGGTCGTGGGCGGTCCGGGGCGCCGGTTCTTCGAGCTCTGCGCCTGGTTCGACCGCCACGTCGTCGACGGTGCCGTCAACGGGGTCGCCCGCCTGGTGCGCATGGCCGCCGGTGGCCTGCGCACCTTCCAGACCGGATACGTGCGGACCTATGCGCTGGGCGTCGCCATCGGCGCCGTGGCCCTGCTCGGCCTGCTGCTCTCGAAGGCCTCCTTCTGATGACACCGCTCCTCGCTGCCGAGGCCGGAGAACACGCCGCCTCCTTCCCCCTGCTGACGTCGATCATCGTGCTGCCCGCCGCCGGTGCGTTGGCCGTGGCCCTGATCTCCAAGCGCCGCCCTGACACCGTGCGCCAGGTGGCGGCGCTGTTCGCCATCGTCACCGGGGCCATCACCGTGTGGCTCATGGCCAACTTCGACCGGGGCTCGGACGGCTTCCAGTGGGTCGAGAACAAGCGCTGGGTGGCCGACCTGGGCATCGGCTGGCACCTGGGGATCGACGGCATCTCGCTCTTCCTCGTCGTGCTGACCGGCTTCCTGTTCCCCCTGGCCATCCTGGCCATCAAGCCCGAGCACGACGACAAGCCCTACTACGCCTGGTTGCTGTTGCTCGAGGCCGGTTGCATGGGCGTCTTCGTCGTCCTCGACCTCTTCGCCTTCTTCGTGTTCTTCGAGATCGTGCTCGTCCCGATGTACTTCCTCATCGGCGGCTGGGGCCACGGCAACAAGACCTATGCGGCGCTGAAGTTCTTCATCTACACGACCTTCGGTTCCGCGGTGA
Source organism: Acidimicrobiales bacterium (assembly GCA_038255145.1). Lineage (GTDB taxonomy): Bacteria > Actinomycetota > Acidimicrobiia > Acidimicrobiales > CAIXPF01 > WHTX01. Next base: position 52,099 of record JBBSLP010000011.1, read on the forward strand.
TGCTGGTGGGCATCATCGCCACCGCGGTGCTGAGCGCCCGGGCCACCGGCCAGGGCCTCACCTTCGACCTGGTGCAGCTGGCCGAGACCCAGGCCATCGCCGCCACCACGGCCCGTTGGCTGTTCCTGGCCTTCGCCCTGGCCTTCGCCATCAAGGTGCCGCTGTTCCCGCTGCACACCTGGCTGCCTGACGCCCACACCGAGGCGCCCACCGCCGGTTCGGTGATCCTGGCCGGCGTGATGCTCAAGCTCGGTACCTACGGCTTCGTGCGCTTCGGCCTGTACCTGTTCCCCGAGGCGTCGCACTTCTTCGCCCCGCTCATGTTGACCCTGGCCACCGTGGGCATCGTCTACGGGGCCGTCGTGGCCACCATGCAGCACGACCTCAAGCGGCTGGTGGCCTACAGCTCGGTGGCCCACCTGGGCTTCATCATCCTCGGCGTGTTCGCCCTCAACAGCCAGGCCCTCACCGGCGCCGTGCTGCAGATGGTCAACCACGGCCTGTCGACGGGGGCGCTGTTCCTACTCGTGGGCATGATCTACGAGCGGCGCCACACCCGGGAGATCTCCCAGCTGTCGGGCCTGCAGAAGTCCGCCCCCATCATGGCGGCGGCCTTCACCCTGGTGATGATGTCCTCCATCGGACTGCCCGGCCTCAACGGGTTCGTGGGCGAGTTCCTCATCCTCCTCGGCACCTTCGCATCGCACCGCTGGTGGGCGGTGGTCAGCGCCACCGGGGTGATCCTCGCTTCCCTCTACCTGCTCTGGGGCTACCAGCGGGTGTTCCACGGGACGCCGCAGGGTGAGGAGAACGAGAACTTCAAGGACATGAACCCCCGGGAGACGCTGGCCATCGTGGCCCTCGTCATCCCCATCGTCTTCCTCGGCGTCTACCCCAAGCCCGTCATCGAGCGCCTCGAACCCTCCATCGACCGCCTGCTGGCCCACGTCGAGGACAACGTCGACGGGTTCCACCCCGCGGACACGCCCGAACCCGAGCGCCGAAGCGCGGAGGACCTCTCCAAGGTGGCCGCCGACGCGAGCCACGAGGAGGGCGGCCACGAGGGCGGCGGAGCCGGGGACGGCGAGCACGAAGAGGGTGAACAGCAGGGCGCCACCGACGACGCCGGACACGAAGGAGGCGCGGGCGAGTGAGCGCAGTCAGCCTGCTGGCCCAAGCCACCACCACCCCCCAGCTCCGGACCCCGTCCGTCGACTGGTGGGGCGTCATGCCCGTGCTGCTCCTGGCCGCGCCGGCCATGGTGCTCCTGCACGTCTCGTCGCTGATCAAGCGCTTCTTCACCGGCTTCTACGCCGCGGTGACCGTGGTGGTGGCCCTGGTCACCGCCGGCTGGGCCATCGGGCTGTGGGGTCGGGTGACCGATGCCGACCGGGGCCCGTTCTCCACCATGGGGGGGGCCTACGGGGTCGACGGCTTCTCGGTCTTCGTCATCGTCCTGCTGTGCGCGTCGGTGATCATCGCCGCCCTGTTGGCCGATGACTACCTGCGTCGTGAGCGCATGGAGGGGGCCGAGCTCTACTCCCTCATCATGCTGTCGGCTGCCGGCGGGGTGATCATGGCCTCGGCCAACGACCTCGTGGTCATGTTCCTGGGCCTCGAGATCCTGTCCCTGGCCGTGTACGTGCTCGCCGCCATGCACCTGCGCAAGGTCGAGTCCCAGGAAGCGGGCATGAAGTACTTCGTGCTCGGCGCCTTCTCGTCCGCCTTCTTCCTCTACGGGATCGCCCTGGTCTACGGGGCCACCGGAGGCACCAGCCTCCTCCACGTCAGCAGCTACCTGGCCGAGACCGTGCCCGCCGACAACCGGCTGATGCTGGGGGGCATGGCCCTCCTGCTCGTCGGGTTCGGCTTCAAGATCGCGGCCGTGCCCTTCCACTCGTGGTCGCCCGACGTCTACCAGGGCTCTCCCAGCCCCGTGGTCGCCTACATGGCATCGGGCGTCAAGGCCGCGGGCTTCGCCGGCCTGTTGCGGGTGTTCGTGGTCGGGTTCGCCGACCAGCGGCTGGACTGGCAGCCCATCGTCTACGTGCTGGCCGTCGCCACCCTGATCGGCGGCTCGATCCTGGCCGTGGTCCAGACGGACGTGAAGCGCATGATGGCGTACTCGTCCATCTCCCACGCCGGCTTCATCCTCGTCGGCGTCGAGGCGGGCACCTCCCAGGGCGTCTCCGCGGCGCTGTTCTACCTGGCCGCGTACACGTTCATGGTCGGGGGCACCTTCGGCGTCATCAGCCTGGTCTCCCGCAAGGGCGACGACCACCACGACATCAGCGACTACCGGGGCCTGGCCCGCGAGCGCCCGCTCCTGGCCCTGGTCTTCACCGTGTTCCTGCTCGCCCAGGCGGGCGTGCCCCTCACGTCGGGCTTCTTCGCCAAGTTCGCCGTCATCACCGCCGCGGTCGACGCCAGCTCGTACTGGCTGGCCATCGTGGCCATGGTTTCCACGGCCATCTCGCTCTACGTCTACCTCCGCATCGTCGTGGCCATGTACATGACCGATGCCCCCGGTGAGGGCCATGCCGTGGACGGCGCCGAGGCGGGCGGTGACGGCCATGTCGCCGAGGCCGCGGCCGTGCCCGACGAGCCCGCGGTGGTCCCCGGCGGTCCCATCCGCATCCCGTGGACGGCGGGTGTGGCCCTGGCCATGGCCGTGGTGGTCACCCTGGTGGTGGGCTTCCTGCCGGGTCTGGTGCAGGACCTGTCCCGCGACGCCGTCCCCGCCCTGGTGCTCGCCGGCCGCTGACCCCGGTCGTGCGTCGCGGCCGGCTGTGCAAGGATCGTTGCCCGCAGCCCGCGAGACGAGGGGGTCTCATGACCATCGAGCGCTTCCCGGTGGAAGCAAGCCACATCACCATGTTCGCCAGGTCGGTCGGGGAGACGAACCCGATCTACTACGACGACGAGTACGCCAAGGGCACCGAGGTCGGCCACGTCATCGCGCCGCCCACCTTCGTGCAGTCCTCGGCCCAGTTCGACCCGAACTACTTCCTGCGCCCCAAGCCCGACCAGGCCTGGTTCGGCTCCGGTGGCGAGCCCACGGGCATCAAGCGGGAGAAGAAGGAGGGCGAGGGCTCTGGTGCCGCGGCGGGCGGCCTGCACGCCGAGCAGCACTACGAGTACCACCGCCACCCCAAGCCCGGTGACATCCTGCGGGGCGTGGAGAAGCATGGCGAGACCTGGGAGAAGTCGGGCAAGCGTGGCGGCAAGCTCATCTTCACCGAGAACATCACCGAGTACTACGACCAGCACGGTGAGCTGGTCGTCACCGCACGCGGGGTTGGCGTGCGGACCGAGAAGGTCGTCGAGCAGTAGGGCTGGGGGACGGAACCGATGGCGTTGAAGGCAAGCGAGCTCAAGGTCGGAGACTCCCACGAGGCGTCGCTGGTCGAGGACCTCAAGCGCACCCAGATCGTGATGTACGCGGGCGCCTCGGGCGACTACAACCCCGTGCACACCGACGAGGTCTTCGTGACCAAGGTGGCCGGCTACCCGACCGTGTTCGCCCACGGCATGCTCTCCATGGGCATGACGGGCAAGCTGGTGACCGACTACGTCGGCGACGGCCGGCTGACCAGGTACGGCGTGCGCTTCGTGCGCCAGGTCTGGCCCGGGGACTCCCTGACCGGCAAGGCCACGGTGACCGCGGTCCGCGACGAGGGCGGCGAGCACTTCGTCGATCTCGACGTGGTCACGGTCAACCAGGCCGGCGAGCCGGTGGTCACCGGCTACGCCTCCGCCCGCGTCGATCCCTGATCAGGGCGCGGCCGGTGCGGGGGAAACCCGCATGACACGGCCGGGCCCGGGCCCGAAGATGGCCCCCCGACGTCCCGGCGACCGCCGGGGCGACACCGGGGGGAGGACCCGTGCTCACCAACGACCCCTCCATGCTTCGACTCCTCGTCGACGAGCGACGTCAGCGTCTCGTCGAGGCGGCTGACCAGGACAGACTCATCCGCCCGTGGCGTCGTGCCCGAAGACGCGACCGCCGTGGGCGGTCCAGGCGCTGAACGACGACGGGAGGGCTCCGGCCCTCCCGTCTTGCCTTGGTGCCTCGCGAGGGTGACGGGTAGTCTCCGCAAGCGTGTCGGACCTTCTGCGCCAGTTCCTCACCATCGGGATCCTCGGCGCCGTGGGCGTCGGGCTGGTATCGCTGCTCCTCGGGATCAGCAGCCTCCTGCGCCCCCGTCGCCCGACGCCGGAGAAGGCCCTGACCTACGAGTCGGGTGTCGACCCGGTGGGGAGCGGTTGGTCACAGAGCCAGATCCGCTACTACATCTTCGCCCTGCTCTTCGTCATGTTCGACGTGGAGGCGGTCTTCATCTTCCCGTGGGCCACCCGACTCGAGGTGTACGGCCTCTTCGGCCTGGTGGAGATGTTCATCTTCATCTTCATCCTCCTCCTCGGGTTGATCTACGCCTGGCGCAAGGGAGTCCTGCGATGGGCCTAGTCGAGAGCGGCAAGCTTCCCAAGCCCCTCACGAACCTCCTCAACATCAGCCGCAAGTACTCGCTCTGGGCGTACCAGTGGGGCCTGGCGTGCTGCGCCATCGAGATGGGGTCGGCCTTCGCCTCCCCCCGGTACGACGTGATGCGCCTCGGTGTCATCCCGCTGCCGGCCAGCCCCCGGCAGGCCGATGTGGTCATCGTCTCGGGCACGGTGACCGACAAGATGGCCCCGGCCATCAAGCGGCTGTACGAGCAGATGCCCGAACCCAAGTACGTCATCTCGATGGGTTCGTGCGCCAACTGCGGCGGCCCGTACTGGGACAGCTACTCGGTGACCAAGGGTGTCGACCAGATCATCCCCGTCGACGTCTACGTCCCCGGCTGCCCCCCTCGGCCCGAGGCCCTGCTCGAGGGCATCGTCCTCCTGCAGGAGAAGATCCGGTCCGAGGACCCCGCCAAGCGCTGGAGAGGTGAGGCGATTGTCGTCGAGTGAGCCGGCCATGGGCGACGCCCCCGGTGGTGTGGAGACGGTGGCCGAGCCCGCCGATGCGATCCGTGAGGCGCTGGTCGCCGAACTGCGTGACCTGCTCGGCGACGACGTGCTCGCCGTCCACCTCGATCCGGGTCGTGACCTGTGGGTGCGGGTGGCCACGTCGGCCTGGGTGGCCACGGCCGAAGCCCTGCGCGGCCGGGGCTTCGACTACTTCTGCTTCCTGTCCGCGGTGGACTGGCTGCCTTCCCCCTTCGGGCGCTCGCTCGACAGCGACGTGGACCGTCGCCTCGACGGCGCCCCCCTGGTCAAGGCCGATCAGCCCATCGTGCACGGTGTGACCGGGGGCGACACCCGCTTCCAGCTCATCGCCCGGCTCTATTCGATCTCGCGCAAGTTGGGCGTGTCGCTCAAGGTCGACGTGCCCGACGACACCACGTCCATCGCCACCTGGTCGTCGACCTACGGCGGGGCCAACTGGCACGAGCGCCAGGTGCACGAGGCCTACGGCGTCGTGTTCGAGGGCCACCCGTCGCTCCGGAAGCTGTACCTGCCCGGCGACTTCGAGGGCTTCCCCGGTCGCAAGGACTTCCCCCTGCTCGCCCGGATGGTGAAGCCCTGGCCGGGCATCGTCGACGTCGAGGGCATGCCGGGAGCCGCTGACGACGAGGGAGGGGAGTAGCCACGTGGTCGCCATCACCGAACGCCAGCAGTTGGCCTACATCGCCGGACAGGCCGCCGATGCCCGTCTGAACCTGGAGCTCGAGACCGAGGGCATGACCCTCAACATCGGCCCCCAGCACCCGGCCACCCACGGCACCCTGCGCATCGTGGCCAAGCTCGACGGCGAGAAGGTCATCGCCGCGGAGCCCATCATGGGCTACATGCACCGCGGCTACGAGAAGCTCGCCGAGGTGCGGACGTACCCCCAGATCACCACGTTGATCAACCGGATCGACTGGCTGGGCAGCTTCGCCAACGAGGTGCCCTTCATCCTCGCCGCCGAGCGGCTGATGGAGATCGAGGCCCCACCCCGGGCCCAGTGGATCCGCACGATCCTCTTCGAGCTGTCCCGCATCGCCAACATCACCCTCTTCCTCGGCGACATGGGGGCGCAGCTCGGCGCGGTGACGCCGGTCTTCTACGCCTTCCGCGACCGCGAGTTCGTGCTCAACCAGATCGAGTCGGCCACCGGGGGCCGGTTCCACCCCAACTTCGACCGCATCGGCGGTCTCAAGGACGACCTGCCCAAGGGCTGGATCGCCGAGACGAAGCTGGCCATGGCCCGCATCCGCGACTTCTGCGACCAGATCGACGAGCTGATGTTCGGCAACGAGATCATCGGCGTGCGCACCCGCGGTGTCGGTGTGATCCCCGCCGAGGTCGGCCTGTCCTTCGGTCTGTCGGGCGCCAACATCAGGGCATCGGGCGTCGACTGGGACCACCGGCGCGACACCCCCGTCGGGCTGGCCTACGACAAGCTCGACTGGAAGGTGTGGACCCACCCCGACGGTGATTCGTTCGCCCGCATGTGGGTCCGCCTCCAAGAGGTGCGGGAGTCGACCAAGATGGTCGAACAGCTCCTCGACGGCATCCCCGCCGGTCCGATCATGGCCAAGGTGCCCCGCATCATCAAGGTGCCCGAGGGCGAGGCCTTCATCGTCACCGAGAACCCCCTGGGCGAGATGGGCTACTACGTGGTCTCCCAGGGAGACCTGATGCCCTTCCGGGTGAAGATCCGCACGGCCAGCTTCAACAACATCAGCATCACGCCGTGGCTGCTGCGCGGCGTCTTCGTGCCCGACATCATCACCATCCTGGGCAGCCTGTACTTCATCCTCGGGGACATCGACGTATGACGCTCGCCATCCAGCTGTCGTACTGGCAGCAGACCGTCTTCCGGTCCCTCGGCATCGCCGCGGCCGTGCTGCTGCCGGCGGGCACCATCGTCTACGTCTACCTGTTCAAGATGATGAGCTTCATGCAGAGCCGGCTCGGCCCCATGGAAGCGGGGCCCTTCGGCTCGATGCAGCTACTGGCCGAGGTGGGCAAGTGGCTGCAGAAGGAAGACCTGATCCCGGCGAAGGCCGACAAGCGCGTGTTCATGCTGGCGCCGGTCGTGGTCATGCTGTCGACCTTCCTCATCTACACGGTCGTCCCCTTCGGCCCCGACGCCTGGTTCACCAACCTCGACACCGGCATCTTCCTGGCCCTGGCCCTGTCGTCGGTCTCGGTCATCGGCACGCTGATGGCGGGCTGGGCGTCGGCCAACAAGTACTCGCTCCTCGGTGGGTTGCGGGCCGCCGGACAGCTGATCGCCTACGAGCTGCCCCTGGTGTTGGCCGTGGTGGGCGTCGTCATCCAGGCGGGCACGCTGAACCTGATCGGCATCGTGACCGCTCAGGGCGACGGTGAGATCTTCGGCTTCGGTGCCCTGGGCAACCCCTACATCATCACCCAGTTCATCGGCTTCCTGATCTTCCTGATCGCCACGCAGGCCGAGCTCACCCAGGCTCCCTTCGACATGCCGATCGCCGAGTCCGAGCTGATCTCCGGCTACATGACCGAGTACTCGGGCTTCCGGTTCCTGCTCTTCTTCATCGGCGAGTTCGCCACCGCCGGGGCGTTCGCCGCCCTGGCGTCGGTGCTGTTCCTCGGCGGCTGGACCATCCCCCCCTTCATCATCGACCCCCAGAGCAACGTCATGAACGTGCTCGGGCCCCTGGTCATGCTGGCCAAGATGATGCTGGTCCTGTTCCTCATCTTCTGGTTCCGCTTCACCTACCCCCGGTTCCGCGAGGACCAGCTCCAGCAGCTGGCGTGGAAGTACCTCATCCCCTTGTCGCTCGTCAACATCGCGGCGACGGCCATCCTGAAGGTGGCGTTCTGATGGGCATCGTCCCCGGTCTTATCAAGGGTCTCGGCGTCACCCTCAAGGAGGCCAAGCGCACGGTCTTCCCCGACGGGATGATGAAGCCGCCGTCGCCGGCCAAGGGTGCCGCCACCGTGCAGTACCCCCACGAGAAGGAAGAGCTGGCTCCCCGGTCGCGCGGCGTCATCGCGCTGAAGGAGGAGAACTGCACCTCGTGCATGCTCTGCGCCCGTGAGTGCCCCGACTGGTGCATCTACATCGAGGCCCACAAGTACCTGGCGCCGCCGCGCAAGGCCGGGGGCAAGCCCCGCCAGCGCAACGAGCTCGACCGCTTCGACATCGACTTCTCCCTGTGCATGTACTGCGGGATCTGCGTCGAGGTGTGCCCCTTCGACGCCCTCTTCTGGTCGCCCGAGTACGAGTACAGCGAGCCCCGCATCGCCGACCTGCTCCACGACAAGGACCGGCTGGCCGACTGGATGACCACGGTGCCGGACTTCGAGTCCTACGAGGCGGGGTCCGAGCAGAAGGTGCGGAAGGTGCCACGATGATCGTCGCCGACGCCCTCGTGGCCCAGAACATCTTCTTCGGCATCATCGCCCTGGTCATGATCGTGGCCGCCCTCAAGGTGGTGACCACCCGCAACGTGGTGCACGCCGCCCTCTACCTGGTGGTGGTGCTGGCCGGCGTGGCCGCCCTGTTCGTCCTCACCCTGGCCGAGTTCACCGCCGCCACCCAGATCCTGGTGTACATCGGTGCCGTGATCGTGCTGTTCCTGTTCGGCATCATGCTCACCCAGGCCCGCATCGGCACCGAGACGCACCTCGACAACGAGCGCAAGTGGATCGCCGGCCTCGTCGCCGTCATCCTCGCCGGCGTCATGGGCTACGCCCTGCTCGACGGTTACGGCGACACCATGCTCGACAAGAACGGCGAGCTGTCGGTGCAGACCACCGCGCAGGTGTCCGACGCCATCTTCAGCCAGTACCTCATCCCCTTCGAGGTGGTGTCTGTCCTCCTGCTGGCGGCGCTGATCGGGGCCATCGTCGTGGCCCGGAGGGAGTAGCACCATGTGGCTGAACCAGTTCCTGCTGGTGGGCGCAGCGCTCTTCTGCATCGGTGTGTACGGCGTGCTCGCCCGCCGCAACGGCGTGATGGTGCTCATGTCCATCGAGCTCATCCTCAACGCCGTCAACATCAACCTGATCGCCTTCGGTGCCTTCAACGGCACCATCGCCGGTCAGGTGTTCGCCCTGTTCGTGATCGCGGTGGCCGCGGCCGAGGTGGGCGTGGGCCTGGCCATCGTGCTGGCCATCTACCGCAACCGGTCCACGATCGACCTCGAGACCGCCAACCTGATGAAGGGATGACGGTGTGTCCCCAACGTTGACCTTTGCCGCGGAGAGCGGTGAAGCTGCGGTGGTCACGGCCGGGTGGCTGCTACGGAACGCCTGGATCTTCCCGGCGATCCCGTTCTGCTCCTTCCTGATCACGCTGTTCTTCGGCAAGCGGCTGCCCCAGCGCGGTTCACCCGTGGGCGTCGCCGCCCTGGCCTTGACCTTCGTCCTCGGCCTGGCCGCGGCCGGCCAGTGGATCAGCTACTCGAACCGGTCCGAGGACGCGGCCCACGCCGAGACCGAGCACGCCCTCGTCGGCGCATCGGCGGGCACCGGCGAGTCGGCTGCGGCCACCGCCGCCGAGGACGACCGCGGCGCCACCACCGAAGAGGAAGACGGTGAGGTCCACACCCAGGTGGGTGAGGCGGCCGACGAAGAAGAACACGCCTCGGTGGCCCCGGTCGAGAGCACCCGTACGTGGTGGCAGTCGGGCGGCATCCACTTCGAGGTGGGCACCCTGGTCGACGGCCTGGCCATCATGATGATCTTCGTGGTGAGCCTGGTCTCGCTGCTGGTGCACATCTACTCCACCGACTACGTGCACGGCGACATCCGCTACACCCACTACTTCGCCTTCCTCAGCCTCTTCACCGCCTCCATGCTCGGCCTGATCGTCAGCCAGGGCATCGTGCAGTTCATCACGTGCTGGGAGCTGGTCGGCCTCTGTTCGTTCGCCCTGATCGGGCACTGGTGGGAGGAGCAGGCCAACTCCGACGCTGCCCTCAAGGCCTTCCTGACCAACCGCGTCGGGGACATGGGTCTGCTCATCGGGATGATCGTGCTGTTCTTCACCGCGGGTGACGGGCGCACCTTCTCGATCGTGAGCATCAACCAGGCCGTCGTGTCGGGCACGGTGAGCCACACGGCCATGACCGTGGCCGCCCTGTGCCTGTTGGCGGCGGTCATGTCCAAGTCGGGCCAGTTCTTCCTGCACACCTGGCTGCCCGACGCCATGGCCGGGCCGACCCCGGTGTCTGCCCTCATCCATGCCGCCACCATGGTCGTGGCCGGCGTCTACATGGTGGCCCGGCTCTACCCCGTGTTCTGGGACGGCCTGTCCATCGCCGGCTCGTCGTTCAACATGATGGTGCTCGTCGGCGCCGTGACCACCCTGGTCGGTGGGTCGCTGGCCTTCGTGCAGCGCGACATCAAGCGGGTGCTCGCCTACTCGACGGTGTCCCAGCTGGGCTACATGGTCATGGCCCTGGGCTGTGGGGCGTGGACGGCCGCGGTCTTCCACCTCTTCACCCACGCCTTCTTCAAGGCCTGCCTGTTCCTGGGCTCGGGCTCGGTGAGCCACGCCTGCAACCACTCCTTCGACATGAAGAAGGACATGGGTGGCCTGCGCAAGCGCATGCCCATCACCCACGCCACCTTCCTCATCGGCACCCTGGCCCTGGCCGGGTTCCCCCTCTTCGCCGGCTTCTGGTCCAAGGACGAGATCCTGGCCGGCACCGGTGGCTTCAACCTGGCCGAGGGGGCCAACGGCAGCTACCACGTGTTCCTGGTCATCGGCCTGCTCACCGCGGGCATGACGGCGGCGTACATGACCCGCTGCTACTGGCTCACCTTCCTCGGCGAGTGGCGGGGCGGGCACGACCACGACACCGGGCATGACACCGGACACCAGCCGGCCATGGCCGTCGGTGCCGCCGTGGCCACCGGTCACGACGCCCACGCCGCCGGTGGCCATGACGCCCACGGCCACGGCGAGCCCCACGAGTCGGGTCCCCGCATCACCGGGCCCCTGGTGGTGCTGGCCACGCTGACCTTCCTGGCCACCTTCGCCAACATCCCCGAGAAGTTCAGCTTCATCCCCGAGGGGTGGCGGCTGCGCTTCGAGCACTACGTCGAGCCCAGGGGCGACTACTTCCCCACCATCTCCCACGCCGAGTTCGCCCCAGCGGTGGCGGCGCTGTCGCTGGCCATGGCGGCGATCTTCTCGGGCGTGGCCATCATCTACTACCGCAAGGTGCGGGCCCAGGGGGCCTACGCCACCGAGCTGGCCCACGGCCCCACCACCCGCAACGCCCTGGCCGCCGCCGGCTATCGGGTGCTGGAGAACAAGTTCTACCTGGACTGGCTGTACCAGGGCGTCATCGTCGCCTTCATCAAGGGCCCGCTGGCCCGGGGCATCGACCGCTTCAACCAGGTGGTGCTGGACGGCATCGTCGACGGTGCCGGCATCAACTCCCGCAAGGCGGGTGACCTCCTGTACCGCTACGTCGACCAGGCCGTCGTGGACGGGGCCGTCAACGCCTCGGGCCTCGGCGCCAGCGAGACCGGAGGCATGCTCCGCCGCTTCCAGACCGGGCGGATCCAGCAGTACGCCGCCCTGATGTTCGGCGCAGCCGCCCTCCTCGCCGGGGTCCTGGTGATCGCCGTCCAATGACGCCTAGGCAACTCGCACCCGCAGGATCAGCTTCGGTAGGGTCTCCTCCGCCTACGGCCATGGGAACGACATGAACGACTTCGACGACTGGGTTCTCACGCTGATCATCTTCGTCCCGCTCCTGGGCGCGGCGGTGATGATGTTCATCCCCAAGGCGGAAGAAGAGCTCCACAAGTGGGTGGCGCTGTTCTCCTCCGTGGTGGTGGCTGCACTCGGCGTGTACCTGCTGTTCAACTTCGATTACGACGACACGCAGCGGCTCCAGTTCACGGCCAGCCACTCGTGGATCGACGTCATCAAGAGCCGCTACGAGGTGGGCATCGACGGGATCGCCCTCCCCCTGTTGCTGCTGACGATGCTGGTGGTGCCGCTCGTCATCATCTACAGCTGGAACCACTTCCCTGAGCCGCAGAACCCCAAGGCCTTCCTCATCCTCATACTCCTGTTGGACGTGGGGATGCTGGGCACCTTCTGCGCCCAGGACCTGATCCTCTTCTTCGTGTTCTTCGAGCTCGTCCTGCTCCCCATGTACTTCATGATCGGGGTCTGGGGCGGCGAGAAGCGCCAGTACGCCTCGATAAAGTTCTTCCTGTTCACGTTGTTCGGCTCGGCGCTGATGATCGTCAGCTTCCTGGCGCTCTTCTTCCTGACCGGGGCCGAGACGTTCAGCATGACCGGCATGGCCGGACTGGTGAAGACCTCGAACATCGCCATCGGCACCCAGGTCCTGGTGTTCGGCGGCATGTTCATGGGCTTCGGCATCAAGGTGCCGATCTTCCCCTTCCACACCTGGCTGCCCGACGCCCACACCCAGGCGCCGACGCAGGGCTCGGTCCTGCTCGCCGCCGTGCTCCTCAAGCTGGGCACGTACGGCTTCATCCGCATCGCCCTGCCCATCCTCCCCGAGGCCGCGGTGAAGTGGGCCCCGTGGATCGGGCTGCTGGCCGTGATCGGGATCATCTACGGCGCCCTGGGCTGCCTGGCCCAGACCGACATGAAGCGGCTGATCGCCTTCTCGTCGGTGGCCCACATGGGTTACGTGATGTTGGGCATCGCCACGCTCACCAACTTCGGCATCAACGCCGCCGTGTTCGGCATGGTGGCCCACGGCCTCATCACCGGCATGTTGTTCTTCGTCGCCGGTTCGGTGAAGGAGCGCTTCCACACCCTCGAGATCAAGCGCCTCGGCGGCCTGCTGGTCTCCGCACCCCGCATGGGTTGGATCCTCGGCTTCGCCACCATGGCCTCGCTGGGGCTTCCCGGCCTGGCCGGGTTCTGGGGCGAGTTCCCCGCCATCCTCGCCGCCTACAACCCGGCGCCAGAGCTGTCCGAGACCCTGTTCCGGGTGTACATGATCGTGGCCGCCCTGGGCACGGTGTTCGCCGCCGGCTACCTGCTGTGGCTGTTCCAGCGCACCGCCTTCGGCACGCCGAAGGAGGAGTTCGCCCACGATCCGGTGCACGACGTCGAGCTGCCCGAGTGGCTGGCGTGGATCCCCATGCTGCTGCTGATCTTCGTGCTCGGCGTCATGCCCGGCATCATCTTCCGCATGACCGACGGCGCGGCCACGTCGCTCGCCGCGGCTTTCGGGGGCTGACGCCTTGCTCGCCGCCCTGCTGGCCCAGTCCTTCGTCAAGCCCCACGTCGACTTCCACGCCCTCGGGCCGGAGATCGTGGTGCTGGTCACGATCGCAGCGCTGATCCTCGTCGACTCGATCCTGTTGCAGGACGGCCGGCGCTACATGCCGACCATCGCCGGCATCGGCCTCATCGCCGCCTGCCTGCCCCTCATCACCCTGGCCGTCGACGGCGGGGACCGGATGCTGTTCGGCGGGGCGTACACGGTCGACAACACCGCCCTCATCCTCAAGGCGCTCTTCCTGCTCTCCGGGTACGTGGTCGTCCTCCTCGCCACCAACTACGTGGCCGAGGGCGACTACTGGGAGAGCGAGTTCTACGCCATGATGCTGGCCTCGATCCTGGGCATGCTCGTCATGGCCTCGGCTCGGGACCTGATCACCATCTTCGTCGCCCTCGAGCTGCTGTCCATCCCCGCCTACCTGATGGCGACGTGGAACAAGCGTGAGGCCAAGGGCAACGAGGCGGGCCTGAAGTACTACCTGATGGGTGTCTTCGCCAGCGCCATCATGCTGTACGGCATGTCGTTGATCTTCGGGATCACCGGCACCACGGTGCTGGCCGACATCGGGGCCCGCCTCGGTGGCTCGCCGACGTCGGAGCCCATCGTCACCCTGGGCATCGTCTTCGTGATCATCGGCTTCGCCTTCAAGGTGTCCGCCGTGCCCTTCCACTCGTGGGCGCCCGACACCTACGAGGGCGCCCCCACCCCGGTCACCGCCTTCCTGTCCGTGGCGTCCAAGACCGCCGGTTTCGTGGCCCTCATCCAGTTGGTGTTCGTGGCCTTCATCGGCCGGCCCGACGTGGTCGAACCCCTCATGTGGGTGCTGGCGGCGGCGTCCATGACGGTGGGCAACCTCATCGCCCTGCGCCAGACCAACGTGGTCCGCATGCTGGCCTACTCCGGCATCGCCCAGGCCGGCTTCATCCTCGCCCCCTTCGCCGTCATCGGCGGGGGCAACGCCACCCGGGCCCTCGAAGGTGTCACCAGCTACCTGGTCATCTACGCGGCCATGAACCTGGCCGCCTTCGCCGTGGTCATCGCCATCGCCCGCAAGACGTCCTCGGCCGAGCTGTCGAGCTACGGCGGCATGTTCCAGTACGCCCCCGGGCTGACGGTGGTCATGACCATCGCCCTGACGTCGTTGGCCGGCATCCCTCCCATGGGCGGCTGGTACGCCAAGTTCTCCATCTTCCGGGCCCTGCTCGGCGCCGAATCGGGCTGGGGCACCGGCTTGGCCGTGGTCGTGGCCGTGAACTCGGTGATCGCCTTCTACTACTACGGCCTCGTGCTCAAGCAGATGTGGTTCACCGAGCCGCCCTTCGGCGACGTGACCCCGGTGCGGGTGCCGGCCTCGCTGGTCGCGGCCCTGGGCCTGACCACGGTGGCCACCCTGGCCTTCGGGGTGTTCCCCGGCCTGGTCACCCACTTCACCGACCTCAGCGGCCCCCTCGCCTCCTCCGTCGGGGGCTGAGCGTCCGCTGATGGCCGCGCCGGCCCGTCGGGTCGACGACTTCCTCGAGCACGCCCTCTACGACCCCGACACCGGCTTCTACGGCTCGGGTCGGGGCCGGGCCGGCCGTCGCGGTGACTTCATCACCTCGCCCGAGGTCGGTCCCCTGTTCGGGGCCGTGCTGGCCCGGGCCATCGAAGGTTGGTGGGCCGAGCTCGGTGAGCCCGAGGTGTTCACCGTCGTCGAAGCCGCCGCCGGGGTGGGCACCCTGGCCCGGGCCGTGCTCGCCGCCGCCCCCCGGGTGCCACTGCGCTACGTGGCGGTCGAGCGGGCCACCCCCCAGTGGTCGAGCCACCCCGCCGGCATCACCACCCGGGCCGAGCTCCCCGACGGGCCCGTCACCGGGGTCGTGGTGGCCAACGAGCTGCTCGACAACCTGCCCTTCCGCCTCCTCGACCCCGCGGGTGAGGTGTGGGTGACCGCCGATGGCGACGAAGAGCTGCGCCCCACCGACCTGGCCCTGCCCAGGATGGGGCGCATCCCCGTGCAGAGCGCAGCGGCCGACTGGTTGGCCCGGGCCCGGGCGTGCCTGGACCGGGGTCGGGTGGTGGTCATCGACTACGGATCCACCACGGCCGAGCTCGAGCACCGACCGTGGACGAGCTGGTTGCGGACCTACCGGTCCCACGGGCGGGGCGGGCGTCCCTTCGACGATCCCGGTTCCCAGGACGTCACCTGCGAGGTGGCCTGGGACCAGCTCGAGGCGGTCGCCCCGCCCGCCTCGCGTCGCAGCCAGCGCGACTTCCTGCGGGCCTGGGGCGTCGACGACCTGGTCGAGGAGGGTCGCCGGACGTGGGCCGAGCGGGCCCAGGTCGGTGACCTGGCCGCGCTGAAGGCCCGCAGCCGGGTGCGCGAGGCCGAGGCCCTGCTCGACGGGGACGGCCTGGGCGCCTTCGACGTCGTCGAGTGGCAGGTGTGATCCCACCGGGGCCGCAGCGACCGTGATCGGCCCGTCGGCTCAGGACCGCGGGGTCAGGTCTCGTCGGGGCGCTTGGCCCGCAGGATGCAGAACTCATTGCCCTCGGGGTCGGCCAGGACCACCCACGTCACGTCGGGTCCCTGGCCCACGGACACCCGGCGGGCACCCAGGGCCTCGGCCCGGGCCACCTCGGCGGCCTGATCGTCGGGACGCAGGTCGAGGTGGATGCGGTTCTTGAGGATCTTGCCCTCGGGCACGGGCTCGAACAGCAGCTCCGACGGCCCCGTCCCCGGCCCGGTGTCACCACCCGGTGCCTGCAGGGCGGCCTCGCCGGGATCGGCCGGAGCCGCGACCCAGCCCAGGAGGGCCGACCAGAAGGTGGCCAGCGCCATCGGGTCGTGGGCGTCGACGACGATGGTCTCGAAGCGGAGGGCCATGGCCTCCTCCTACCCCGCCGCAGCCGACTTCTCCTGCACCGCTACCCCGCCGCGGTCGACTTCTCCCGCACCTGACGTTTCAGGCGGCCCATGATGGCCGTCATCCCCCGCAGGCGCTGGCTGGAGATGGCCTCGGCCAGGCCCATGTCGTTGTAGAAGTCGTCGGGCACGGCCAGCACCTCGGCCGGGGTGGCCCCTTCCAGCCCGTCGGCCAGGATGCCGGCGAAGCCCCGGGTGGTGGGGGCCTCGGGGGGGCAGTCGAAGGCGATGTGCACGACGTCGTCGACCACGTCCACAGCCAGGAAGAACGCCGTCGCGCACTCGGGCACCCGCTCGAGGGCGTCGCGGTTGGAGGCGTAGGGCTCGGGCAGCGGGGGGACCTTGCGGCTGTACTCCAGCAGAGCCTGCAACTTGAGGTCCTTGGGTGCGCCCTGGAACAGCTGGACCGTGCGGGCGAGCTTGGCGGGGAGGGGCAAGGGATCTCTCCTGGACCCGGTGAGGTCGTTAGGGTTTGCCGGCACGCGCCTCTGGCGCACCACCCGCAGTCCCTTGAGCAAGAGGCCACGAGATGTCCGCCAGCGACCCGGCGCCGAAGTTCCAACAGTACGCCCACCCCGAGCGGCTCGTGAGCACGGCGTGGTTGGCCGAACACCTCGACGATCCCTCCCTGGTCGTCATCGAGTCCGACGAGGACGTGTTGCTCTACGAGACGGGTCACATCCCCGGCGCGGTCAAGGTCGACTGGCACACCGACCTGCAGGACCCCGTAGCCCGTGACTACCTCGACGGCGCCGGCTTCGCCGCCCTGTTGTCGGCCAAGGGCGTGGGTCGCGACGACACCATCGTGTTCTACGGCGACAACTTCAACTGGTGGGCCGCCTACGCCCTGTGGGTGTTCTCCCTCTTCGGCCACGCCGACGTCCGCCTCCTCGATGGGGGTCGGGCCAAGTGGGTGGCCGAGGGTCGCGACATGACCACCGACCCCACCGCCCGAGCCGCCACCACCTACCCGGTCGTGGATCGTGACGACGACGCCCTGCGGGCCTTCGCCCCCGACGTGCTCGCCCACGTCAAGGCCGAGGGCCAGCTCATCGACGTGCGCTCGCCCGAGGAGTACAGCGGCGAGAAGCTGCACATGCCCGACTACCCCCAGGAGGGGGCCATGCGGGGCGGGCACATCCCCGGCGCGGCCAGCGTGCCCTGGAAGCGGGCGGCCAACGACGACGCCACCTTCCGCGACGTCGACGAGCTGCGGGCCATCTACGTGGACGAGCAGCACCTCGACGCCGACCACGAGGTCATCGCCTACTGCCGCATCGGCGAGCGCTCCAGCCACACCTGGTTCGTGCTCACCCACCTGCTGGGCTTCCCCCGGGTGCGCAACTACGACGGCTCGTGGACCGAGTGGGGCAACCTGGTGCGGGCCCCCATCGAGCGGCCCGGCCTGCCCGTCTCCCCTGCGGTCTGAGGCCGACAGCCCGTGGGGTCGAAGGTGACCACCGTCGGACGGGTGCCGTTGACCCGTGAGCGGGTCGTGGCCGAGGCCCTCGAGCAGATCGACGAGCTGGGCCCCGAGGCCCTGACCATGCGTCGCCTCGGCGCCCGCCTCGGCGTGGAGGCCATGTCGCTCTACAACCACGTGGCCTCCAAGGAGGACCTGCTCGACGGCGTGGCCTCGTTGCTGTTGGAGCTGGTCGAGGTGCCCGACCCCCCGGCAGGGGACTGGCGGGTGCAGTTGCGGGCCATCGCCGCCGGCGTGCGCCACATCGGCCTGACCCACCCCCGGGCCTTCCCCCTGGTCGCCTCACGCCGGCTCGACACCCTGGGCTCGTGGGCCCCGGTCCTGGCCGGGTTCACCGAGGCCCGTCGGGCCGGGCTGCCCACGGGGGCCAGCGTGCACGTGGTCCACACCTTCGCCGGCTTCATCGTGGGCACCGTCCTGCTCGAGATCGGCACCCTCGAGGCCCGCGCGTCGGTGACGGCATCGGTCGAGCTGCCCGAACAGGACGCGCAGCTCCGCGAGTACCTGGGGGCCTGTGCCGACGTCAGCGACGACGAGCAGTTCACCGCCGGCCTCGACCTGCTCATCGCGGGCATGGAGCACCTGTTGGCCCGCCCGGGCCCAGCCTGATCGAGCCTGATCGAGCCTGATCGAGAGCCTGATCAGCGGGAGACGACGAAGACCCCCGACCGCAGCTTGGGCTCGAACCAGGTCGACTTGGGGGGCAGGGTGCGGCCGGCATCGGCTTCGGCCATGAGCTGGGCCACCGTGGGCGGGTGCAGCACCAGGCCCACGCCGCCGCGCTGGTCGGCCAGCTGGGACAGGCGGGCCAGGTCCCGGTGCCCGGGCACGAACTCCAGGCGCACGTCGGCGCGGGGATCGGCCACCCCCAGGCGGGCGGCGAGCACATCCTCGTCCACGGCGACGACGTCGAGACGTCGACCATGGCCGGTGTCGAGAGCAAGCTCCCACCACCGGCCCCCGCCGTACAACAGGGCCTGCCCGGGCCGGTGGGGGAGGTGGGGGCCATCGCCGGCGATGCCACCCAGGGCCTCGGCCAACTCGGGCGGTGTGAGGGGGAGGGGGCCGCCGACGACCCGGTGGTAGGCCAACAGGCGGAGCTGGTCGCTGGGGACCAGGGCCCCGAGGAAGGCGTCGTGGCCGACGCGCACCGTGGCCGCCACCCGGTGGTGACCGTCGACGATGTAGGCGGCGCCGACCCCGGCCAAGGCCCCGACCAGGGCCGGTTGCACGGCCTCGGACACGACCCACACCGTCTGGGACACGCCGTCGGGGGAGACGAAGTCGACCACGGGGGCCTCGGCACGGGCCGCAGCCACCAGCTCGTCGACGGCCGGGCTGGGTCGGTAGGCCAGTCCCACCGGGCTCGAGCTCATGGCCAGGCGTTCGAGGTGGCGGGCCAGCTCGTCCTCCTTGGCCGTGCGGGTGCGTTCGTGGGGCCGCACCTGGCCGCTCGTCACCGCACTGGTGGGCAGGTCGCCCACGACGGCGATCTGCTCGTGATCGGCGGTGCGCAGTCGGTAGAGGAACAGCCGGGGTGGCCGGGCGACGGCGCCGTAGCGTCCGGTCGACACCAGCCGTCCCAGGGCGGCGGCGGCGGCGTCCAACACGGCGGCTGGGGCCAGGCCGGGGTCATCGGCGGGGGAGCGGACCACGTTGAAGAAGCTGTCGGGGTCGCCGTCCGCCAGCTGGCGCCGCTCGGCCGCCGACAGGGCGTCGTAGGCCGGGCCCACCACCCGGGCCGCCCACGCGCCGTCGACGACCCGGGCGGCACAGGGCAGGAGGGCGACCACCGGGCGACGGTAGCGGCCGCACCGACGGAGGCCCCGGCGAGCTGATCTAGGGTGGCGCCGCTGCGATCTTGCGGCTGTCCACCGACTGGGGGTTCGTTGTGGCCGATCCGGAGCCGACCATCTCGGAGTTCCTCATCGAGGAGCGGACCTTCCCTCCGCCCCCCGAGTTCGTGGCCCGGGCCCTCGTCACCGACCGGTCGATGTGGGACGAGGCCGACGCCGACTACGAGGCGTTCTGGGCCCGCCAGGCCCGTGAGCTGCTGACGTGGGACCAGGACTTCACCACCACGCTCGAGTGGGACCTGCCCTTCGCCAAGTGGTTCATCGGCGGCAAGCTCAACGTCTCCTACAACTGCCTCGACCGCCACGTCGAGGCCGGCCGGGGCGACAAGGTGGCCTTCCACTGGGAGGGCGAGCCCGGTGACACCCGCACCATCACCTACGGCGAGCTGCTGGCCGACGTCGAGCGCTTCGCCAACGTGCTCAAGGGCTTCGGGCTGCAGACCGGGGACCGGGTGGCCATCTACATGCCCATGATCCCCGAGCTGCCCGTGGCCATGCTCGCCTGCACCCGCATCGGGGTGGCCCACTCGGTCATCTTCGGCGGGTTCAGCCCCGACTCCATCGTCGACCGCTGCAACGACGCCGAGGCCAAGCTCATCATCACCGCCGACGCCGGCTACCGGCGGGGGACGCCGTCACCGCTCAAGGTGAACGTCGATGCCGCCCTGCCCAGCTGCACCTCGGTGGAGAAGGTGGTCGTGGTCGACCGCTGCGGCACCGAGGTCACCATGGAACCGGGCCGCGACGTGTGGTGGCACGAGGCCATGGACGCGGCCGAGCTGTCGTGCCCGCCCGAGCCCCTCGACAGCGAGCAGCTGCTGTACCTGCTCTACACGTCGGGGACCACGGCCAAGCCCAAGGGCATCATGCACACCACGGGCGGCTACCTGACCCAGGTCGCCTTCAGCCACAAGTACGTCTTCGACCTGCACCCCGACGAGGACGTCTACTGGTGCGCGGCGGACATCGGTTGGGTGACCGGCCACAGCTACATCGTCTACGGGCCCCTCACCAACGGGGCCACGTCCGTGCTCTACGAGGGCACGCCCGACACCCCCCGTCCCGAGAACCGCGAGGGTGCGCCCGCGGCGTGGGCCAAGGACCGGCTGTGGGACATCGCCGAGCGCTACGGCGTGACCCAGCTGTACACGGCCCCCACCGCCATCCGCACCTTCATGAAGTGGGGGGCGCAGTGGCCCGAGGGCCACGACCTGTCCACCCTGCGGGTGCTGGGGACGGTGGGCGAGCCCATCAACCCCGAGGCGTGGATGTGGTACCACGAGCACATCGGCGGCGAGCGCTGCCCCATCGTGGACACCTGGTGGCAGACCGAGACCGGTGGCCACATGATCACCCCCTTCCCCGGCGTGACCACCACCAAGCCCGGCTCCGCCACCCAGGCCATCCCCGGCGTGTTCATGGAGCTGGTCGACGACGCCGGCAACCCCGTGCCCAAGGGTGGAGGCTACCTGACCATCACCCGCCCCTGGCCGGGCATGTTGCGGGGCATCTGGGGGGCGCCCGAGCGCTACCGCGACACCTACTGGAGCCGCTTCGAGGGTCGATACTTCGCCGGTGACGGGGCCAAGCTCGACGACGAGGGCTACCTGTGGCTGCTGGGGCGGGTGGACGACGTCATGAACGTGTCCGGCCACCGCATCTCCACGGCCGAGGTCGAATCCGCCCTGGTCGACCACCCCGCGGTGGCCGAGGCCGCGGTGGTGGGGGCCAACGACGCCATCACCGGTCAGGCCATCATCGGCTACGTCATCCTCCGGGGCGGCAACGAGCCGTCCGAGGCTCTGGGCGAGGAGATCCGCCGCCACGTGTCGACCAAGCTCGGACCCATCGCCCGGCCCAAGACCGTGGTGCTGGTGCCCGACCTGCCCAAGACCCGCTCGGGCAAGATCATGCGCCGCCTGCTGCGCGACGTGGCCGAGGGCCGGGTGCTGGGCGACACCACCACCCTGGCCGACCCCGGTGTGGTCGAGGAGATCCGCAAGCGGGCCGACGAATCGCCCACCGAGGAGTGATCTCCCACCGAGGAATGAGCCCGGGGGAGTAGCGGCTCACCAGCGCTTTCGCGGTGCTTTCGCGATCGGGTGGTTCGATCGACGCAGACGGAACACCGCCTGGTCGGCGGTTGTTGTGACCGTCGGGAGAGTGATGACCATGCGCAACGCGCTCAAGACAACCGTGCTCCTCGCCGCCCTCGGCGGCCTCATGATGGCCGTCGGCTCGTTCTTCGGGCAGGGCGGCCTCACCATCGGCTTCATCTTCGCCGTGGTCACCGTGGGTGGCTCGTACTGGTTCAGCGACAAGCTGGCCCTGCGTTCCGCCGGTGCCCAGGAGGTGACCGAGGCCCAGTTCCCCCAGTACCACGCCATCATGGCTGACCTCACGCAGCGGGCCGACATCCCCATGCCCAGGCTCTACATCAGCCCGAGCCCCCAGCCCAACGCCTTCGCCACGGGGCGCAACCCGGCCCACGCCGCCGTGTGCGTGAACCAGGGGATCCTGAACATCCTCACCTGGGACGAGCTGCGCGGGGTGCTGGCCCACGAGATCTCCCACGTGCGCAACCGCGACATCCTCATCGGCTCGGTGGCCGCAGCCGTGGCCATGGTCATCACCTTCGCCGCCCGCATGGCCATGTGGGGGGCGCTGTTCGGTGGTGGCGGCCGGGGCAACGACCGCGACGGCGGCAACGCCCTGGGTGCCCTGGCCATGGTCATCTTGGCCCCCATCGCTGCGACCATGATGCAGCTGGCCCTGTCCCGCAACCGTGAGTACTCGGCCGACGCCTCGGGGGCCGCGCTCATTGGTGACGGCGAGCCCCTGGCCCGGGCCCTCGAGAAGCTCGAGGTCGGCGTGGCCCGCATGCCCGTGGACATGGCCCCGGCCCAGGCCCAGGCGTACATCGCCAACCCCCTGTCCACCAAGGTGGCCTTCGCCAAGCTGTGGTCGACCCACCCGCCCATGGACGAACGGGTGCGCCGTCTGCGTGAGGGCGCCTGGGTGTGACCTCCCCACCCCTGACCAGCCAGCTCTGATCCCGCCGGTCCACGGGGCTAACGTCAGCCGGTGCGCTACGACGACGACCTGCGGCGGCAGTTGGGGAACCACCTGGCCGCCCACCCTGTGCTCGAGCTGCCGCTCGAGGGGCGGCGGCAGGCCGCGGTGGCCATCGTGGTCGTCGACAGCGACGCCGAGCTCCACGGCGACGACCTGTCGCCGGCCCTGCCCGAGCGCCTGGCCGAGATCCCCGGCCAGCACGACCCCGCCGTGCTCACCGGCAGCGTGGCCGGGACCGCCGGCGGTCCCGCCGTGCTGTTGACCCGACGAGCGCCCCGACTCAACGCCCACGGTGGGCAGTGGGCGCTGCCCGGCGGTCGTGTCGACCTCGGCGAGACGCCGCTCGACGCGGCCCGCCGCGAGCTGCACGAGGAGCTGGGCCTGGACCTGGGCGAGGACGTGCTGCTCGGTCGTCTCGACGACTACCCGACCCGTTCGGGCTACGTGATCTGCCCCTTCGTTTTCTGGGGTGGCGCCGATCCCGACCTCGACCCCAACCCCACCGAGGTGGCGTCCGTCCACCGCATCGCCCTGCGCGAGCTCTGCCGCCCCGATTCCCCCCGCTTCCTGGCCATCCCCGAGAGCGAGCGGCCCGTGGTGCAGCTGCCCATCGGCGGGGACCTCATCCATGCCCCCACCGGGGCCGTGCTCTACCAGTTCCGTCGGGTGGCCGTGGAGGGCACCCTCGAGCGGGTGGCCCACCTCGAGCAGCCCGTGTTCGCCTGGCGCTGACCGCTGCTCCCGGCGGCTGACGCTCAGTCCCGGAAGTTGATGAACTGCAGGGGGATGCCGTGGTCGCCGTCGCGCAGGTGGGCGATGACGGACTGGAGCTCGTCGCGCTTCTTGCCCGTGACCCGGACCTGCTCGCCCTGGGTCTGGCTCTGCACCCCCTTGAGGCCCAGCTCCTTGATGGCCTTGTTGATGCCCTTGGCCTTGTCCGAGGAGATGCCCGCCTGCAGGGTCACCTTCTGGCGGGCCCGGGCCCCGGATGCCTCCTCGACCTTGCCGTAGTCGAGGATCTTGAGGGACACCTTGCGCTTGACCAGCTTCTCCTCGAGGAGCAGGCGCAGGGCGGCCAGGCGGTCCTCCGACGAGCTGTTGAGGGTGAGGGCCATGTCGTCGAGGTCGAGGGTCGTGTCGGTGCCCTTGAAGTCGTAGCGGGTGGTGACGTCGCGGCGGGCCTGGTCCACCGCGTTGCGCACCTCCTGCATGTCGATCTCGGAGACGACGTCGAAGCTCGGCATGGAGCCGAACCTAGCAAGGCCCGGCACCCCGCCCGAGCCCCGCGGCCCGGCCTCGCAACCCCGATCGCCTTGGGGATCGGAGGGCTGGTGACGCTATGCTCTGACCCCGCTGGGGTCGGTGCCCGAGTGGCCAAAGGGAGCAGGCTGTAAACCTGCCGGCTCACGCCTACGGAGGTTCAAATCCTTCCCGGCCCACCAGCGCACCCCAGGTCCATGGACCCGGGTGTCGGGTTGCAGCAGGTCGTGCGGGATGGGTTCAGGCCCTACCCGCCGGCCTGGCTGCCGCGTCCGGGCGGGGTGGGCACGATCTTGCCCGGGTTGAGGTTGTGCCCGGGGTCGATGGCTTCGAACAGGCCGCTGATCAGGGCCACGCCGGCCCGTGAGATGTCCTCCGCCAACCACCTCGCGTGCTCCACGCCCACGGCGTGGTGGTGGGACAGGGTGCCGCCGTGGTCCACGAAGGCCTGCTGGATGGCCGACTTCACGGTGTCGTACTGGTCCAGGGGGTCGCGGCCCACCCCAGGCTCGAAGGCGAAGGTGAAGTAGAGGCACGCACCCGAGTGGTACGAGTGCGAGAGGTGGCACATCAACCAGCCCCGCACACCGATCTCGTCGAAGGCCTGCCGGGCGGCCGCCTGGACCCCGCGGTACAGGGGCACCAGGGCCGACCACGCCGCCGCCGTCTCCGACACGTCGGCCAGGCCACCCCGGTCGAGCAGGAAGTCCCGGATGTAGGGGGTGTCGAACTTCTTCTGGTCGTAGAGCTGACCGGGACCGGCGCCGATGCCGATGCCGCCGTGCTCGGACACGATGCGGCCCACCAGCTTGCGCTGGGCCTTGACGTGGGCCGGCGAACCCTCGAAGCCGATGAAGGACAGGCAGAGCTGGCCCAGGTCGTAGTGCCGACGACGACGAAGGTAGGTCATCATCGCCCTGGACGTCAGCCGCGACACCAGCTTGGAGCGGCGGCGGGTGGCGAAGGAGAACGCGGTCTCGTTGGCGTCCGAGATGCGGGTGACCGAGGGTCGGGCCTCACTGGCGGCGATGGCGGTCATGGCCGCCACCCCCTGCTCCCACCCCGGGAACAGGTAGCCGAGGATGGTGCGCTCCTCGGGCACCCGGTGCACCGCAACCGTGGCCTCGGTGATGATGCCCAGCCGGCCCTCGCTGCCCAGCACCACCTCACGCACGCTGGGTCCCGTCGACGTGCTGGGCACGGCCGGGGTGACCAGCACCCCCGCCGGGGTGACGACGCGCACGGCCCGGGTGATGTCGGCGATGTCGCCGTAGCGGTCCGACTGCATGCCCGAGGACCGGGTGGCGATCCAGCCCCCCAGGGTCGAGTGGGTGAAGCTGTCGGGGAAGTGGCCCAGCGTCCACCCCCGCCCGCCGAGCTGGGCCTCGATGCGCGGCCCCAGGGCCCCGGCCTGGATGCGGGCCAGGCCGGAGATCTCGTCGATGTGGACCACGGCGTCCATGCGTCCCAGGTCGACCGACAGCACGGTGCGGACCTCACCCCGGGGCGGCTCCAGGCTGCCCACGATGTTGGTGCCCCCGCCGAAGGGGATGACCACGGCGTCGGCATCGAGGGCCAGTCGCAGCACGGCCACGACCTCGTCCTCGCCACCGGGGTACAGGACCAGGTCGGGCAGGCGGCCCAGGTCGCCGCGGCGGATGCGGACCAGGTCGCGCAGGCTCTTGCCGTAGGTGTGCACGACCCGGTCCCTCGTGTCGTCGACCACGTGGTCGGGGCCCAGCACCTCGACCAGGGCGGCCCGCAGGTCGGAGGTGACCACGGGCTCGGCGATGTCGAGGGCGGCAAAGTCGAGGATGGGGGCGGGCTCGCGATCGAGGTCGATCCCCACCCGCTCCCGGGCGAAGGGGGCCAAGGACGGTTTGTCGTCGTGGCTGAAGGCGATGTGCTCCTCACCCCAGCCCCACCACTTCATGTGTCGGACCGGCTCGTCCACCGTCATCGTCTCCTCGGGTCGTGTTCGGCCCCGGTCGTGCCCACCGTGGCGGCAGGTCGGACGGCCGGTCGGGTCGGGGTCATGTCCCGGCCAGTTGCGCCACCACCGGGGCCAGGTCGTCGAGGGCATCGAGGGCCACGCCGATGGCGCTGATGCCGAAGCGCTCGCGTCGTTCCAACAGGGTCTCCGCGATCTGGCCCGGGGAGCCGCACAGGGCGTGGGGGGTGGCCAGAGCCTGGGCGGTGGTGAGGCCGAAGCCCGCGGCCAGGTCGGCGGCCACGCGCTGGCGATCCTCGGTCACCACCACCAGGTGCACCCTGACCTGCAGCTCGAGGTCGTCCCAGCGGGTCCCCGCCGCATCGCGGACCCAGTGCACCTTCTCGTCGGTGGCCTCGGTGGTGGCATCCGCTCCCGCCGAGGCGTCGATGACGCCCTTGTCCATCTTCACGTTCAACCCGACGACGTCGGCCTGCTGGGCGGCCAGGGTGAGCAGACGCCGGCCTCCTCCACCCACCAGGAGCGGGGGATGGGGTCGCTGCAGCGGCTTCGGCGTCCCCGGCAGGCCGTCGACCTGGTAGTACCGCCCCTCATAGGTGCAGGGACCATCGGCGAACAGGCCTTTGATGACGCCGATGGCCTCGGCCAGACGCTCGATCCGCTGCCCGGGCGGGTCGAGGGGGATGCCGGCCCGCCGGTAGTCCGACAGCATCCAGCCGGCACCGAGGCCCAACTCCAGGCGGCCGCCCGAGAGCACGTCGAGGGTGGCGGCCTCCTTGGCCAGGACCACGGGGTGGCGGTAGTCGTTGCAGAACACCATGGCCCCGAGCCGCAACGTGGTCGTGGCCGACGCCGCGGCCATGAGCGAGGCGATGGGGGCCACCTGCTCGTCGAGGTGGTCCGACACCGTCAACGTCGAGTAGCCCAGGTCCTGGCACCGTCGGGCCAGCTCGGCCCACGAGGCGGCGTCGACGACGGGGGGTGAGGAGCACTGCACCAGGAAGCGGAACGGGCGTGCGGAGGGGCCGGGCACAGCCCGACACCGTAGGCCGCAGCAGCGCCCCGGCGGTTCAGCCCCCGCGGTTCAGTGCACCAGCAGTTCGAGGAGCTCGATGTCGACCCAGCGACCGAACTTGCGCCCCACCTCGTGCTCGGTGCCCACGTGGACGAACCCCACGCTGCGGTGCAGGGCGAGCGAGGCGTCGTGGCCGGCGGCGATCCGAGCCATGACGGCGTGGAAGCCGTGTTCCCGTGCCACCCGCACCAGCTCGCCGAGCACGGCCTTGCCCACGCCCTTGCCCTGGTGGTCCCGACCGACGTACACCGAGTCCTCGACCGTCGTCCGGTAGCCGTCGCGGTCGCGCCACGGCGACAGCGATCCGAACCCGACGACGTGGTCGTCCTCCACCGCCACCACCACGGCGTGGGCACCGCTACGGGCCGAGAGCCAGTTGCGCTGGGTCTCGGCGTCGCGGGGCAGGATGTCCATGGTGACGGTCGAGGTCTGGACCTCGACGTTGTAGATCCGTCGGATCGCCTCGCTGTCCTCCAACCGCGCCAGCCGAACCCCGACAGCCACGGAAGGTCACCTTATCGATGCCCACCCCCGACGACGGTGTCGGCGGTGCCGCCGGCCGGGGTGGCCCGGACGGCGTGGTTCGGACGGCGTGGTGCGGGACGGGGCGGCTCAGACGGCCCGGGTGGGCGGGGTGGTGTCCGCTGCCGCCACCTGCTCCTCGACGCTGGCGGAGGTGATGGCGCCGACCGAGCCGGTCATGGCCTCGAGGCGGGCCCACGACAGGATGGCGGGGTCGGCCGTGACCAGGATGAGCTGGTGGGCGGCGGCCAGCCGACCCAGGAGCTCGAGCACGGGCGCCTTGTCAGCCCAGTCGAGGTCGCACAGGGGATCGTCGAGGAAGAGGGGCAACGTCTCGGGGTCAGGGCCGCCGCCGAAGCTGGAGGCCATGCGTACGGTCAGGGCGGCCATCACCGCAGCGGCCGCGGGGGGTGCGCCCATGGGGGCGGGGCCCGGTCGGTCGCTGGTGGCCAGTTGGCGCAGGCGACCCGTGCGCTCGATGCGGATGCGTTCTCCCAGGGCCCAGGGGGCGGGGATGGTGCCGGCGACGTCCTGCCACGCCGCCGCGGCCCGTCGGTGGCGCTCGGCCGCCTCGACGAGGCTGGGTGGGCCCGGGGCCACGGATCGTTGGGCCAGTTCGCCTCCGGGGTTGCGGCCCGTCGCGCTGGCCTGGGCTTCGTCGCCCGCGACCAGGGCCGCGTTGACCTGGCGTCCGTACAGGAGGGTCCCGGCCACCAGGGCCAGGGCGCCGCCGATGAGGGCGAGGGAACCGGGCGTGCCGATGGTGTCCACGCCGATGGCGGCGCCGATGGCCAGGCCCGATCCCACCACGGCCGTGGTGGGCAGCAGGACCCGGTACCGGCGCTCGGCCACCGCGGCGCGCTGCGACGCGGTGGCAGCGAGGTCGTCGCCGCCACCGGGGGCGGTCCTGGCGTCATCGACGGGCCCGCGCAGGCCCTGCTCGGCGGCCACGGCCTCGGCGGCGAGGTGCAGGAGAGCGGCGGTGTCGAGCTCGGCCAGGTGGGCGATCCACCCGTCGGTGGGGTCGGTGGCCATAAGGTCGTCGCCGGTGACGACCAGGTCCCGGGTGGCCACCAGGTCGCCGATGAAGGGCCGGAGCACATCGATGCCACCGTCGGCCCGCCGGTAGCGTTCGGACCGGTCGGCACTGGTCTCGGTGTCGATGACCTGGTGACGGGCGCCGAAAGGGCGGAAGGCGACCTCGTAGCCGCCGTCGTCGAGGGAGAGCTCGACGTGGACCCCGTCCCCGCCCGAGGACAACGTCCCCAGCAGGGCGCGGGACAGCCCGCCGCCTCCGCCGGGTTCGGCCTCGACCACGGTCAGGCCGCTGTGGAACTCGAAGGTGCGGACCTCGCCGTCTTCGAGTTGCAAGGAGATGCGTTCGAGCCTCACGGGGCCTCCCACCAGCTGGCCGAAGATGCGACGATGCGCCTGCGTGGTCCTCCGCCGGGGTCGGTCCCGTCGGATCCCCCTCGTCGGGGGTCGGCCGCCGCCGAGCCCTTCCGGGTTTGGGGGGATGCCCCACGTGACTGCTAGAGTACCTGGCTCGTCGGGGTTTGCCCCGGTCTGCCAGCACCCATGCCCCCTTAGCTCAGTCGGCAGAGCGTTTCCATGGTAAGGAAAAGGTCGTCAGTTCGATTCTGACAGGGGGCTCGCCGGGAGGTCAC
The DNA here is from genome assembly GCA_038255145.1 of Acidimicrobiales bacterium. Taxonomy (GTDB): domain Bacteria; phylum Actinomycetota; class Acidimicrobiia; order Acidimicrobiales; family CAIXPF01; genus WHTX01. The sequence goes on from JBBSLP010000011.1 coordinate 81,152, forward strand.
CCTCCCGCTTCCGGGCGGCGTAGCTCAGTGGTTAGAGCGCTCGGCTCATAATCGAGTGGTCGACAGTTCGAATCTGTCCGCCGCCACGCTCGGAAGTGCGCCCTGGTCGCCATGGGGTGACCAGCGGCGCCGGCCCATCGGCACCGGCCCATCGACTCCACCGGGGGTCCGGTGCGCGCGTTGTCCACCGACGTCTGCTTTGATGGATGTCGACCCCGTCGATCGATCGCCGGTCCCAGGCCTGTCGAGCCCGGGGCCGTCACGGAACTGGAATGCCACGCACCGTAACCCGCAGCCCGCGCCCCGAGTCTGACGAGCAGATGACCGGTGGGTTGGCCGACCTCGTCGCCCGTGCACGTGAGGGCGACAAGGAAGCGTTCGAGGCGATCGTCCGCGCGACGTACGTCGACTCCTACACGCTCGCCCATCGGCTCGTCGGTAACGAGGAGGACGCACGGGACGTGGTGCAGGAGGCCTACATGCGGGCCTACCGGGGCTTGAAGCGGTTCAGGGGTGACGCCCAGTTCACGACGTGGATGTACCGCATCACCGCCAACTGCGCGGCGACGCACCTGGGCCGTCGGGCTCGTCATCGTCATGACGAGCTGCCGGACGACGCCCAGATCGTCGACCTGTCGCCCGACGGTGACCCCGAGGCCAACGCCGCCCGGTCCGCGCTGCGCGACCGGCTGCGCCTGGCCCTGGCCGACCTGCCCCCCAAGCTGCGCGCCGTCGTCGTCCTCCGTGACATCTACGACCTCCCTCACGAGGCGATCGCCGCCGAGCTCGGCATCTCCGAGTCCGCCGCCAAGGTGCGCTTGCACCGGGCCCGCCGCAAGCTGCGGGAACGGCTGTACCCCATGGCGTCCGACGACGGGGGCGACGACGGCCGCCACGGCGAGGGGGAGGAGGGGACGGAGGCCGTCCGTGCGATGTGACGCTGTCGCCGAGCAGCTGGCCGGCGTGGCCGACGGCTCGGTGCAACTGGACAGCCGGGCGCGCAAGCACGTGGAGACGTGCCTGCGGTGCCAGGCCGAGCTGGTGCAGTACCGCAAGCTGCTGCGCGCCCTGCGCACCATGCGCACCGAGGTCCTCGAGCCCGCCCCCGGCCTGGTGAGCGATGTGCTCGCCGCCCTCGAGCAGGCCGGCGAACGCCAAGCCGTGCGGGGGATGTTGTCAGGTCGCAAGGTGGCCTACGTGGGCGGCATCGCCGCGGCCACGGCCGCCGGCGCCGCCGGAGCCATCGTCATCGCCACGCTGTCACGACGGGGCCGCCTCCGCCTTGCTTCCTGAGGCCCCCGAGGCCCTTCCTCCCCACCTGGGCCACTCTGACCAGGGCCGTTGCCATCGGCCGGCGCCGGGGCCGCCAGCCCTGCGGCGGTGCTAGGCTGGCGGCCCGTAAGACACAGGGCAGTAGCTCAACTGGCAGAGCGGCGGTCTCCAAAACCGCAGGTTGGGGGTTCGAGTCCCTCCTGCCCTGCGAGGGCGCTGCCCTCCGGGTTCCCGGTCCTGCCGACGGTTCGTCGGCCGGACGAGTGGGTGGTCCGGAGGGATGGCGCCTCCCCCCTGCAAGCGCCGAGGTCCAGCGAATGTCGATGAACCGAGAACAGAAGCGGCTCCTGCAGCGCCAGGGCTACATCGACGAGGACGGCCAGGTCGTCCAGGCGAAGCGCGACCGCGCCCAGCAAGGGGCCCGGCCTGGTGCCGAGCGCACCTCGCCCCGCCAGTTCATCCGTGAGATGCGGGCCGAGCTGCGCAAGGTCATCTGGCCGACCAAGAGCGAGGTCATCAACTACTCGCTCGTGGTGTTCGTCTTCCTGGTCGTGTTCACGACCATGGTGGCCATCGTCGACTGGGGCTTCGCCCGGGCGGTGCTGTGGATCTTCGGAGTGGAGTGAGCGACGTGCCGATGGACACCGACCAGACGTCCTCTGGGGACGATCTGCAATCTGGGGACGAAGGGCGCGCCGTGCTCGATGAGGTCGGCACGGAAGACGAGGTCGACGAGGCCGAGGCCGACGAGATCGACGCCGATGCCGACGACGACAGCGGGGCCGACGACGTCGACGACGTGGACGAGATCCTCGAGGAGGACATCGAGGACGAGGCCCTGGGCCTGGTCGCCGATGCCGACACGGCTGCGGGGATCGATGGGGCGGTCGCCGCAGCCGAGATCGAAGCGGTGGCCATCGACGCCGAGGAGCTGCTCGAGGAGCAGGCCGAGCCTCCCGTCGAAGAGGACATCAGCCCCTACGACCGTCCCGGGCGCTGGTACGTCGTCCACACCCAGTCGGGCTACGAGAACAAGGTCAAGCAGAACCTCGAGGCCCGCACCTCGTCCATGAACATGGAGGAGCGGATCTTCGAGGTGGTCATCCCCACCGAGGACGTCGTCGAGTTCAAGGGCGGCCGCAAGGTCGTCGTGCAGCGCAAGGTCTTCCCCGGCTACCTGCTGGTCAGGGTGAAGCTCGACGACGACTCCTGGTTCGTGATCCGCCAGACCCCCGGCGTGACCGGCTTCGTGGGGGCGGGCAACAAGCCTTCCCCGCTGCCCCGGCGTGACGTCGAGACGTTCCTGCAGGTCAAGCCGACCGGCGAGCAGCCCAAGCGGGGCAAGCCCAAGCTCGAGTACGAGATGGGCGAGACCGTGCGGGTCAAGGAAGGCCCCTTCGCCGACTTCTCCGGCGAGATCGTCGAGCTCAACGAGGACCAGCTCAAGGTCAAGGTCCTCGTCAACATCTTCGGGCGGGAGACCCCCGTCGAGCTCGAGTTCAGCCAGATCGCCCGTCTCTGACGTGCCGACCCGGGTTCTCCGGCGCCCGGGTCGACGTGCAGCTATGATGTTCCGCCGGTATCCCGACTGGCGCACGCGCCCGCGTCGCGCCAAGCTGTCCGACCGCGTGTGTGGCCTGCCGGCCGACGACGCGCTCCGAGCTAGATAGGTCCCAGGTTCATGGCCAAGAAGCAAGTGGTGGCGGTCGTCAGGATCCAGATCCCCGCGGGCAAGGCGACGCCTGCACCCCCGGTGGGTACGGCCCTCGGCCCCCACGGCATCGCCATCATGGATTTCGTCAAGCAGTACAACGCGGCGACCGAATCCCAGATCGGCACCATCATCCCCGCCGAGGTGACGATCTTCCAGGATCGCACCTTCACCTTCGTCACCAAGACACCGCCCACGCCGGTGCTCATCCGCCAGGCGGCCGGGGTCGACAAGGGTTCGGCCAAGGTCGGAGCCGAGACCGTCGGTTCCATCACCGACGCCCAGCTCACCGAGATCGCCCAGACCAAGATGGCCGACCTCAACGCCAACGACATCGATTCGGCCAAGGCGCAGATCGCCGGCACTGCCCGCTCCATGGGCATCACCGTCGACGCCTGAGGCTGTGGCCTCGAGCTGACGCTCGCTCCACCTACAGATCTTCCAGGGTGCCCGGGGACGACCTCGCCCCGGGCCCATCCAACGAGAGGGAGCCACCATGGCGAAGCACGGCAAGCGGTATGACAACGCAGCGAAGCGGTTCGACCGCGCTCACCTGCACGCACCGTCCGAAGCGGTCGATGTGACCAAGACGCTGGCCTCGGCCGGCTACGACGAGACCATCGAGGCCGCCTTCCGCCTCGGTGTCGACCCCCGCAAGGCCGACCAGATCGTCCGCGGCACCGTGGGCCTGCCCGCCGGTACCGGTCGCGACGTGCGCATCGCCGTGTTCGCCTCCGGTGAGAAGTCCCAGGAGGCCCGTGACGCCGGCGCCGACGTGGTCGGTGCCGATGACCTCGTGGCCCGCATCAGCGAGGGCTTCCTCGATTTCGACATCGCCATCGCCACCCCCGAGCTCATGCCCATGGTGGGCCGGCTCGGCCGGGTGCTCGGCCCCCGCGGCCTGATGCCCAACCCCAAGACCGGCACCGTGACCACCGACGTGGCCCGGGCCGTGGCCGAGTTCAAGGGCGGCCGCGTCGAGTACCGCACCGACCGCTACGGCAACGTGCACGTGCCCATCGGCAAGGCCAGCTTCGACGCCGACAAGCTGATGGCCAACTTCGACGCCGTGGTCGAGGAGCTGAACCGGGCCAAGCCCGCGTCGGCCAAGGGCCGCTACATGCGCAAGATCGTCCTCTCGTCCACCCATGGGCCCGGCGTCAAGGTCGACCCGGCCAAGGTGGGTGCCATCCCCGCCTGACCCGCACCCGAGCCGCCCTGCGGCGGTGTCCGGGTCGCCACAACCGAGTTCCGGCAACATCACTCGCCGAAGACCTCCGGTGCTCCGCCTCACCGCGGTGCTCAATGGGACCCCGTCCCGCCGGAGCAGGCGGATCATCCGGTCGTTCGTTCGATGGGGTGTCCGCGTGTCTTCGCGGGCACCCCATCGACGTTCGCCGTCATGGGCCCCGGGTCACGGGGACCGGACCGAACAGCCAGAACCATCGCAACACGAAACGGAAGGAGGTGCAGGTGGAGGAACCCAGGGCAGAGAAGGTCGCTGTGGTCGCCGAGGTCCAGGAGCGTCTGGCCGGAGCACAGGCCGCCATCCTCACCGAGTACCGCGGCATGGACGTCGCCCAGATCACCCGTCTGCGGCGCCAGCTCCGTGAAGCGGGCAGTGAGTTCAAGATCTACAAGAACACGCTGGTCCGCTTCGCGGCCCGCAACCTGGATCTCGAGCTCGACGAACTGCTCACCGGCCCCACGGCCATCGCCTTCGTGGGGACCAACAGCGACGGCAGCACCGCCGATCCGGTGGCCACGGCCAAGACGCTGCGGGCCTTCGCCCGTGACGTCCCCGCCCTGATCGTCAAGGGCGGTGTCCTCGGCACCCGCACCATCAGTGCCGACGACGCTCGCGCTCTGGCCGACATGCCCCCCCGTGAGCAGGTCCTGGCTCAGATCGCCGGCCTGCTGGATGCCCCCATGGGCCAGTTCGTGCGCCTGCTCGACGCTGTGCCCCGCGACATCGTGTACGCCGTCCAGGCGCTCATCGACAAGCAGGGTGGCGAGCCGACCGATCCCGAGCCCGACGCCGAGCCCGCCGTCGAGGCCGAGGCTGCGGCCTGATACCGATCACCGGACGCCAGCAGCGCCGGCGCCCACGTACGCCCACGTAGCACGCACAGCAGCACCCAGATCGCAGAAGGAAGAGAACACATGGCCATCACCCAGGACGAGATCCTCGACGCCATCGGCGGCATGACCGTCATCGAGCTCGTCGAGCTCCGCAAGGCCTTCGAGGACCGCTTCGAGGTCACCGCCGCCGCCCCCGTGGCCGTGGCTGCCGCCTCGTCCGGTGGCGGCGAGGCTGCCGCCCCCGAAGAGGAGCAGACCGAGTTCGACGTCATCCTCAAGGAGGCTGGCGACAAGAAGATCCAGGTCATCAAGGAAGTGCGCACCCTCACGAGCCTCGGCCTCAAGGAGGCCAAGGACCTGGTGGACGGCGCTCCCAAGGCCGTGGTCGAGAAGGTGTCCAAGGAAGACGCAGCCAAGGCCAAGGCCCAGCTCGAGGCAGCTGGCGCCGTGGTCGAGGTCAAGTAGCACCTCATCGGGCCACGTCGACCGGTCAGTCGCGGTCGACAGCGCGATCGTCCCGAGGGCCCGGCACCGATGGTGTCGGGCCCTCGGTGCGTCACCGGCCGAAGTGGTCGATCCCGCCCCGGCCCCGGCCCAGCCGCCACCCGGCCGCGCCCTGCATCGCCCGGGTCACGAAGGCCTTGGCCGCGTCGACGGCGTCAGGGCCGGACAGTCCCCGGGCCAGGAAGGCGGCCACCGCGGCGGCGAAGCTGCAGCCCGTGCCGTGGTTGTTGTCGGTCACGACCCAGGGCGAGCTCAGCTCACGCAGCCCATCGGGACCCCAGAGCACGTCGACGGCACAGTCCCCGGCCACCCGCCCTCCCTTGACCACCACGTGGGTGGCGCCGAGGTCACCGAGGGCCCGGGCGGCGTCGCGTTGGCCAGCCACACCCGCCACCCGATCCCGGGGCCAACCCAGCAGCACCGCGGCCTCGTGCGTGTTGGGGGTGAGCACGTCGGCCCGCGATACCAGGCGCTTCCGGTACAGGTCCACCAGGGCGTCGGCCACGATGGCCCGTCCCGACGAATCGACCACCACGGGGTCCACGACCAGCAGGCCGAGTCGCCCGGCGTCGGCCAGGTCGGCCACGACCCCGCCGTTCTCCGGCGTGGCCAACATGCCCGTCTTGGTGGCCACCACGTCGAGGTCGTCGAGGACCGTGGTGATCTGCAGGGCCAGGAAGGCGGCTGGGGTGGGCAGGACGCCGGCCACCCCCACGGTGTTCTGGGCCGTCAACGCGGTGATGGCCGTGGCGCCATGGACGCCGAGGGCGCCGTAGGTCTTCAGGTCGGCCTGGGCGCCGGCACCGCCGCCCGAATCCGAACCCGAGACGGACAGGACGACCGGCGGCGTGCCCGACATCAGCTGTGGCCGTCGGCGGCCGCGGCCGGGACCAGGACCCGGGGGAGGGGACCATGGTGCACGATCGTCAGTCGGCGGGTGGCCCTGGTCAGGGCCACGTACAGGCCCCGCAGACCAGATGTGCGCCCTCCGACCAGCTCGTCGGGCTCGACGAGCACCACACCGTCGAACTCGAGGCCTTTGGCCTCGACGGGGGTGAAGACGACGATGCTGGCCTCGAGCGGGTCGGTGCTGCGGGCCGCGGAGACGTCGAGGCCGCCGCGAGCCAGCAGTCGGGCCCGGATGGGCTCCACGAGGCGGGCGGGGGCGAGCACGGCCACCTTGGCCTCGCCCAGCTCGACCATCAGGTCGGTGACGTGTTCGAGCACGACGTCGGTCAGGTCCTCGGCGTCACGCACGGCTTCGAAGGTCGGCGGGCCACTGCCCTGGCGGACCGAACGAGGAGGGGTCAGGCCGGGGTCGGTCTCGGCCAGCACTGCCGCAGCCAGGTCCATGACCTCGGCCGGGGTGCGGTAGTTGATGCTGAGCTCGAGGATCCGGGGCTCGCGGCGTACCGGCAGTTGGGCCAACGCGTGCTCCCAGCTGGATATGGCCCCGGCCCGGCTGGCCTGGCCGAGGTCGCCGACGATGGTCATCGAGCCCACCGGGCAACGACGGGCCACCATGCGCCACTGCATGGCCGAGTAGTCCTGGGCCTCGTCCACGATGACGTGCCCATAGGCGGGCGGCCAGGCGTCGTCGTCATCACCTTCGAACGTGGACGCCTCGTTCTCGGTCAGCCGCTGCACCAGGGAGCGCTGCATCTCGTCGTCGAGGTCGCCGGTCTGCAGGGCGATGTCGCCGACCACGGTCTCGATGGCCCAGCGGGTGCCCTCGCGCAGCTGGCGGCGGCGCCGGCCCCGCTGGGGGATGGGGCCCAACAACATCGCCGCCTCGTCGAGCAGGGCCAGGTCGGCGCCGGTCCAGTCCACCAGGCCGACGTGGAGCGAACGGGGGCGGGCCAGGGCGTCGCGTTCGTCGTCGTCGAGCACGCCACGGCTGGCCAGTCGCAGCAGGGAGGGGGCTCCGAAGAGGTCGTGCACCAACTGTTCGGCCGTGAGCAGGGGCCACATGCGCTCGAGCGCGGCACGCACCTCGGGGGTCGAGGCGATGGAGGCGAAGAAGCGCTCCTGCTCGCGCTCCACGATGGCCTGGCTGGACACGGTGGCCTCGCGGGCCGCCTCGGCCAGGATCTCGTCGTCCGCGTAGTCCTCGGGCGCACCGAGGCGGGACAGGCGTCGCTCGAGTTGACGGCGGTAGTCGTTCCACAGCGCCCGCTTGAGGCGGCGGACGAACACGGTGCGGCGGGCGTTGTGGCCGCCCTTGCGGTGGCGGACCTGGTCCACGATCCGGGCCAGCTCGCTGCGGGCCAGGCGGACCGTGGCCGACCCGTAGGCCACCGCCAGGTCGCCGCGCAGGACGCGCTGGCGGTCGCTCACCGCCCGGGCCAGCACCTCGACCATGCGGGCGTCGCCCTTGACCCGCTCGGCCTCGGGGGCATCGGTGCCCCGGGCCCGGGCCCGGCCGTACAGGGCATCGATGGTGAGCAGGTCCACGCCGCTCTCGCCCAGGGAGGGCAGCACGTGCTCGATGTAGCGCAGGAAGGTGCGGTTGGGCCCGATGACCAGCACGCCGGCCTCTTCGAGGCGCTGGCGGTTCGTGTAGAGGAGGTAGGCGGCCCGGTGCAGGGCGACGGCTGTCTTGCCCGTGCCCGGTCCCCCCTGCACGATGAGGATGCCGGGGAAGGGCGCCCGGATGATCACGTCCTGCTCGGACTGGATGGTGGCGACGATGTCGCCCATGCGCCCGGTGCGCGAGCGCTCGAGCGCGGCCAGCAGGGCCCCTTCGCCCACGACCTCGAGCCGGCCGGCATCGGCCAGGGCCAGGTCGAAGACCTCGTCGTCGAGGCCGACCACGACGCGGCCCCGGGTGAGGAGGTGGCGACGGCGCACCAGGTCCATGGGGTTGCGCCCCGTGGCCCGGTAGAAGGGCTCCGCCGCCGGCGCCCGCCAGTCCACGACCATGGGGTCGCCCTGCTCGTCGAGGACCGAGAGCCGGCCGATCTGGTAGGTCTCGCCGTCGGTGCGGTCGACCCGGCCGAAGCACAGGGGAGCCCCACCGAGCTCGAGGTGCTGGAGGCGTTGGTCGGTCAGGGCCAGCAGGCTCTCCCACTCCACCCGGGACTGGCTGGAGCCGACCTCGCTGAGCTGTTGGTGGTGGCGCACGACGTCGAGCGCCGAGCCGCGCATGTGCTCGAGCCGCACGTAGGCGCGGTCAACGGCGTCCTGCTCGGCCTTGATCTCGGCTTCGAGACCACCGTTGCGCTGGTCGCCGGCGTCCTGGGGGGCTGCCATGGAAGCATCAAGCCTAGGCCCCTCGCCGTGAGGAGACCCGTCGAGGGCGCCGGGCCCTCGCCGTCACCGCCGGGGCCCTACCGTCCGCGCCCGGCTGACAGGGCCGCCGTCGACGTCGCATCGGGGCGTGAACAGGGCCGTCGCCCCTGGTCGGACGCCTAGGACCTTGACGCTCCCGGGGGTCAGCCTTAGAGTCCCCCCGAGCAGAGAGTGGCGTTGCGTGTCGGATTCGCGACGACCCGGGTATCCTGTTGCGCTCGGCCCGCGCCCGCGGCTAGTATCGCCTGTTGCCGTGCTCGCGCCTGCTCCCCGTCAGCTGCCTTCTTCCAGGCCCTGGCGCGCACCGGCTCGATCGGCACTCGCCGTGGCCCCCGAGCTCTCGAGGAGTTCTCCTTGCCCTCACGCCCCGCTACCCGGGAACGGTACTCTTTCGCCAACCTCCCCGAGGTTCTCGAGCTCCCTGATCTGATCTCCATCCAGCGGGACTCGTTCAACTGGTTCCTGCTGCGTGGCCTGGCCGAGGCGTTCTCGGACATCTCTCCGATCAAGGACTTCACCGAGCAGCTCCAGCTCGAGCTCGAGTTCGATCCCGATGACGAAGACCTGCGCCCCCCGCCGAAGTTCTCGGTCGAGGAGTGCAAGGAGAAGGACATGACCTTCTCCGCACCGCTCTTCGTGCGGGCTCGCTTCATGAACGCCCAGACGGGCGAGATCAAGGAGCAGACGGTGTTCATGGGGGACTTCCCCATGATGACCGAGAAGGGCACGTTCATCATCAACGGCACCGAGCGTGTCGTCGTGTCCCAGCTCGTCCGCTCCCCGGGCGTCATCTTCCAGCCCGGCGAGCGCTTCCGCCTGCGCAACCTGCAGAAGCACCAGCTCGTCACCGGCACCATCCACCCCTACCGCGGTGAGTGGATCGAGTTCGACGTCGAGCAGAAGCCCGGCAAGGACATCACCGCCGGCACCCGGGTGGCCCGCAAGCGTCGCCTCTCCATCTTCACCCTGCTGCGGGCGCTCGGCTACGACGAGGCCAACGCCCCCGGGTTCCTCGACGCCTTCGTGCGGCACTTCGACTTCCTCGAGGGCCAGTGGGAGAAGGACCGCGAGCTGTCCCCGACCCAGGACGAGTCCCTGGTCGAGATCTACAAGCGCGCCCGTCCGGGTGAGCCCCCCGCCGTCGAGTCGGCCCGGGCCTACTTCCGCAACGCCTTCTTCGAGCCCCGCCGCTACGACCTGTCCCGGGTCGGTCGCTACAAGCTCAACCGCAAGCTCGGCCCCGAGGTCGAGAAGCTGGCCCAGCTGTTCCCCATGCTCGGCGAGATCGACCGTCCCGAGGACGGCCAGCCCGTGCTGTCCCGCATCGAGGTGCTGGCTGCGGTCAGCTACCTGCTGCACCTGGTCAAGCCCGAGCCCGGCTACCGCCTCGACGACCAGGACCACTTCGCCAACCGCCGCATCCGCTCGGTCGGCGAGCTCATCCAGAACCAGGTGCGGATCGGCCTCTCCCGCATGGAGCGGGTCGTGCGTGAGCGCATGACCACCCAGGACGTCGAGGCCATCACGCCCCAGACGCTGATCAACATCCGCCCCGTGGTCGCGGCCATCAAGGAGTTCTTCGGCACCAGCCAGCTCTCCCAGTTCATGGACCAGGTCAACCCGCTGTCGGGCCTGACCCACAGGCGTCGCCTGTCGGCCCTCGGCCCCGGTGGCCTCTCCCGTGAGCGGGCCGGTTTCGAGGTCCGTGACGTCCACTTCTCCCACTACGGGCGCATGTGCCCCATCGAGACCCCCGAGGGTCCCAACATCGGCCTGATCGGCGCCCTGGCCTCCTACGCCAGGGTCAACGCCTTCGGCTTCATCGAGTCGCCCTACCGCAAGGTGAGCAACGGCCAGGTCAGCCACGACATCGTGTACCTGGCGGCGGACGAGGAAGAGGACTACGTCCTCGCCCAGGCCAACGTGCCCGTCGACGCCGAGGGCAACTTCCTCGAGGAGAAGATCCTCTCGAGGCGTTCGCCCCAGGCCGCCTCGCTGTCGGACCTCAAGCTCATGCTCGAGCGTGACGTCTTCTTCGGGGCCACCACCGAGATCTCGGCGGTGCCGCCCAACGAGGTCGAGATGATGGACGTCTCGCCCAAGCAGATCATCTCGGTGGCCACCGCGCTGATCCCGTTCCTCGAGCACGACGACGCCAACCGTGCGCTGATGGGCGCCAACATGCAGCGCCAGGCCGTGCCCCTGTTGCGGGCCGAGGCCCCCTACATCGGCACCGGGATCGAGAGCCGGGCCGCCCGCGACGCGGCCGACATGATCCTGGCCGAGGACGACGGCACCATCGTCGACGTCAGCGGCCGCCTGGTCACCATCGACTACGACACCCTGGGCCGGCGCACCAAGCGCCTCTTGAAGTTCGAGCGGTCGAACCAGGACACCTGCATCAACCAGAAGCCGCGGGTCATCGAGGGCCAGCGCGTTGCCAAGGGTGACCTGTTGGCCGACGGCCCCTCCACCGACCTCGGTGAGCTGGCCCTGGGCAAGAACCTGCTCGTGGCCTTCATGCCCTGGGAGGGCTACAACTTCGAGGACGCGATCATCCTCTCCGAGCGCATGGTGCGCGACGACGTGCTCACGTCGATCCACATCCACGAGCACGAGATCGACGCCCGTGACACCAAGCTCGGGCCCGAGGAGATCACCCGGGACATCCCCAACCTGTCCGAGGAGATCCTCGCCGACCTCGACGAGCGCGGCATCATCCGCGTCGGGGCCGAGGTCGGGGCCGGTGACGTGCTCGTGGGCAAGGTCACACCCAAGGGCGAGACCGAGCTCACCCCCGAGGAGCGCCTGCTGCGGGCCATCTTCGGTGAGAAGGCCCGCGAGGTCCGTGACACCTCCCTCAAGGTGCCCCACGGTGAAGAGGGCAAGGTCATCGACGTCAAGGTGTTCAGCCGCGACGAGCACCACGAGCTCCCGCCCGGCGTGAACCAGCTGGTCCGGGTGTACGTGGCCCAGAAGCGGAAGATCTCCGTCGGCGACAAGCTGGCCGGGCGCCACGGCAACAAGGGCGTCATCTCGAGGATCCTCCCCCTCGAGGAGATGCCGTACATGGCCGACGGCACCCAGGTCGACATCATCCTCAACCCCCTGGGCGTGCCCTCCCGCATGAACGTGGGCCAGGTGCTCGAGTCCCACCTGGGCTACTGCGCCCGTTGGGGCTGGGACGTCAACGGTGACGGTGTGGTCGACGTCGGGCGTGAGCCCGTCCGCGGCACCGAGACCAAGACCCGGCCCACCACCACCCCGGCCACGTTCATCGCCACCCCGGTGTTCGACGGGGCCAAGTGGGACGAGACCGAGCGGGCCGGCAAGCACCCCACCATCCAGCGCCTGCTGGAGAACCTGCGCCCTGACGGTGTCGACGGCGAGCGGCTGATCGGCAACGACGGCAAGGTCGAGCTCTACAACGGGCGCACCGGCGAGCCCTACGACAACAAGATCATGGTCGGCTACGTCTACATCCTGAAGCTGGCGCACCTCGTCGACGACAAGATCCACGCCCGCTCGACGGGTCCGTACTCCATGATCACCCAGCAGCCGCTCGGTGGTAAGGCCCAGTTCGGTGGCCAGCGCTTCGGTGAGATGGAGGTGTGGGCGCTTGAGGCCTATGGCGCCGCCTACTGCCTGCAGGAGCTGCTCACCATCAAGTCCGACGACGTGCTGGGTCGGGTGAAGGTCTACGAAGCCATCGTCAAGGGCGAGAACATCCCCGAGCCTGGCATCCCCGAGAGCTTCAAGGTGCTCATCAAGGAGATGCAGGCCCTGTGCCTGAACGTCGAGGTCCGGTCCAAGGACGGCAACGAGATCGAGATGCGTGAGCTCGACGAGGAGATCTTCCGGGCCACCGAGGAGCTGGGCATCGACCTGCAGCGCCCCGAGCGGGGCACGGACGAGACCGACGCCGCTCGCCGGTACGGTCGCCCGTGATCGACCTCCTCCTCCCCCCGGTCCCCTCCACCTCGATCTCCACCCCGACCTACACCCCCCTGGCGCCTCGCGGCGCGTGCCGTCCCCCTCTCGCCCTCGCTCGCGGCTGACCAAGGAAGAACATGCTGGACGTCAACGATTTCGATCAGCTCCGCATCGGTCTCGCCACCCCGGAAGCCATCCGGGTGTGGTCCCATGGCGAGGTCAAGAAGCCCGAGACCATCAACTACCGCACCCTCAAGCCGGAGAAGGACGGGCTCTTCTGCGAGAAGATCTTCGGTCCGACCAAGGACTGGGAGTGCTACTGCGGCAAGTACAAGCGTGTCCGCTTCAAGGGCATCGTGTGCGAGCGCTGCGGCGTCGAGGTCACCCGCTCCAAGGTGCGCCGCGAGCGGATGGGCCACATCGAGCTGGCCGCTCCCGCCGTGCACATCTGGTACCTGCGTGGCACCCGCAGCTGGCTGGCCTACCTGCTCATGGGCACCGAGCCCCGTGAGGAGCTGAAGGCCAAGCAGCTCGAGAAGGTCATCTACTTCGCCGCCAACCTGGTCACCTGGGTCGACGAGGAGCGTCGCCAGAACGACCTGCCCTCCCTCGAGGCCGACTTCCTTGCCGAGCGCGACGAGCTCGAGCAGGAGCGCGAGGTCCGACTGGCCAAGCGCCACGAGGAGCTCGAAGGCGAGATCGAGGAGCTCGAGGGCACCGGGGCCAAGGACACCGAGCTCAAGGCCCGCCAGCGGGCGGCCGAGAAGGACCTGGGCCTCATCCGTGAGGACTACGAGCAGCAGATCGACCTGCTCGGTCGGACCTGGGACGGCTTCAGGGACCTGCACGCCCGCAAGATCCTCGACGACGAGGTCCTGTGGCGTGAGCTGACCTACCGCTACCAGGACTACTTCGACGGCGGCATGGGTGCCGACGCCATCAAGCGGCTCATCGACCGGATCGACCTCGACGAGGAGGAGCGCAAGCTCCGCGACCTCATCGAGCCGACCGACGGCAAGCAGCTCTCGGCCCAGCGCAAGCAGAAGGCCATCAAGCGCCTGAAGATCGTGGCCGCGTTCAACCGACGCGACGACCACAACCGTCGGGTCAACGACCCGCGGGCCATGATCCTCGACGCCGTGCCCGTCATCCCGCCCGAGCTGCGGCCCATGGTCCAGCTCGACGGTGGCCGCTTCGCCACCTCGGACCTGAACGACCTGTACCGCCGGGTCATCAACCGGAACAACCGCCTCAAGCGGCTGCTCGACCTCGGTGCCCCCGAGATCATCGTCAACAACGAGAAGCGGATGCTGCAGGAGGCCGTCGACGCGCTGTTCGACAACGGTCGCCGCGGCCGGCCGGTGACCGGTCCGGGCAACCGCCCGCTCAAGTCGCTGTCCGACCTCCTCAAGGGCAAGCAGGGCCGGTTCCGCCA
>JBBSLP010000012.1:0-94110 GCA_038255145.1 Acidimicrobiales bacterium
CCCGGGCCAAGCGGGCGTGGGCCCGGGGTTGCAGGGGCAGGGCCTCGGCCAGGCCACCCGAGGGGAGGTGGGCGTTGAGGCAACCCTGGCGCCCGACGGCCAGGGCTCGGGCCTGGGCCACCCGGTCGGCCACCAGGGCCGTGGCCTCGCCAGGAGCGGCCGACATCAGGTCGACGGGGTCGGGGCGCTCGACCACCAGGCGCAGGTCGAAGCGATCGAGCAGGGGACCGCTGAAGCGACGGGCGTAGCGCATGCGGGCGGCCTCGCTGCACGCGCACGGGCGCGGGCCCCGTTCCCCCCGCCCGCAGGGGCACGGGTTGCTGGCCGCCACGAACAGGAAGCGGGCGGGGAAGGCGGCCTTGCCGTGGGCCCGGGCCACCCGCACGACCCCCTCCTCGAGCGGTTGGCGCAAGGCGTCCAGGGCGCCGGCGGCGAACTCCCCCAACTCGTCGAGGAAGAGCACGCCGCCATGGGCCAGGCTGATCTCACCGGGCCGCAGGGTGCCGCTGCCCCCACCCACCAGGGCCACCATGGAAGCGCCGTGGTGGGGAGCACGGAAGGGCGGTCGCCGCACCAGGCCCGATGTCGGCAGGGCTTCACCGGCCACGGAGTGGATGCGGGTGGCTTCGAGGGCGGTGTCGCCGTCGAGCGGTGGCAACAGGCCGGCCAGGCGGCGGGCCAACATGGTCTTGCCCCCACCCGGTGGACCGACCAGGAGCAGGTGGTGGCCACCGGCCGCCGCCACCTCGAGCCCCCGCCGAGCCAGGGGCTGGCCCCGCACATCGGCCAGGTCAGGTTCGGGCGCAGGTTCGGCCAACGGGGTAGGTGCCGGCGGCACCGGCCATGGCGCCAGCCCCTGGACGGCTTCGACCAGTTCACGCAAGGTGGCCACCGCCCGCACGTGGTGGCGGCCGACCACGCTGGCCTCGTCGAAGCACGCTGGCGCGACCACGACGCTGTCCACGTCGAGGGCGTCGACCAGGCACACGACCCCGGGCACGCCGCGGATGGAACCGTCGAGGCCGAGCTCACCGATGAACCCGATGCCGGCCACGGCCCGGGGTTCGAGGTGGCCGCCCGCCACGAGCACGCCGACGGCGATGGCCAGGTCGAAGCCCGAGCCCACCTTGCGCACCCCGCTCGGGGCCAGGTTCACCGTCACCCGGCGCTGGGGCCAGGGCAGGCCGCTCGACAACAACGCGGCGCGCACCCGATCGCGGGCCTCGCGGCACGAGGCGTCGGGTAGGCCCACCACGGTGAAGCCGGGTAGCCCGGCGGACACGTGGACCTCGACCGTGACCGGCCATCCGCAGACGCCGAGCAACGAGGCCGTGGCAATGGTGGCCAGCATCGATCCTCCACCTGGACCCCGTAGGGCCCGTCAGCAGGTTGGAGGAGCTGCAGCAGCTACCGAAGACCCCAGGCTAACAGCGATCGACGCCCGGGGCCATGCGGGCCCGGGTCATCGGCGGCCGGGACGGCTCAGCTCAGAGCACCCGGGCCACGTAGGCGGCGACGGCGTCGAGCTGGGCGGCGTCGAGCTTGGCGCCGAAGGCGGGCATGCCCCGGCGCCCGTTGCGCACGACGTCGAGGTCGATCAGCTTGCCAGCCAGCGCGGGGCCGGCTCCGCCCCCACCGGCCGGGCCGTGGCACCGGGCGCAGTTGACCGAGAACACCTGCTGCCCCTGGACCAGCTGGGGGTCGTCCGTCGGCGCCGTGGGAGCCGTGGCGCTGCCCGAGCTGCACGCCGTCACCGCCACACCACCGGCAACGCCGAGCAGGACGACCAGCCCCAGCTCAGCGACCCGAGAACGTCGGCGCACGCTTCTCGAGGAAGGCGGTGATGGCCTCGTTGGTGTCCGACGTGCCGAAGTTGACGGTCTGGGACCACCCCTCGGCCTCGAGCGCCTGCTCCAGGGTCACCTCGAAGGAGCGGTTGAGCATGGCCTTGGTCTGGGCCACGGCGATGGGAGCGGCCGCAGCCAGCCGGGCCGCCCACTCGTCCACCGTCTTGTCGAGGTCGGCGGCGGGGACGAGGCGGTTCACCAGGCCCAGGTCGTTGGCCTCGGACGCCGAGATGATGTCGGCGAAGAAGGCCAGCTCCTTGGCCCGGTGCAGGCCGATGAGGCGGGGCAGCAACCAGGTGCCACCGAAATCGACCGAGAGGCCCCGGCGGGCGAAGATCTCGGCGAAGCGGGCCTCGTCACTGGCCACGATGAGGTCGCAGCCGAAGGCCAGGTTGGCCCCGGCGCCCACGGCCACCCCACCGACCTTGGCGATGGTGGGCTGGGGCAGGTTGTGCAGCCGCAGGCAGACGTCGTTGACCTTGCGCATGGCAGCCAGGCCGTGGGGGCGTTCACCGTCGCGGTCACCGGACAGGTCGGCGCCCGAGCAGAACGCACCGGCTGCCCCCGTGATCACCACGCAGCGATCGGCGGTGTTGGTGGCGATCTCACCGAAGGTGGCGCCCAACTCGTCCCACATCACGCCGTTCATGGCGTTCTTCTTCTCGGGGCGGTTCAACGTGACCGTGACCACCCCGGCGGCGCGCTCGACGAGCAGGGTCTCCATGTCCGGAGACTAATCCCGACTGCCCGGGGGACCCGGCAGCAGGCCGACGTCCACCAGGGTGGGCGGCGGCGCCGGCCATACTGGGCGCTGTGGGCATGAACCCCTTCCGCGTCCGACGACGCTCGCCGCTCGACTACGTCTTCGTCGCCGCCAGCGTCGTCGTCTGCCTGGCCCTGCTGGCCTGGGCCCTGGCCGGCTGAGCGGTGGCCCCGCGCCGCCCGCGGCCGCCCGTCGGCTGGTTGGACGACGTCGAGGTCCACCACGTGCAGCCGTACCAGGCCACCAAGCACTACCTGTGCCCTGAGTGCAGCCGTGACATCGTGCCCGGCACCGGCCACGTCGTCGTCCTGCCCCGCGAAGCTCCCGACCTGCGCCGTCACTGGCACAAGGGGTGCTGGGCGCTGGCCCAGCGCCGCCGGGGACCGTCGGGCTGAGCCCGCCTCAGAACGCGGCCTCCAGCACCTCGATCTGTCCACCGCAGACGCTGGCCACGTCGAAGCGCAACTCGGGTGCACGTCCGTCCCACTGGGACAACCAGGCCACAGCCAGACGCCGCAATCGGGCTCGCTTGGACGCGGTCACCGCTTCGGCGGGCACGCCGAAGCGGTCGCTGGACCGCGTCTTGACCTCGCAGAACACCACGACGGGCCCGCGCCGGACCACGAGGTCGAGCTCGCCCGCCCGGCAGCGCCAGTTGCGCGCCAGGATGACGTAGCCCTGCTCCTGGTACCACTCCGCCACCCGCTGCTCGCCGTAGTTGCCCAGCGCCTGCCGCTCGAGACCCATCGCCACCTTCTTGTGGCTCGTCCGATGCTCGAGGGGCCGGTGGCCCCGATGGGGCCCGTGGCCCCGATGGGGCCCGTCGGCAACGCCGACAGGGCCCGACTCGGTGCGAAGCGCCTAGTGGCGCTTCTCCTTGATCTTGGCCGCCTTGCCCACGCGATCGCGCAGGTAGTACAGCTTGGCCCGCCGCACGTCACCACGGGTGATGACCTCGATCTTCGAGGTGATCGGGGAGTGCAGGGGGAAGGTGCGCTCGACGCCGACGCCGAAGCTCACCTTGCGGACGGTGAAGGTCTCACGGATGCCAGAACCCTGGCGGCGGATGACCGCGCCCTGGAAGATCTGGATGCGCTCGCGGGTGCCTTCCACGACGCGGACGTGGACCTTGACGCTGTCGCCAGGGGCGAATTCGGGAACGTCATCACGGACGCTGGCGGCGTCGACGAGGTCGGTGGGGTTCATGGCGATCGTGCTCCTCGTCACATGCGTGACGGCAGGGACTGGGGCCCGGGTCGGGGAGGTACAGGAGCCCCCGTCGTCGGGACGAAGGGGCGAGGTTAGTCGAGCGCGAGCCCGTTCCACCAACGCCCCCGGTGGACAGGTCAGTCGCCGGGCTCGAGAGGATGGTGCTGGGCCAGCAACCGCTGCTCGTCAGCGGTCAGGCCGCCACGTGAGGCGATGAGGTCAGGACGTCGGGACAGGGTGCGGGCCAGGGACTGGGCCCGCCGCCACCGGGCCACCCGGCCGTGGTCACCGGAGACGAGCACCTCGGGGACGGGCCAGTCGCGGAACCGGGCGGGGCGGGTGTACTGGGGGTACTCGAGCAGGCCCTCGGTGAAGGACTCGTCCTCGACCGAGGCCGTGTTGCCCAACACCCCGGGCACGAGGCGGACGACGGCCTCGATCACGGCCATGGCCGCCACCTCGCCACCGGCGAGCACGAAGTCGCCCAGGGAGAGCTCGTCGTCGACGAGGTGGTCCCTGACACGCCCGTCCACGCCCTCGTAGCGGCCGCAGATGAGGGTGAACCCGTCGCCGGCAGCCAGTTCCCGGGCGACGGCCTGATCGAAGCGCCGTCCTCCTGGACCCAGCAGGAACAGGGGGCGGGGGGGCTGGACGAGCTCGACGGTGGCGAAGATGGGCTCGGCCATCAGCACCATGCCCGCACCACCACCGAACGGGGAGTCGTCGACGGATCGATGGGGGTCGGTGGTGGCCGAGCGCAGGTCGTGCACCCGCACGTCGATCACGCCCCGGCGTCGACCACGGGCCACGACGCTGGTGTCGGCGAACGTCTTGACCAGGTCGGGGAAGATGGTGATGACGTCGATGCGCACAGCGGACCGGCCGGGATCCCGGCGCTAGACGTCGAAGAGGCCGGCGGGGGCATCGATGTCGATGCGCTCGGCACCCACCGACACCACGAAGGTCAACGGCACCAGGGCGCCGCTCTCCAGCACCAGTAGGTCCGACGCCGGGTTGGCCTCGACGCTGACGACGCGGCCCCGCTCGGTCCCGTCGGCTTCGACGACCGAACGGCCGACGAGGTCCTCGACCCACAGGTCATCGGCATCGACATCCCGGCCACCACCCTCGTCATCGAGGGCACCGGCAAGGGGCTCGGCGGTGAGCACGGTCCCCCGCAGCAGCGCGGCGGTGTCGCGATCCTCGACGCCTTCGAAGCGCACGAAGTACACCGAGCCCAAGGCGGCCCGACGACTCTTCTGGGGCACGGTGCTGGCCTTGGCCGTGGCCACGACCAGGGTCCGGGGCCCGGCGTAGAGCCGGGCACCGGGACTGACGCGCTCGAGCCGCTCGGTCAACAGCTCGAGCACCACCTCGCCGCGCACGCCGTGGGGCTTGGAGACACGGCCCACCTCGACCAGGTGCGACGGGGTGGGCCCGGTCACTCGGCGAACTCGACCTCGACGTCGACACCATCGCGGGTGGCGGCGGCGCCCACGACCGTGCGGATCGACGCCGCGACGCGACCACGGCGACCGATGAGGCGACCGAGGTCGTCAGGGGCGACGTGGACGGACAGGCGGACCTTGCGTCCCCGCAGCTCGGTGGCCGTCAGGTGCACGGCATCGGGATCGTCGACCAGGGACGAGGCGATGACGTTGAGCACGGCGCTGGCGATGGGGGCCAGTTCGCCCTCGTCGTCGTCGTCGTCATCATCGTCGTCGTCCAGAGCGGCGGCAGGGGCGACGGCCACGACCGCTTCGACGACCTCGACATCGACGACATCATCATCGTCATCGTCATCGTCGTCGGCGTCATCGTCGGCGTCATCACCATCGGCGTCATCGTCGTCGTACCCGTCGTCAGCCCCGAGGTCGTCGCCGGCCTCGTCGACGTTGTCGAGCCCGTCGGCGATGTCGGCCACCTCTTGGTCCTCCGCGGCATCGTCAGCGGCGTCGTCGGACACGGAGGGACGGTCCACGTCCGTCACGCCTTCGTCGCCGAGCCAGCGGGACGGAACTCGTCCCACGCACCGGAGATCTTCAGCAGCTTCTCGACCCGCTCGGTCGGCTTGGCGCCGTTGCGCAGCCAGCGCAGGGCCTTGTCGTTGTCGACGTTCACGCCGGAGGGCTCGAGACGGGGGTCGTAGTTGCCCACGATCTCGATGAACCGACCGTCACGCGGCGAGCGGCTGTCAGCGGCCACGATGCGGTACGTCGGTTGCTTCTTCTTGCCCATGCGCATCAGGCGCAGTTTGACAGCCACGTTGCCTCTCTCAGTCTCGTCCCAGCGGGTCGGTTGGAAGACCCGTGCCGGGAAGTACGTTCTCGTGCCCCGCCGTGGGGGATCCCTCGGCGTTCGATGGTCGGGCGGCCTGCACGGCCGGGCCCGTCGGGGGCTGACCGCCAATCATCGGCGCCAGAGCGGCTCCGACGCAAGCTCCGCTCCCGTGTCGCGGCGCTACGACGCTAGTCAGTTCACAACCCCGGCAGCCGCAGGCCCTTGGGGGACTTGGCCGCCAGCTCGGCGATGTCGACCGAGGGGACCTTGATGGCACCCTTCTCGGTGGTGCGGCCGCCGGTCTTGCCCTTGCGCTTGTCGGCCTTGCGGCCCTTGCCCTTCTTGCCGCCCATGCCCGGGATGCGCTTCATGAGCTTCTGCATCTCGCTGAACTGCTTGACCAGGGCGGATATGTCGCCCGGCGAGGCACCGGAGCCGTTGGCGATGCGCAACCGGCGTGACGCGTCGATCAGGTCGGGGTCCTGGCGCTCGGCCGGGGTCATCGAGCGGATCATGGCCTCGACACGGGCCACCTGGCGGTCGTCGATCTCGGCGTTGCGGATCTCTTTGGGCATGCCGGGCATGAGCCCCAGGAGGTTCTGCAGGGGTCCCATCTTCTTCAGCTGCTGCATCTGCTCGAGGAAGTCCTCGAGCGTGAAGCGGCCTTCGAGCAGACGGGACGCCGCTTCTTCGGCCTCGTCCTTGTCGTAGGCCTCCTCGGCCTTCTCGATGAGGGTGAGGACGTCGCCCATGCCCAGGATGCGGCTGGCCAGCCGGTCCGGGTGGAAGAGGTCGAAGTCGGCCAGCTTCTCGCCGGTCGACGCGAAGGCGATGGGACGGTCGACGACCTGCTTGACCGACAGCGCGGCGCCACCGCGGGCGTCGCCGTCGAGCTTGGTGAGGATGACGCCGTCGAGCTCGAGGGTCTCGTGGAAGGCCTCGGCCACGTTCACGGCGTCCTGGCCGGTCATGGCATCGACGACGAGGAAGGTGTAGTGGGGGTCGACGGCGCCCGAGATCTCCCTGACCTGGGCCATCATCTCGGTGTCGATGGCCAGGCGGCCGGCGGTGTCGACGATGAGCACGTCACGACCGGTGCGGCGGGCCTCCTCGAGGGAACGCCGGGCCACGGTGACGGGGTCGCTGGGCTCGGAGAACACGGGCACGTCGACCTGGCGGCCCAGGGTGCGCAGCTGTTCGACGGCCGCGGGTCGCTGCAGGTCGGCCCCCACCAGCATGGGGTTGCGGCCCTGGGAGCGGAACCACTTGGCCAGCTTGGCCGACGTGGTGGTCTTGCCCGAGCCCTGCAGGCCCGCCATCAGCACCACGGTGGGAGGCTTGGACGCGTAGGTGATGCGCAGCGTCTCGCCACCGAGGGTCTCGACGAGCTCCTCGTGCACGGCCTTGATGACCTGCTGGGCGGGGTTGAGCGCCTTGGAGAGCTCGGCACCCACCACCCGCTCGCGCACCCGGGTGACGAAGGTGCGGGCCACCCGGATGTTGACGTCGGCCTCGAGGAGGGCGACGCGGATCTCGCGGAGGACCTCCTCGACGTCGGCGTCGCTCAGGCGGCCCCGTGTGCGCAGCCGCTTGAAGATGCCATCGAACCGGTCAGACAGTGCGTCGAACATGCAACCGGGCAGTTTACGGGCCTGGAGGCGGGTGCGGCGGACAGGGGCGCCGTAGGAGGTGGCATCGCGGCGACGCGCCACCCCCGAGGGTCACTCGAAGAGGGCGTCGATGAACTCGTCGGGGTCGAAGGCGACCAGGTCACCGATGGTCTCGCCCAGGCCGACGAGCTTCACGGGGATGCCGAAGCGGTTCTCGATGGCCAACACGATGCCGCCCTTGGCCGAGCCGTCGAGCTTGGTCAGCACCACCCCGGTCAGCTCGACGGACTCGGTGAAGACCTTGGCCTGCTGCAGACCGTTCTGCCCGGTGACGGCGTCGAGGACGAGCAACACCTCGGTCACGTGACCGGGATCGCGGTCCGCTACCCGCCGCACCTTGGACAGCTCGTCCATCAGGTTGCTCTTGGTGTGGAGGCGCCCGGCGGTGTCGGCCAGGACCAGGTCGTAGCCCCGGGCGGCGGCCCGCTGCACACCGTCGAACACCACGGCCGAGGGGTCGGCCCCCTCGGCGCCGCGCACGAAGTCGGCCCCCGACCGCTCGGCCCAGGTCTCGAGCTGCTCTGCCGCGGCCGCCCGGAAGGTGTCCCCTGCGGCCATGAGGACGGTGTGCCCCTGTTCGGCCTGCAGACGGCCGAGCTTGCCGATGGTGGTGGTCTTGCCCACCCCGTTGACCCCCACGAACAGCCACACGTTGGTGCGGCCCTCGTCGAGGCGCAGGGACCGGTCGACCCCCGACAGGCGGGCCTTCATCTGGTCCCGCAACACCCCCATGAGGACATCGGGGTCCGAGATGGCCTGGGTGGTCGCCTCGCGCCGCAGGTCGTCGAGGATGCCCTGGGTCTCCTCCACCCCCACGTCCGCCCGGATCAGGGCCTCTTCGAGCTCTTCCCAGGTCTCTTCGTCGATGCCCCGGGACCGGATGGAGCGCACGTAGCCGGCCAGCAGGCCCCGGGCCCGGCCCAGGCGGTCACGGAAGGTGGGCTTGACCAGCTCTTCCAGTGCGGCGTCGTCGATGACCAGCTCATCGAGGTCTGCCTCCTCGACGACGATCTCCTCGACGACGACCACGTCGGGGTCCTCGAGCTCGACGCGGTCATCGGGCGCATCGATGGTGCCCACGCCGGTGACACGATCGGGCGGGGGGACGGACGGGCGGGCGCCGTCGATCTGGCGGGGGGGTACGGACAGGGGCCGGCGACGACGGGTCAGCGCCACGCCCCCACCCACGAGTGCCACGACCACCAGGGCCGCAGCCAGCACGATCAGGAGGATCTCCATCGGCCAGCGAGCCTAGCCAGGCGACCCCGTCCCTCCTGAGGCCGACGAGGAGCCCCGACGCGACGGTGCCCGCCGCAGGGCGGCGGGCACTCGTCACGGGAGCGGGTGGGTCTGGGTGGGGGCGGGGATCAGCGGTTGCCGGCCACGCCCAGGGTGACCTCGGCGTCTACCGACTTGTCGCCCCGGGTGTAGGTGACCTTCAGCTTGGTCCCGGGTTGACGGGCACGGATGCCGGTGACCAGCTCCTCGTAGGAGCGCACGGGCTGACCATCGACCTCGGTGATGACGTCGCCTTCCTGGAGGCCGGCCTGGGCGGCGGGGCTGCCGGCCACGACCTGGGTGACCAGGGCGCCGGCCTCGCCGAAGGAGGGCTCCTCCGTGCTCACGCCGAGGAAGCCGAACTGCACGGGCTGGCCCGAGATGAGCAGCTGGGCGACCTCGTAGGCCAGGTCGATGGGGATGGCGAAGCCGATGCCGGCGTTGTCGCCCGACGTGGTGCGGATCTGGTCGTTGATGCCGATGACCCGACCCTTGAGGTCGACCAGGGCACCACCGGAGTTGCCCGAGTTGATGGGGGCGTCGGTCTGGACCATGCCCACGATGTTGTTGTTGACCTGGACGGGTCGGCCCACCGTGGACACGATGCCGGCGGTGACGGTCTGGTCGAGGCCGAAGGGGCTGCCGATGGCGATGACCTGCTGGCCCACCTCGGGCGGGCCGTCGAGGGCCAGAGCGGCGATGGGCAGGTCGTCGGGCGGGTCGGTGATGACGACCACGGCCACGTCGGTGTCCTCGTTGACCCCGACCACGGTGCCGGCGTGGCTGCTGCCGTCACCGAGGCGGACGGTGACATCGGTGACCCCGGTGACCACGTGGGCCGCGGTCAGGATGTGGCCCTGGTCGTCGAAGATGAAGCCCGAGCCCAAGCCGGTCGACGTCTCCAGCTGCACGACCGCGGGCTTGGCCGCCTTGGCTGCGGCCACCACGGGCTCGAGGGTGGCATCCACCGCAGGCACGGTCGACTGGGTCTGGCCGCGCTGGGTGGTGGGCGTGGTCCCACCCTCGGTGGTGGTGGAGCGCTGGGCCCGGGGGATGGTGCTACCCACCGTCGTGGTGATGGGGGCCGCAGCCTGGCTGTCGTCGTCATCGAGCATGCGCCCGGCGGCCAGACCACCACCGACGAGGCCGACAGCCACGGCCAGGGCGGCCACGCCCCGGAGCGCCCGACGCCCACCGGGCGAGCCGTTCGACGAGGCCACGGGAGCGGCGCGGGGAGGCAGTGGCGGCGCGGGCGGCGGCTGGTGGGGAGGCTGGAGCGGCGGCGCTGACGGTACCTGTGCGGTGTCCTGGTGCGACCAAGCGTCACCCGGTCGAACAGGCTCGTCGACGAGGGGCGGGGCCGAGCCAGGATCCTTGGTCCATTCGGACACGGGGGTTCCTTTCAGAGGATCCTGTACTAACGAGGCGCACCGTACCCAGAGACGCCGAAAGGGAGGCTAAGGCTGCTGACAGGTTTGACGGGCAGGCTGGCGCCGCCGCCCCCGATCCTGGTCGCGGCGGGGACCGCTCCCGCAGACACCGGGTCTGACGAGGGGATACGGTGAGCCCATGGCAGACGAAGCGCCGAAGGTCACGAAGGCTTGGGATCTGGTCGACCAGGCCAAGGAGGACCTCGAGAACCTCACCGCGGAACAGGTCAAGGCCGAGCTCGATGCCGGCGATGCCACCATCGTCGACATCCGCGACTTCCGCGAGCTGTACCTCCAGGGCAAGGTGCCCGGGGCCATCAGCGCGCCGCGGGGCATGCTCGAGTTCTGGGTCGATCCTCAGAGCGAGTACTACCGCAAGGAGTTCGACCCCTCCAAGCGCTACATCCTCTACTGCGCCGGCGGCGGCCGCTCGGCCCTGGCCGCCAAGGCCATGAAGGACATGGGCTACCCCGACGTCGCCCACCTCGAGCCCGGCTTCGGGGGCTGGAAGAGCGCGGGGCTGCCCATCGAGGACGTGAAGTCCACGTCCAAGTGGGTCCTGCGCGACGACGTCTGAGCGGCGCTGCCCCTGAGCAGTCCGGACATGCCGTGGGGCGGCCTCAGCGCCCCATGGCGTAGAACTCGTCGTTGGGGCGCATGCCGGTCAGGTTGGCCATGCGGTTCGACAGGGCGAACAGCCCGGCGATGGCACCGACGTCCCAGATGTCCTCATCGGTCCAACCGTGGCCGTGCATGGCGGTGAAGTCGTCCTCGACCACCTCGCCCGACCGGGTGGCCACCTTGACGGCGAAGGCCAGCAGGGCCTTCTGGCGATCGTCGAGGTCGGCCTTGCGCCAGTTCGTGGCCACCTGGTCGGCGATGCGCGGGTCCTTCATGCGGATGCGGGCGATGGCCCCGTGCGCCACCACGCAGTAC
Source organism: Acidimicrobiales bacterium (assembly GCA_038255145.1). Classification (GTDB taxonomy): domain Bacteria; phylum Actinomycetota; class Acidimicrobiia; order Acidimicrobiales; family CAIXPF01; genus WHTX01. The sequence goes on from JBBSLP010000012.1 coordinate 11,414, forward strand.
TGGCACTCGTTGGCCGCTGACGTCGCCACCACGACCAACTCCTTCTCGCCCTTGGTCAACCCCGACGGCCGTTCCATCACTGCGTCGTGGTAGGCGAAGAAGGCCCGGAACTCGTCCGGTCGATGGGCCAGGACCAGGAACACGTTGGGCACGAAGCCCGACTTCTCGGCCACGGCCTCGATGCGGGCCCGCACGTCCTCGGGCAGGCTGTCGAGCTCGGGGACGGGGAAGCGGGAGATGCGCGGTTCGCTCACCGGGCCGACCCTAGCGAGGGGCGCGCCGCCGGATCCGCGAGGTTCGCCGACGCCGAAGCCCTGTCGGACGGACCCTTGCCGCCTGCCCCCTTGTCGGCCCTGTCGGCCCTGTCGACCTTGTCAGACCTGTCGGCCTTGTCGGTCGAATCCGATCGTCCACCGGGCCCGTCGCCGGCGCGATCCTGCGCCGGCAGCCACACGGAGAACGTGGACCCCTCACCGGCCGCGGACTGCAGGGCCACCGAACCACCGTGGCCCCGGGCGATCTGGCGCACGATGGTCAGGCCCAACCCGGATCGCCCCTCGGCCCGGCTCCGGGCGGGATCACCCTTCCAGAACCGCTCGAAGACCTTGGCCTGCTCCTCGGCGGCGATGCCCGGACCCTCGTCCGTCACCGCCATCCACACCCAGGGCCCGTCACGCCCGGCGCTGACGGTGACCGTCGAACCTTCCGGTGCCAACCGGGTGGCGTTGGCCAAAAGGTTGGCCAGGGCCTGGTCGAGGGCCACGGGGTCGCCGTGGGCCAGGAGGCCGACCGAGGCCTGCAGGGCCAGGTGGATGTGGCGGGCGGCGGCGGGGGCCTCGAACTGGGCGGCCATGCGGGCGGCCACCTCGCCCAGGTCGACCACGGTGCCCCGGGCCGCAGGCGCCTCGCGACGGGCGTAGGTGAGCAGGTCGTCGACGAGCACGCCCATGCGCTCGGCGGCCCGGCCCACCACCTCGAGGGACTCGCGCAGCTCGTCGGCGGGGGCCTCCTCGTCGGCCAAGGCCACGTCGACGTTGGTGCGGATCACGGCGATGGGGTTGCGCAGCTCGTGGGAGGCCTCGTGGATGAACGTGCGCTGGTTCTCCCACGCCCCCTCGAGGCGACCCAACATGCCGTCGAACGTGTCGGCCAGCTCCTTGAGCTCGTCGTCGGGGCCTTCGAGGTCGATGCGCTGGGACAGGTCCGTGGCCTGGATGCGCCGGGCCACCCGGATGATGCGCCCGATGGGCAACAGGGCACGGTGGGCCAGGGCCCAGCCCACCCCCAGGCTGACCAGGAACATGCCCCCCAGAGCCAGGAAGGAGTAGCGCTTGAACTGGTCGAGGGCCCGCTCGTTGGCCCGCTTCTCGATGAGGCGCACCATGTTGGGCACCTCGACCTCGGTGACGGTGGCGTCGGGGCAGTACAGGTACCTGTCCACCTGCACGCAGCCGGGCTGGCCGGGATCGACGCGGACGCCGCGGTCGAGGATGGGTTGTTGGGCCAGGGACTGGGACAGCCCCAGGTAGATCCCGGCGATGAGCAGGGCGAACAGGCCGAAGACGACGGCGGAGTACAGGAAGGCCAGGCGCAGCTTGAGCGAGCCCGTCCACGGCGGCAGGCGATCGGCCAGCCGCCCGGCCCGGCCCAGCGACGCCGGGGCCGCCCCCCGCGGCGTCATGCCTCGGACCCCACGGCCGTCACCCCGGCACCGACCTCGACGTCACGGTGCACCACCCAGCAGGCGGTAGCCGGCGCCGACGATGGTCTCGAGCAGGGGCTCTTCGTCCCCCGTGGTCAGCTTGCGTCGCAGCGTGCCCACCGTGACCCGCACGGTGTTGGTGAAGGGGTCGGCGTTCTCGTCCCACACGTGCTCGAGCAGGCGCTCCTGGGAGATGACCTCGCCAGCGTGGGACATGAAGTAGCGCAGGAGGGCGAACTCCTTGGCGGTGAGGTCGAGCTGGCGGTCGCCCCGGCTGACCACGTGGCGGGCGGTGTCGAGGCGGACGGGCCCCACCAACAGCACCGAGGCGCGGTGGGGGGTGTCGCGACGCAACAACATCCGCACCCGGGCGGCCAGTTCGGGGAAGGCGAACGGCTTCACCAGGTAGTCATCGGCGCCGTCATCGAGACCGGCGACGCGATCCTCGACCGTGTCGCGGGCCGTGAGCATCAGCACCTTGGCCGGGTCGCCCCGCTCCTGGCGCAACGTGCGGCAGACGGTGCGCCCGTCGATGCCGGGCATGCTGAGATCGAGGCACAAGAGGTCGTAACTGGTGTGCGCCGTGGCGTCGAGAGCGGCCTCGCCCGAGTGCACGACATCGACCGCATAGCCGTCGCGCCGCAGGCCACGGGCGATGGCCAGCGCCAGATCGACCTCGTCGTCCACCACCAACACCCGCATGTCGTGCTCCCCGATCGTGCGGGAATCGACTTTACGTTCTCCTTCGGGCACATCCTGCGTAGTAGCCCCACCTTGGGAAAGTCCCGGTAAACGGGAATCGCACGCGCAGCTCTGCGCATCCCGCGTCCCCCACCGCGCCACCCGCGCCAACCGATCAGCTGGAGCAGCACGTCCGATGGAGCCGATGATCCCCTCCCCGCCGAACCCCGCGTCCCCCCCTGCGGGCTACCCCCTCGGCGCCCCCGGCGCCCCCGGTCCCGGCGCCCACTCCTTCGGCCACGGGAGCCCGGCCACGCCCGAGGCCGCCCTGCTCGAGCACGCGCTGTTCGAGGTGAAGAAGGTCATCGTCGGCCAGGAGCGGGTCATCGAGCGGCTCTTCGTGTGCCTGCTCTCCCGGGGCCACTGCCTGCTCGAGGGCGTGCCCGGCCTGGCCAAGACGCTGGCCATGGAGACCCTGGCCCGCACCGTGGGCGGCACCTTCAACCGCATCCAGTTCACCCCTGACCTGCTCCCCTCCGACATCGTCGGCACCCGCATCTACCGCCACTCCAGCGAGGCGTTCGACGTCGAGCTGGGCCCGGTGTTCGCCAACTTCGTGCTCACCGACGAGGTGAACCGGGCCCCGGCCAAGGTGCAGTCGGCCCTGCTCGAGGTCATGGCCGAGCGCCAGGTCTCCATCGCCGGGCACACGTACGAGATGCCCGAGCCCTTCCTCGTACTGGCCACGCAGAACCCCATCGAGTCCGAGGGTGTGTACCCCCTGCCCGAGGCCCAGCGCGACCGCTTCCTCATGAAGATCCTCGTGGACTACCCCACCCCGACCGAGGAGGTGGAGATCGTCCAGCGCATGGGTGTCACCCCGCCCGAGGCCCAGGCCGTCCTCAGCGCCAGCGACCTGCTCCACCTGCAGAAGCTGACCCGTGAGGTGTACGTCGACCGGGGTGTCGTCGACTACGCGGTGAACCTGGTCCTGGCCACCCGCAACCCCGGTGACTACGGCCTGGGCGAGCTGACCTCGCTCATCGAGTACGGGGCCAGCCCCCGCGCCTCCCTCGGCCTGGTGGCCGCGGGTCGGGCCCTGGCCATGCTCCGGGGCCGCCGCTACGTGCTCCCCCAGGACGTCTTCGACGTCGCCCCCGAGATCCTGCGCCACCGCATCGTGCTCAGCTACGAGGCCCTGGCCCAGGGTCTGGTCGTCGACCAGCTCACGGCCCGCATCCTCGGCACCATCCCCGCACCCCGGGTCTCCCCCACCCTCGAGGCGGCCACGTCGCCCGGGCAGTGGACCCCGCCCCTGCAGGCACCGGCCGCCTTCGCCGCCCCCGCCGCCCCCCAAGCTCCCGCCCCCGCGCCCATGAACCCGCCGATGGGGGCGCCGGCCGCCCCGGCCGGGGGGGCGCCGCCGTGGAGCATCCCCGCCCCGCCCGTAGGTGACGCCACCAACCCCGACCAGGGCCACTACGGCCGGGATGCGGCCGGAGCGTGAGCCCCCGCAGACCTTCGGGGCCCGGCTTCAACCCCGCCGGCAACGACCTGCTGGGACCGGTGCTGGCCGACGGTCAGACCCGGGAGATGCTCCGACGTCTCGACCTGGCCATCAACCGGCGTCTCGATGGCCTGTTGCAGGGCGAGTACCGGGGCCTGGTCCCCGGGCACGGCACCGAGCCGGGTGAGGCCCGGGGTTACCAGTCGGGCGACGACGTTCGCCGCATGGACTGGAACGTGACCGCCCGCACCGATCAGCCCCACGTGCGTGAGACCATCGCCGACCGTGAGCTCGAGACCTGGGTCGTGGCCGACCTCTCCCCCAGCCTCGACTTCGGCACCGCGCTGTGCACCAAGCGCCACCTGGCCCTGGTGGGCCTGGCCGCCGTGGGCTTCCTCACCGCCCGGACCGGCAACCGCCTGGGCCTGGTGGTGGCGGATGGCCCCTCGGTCGAGGTCATGCCCACCGGTTCGGGACGGGCCCACCTCATGGGCACCCTGCACCGGGTGGCCAACCACCAGAGCGACACGAGGGGCGGCGCCACCCAACTGGGACCGGCCATCGAACGGGTGGGCAGGTCGCACCGGCGGCGGGGCCTGGCCGTGGTCATCTCCGACTTCCTGGCCCGCGACGACTGGCAGACCCCCCTGGCGCAGCTGGCCGTGCGCCACGACGTCATCGCCATCGAGGTCCTCGACCCCCGGGAGCTCGAACTGCCCGACGTGGGCGTGCTGGCCATCGTGGATCCCGAGACCGGACGTCGACGTGAGGTCGTGACCTCCTCACCCAAGCTCCGGGCCCGCTACGCCCAGGCGGCGGCGGCCCAGCGCACCGACATCGCCGCCTCGATGCGCCGCGCCGGCGTGGACCACCTCGTCCTGCGGACCGACGAGGACTGGTTCGAGGCCCTGGTCCGCTTCGTTGAACTACGGCGGCAGCGGGCGGGTCGACTGACCCGGGCCGCTCGATGAGGAGAACCTGATGACGTTCCTGTCCGCCCCGTGGCTGTGGCTGCTGCTCGGTGTGGCGGCCCTGGCTGCGGCCTACATCGTGCTCCAGCGTGGGCGCGGTCGCTATGCGGTGCGCTTCACCAACCTCGACCTGCTCGACGTGGTGGCGCCCGAGCGGCCCTCGTGGCGTCGCCACCTGCCCGCCGCCGCCCTGCTGGTGGGCCTGGCCTCCCTGGTGGTGGCCATGGCCCGTCCCGCCCAGGAGACCCAGGTCCCCCGGGAGCGGGCCACCATCATGCTCGCCGTCGACGTGTCCATCTCCATGCGGGCCACCGACGTGCGCCCGTCACGCATCGAGGCGGCCAAGCAGGCGGCCAGCGAGTTCGTGGCCTCCCTGCCCGACCAGCTCAACGTGGGCCTCGTCGAGTTCGCCGGCCAGGCCAGCGTCATGGTCAGCCCCACCACGGACCACGAGCAGGTCGAGCGGGCCATCCAGTCCATGGAGCTGCAGAACGGCACCGCCATCGGCGAGGCCGTGTTCGCCAGCCTCGACGCCATCACCTCGGCGCCCGAGAGCTCGGACGGCAAGGCCACGCCGGGTCGCATCGTGTTGCTGAGCGACGGCGTGCGCAACCAGGGTCGCACCAACGAGGACGCCTCGGCCGCGGCCCAGGAGGCCGGCGTGTCCGTGTCGACCATCGCCTACGGCACCGACGAGGGCGAGATCGAGCTCGGTGACCGCATCGTGCCCGTGCCCGTGGACCGCGACGCCCTGCGGGCCCTGGCCGAGCAGACCAGCGGCTCGTACTTCGAGGCGGCCAGCGGCAGTGAGCTCAAGCAGGTCTACGAGAACATCGGGTCGGCCATCGGCTACGACACCGAGAACCGTGAGGTCGGTCGGTGGTTCACCGGCGCCGGCCTGGCCGTGATCGTGGCCGCGGCCGTCATGTCCTTGGCCTGGTTCAGCCGGCTGCCCTGAGCCCTGACCTGCCCATCACCTGACCGGCGCGGATCCCGTGCCCTACGGGTTCCCGCGACGACCCACGTGAAGCCATCGAGGCCGCCGCCCGGTGAGACCGCCGCCACCGCCCCCGTGCGCGGTGGCGGCGGTCGCGTCCGGGGCCGGACCCACCGGCACCAGGGTGAGGGTGCAGCGGGTGGCGGCGGCCACGGCGTCCTCCGACCAGGCCAGTGACACCCCCTCGCCCCGGAGCCAGGGGCCGAACAGGTCGGCGTAGTGGGGGGAGGCGGGGTTGCCGGACTGGCCTCCGGCCAACGACACCAGGTTGGCGTCCCGGTCGCCCAGGTCGACGACGAAGCGCAGCGTGGGCACGACGGCGGGGTCGGCGGCGGGGTCGAGGAACGGGGCCATGGCCTGGGCCACCGTGGTGCCGTCGCCGCCGAACGGCACCGGCCCCAGTTCGAAGACGCGCGTCAGGGGGCCCCGTCCGAGCAGGTGGCGCAGGGTCAGGGGGCGCACCGCCCCCCACGCGGGATCGGCCCGGGCGGCCAACGAGCGCTGGGCCCGGGCCAGGGCGGCCACCGCCCGGCGCGATGCCTCGGGGTCCCGAGCGACCAGCAGGCCCACCAACCAGCCGACGCGACGGCGACCGAAGCCCCCGCCCACCAGGGCCAGCGGCACCGCACCTGCGGCCCAGGCCCAGCTGCGCGGCACCCGGGCCTCGAGCAGTGACCGGCCCAGATCGGCCAGGAACAGCTGCCACAGCGAGGCCGCCGCCGAGGCCTCGTCGACCGACCCGTCCCACGCCGCCAGGTGGTCCAGGGCGTCGAGTGCGTCGAGTGCGTCGAGTGCGTCGAGGGCGGCCGGGCGCAGGGCGAGGACGGCCGGGCGGGCGGCGACCCACGCCATGCTCGTGCGGTCGAGCTGCAGACGGCCCGAGGCGGCCACATCCCAGTGGCGGCGGGCCACCAGCACACGACGCAGGCGAGCGGCCCGCCAACCGTCTCCCCAATCGGTGCCCAACCCGGGCCCGGCTCCAACGGGGGCCTCGTTGGCGCTGGCCAGCAGGCCGGCGGCTGGATCTCGGCGATGGGGCAGCTCGTCGAGGCCCAACGGCGGCTCGGCCCACCCCGGGTCGTCGGGCCCTGACGTGGGCAGCAGCGGAGCGGGGCCGGGACGGCGGGGGTGGCGACCCACGAGCTGGTGGCCGATGGTGCCGTCCTGGCCCGCCCACAGCACGTTGAGGCCGGCCGACGGCCACCCCTCGTGGGCGGCCCGGAATCCCTCCCACGAGGTGGCGAGCTCGGTGGGTGCCCGCACCGGCCCGGCCTGGAGCCAGGTGGCCCGCAGGGCGAGGACGTGGTGGTCGCCGTCGACCGCCGGCCCGGTGACGGGGCTGGTGGCGGGGCTGATGGGGCTGATGGGGCTGATGACGGGACCGGCCGGGGTGATGAGCACGTCCTCGTGCCGGGGCGCCCCCCGGCGCACGTCGATGATCTCGACGCGTCGCTGGCCGCGCACCCAGTGCGGCCCCCGGCGCACGTGGTCGCCGTCGGGGCTCAGCTCCTCGACCACGAGGTCGGACGTGTCGCTGTAGGCGTTGGTGATGGCGAAGGCCCCGTGACCGTTCATGCCCACGGGTACCGCGGGTCCGCCGACCAGGCTGGCCCCCGCCACCTCCCACCCCGGCGCCCGCAGGTGGGCCAGGTACCACAGGGCGGGGACGGTGGGGGCCAGGTGGGGATCGGCGGCCAGCAGGGGGTGGCCCGACCGGGTGCGGTGGCCGGCCAGGACCCAGGCGTTGGAGCCCGAGGCGGCCGAGCCCCCCAGCACCGAGCGCAGCCGGGCCACCTCGTCCTCCAGCTGGCCCAGGGCCCCGGTGCCGGGCGCGGCGGTGCTCGACGCGCCATCCGGCACGTCCGGCGGCGCCCCGGGGGGCCAGCCGGGGTCGACGGCAGCCAGGGCCCCGACCCCGTCGTCGACCAGGATGCGCAGCCGGGCCAGCTCCAGATCCCAGTTGGCCCCCAGCAGCAGGGACACCAACGGTCCCACCGCGGCCACGTCGACCGGCTCGAAGGTGGTGGGCCGGCGCCGCAGCAGGGCCAGCTCGTGGGGGCGGCGGGTGCTCCCCGTGGTGCGCCCGGCGTTGAGCCCCCGGCAGAACGCAGCCACCACGTGCTGGGCCTCGCTGGCGGACGCCCCGAGCTGGGCGGTGCCCACCGCCCGCAGGCCCAGGCGGCGGCTGAGCCGGTCGATGGGCACCGCCTCGGCCCCGAACAGCTCGGCCAGGGTGCCCCGACCGGCCCGGAGCTGGACCTCGAGCTGGAACGAGCGGTCCTGGCCCTGGCAGAAGCCGAGGGCGAACCAGGCATCGGCGCTGGTGGCGGCGTCGATGTGGGGGATGCCCCAGCGGTCCCGGCGTACGACCACGGGGCCGTCGATGCCCGTGACCTCCAGACGACCCGACGTTCGCGGGAGGCGGCGGCCCAGCACCAGGGCCAGGGCCAGGCGGGCGGCTCGGGTGCGGGGATCCCCGCGCCCGGGGGCGGGCGGCCGGGGCCTCACCCGCTGCGCAGGCGCTCGGACACCACCGTGGACGAGCCACCGGGCCGCAGGGTCACGCCGTAGAGGGAGTCGGCGATCTCCATGGTCCGCTTCTGGTGGCTGACCACGAGGAGCTGGGCCTCGGAGCGGAAGGCCTCGAGCAGGTCGAGGAAGCGGCGCAGGTTGACGTCGTCGAGCGCGGCCTCGACCTCGTCGAGCACGTAGAAGGGCGACGGGCGGCTGCGGAAGATGGCGAACAGCAGGCCGAGGGCGGTCAGGGAGCGCTCCCCACCCGACAGCAGGGACAGCTTGCGCACGTTCTTGCCCGAGGGGCGGGCCTCGACCTCGATGCCGGTGTCGAGCAGGTCGTCGGGGTCGGTGAGGCGCAGCTCTCCCTGGCCCCCCGGGAACAGGGTGGAGAACAGCTCACGGAAGTGGTGGGCCACGTCGGCGAAGGCGGCGGCGAAGGTGGTGGCGATCTCGTCGTCGATGGCCTTGATCACCTTGGCCAGGTCACGACGGGTGTCCTTGACGTCGGCCAGCTGAGCGCCGAGGAAGTCATGGCGCTCGGCGAGGGCGGCGTGCTCCTCGACGGCCAGGGGGTTGATGGGCCCGAGCAGGCGCAGCTCGCGTTCGAGCTCACGCACCCGGGCCGCCGGCTCCACCCCCTCGGGCAGGGGAGGTGGGTCGGGCGCGACCAGGACGGCCCCCTCGTGGATGCGCCCAGCACCGTCAGCACCGTCGCTGGCACCAGCGGGCAGCGCACCCAGGGTGCGGCGGGCGGCATCCTCGGCCGCCTCGCGACGGACGGTGAGCTCGGCGCTCTCGATGGCGGCCCGTTGGGACAGCTCCCCCAGCTCGGCCAGGCGCTTCTCGGCCCCGGCCCGCTGCTGGCGCAGGCCGTCGAGTTGGCGACCCTCGGCCCGAGCCGCTGATGCCACCCGGTCCCGCTCGCCAGCCAGGGCGGCCACCGCCTGTTCGAGGGCGACCACGTCCTCGTGCACCAGCCCGGCGAGCTGATCGGCCACCTGACCGCGGCGCACCAGGTCGTCCCGGGAGGCCTGGCGGGCATCGACGCTGGCCGTGGCCTCGTCGAGCTGACGGCGCAGCTCGGCCCGACGCCGGGCCAGGGCCGTGGCCCGGTCCACGCCCGCCGCCTGGCGGGCTTCGAACCCGGCCCGACGACGGGCCAGCTCTCCGCCCCGTCGTTCGAGATCGGCCAGCGCCTCCCGACGTGACGCGGCCACGGTGCGGGCCTCGGCCTCGGCCGCCTCCAGGTCGACCAGGGCGGCCCGCACCACCACCACCCGCTCCTGGCGCTCACCTTGGCGCTGGGTGAGCTCGGCCGCCTGGGCGTCGAGCTGGGCCAACTCGGCCCGGGCCTCGTCACGCTGGCGAAGGGCTGTGGCCCGGGCCCCGGCCCGCTGCTGGACCCGGGCCGTGTGGGCGTCGGCCGCCCGCACCGCGGCCTGGTGGGCCCGACGGGCGTCCTCGGTGGCCCGACCGCTGGCCTTGTGGACCGCGGCGGCATCGTCGCGAGCCACGCGAGCCGCGGCCGCCCGGCCCTCGGCCTCCTCGACCAGGGCCGCCGTCGCTCCCGCCGCGGCCCGACCCAGGCGCCAACCCGTGGGCGCGAAGCGGTCACCCTCGGGGGACACGAGGGAGGCGGCGGGATGGGCCCGGGCCGCGGCGACCAGGGCCGACCAGCCACCATCGATGCGGCGCACCCCCCCGACCAGCAGGTCCAGCACGCTGTCGACCCCGGCTCGGGCCTCGAGGGTCAACGAGCCGCGGGCCCGCACGTGGGCCCGCACGCCGTCGGGGACTCGGGCAGCGGCCGTGGTCGCGGCCCGCCCGTCCGTCAGACCGGCGGCCAGCACGGAACCGGGGCGGCCGTCCTCCCGCAGGACGTCCAGGGCGGCCAGCGCCGCGGTGGGGCCGAGCACGACGACCGCCTCGAGGGCCTCGCCGGCGGCGGCTTCGAGGGCCACCTCCCAGCCCGGGTCCACATCGACCACGTCGAGCAGGGTGCCGAGCACGCCAGCGTGGCCGGCCAGGCGCTCGGCCCCGGCCCGGGCCCGCACGGCATCGAGGGCCTGGGCCAGGGCCTCGGCCCGGGCACCCCACCCCCGCCAGTCGGCCTCGGCCTCGCGCCGGGCCACCTCGGCGGCTGAACCCGCCGCCTCGGCCTCGGCCCGGGTGCGCTCGGCGGCCACGACGGCCCGGGCCAGGTCGTCCTCGGCGGTCTCGGACCCTGAAGCCTGATCCTCGAGGCGCTCGGCCTCGGCCACCCCCCGCTCGAGCTGGGCGCCCAGCCGTTGGCGCCGGGGGTCGAGGCGGGCCAGTTCGCCCTCCGTCGCAGTGAGCGCGGCGTGCAGACCGGCGGCCTCGCGGCGCAGGGCGGCCAGCTCGGCCTGGCCCTCTGCTTGCGTGGTCCCCGCAGCGGCGTCGACGCGGCGATGCTCGGCCACCAGGGCATCACGCTCGGCGCGCACGGCCTCCTCGGCCTCGCCCAGCGCCGCCAGTTCGCCCTCCAGCTCGCTGCTCGCCGCGGTGGCTGCCTGTTCCTCGCCGTGGGCCCGTTCCAGCTCGCCGTCCAGCACGACCAGGGCGGAACGGTCGTCGGCCCGGGCCAGCTCGCGCTCGAGGGCCCGGCGGCGTTCCCGCAGCACCGCGGCGGTGCCCCGGGCCCGTTCCCGCACCCGTTCGGCCCGGGCCAGGGCGTCGGTCAGGGCCCGGGTCCCGGCCGTCCGCAGGCGCAGCTCGACGGCGGCGATCTCGGCGTCCACGCCCGCCAGCTCGATCTCGGTGTCCCTGCTCCGTCCGGCCAGCTGGTCGACCTTGGCGGCCACCGCGGCGACACGGGCGTCGAGGGCGGCCAGCTCGCGGGCGGCCAGCCACGTGCGCAGCTGCAGCAGCTCGGCCTGGATGAGCTCGTGGCGGCGGGCGGCCTCGGCTTGGCGCTCGAGGGGGCGCAACTGGCGGCGCACCTCGCGCAGCAGGTCGTTGACCCTGGTCAGGTTGGCCTCGGCCGACAGCAACCGCCGTTCGGATCGCTCGCGACGGCGGCGGTGCTTGAGCACCCCGGCCGCCTCCTCGATGATGGTGCGGCGTTCCTCGGGGCGGGCGTTGAGGATGGCATCGAGCTGGCCCTGGGAGGCGATGACGTGCTGGGTGCGGCCCACCCCGGCGTCGGACAGCAGCTCGTGGATGTCGAGCAGGCGGCAGGACGTGCCGTTGATGGCGTAGGCGCTGTCCCCGGAGCGGAACAGGGTCCGGCTCACGGTGACCTCGGTGAACTCGACGGGCAGGTAGCCGTCGCTGTTGTCGATGGTCAGGGCCACCTCGGCCCGGCCCAGGGCGGCGCGGCCCGACGTGCCCGCGAAGATGACGTCGTCCATGCGCTGGGAGCGCACCGCGGTGGGGGCCTGGGCGCCCAGCACCCAGGCGATGGCGTCCACCACGTTGGACTTGCCCGACCCGTTGGGCCCGACGACGACGGTGATGCCCGGCTCGAGGTCGAGCACCGCCTTGTCGGCGAAGGACTTGAAGCCCTTGATGACGAGCGACTTCAGGAACACGTCGCCCGGACACTACCTGCGGTCACGGCACGACGGCCCGGCCGGTGACACACTTGTGGACCCCATGACCGCTGAACGTGTGCTCACCCCCATCGACCGGGCCTTCCTCACCTACAACGCCGAGGCCACCGAGCTGATCCTGGTGCGCCACGGCCAGCAGGTGTGGCCCGATGCGGCGACGGGCAAGGTCGGCGACTGGGTCGACCCGCCCTTGTCCGAGACCGGCGGGCGTCAGGCCCAGGCCGTGGGTCGCTACCTGTCCAAGCGCCGCATCGACGTCGTCTACAGCTCCCAGCTCCTGCGGGCCAACGACACCGGCAAGGCCATCGCCGCCGCCCACGGGCTCGACGTCATCGTCGAGGAGGACCTGCGCGAGGTGGAGACCTTCCGCGACCTTCCCGCCGACGTCAGCCCCCTCGAAGCCGTGGGCCAGCTGCGCCTGCAGGGGGCCAGGGAGCGCTTCGTCCGCCACCGTTCCTGGGACGTGTACCCCTACACCGAGCGCCACGAGGACTTCCGCCACCGCATCGCCAACGCCGTGGAGGGCGTCCTGTCCCTGCACCCGGGCCAGCGTGTCGTCATCGCCTGCCACGGCGGGGTCATCAACGCCTACATCGGTGAGATCCTGGGCCTGGACACGGCCATGTTCTTCCGCCCCGCCCACGCCTCGGTGCACCGGGTGCGGGCCCACGGCGACGTCCGGGCCCTGGAATCACTGAACGAGACCATCCACCTCGACGAGGAAGACCCCGCCCTCGTCACCTACTGAGGGGTCGCTCACCGAGCGCTCACCTACCGAGCGCTCACCTACCGAGCGCTCGCCCACCGGGGGCGCATCCACCGGGGAGCCGGCCAGATGGGTCCAGGCCTGTTCGGCGGCATCCTGCTGGGCCAGCTTCTTGGAACGGCCCTCACCGTGGCCGACCTCGGCGCCGCCCACGAACACGGTGGCCCGGAAGAGCTTGTCGTGGTCGGGCCCTTCCTCGGCCACCACGTAGACCGGGGGGGCATCGAAGCGGCGGGCCACAAGTTCCTGCAGCCGGGTCTTGTAGTCACGGGTGCCGGGCTGGCTGGAAGCCTCGGCCACGCGCTCGCTGAACAGGTCCAACACCACGGGGCGGGCCGCATCCCAGCCTCCGTCGAGGTACACCGCTCCCAGCACCGCCTCGAGCGCGTCGGCCAGGATCGAGGGCTTGGCCCGCCCACCGGTGGACTGCTCACCCTTGCCCAGGCGCAGGCCGGTGCCGATGCCCAGGTCGGCGGCCACCTCGGCCAGGGCGGGAGCGCTGACCACCGCGGCCCGGACCTTGGCCATGGCCCCCTCGGCCAGGGTGGGCCAGCCCGAGAAGACGTGGTCGGTGACCACGATGCCCAGCACGGCGTCGCCGAGGAACTCGAGGCGCTCGTTGGATTCGACGCCGCCGTGCTCGGCGCACCACGAGCGGTGGGTCAACGCCAGCAGCAGCAGGTCGGGCCGGGCGAAGTGGTGGCCCAGGCGGGCCTCCAACACCCCGACGAACTCCTGGGCAGGATCGGGATCAGTCGAGCCGGGCAAGGACGTAGTCCACCGCGTCCCTGACGGTCTTGAGGTCCTCGAGGTCTTCGTCCTCGATGCGGAAGCCGACGCTGCGTTCGCCGACCTCTTCCTCGATGGCCTCGACGAGCTCGATCAGGGCCAGGGAGTCGGCGTCGAGGTCGTCCTGGAACGAGTCGCCCTCGTTGATGGTCGACGCCTCGATCTCGAGGATGTCCGACAGCCGGTCGCGGACGAGGGCGAAGACCTCGGCGCGGGACATGGGACTCTGTTCGACGTGGGTCTCGGCAGGCACTCGTGCTCCTCGGGGGTGGGGACGCCGGCAGCTTAGATGCTGCGGCTCAACCCTCGGTGGCGTCGGTGGTGTCGGCCGCCGTCAGCCGGGCCACCTCGGTCAGCTGCTCGACGAAGCCGGAGCGCACCATCTCCTGGGCCAGGCCGATGGCGTTGGTCATGGCCCAGGCCGAGGACGAACCGTGGCTGATGATGGTCACCCCCCGCACACCCAGGAGCAGGGCCCCGCCCTGTTGTTCGGGGTCGAGGGCGTCGTGCAGTCGACGGGCGGCATCGAGGATGACCGGGTCGCCACCGGCGATGCCTTCCAGCGCCTTGACCATGCCCTCGAGCGCCCCTTCCAGGGTCTTGAGGGCCACGTTGCCGACGAAGCCGTCGGTGACGACCACGTCGACGTCGGTCGACATCAGGTCACGTCCCTCGACGTTGCCCACGAAGCGGCCGTCGACGTGATCGAGCCAGCCGGGCTCGCTCATCAGCTTGTGGACGTCCTTGACGAGCTTGTTGCCCTTGACGGACTCCTCGCCGATGGACATCAGCCCCACCCGGGGCCGGGCCACGCCGAAGCGAAGTCGCGAGTACAGGGTGCCCATCTGGCCGAACTGGATCAGCCACTCGGGGTTGCACTCGGCGTTGGCGCCGGCATCGAGCAGCACGGTGGGGGTACCCCCGGGGCTGGCGATGGGGCTGGCGATGGCGGGACGGGCGATGCCGCGGATGCGACCCATGCGCAGCAACGACGCGGTCATGGCCGCCCCGGTGTTGCCTGCGCTGACCAGGGCGGAGGCCTTGCCGTCACGTACGGCCTCGGCGCCGCGCACGAGGGACGAGTCCTTCATGCGCCGCACGCTGGTGGTGGGGTCGGCGTCCATGGCGATGGCCTCGGACGCCTCGATGAGGGGGACCTCGCCCCGGTCACCGACCGCATCAGGCCGACCCACGAGGATGATGGGGATGCCCAGCTGCTCGAAGGCCCTGCGGGCCCCGCCCACGATCTCGCCGGGGGCGTGATCACCGCCCATGGCGTCAACGACGATGGGGAGGTGTCCGGCCCGACCGACCAGCTCGGCCAGGCGGGGCCCGAACTCGGTCAGATCGGCCACGGTGCTTGATGGCACCCGGTGATCGACCCGACTAGCTGACGTCGACGGCCTGGCGGCCGCGGTACCAGCCACAGATCGAGCAGACGACGTGGGGCAGCTTGGCGTTGCCGCAGCGCGGGCACAGACTGCGTGAGGGGACCTCGAGCCGCCAGGCGGATGCCCGGCGCATGCGGCTCTTGGACTTGGACATCTTCTTCTTCGGAACGGCCATCGTCGTCGTCCTGCCTGGGAGATGGCCCTACGAAGGGGCCGAAGGTCTGGCTGCGACGGGCGCGGGTGCGCGCCTCATCGATACGAGCAGAGCACTGTAGCTGTCCCGGCCGGGGCTGGGCCACCCACCCTCGGCGTGGAGGGTGGTGGGACGGCTGGTCGAGGGGCTAGTCGAGGCGGAGGTCGCGCAGCGCGGCCCAGCGGGGATCAGCCAGCGGGGGATCATCGGCCGCGCCGACGGCGTCCGCCTGATCTGCGGCGGCAGTGACAGCGGGGACGTCGTCGTCCTCGACGCCCAGGGCCGGGTAGGCCTCGGGAGCGGGACCGGGGCAGTCCTCGCGGCACAGGGGGGCCAGGGGCAGGGCCAGCAGCAGGGCATCACGGACCAGGTCGGTGAGGTCCACGGCCTCGATGTCGAGCAGGTAGGTCTCGCCCTCGGTGGGGCGGCGCTCGAAGATCTCCTTGACGTCGGCCACCACCTCGCCCGACAGCGGGTCCAGGCAGCGGCGACACTCAGCCGTGTAGGGGGCGGCGATGCGGCCCACCACGCTCACCTGGTCGCCACTGGTGCCTTCCAGCACCAGGTCGAGGTCGACGAGGGCGCCCTCGGCCACGATCACGTCGGCCACCTGCAGGGGGGGCGCCGGCACCTCGAGGTGGAGGGCCTGGCGGGTACCGGGACGACGCAGCAGGTTGGTGACGGAGATCTGCAACGGCCGCAGCTTGGACGTGGTCACGAGCGGTCCTGGTCGAACAGGCCCGTGGTGGGATCGAACCCACTGCCGGTGGCGTCGACGCCGGCCGGGGCCTCGGGGGTCTCGTCCTCGTCGTAGCGACCCGAGCGCAGCTGCAGCTTCTCTCGGCCCGCGGCCACCAGGCGCATGGTGCGTTCGAGCACGATCTCGAAGCTGCCCAGCTTCTGGTCGCAGTAGTCCTCGGCCTCGAGCCGCATGCGCCGGGCCTCGGCCTCGGCCGTCTCCACCACGTGGCGGGCCCGGTGCTCGGCAGCGCGCACCAGCTCGGAACGCTGCACGAGGCGCTCGGAGCGGGCCCGGGCCTGGCCCAGGATCTCCTCACCCTCGGCCCGCACCTGGGCCAGGAAGTCCTCGCGCTCCTTGAGCAGCCAGCGGGACTGGCGCAGCTCCTTGGGGAACGTGTCGAAGGCCTGCTCGATCAGGGACAGGACCTCGTCGCGGTTGATCATGGCCGACGTGGACAGAGGCACGGGCCGGGCCGCCTGGACGACGTCCTGCAGTCGGCGCAGCAGCTTCTCGGTGTCGCTGAGGGGTGCGTGGTCGATGTCGGCCAGGCCCTCGGCCCCGTCGTCGGACGGGAAGTCGTCAGTCATTGAAGGGGTCACTCATCGGGGTCACTCATGGGAGTCACTCATCGGATGCGCCTCGTGGCGGTGGGCGGGCCGGTTGGAGGTGGCGGGGTCTTCACGCCGGGAACAGCTCTGCGAGGCGACGGGCCACCGGCGGGGGCACCATGTCCGACACACTACCGCCCATCTTCGCGATCTCCCGGATGAAGCGGGAGGCGATGAAGCCGTGCTGGGGAGCGGTGGGCAGGAACATGGTGAACACCCCGGACACGTGCTGGTTGGTCTGGGCCATCTGGACCTCGTACTCGAAGTCCGTGACCCCGCGCAGCCCCTTCACGATGACCTCGGCCCCCACGTCGCGGGCCAGGTGGATGACCAGGCCCGACCACGTGGTGGTGGTCACGTTGGGCAGGTGGGCCACCGATGCCGCCACCAGGGCGTCGCGCTCGGCCAGGTCGAACAGTCCGGTGGCGGACTTGGCCGGGTTGCCGACGGTGGCCACGACGACCCGGTCGAAGAGGCGGGCCGTGACCTCGATCACCTCGACGTGGCCGAGGTGGATGGGGTCGAACGAGCCGGGGACGAGGGCGGTCGGCACGTCACTCCTTGGATGCGGTGGCACGGTCCGTCGGGGCGGACGGCGAGGTGGCGGGCGCCAGGAACGACACCACAGTAGTTCCGTACCTCCGATGCCATTCCAGCTGCCACCCCGGCGGCATCTGGAAGGACCGGTCCGACTCCACCACCACCAGGTCGGCGTGCACGGCAGCCAGCAGCTCGTCCCAGGCCTCGTAGCGGTAGGGAGGGTCACACAGGGCGACGTCCCAGTGGGTGGCCACCGGCCCTTGGCCCCGCAGCAGGGCCAGGGCGTCTCCGGGCACGATGGTGGCCCGGTCGGCCAGGCCCAGGGTGTCCACGTTGTCCCGCACCACGGCCAGGGCCCGGCGATCGAGCTCGACGAAGGTGACGTGGGCCGCACCGCGCGACAGGGCCTCGATGCCCAGGGCCCCGGTGCCGGCGAACAGGTCGACGACCCGGGCACCTTCGACGGCGAGGCGGGAGCCGAGGGCGTTGAACACCGACTCGCGCACGCGGTCACCCGTGGGGCGCACCCCGTCGCCCGGGGGCACCGCCAACTTGCGTCCCCGCGCCGTCCCCGCCACCACTCGCATGGCCGGGGACGCTACAACCAGGCCATGAGCGAGCACGGGGATCAGGACAGCGGCGAGCCCTGGGTACCCGAGGTGATCGACTGCATCGACTGCGGCGGCCGGGCCCACCTGCTGTCCTACGTCCCCCCCGAGGGCTGGTCACCCGGCGACATCGTGGCCTACCGCTGCGCCGACTGCCTCGACCGCTGGGACCTCGAGATCCCCTACGAGTGAGCCGGTCCCCGGGCCGCCTGTTGCAGGCCGGACGCCGGCCCTACATGGTGGTTGCATCCGGGTGCCGCGTCCCGTGACGCCAACCGAACGCACCCACCTACATCAGCGGTACGCCCATGCGTTCGGGTCCGCTCTGGCGTGTACCGGAGGCCACTTCATCAGCAGCAGTGGACCCACCGTCTCAGCCCTTGAGCAGGAAGTCGGTGTCCTGGGCGTCGAGGAGGAGGGCCACCTCGGCGGCCAGCTCGGGCCGGGCGGCCAGGCCGTGCTCGGCCACCAGCTCGAAGGCCACCTCGCGGGCCCGGCCCACCCACACCCGGTCCCGACGCAACGAGGCCAGCTTGAGGTCGTTGCGACCGGTCTGGCGCTCCCCCATGAGCGTGCCCTCCCCCCGCAGGTCGAGGTCGACCTCGGCCAGTTCGAAGCCGTCGGTGGTGGCGGCCAGGGCCGACAGCCGAGCCTCGCCCTGGGGGGTATCGCCCGCCCCCACCAGGTAGCAGTACGAGGCGTGCCGACCGCGCCCCACCCGGCCCCGCAGCTGGTGGAGCTGGGCGATGCCGAAGCGATCGGCGGCGAGGATGACCATGACGGTGGCGTTGGGGACGTCCACGCCCACCTCGATGACGGTGGTGGCCACCAGCACGTCCAGCTCCCCCGCCCGGAAGCGGTCCATGACCTGCTGCTTCTCCGCCGAGGGCAAGCGACCGTGGAGCAGGGCCAGGCGCAGGCCGGACAGCTCGTCCATCGAAAGCCGGGCGAAGGTCTCCTCGGCCGACGCGGCCTCGATCTTCTCGGACTCCTCGATGAGGGGGCACACCACGTACGCCTGGCGGCCGGCGGCCACCTCGTCGCGCACGTGGCCCCACACCGCGGCCTCGCCGTCCTCGTCGCGGGCCCACACCGTGTGGATGGGGGTGCGACCGGGAGGCAGCTCGTCGAGCACGGACACGTCGAGGTCGCCGTAGACGGTCATGGCCGCCGTGCGGGGGATGGGGGTGGCCGTCATGACGAGCACGTCGGGGGCGCCGCCACCGGAGCGATCCCGCAGGGCGGCCCGCTGCTCGACGCCGAAGCGGTGCTGCTCGTCGATGACGACGACGCCGAGGTCGGCGAACTCCACCCCCTCCTGGATGAGGGCGTGGGTGCCGATGAGGATGTCGACCCCACCCCCCGACAGGGCCGCGGCCAGGCGGCGGCGCTCGGCCGCGGTGGTGCGGTGGGTCAACAGCTCGACCCGCACCGGGCGCTCACCGCCCAGGCGACCCTCGTCGGGCACGACCAGGTCGGCCAGGAGCGCAGAGACGCCCAGGTGGTGCTGCTCGGCCAGGACCTCGGTGGGGGCCATGAGCGCCCCCTGGTGCCCTCCCTGCACCCCCAGCAACAGGGCGGACACCGCCACCAGCGTCTTTCCCGCCCCCACGTCGCCCTGCAGCAGGCGGTGCATGGGGAAGGGGCGGGCCAGGTCGGTGCGCACCTCTTCGATGACCCGTTGCTGGGCCCCGGTCAGGGGGAAGGGCAGCCGCTCGAGGAAGCGGGCCACAAGGGAGCCGGCCGACACGTCGACGTCGTGGACCACCCCCCGCAGGCTGAGCTCGAGCTGGCGCTTGCGCTCGACCAGGGCCAGCTGCACCCGCAACAGCTCGTCGAAGACCAGGCGGGCCCGACCCCGTTGGGAGGCCTCCATGGAGTCGGGCTCGTGCACCAGGCGCAGGGCCTCGCCCCGGGGGCCGAGGTTCCACCGGGCCAACACCTCGGCGGGCACGGGGTCGGACAAGCCCCGGGGCTCGGTGCGGCGCAGGGCCTCGTGCACCCAGCCGGCCAGCTCCCAGGTGACGATGCCGGCCTTGTCGGACTGGGGGTAGACGGGCACGACCCGGGCGGTGCGGTCCCCGATGAGGTCGACCACGGGGTTGGTCATCTGCCGCCGGCCCCGGAAGTCCCCGACCTTGCCGAAGACCACCACCTCGGCCCCGTCCACCAGCTGGCGGGTGCGCCACGACTGGTTGAAGAAGCCCAGGCGCAGGCGGCCGCCGTCCTCGTCGCGCACGTCGACGTGGGTCAGGGTGCGCCCACCCCGGGTCCGTTGGCTGGACGAGCTGGTGACCACGACCACGATGGTGGCCTCGTCGCCGGGGCGCAGGTCACGGATGGCCGACTGGCGGGTGCGGTCGATGTAGCGGCGCGGGTAGTAGGTGAGCAGGTCGAGCACGGTGCTGACGCCGACATCGGCCAGCGCCGCCTCCTTGCGGGGACCGACGCCGCGCAGCTTGCCCACGGGGATGTCGTGGAGCTCGACCAGCGTCAGCGGCGGCCGTGGGGTCGCATCGGCGTCGGGCCCGGGCACTCCGGCCGACGCTACCCCTTCACGCCACGGCCCACTCCCCCGACGCGAGCGCCACCGAGGGTAGGGTCTGGGGTGATGGCCCTCGAGCAGTACATCGACCTCGCCGGCATCAACGGTGAAGCCCAGGCGCCCGACGTGTCGGGCTCAATGGCCATCCTGTCGTGGTCGCTGGGGGTCAGCCGGCCCTCGGGTGCCGACAAGGCCGGGTTCGCGGCGTTGACCATCAGCAAGCGGGTGGACTCCACCACCCCCCTGATCCTGGCCCGCTGCGCCCAGGGCGCCACCCTGCCCCAGGCCAAGCTCCTGGTGCGGGCCACCGGGCACCGTTCCCCCCGGGTCGTCATCGACCTGCGCGACGTGCGCATCACCTCGGTGACCAGCACCTATGACGCGGCGTTGGGTGACGTCGTCGAACAGCTCGAGCTGACCTACGGCAAGATCTGGTTCGGTGGCGCCGTGGTCGACCGTCGGGGTTCCAGTGAGCCACTGACGTGGTTCGCCTGGGACGTCGAGCGCGACGCTCCCGCAGGCTGAGCCGGCCCGACGCCGCCGGCCGACCACTGCGGTGGTGGTCGTCGCCTTTCTGCCGTCGGTTACGGCCGGCTAGCGTCCCCGCCGTGCAGGGAGTCATCAAGTCCTACGACCCGGGAACCGGCTTCGGCACGCTCCTCCGCGACACCGACCTGGCCGAGCTCGAGCTCGCGCCGGAAGCGTTGCAAGGCTCGCTCTTCCGCATGCTCCGGCAGGGTCAGCGCGTCGTGTTCGACCTCGACGGACGTGGCCGCGCCACCGCCCTCCGCCTCGGTTCCGAGGTCGACATGGGCACCCCCGGCTTCGAGTAGCCGCCCTTCCGATCCCGTGACCTCCCTGGCGGACCCCGGCCCCCTGGCCCGGGGGTACGAGCCGACGGAGGGCACCCGACGGCAGCGCTCCACCCGGGCGCAGCCGCCGATCCGCCGCCCTGGGCCGAACGTCCAGGCGGCACATCTTGACCGAAGATGGTAACGTCAGCTCCCATCTCTACTCGACATGATGCACCCGTGAGAACAGGGGACGAGCCAATGGCGGCAAGCACCACTCACCAGAAGCTGCAGGACTGGGTCGACCACTGGGCCGGCATCCTCCGCCCGGCACGGGTCGAGTGGTGCGACGGCTCGGACGAGGAGTACGCCCGACTGTGCCAGGAGCTCGTCGAGGCCGGCACCTTCGAGCAGCTCGACCCGGTCAAGCGCCCCAACAGCTTCCTCGCCCTGTCCGACCCCAACGACGTGGCCCGCGTCGAGGACCGCACCTTCATCTGCTCCGAGCGTGAGATCGACGCCGGACCCACCAACAACTGGCGGGCACCGGCCGAGATGCGGGAGCAGATGCTGGGCCTCTACGACGGCGCCATGGCCGGGCGCACCATGTACGTGGTGCCCTTCTCCATGGGTCCCCTGGGCTCGCCCATCGCCCACATCGGCGTCGAGCTGACCGACTCGGCCTACGTGGCCGCGTCCATGCGCACCATGACCCGCATGGGCCAGGGTGCCCTCGACGTGCTGGGCAGCGACGGCGGGTTCGTCCCCTGCGTCCACTCGGTGGGCGCCCCCCTGGCCGAGGGTGAGGCCGACGTGCCCTGGCCCTGCGACGGCGAGAACAAGTACATCGTGCACTTCCCCGAGACCAGCGAGATCTGGTCCTACGGCTCGGGCTACGGCGGCAACGCCCTGCTGGGCAAGAAGTGCTTCGCCCTGCGCATCGCCTCGACCATGGCCCGCGACGACGGCTGGCTGGCCGAGCACATGCTCATCATCGGCGTGACCCCTCCGGGGGGCGAGAAGCGCTACGTGGCCGCGGCGTTCCCCTCGGCCTGCGGCAAGACCAACATGGCCATGCTCATCCCCACCCTGCCGGGCTGGACGGTCGAGACCATCGGCGACGACATCGCCTGGATGAAGTTCGGCGACGACGGGCGGCTCTACGCCATCAACCCCGAGGCCGGCTTCTTCGGCGTCGCCCCCGGCACCTCGGTGGCGACCAACCCCAACGCCATGGCGATGATCGAGCACGACGCCGTGTTCACCAACGTGGCCCGCACGCCCGACGGTGACATCTGGTGGGAGGGCATGTCCTCGGAGAAGCCGGCCCGCCTCACCGACTGGCGGGGCAACGACTGGACGCCCGAGGCGGCCACCCCTGCCGCCCACCCCAACGCCCGCTTCACCGTGGGTGCGGCCCAGTGCCCGGCCATCGCCCCCGAGTGGGAGGACCCCAGGGGTGTGCCCTTCTCGGCCATCCTCTTCGGCGGCCGCCGGGCCACCAACGTGCCCCTGGTGACCGAGGCCCGCGACTGGGAGCACGGCGTCTTCCTGGCCTCCATCATGTCCTCGGAGAAGACGGCCGCCGCCGCCGGCACCGTGGGCGAGGTCCGCTTCGACCCCTTCGCCATGCTCCCCTTCTGCGGCTACAACATGGGCGACTACTTCGCCCACTGGCTGAGCATCGGTGAGGGTGCCGACGCCGCCAAGCTGCCCAAGCTGTTCTGGGTCAACTGGTTCCGCAAGGACGCCGACGGCTCGTTCCTGTGGCCGGGCTTCGGGGACAACAGCCGGGTGCTCAAGTGGGTGCTCGAGCGGCTCGACGGCAAGGCCGACGCCGATGAGACCGCCATCGGGAACGTCCCCACCCCGGACTCGCTCGACATCAGCGGCCTCGACATCAAGCCCGACGTGCTCGACGAGCTGCTGGCCGTGGAGAAGGACTCCTGGAAGGCCGAGCTGCCGCTCATCGCCGACCACTACGCCTTCATCGGCGAGCAGCTGCCCGAGCGGCTGCAGGCCGAGCTCGACGACCTGCACGCCCGACTGGGCGGCTGACCCAGGCCCGGCCGGCTGGCTGGCTGGCTGGCTGGACGTCACCTCTCGACGAGCCGGCGATCCCTTCGGGGGTCGCCGGCTCGTCCACGTCCCACCCCCCGATCCTGCCGACGAACGGGAATCCTCGGTCAGCCAGATGCTGTTGGGTAAGTTGAGTCTGTTCCGCTCAAGTAACCGCACAGCACTGCAAGGAGGAAGCTCCTCGACGGCAGCCGGGTCAGCGCCGACGTCGACCACGGCGTCCTCGTGGTCGCCATCCCCGTGGCCGAGATGGCCCGGGCCCGGCGCATCAGCGTGGGCGGCGGCCAGTCCGCCTCGGCCTCGGCGGACCACGTCGACGCCGTCGGAGCCGTCGGAGCCGTCGACGCCGTCGGAGCAGTCGGAGCCGTCGGAGCCGTCGACGACGAGGTCAACGGCACCGCGGTGCACGCCAGCAACTGATCACGGTCCACGGATCACCACGGGTCCGGGCCTGGTGCCCGGACCCGTGCCGCGCCCCGTTCAGCTCTCGGTCAGCTCGAGATCGCCCTGCTCCCAGGCCGACGGGCCGTTGTACGATTCATCGGACACCCGGCCTTGCGCCCAGGGCGTCCCGTCGGGAGCGGTCACCCAGCTCCGCCTCGGCGCCCACCCAGCGCAACGGGGATCGGTTCAGCCACCTCGCTGCGTGCAGACGGAGAGAGCAACGTGCGACTGGACAACATCCGCCTCGGCCTGGCCTTCGACGACGTGCTGCTCGTCCCGCGGCGCAGTGGGATCCGCTCGCGCCAGGACGTCTCCCTGGAGACCCGCTTCTCCCGCAACGTCCGGCTGCGGGTCCCCGTCATCGCCGCCAACATGGACACGGTGTGCGAGGCCGAGATGGCCCTGGCCGTGGCCCGCGAGGGCGGCATCGGCGTGCTGCACCGCTTCCTGCCCATCGAGCACCAGGCCGACATGGCCCGGCGGGTCAAGGACGAGGGTCTCCTGGTGGCGGCGGCCATCGGCACCAACGAGGACTTCCTCGAGCGCTCCAAGGCCCTGGTCGCCGCCGGTGTCGATGCCCTGGTCGTCGACATCGCCCACGGCCACGCCGAGCACTCCATCAACGCCGTGCGGGCCATCAAGGACCAGTTCGGCGACGAGACCGACGTGGTGGCCGGCAACGTGGCCACCAGGGACGGCGCCGAGGACCTCATCGCCGCCGGCGCCGACGCCATCAAGGTCGGTGTCGGCCCCGGCGGGGTGTGCACCACCCGCATGGTGGCCGGCGTGGGCGTGCCCCAGCTCACGGCCATCGACGACGTGGCCGGCATCAGCGTGCCCCTGATCGCCGACGGCGGCATCCGCCGCTCCGGGGACATCGCCAAGGCCCTGGCCGCGGGGGCCGACTCGGTGATGATCGGCTCCATGTTCGCGGGCACGGCCGAGAGCCCCGGCGAGGTGGAGATGTCCGACCGGGGCCTGGTCAAGGTCATCCGGGGCATGTCCACGCACGAGGCCGTGCGTTCCCGGGCCGAGCGCAGCGGGGAGGCGCTCGACGACGAGTACTTCGAGCAGCGCGCCGCCGAGGGGGTCACCGGCCAGGTGCCCTATCGGGGCGAGGTCGGCAAGCTCATCCAGCAGCTCATGGGTGGGGTGAAGAGCGCGATGAGCTACCTCGACGCCCACACCATCGCGGAGCTGTGGGCCAACGCGAACTTCATCCGGGTCACGTCGGCCGGCGTCGTCGAGAGCATGCCCCACGCCACGTTGTGAACGGCCACGTTGTGAACGGCCACGTTGTGAACGACCACCTCGTGAACGGCCACGGGGTGAGGGTCACGTCGGCGGCACCCCGGTGATGATGGCCCGCAGGGCCAGGCCCATGATGAACAGGCCGCCGAGCCCATACAGCAGGTAGCGCCACGGGGCCACCTGCTGGCGGTAGCTGTAGATGATGGCGATGGCGATGATGGCGATGAAGCCGTAGAACGTGTGCAGCTGCGGCGCCTTGCGCCCCTGTTCGGTCATCAGCACGACACCCAGGATCACCTGCACGAACACCGTGAGCTGGGCGATGCCGGTGAACCACCACAGGGAACGGCGGCGCAACCACAGCAACCAGTGGGCGGCTGTGGCCCACACCCCGGCCAACCCGTTCGCCCCGACGACGACCCAGGCCCAGACCTCGTGCACGTCGAGCAGGGACACGGCGGGGGATGGTAGCGGGCGGCCCCCATCCCTCTCGACGAACTGGCAGGATGGTGGAGCCGTGGCATCGAACTTCGAGATCGTCGCGCTCTTCGACCTGGACGGGACGCTGCTTCGAGCGGGCGATCCCGTCCACCACGCCGCCTTCGAACACGCCCTGCGGGTCGTCTTCGGCGCCGACGTCGCCCTCGCCGACCTGGAGCTGGCCGGCCAGCTCGACCTGGCCATCACCCTGCGGGCTCTGGCCAGCCGGGGCATCGAGGTGACCGGGGACGACCCCCGGGTGCGCGAGGTCATGACCATCATGGGCCGCTACTACCGCCTGCGGGTCAGCGGTGAGGAGCGGGCGGGCTGGGTGCTCGACGGCGTGGTGGAACTGCTGCGCAAGCTGCGGGCCGCGGGGCTGGCCACGGTGGTGGCATCGGGCTCCGCCCGCGAGGTGGCCGAGGCCAAGCTGGCGTCGGCCGGGCTCGACGACTACTTCCTGGCCGGGGCGTTCGGGGACGAGGCCGACGATCGCCCCGCCCTGTTGCGCCTGGCCGTGGCCTCGGCCGCCAAGCGCTACCGGCGCAACTTCGCCCTGGCCAA
Source organism: Acidimicrobiales bacterium (assembly GCA_038255145.1). Taxonomy (GTDB): domain Bacteria; phylum Actinomycetota; class Acidimicrobiia; order Acidimicrobiales; family CAIXPF01; genus WHTX01. Next base: position 37,152 of record JBBSLP010000012.1, read on the forward strand.
CGGCGTGGTCATCGGGGACACCCCGGCGGACATCGACGCGGCCCGGGCCATCGGCGCCCGGGTGGTGGCCGTGGCCACCGGCCGCTTCTCCACCGACGAGCTCGACGAACACGGCCCTGACGCCACCTTCGCCGACCTCGGCAACGCCGACGCCGTCATCAAGGCCATCCTGCGGGGCTGATCCCGCCGGCCCGGCAGCTGCCGCCAGGCTGCTCTACCAGATGGTCTCGAGGAGGGCGGCCACGTCGGCCTCGCTGGTGGGACGGACCGAGCGCTGCACGAAGGGGTTGGACTGGGAGATGCGCACCACGGCGGCGGCGTCCTCCTCGGTCACCCCCAGGTCGGACAACCCGGCCGTGACCCCGACCTCGATGGCCAGCTCGTCGAGGGTGTCGGCCAGGTCCGAGGACAGCACGGAGCGGGCCAACTGCTCGGCCTGGCTGGCCACCACGTCGGCCTGGAAGCGCAGCACCGGGGCCATCAGGCGGGCGGCGGCGTGGGCGTAGGGGACGGCGGCGCGGGCCGCCAACAGCTGGGCCAGAGCGTGGGCCAGGCCGGCCGGCGTGTGCTGCCAGGCCCGGGCGGCGAGGACGGCACCTTCCTGCAGCGAGGCCAGCGCGGCTTCGTCGCCGGACACGGCGGGGGCCATGGCCCCCCAGATGCGACCGAAGGCCGCCGTGGCCAGGGCCTCGCTCTCCGGCGAACGCAACGGCGACACCACGGCGTCGACTGCGTGGCCCAGGGCGGCCAGGCTGGTGCGGGCGGTGACCTCGGCGGGCAGGCCGACCAACACGGCGGGGTCGGCGACCACGAAGCGGGGCACCAGGGTCGACGCCGAGGCCACGTGGGCGGCCCGGGCCGACCCGTCGGTCATGGCGAAGTGGGGCGAGCCCACCGCCCCGGTCAGGGTGGTGGGCACGGCCACGTGGACCAGGGCCGGCTTGTCGGTGAAGGTCACGCCCGGGGTGCCTGCCTGCTGCTCGACGAAGAACGTCACCGCCTTGACCAGGTCGATGGTCGAACTCCCCCCGAGGGAGATGAGGCCATCGGCCGCTTCGGACAGCACGCGGCGGCCCAGGGCCTGGGCGGCTGACGCCGGCACCCCCACGCCGACCTCGTCGAAGGTGCCCACGATCGAGCGCCCGGCCCCGGCGAGCAGGGCCTTGCCGGCGTCCGACGCCAGCGCCCGGGGCGACGCCACCACCAGGAGACGTTGGGCGCCGGTGGCCTTGAGCAGGGGACGCAACCGGGCCACCTGGCCCGGACCCAGGGTGACCTGCTGGGCCAGGGCGGTGAGGGACCAACGACCGGTCATGGGCGCACCTCGGCGAACAGGTCGGTGACCATGGGGACCCCCGGTGGACGGGGGCGCCCCAGGCACGTGTAGTGCTCGGCTCCGAAGGCCAGGGTGAACATGTCGGAAGGCATGGCCAGGAAGAAGCTCTCCGGGGAGATCTGGCTGGCGTGGGCCTGCATCGACGCCCGCTTGCGGTCGAGCACGCTGGTCACGTCGATGACGTGGGTGAGCTCGGCCTCGGGCGTTCCGAAGGTCTCGAGGTCGAGCTCGGGCACCGGGGGCAGGTCGGCGGGGTCGACATCGGGGCCGGCGGCGGCCCGGGCGTCACGGGCCGCGAGCATGTGGTCCCGGTTGCCGGTGGCGGCGAACACCCGGGCCGGAGCCAGGCCCACCAGCTCGGCGGCCCGGCGGCCGACCCGGTGGACCTGGATGTGGTCGGGGTGCCCGTAGCCACCGTGGTCGTCGTACATGGTGAGCACGTCGACGCCCACCTCTTCGAGGATGGCGGCCAGGCGCGCCGCGGCCTCGTCGACGTCGGCCAGCCAGAAGCAGGCCGGGTCGTCGTTGGTGGCCTCGCCGACCATGCCCGAGTCGACGTAGCCCAGGAAGTCGACCCGATCTGCCCCCAGCAGCTCGGCCGAGCGTCGGGTCTCGACCTCGCGACGCGCCCACAGGTCCTCGCCGGGGTCGAGCACGCCGGGCACGGGCGTGCCCTGCTCACCTCGCGTGGCCAGCACCAACACCACGCGATGGCCGGCCGCTGCGGCCAGGGCCATGGTGCCGGCGGTGGTGATGGTCTCGTCGTCGGGGTGGGCGTGGAAGCAGACCAGCGTCGTCACAGGCGGGTCAGCGGACCGCGCCGGTGGCCCGCAGCTTGGCCACCTCGTCGGTCGTGAACCCCCAGCTGGTGAGCACGTCGTCGGTGTGCTGGCCCGGCCACGCCGGCGGCCCCTGGATGGCCGGCGCCGTGCGGCTGAAGCGGGGGGCGGGGGCAGGCTGGGTCAGCCCGGCCACCTCGACGAAGGTCGACCGCTGCACGTTGTGGGGGTGCTTGGCCGCCTCGTTGAGGGTCAGCACGGGGGCGAAGCACACGTCGGAGCCATCCATGATGGTGCACCACTCGTCGCGGGTCTTGCCCTTGACCAGGGCAGCCAGGCGCTCCTTCATGGCCGGCCAGTTGGCCTTGTCCATCTGGCGGGGCAGGTCGGCCGCGGCCCCCAGGCCCGACAGCTCGAGGAGCTCGGCGTAGAACTGGGGCTCGATGGAGCCGAAGGACACGAACTTGGCGTCGGACGTCTCGTACACGTCGTAGAAGTGGCTGCCGGTGTCGAGCAGGTTGGTGCCCCGCTCCTCGGTCAGGGCGCCGCTGGCGAACATGCCCGAGAACATGGACATGAGCACGGCGGCCCCATCCACCATCGCCGCGTCGACGACCTGGCCCTTGCCCGAGCGCTGGGCCTCGAGCATGCCGCACACCAGGCCGAAGGCCCGGAGCATGCCGCCACCGCCGAAGTCGCCCACCAGGTTCAGCGGGGGCACGGGGGCCTCGCCGGCCCGGCCGATGTGGGCCAGGGCGCCGGCCAGGGCGATGTAGTTGATGTCGTGGCCGGCCATCTGGGCGTAGGGGCCTTCCTGGCCCCAGCCCGTCATGCGTCCGTAGACCAGCTTGGGGTTGCGGGCCAGGCACTCGTCGGGGCCGATGCCCAGGCGCTCGGCCACCCCGGGGCGGAAGCCCTCGAGCAGGGCGTCGGCGTTCTCGACCAGCTTGAGCACGGTCTCGACACCCTCGGTGCTCTTGAGGTCGACGGCGACCGAGCGTCGACCGCGGGCCAGCACGTCGAGCGGCGGTGCACCCGGGGCGCTGTCGGGCACGTTGACGGCCCGGTCGACGCGGATGACCTCGGCCCCCATGTCGGCCAGCATCATGCCGCAGAACGGGCCCGGGCCGATGCCCTGCAGTTCGACGACCTTGAATCCAGACAGCGGTCCCATGGAAACCTCTTCCCCTCGTTCAGCCCACCGACGCCGAGGCGGCGTGGCGAGTGACCAACTCGATGATGCGCGACCACACGGGCACGGGCAGGTCGTGGCCCATGCCCTCCATGATGACCAGCTCGGCCCCGGGCACGAGCCCGGCCGTGCGCTCGCCGCCCGACGGGTCGACCAGGCGGTCGACCTCACCGTGGATGACCAGGGTGGGCACGGCCAGGGCGGCCAGGCCGCCGGCCCGGTCGGGCGAGGCCACGACAGCCAGCAGCTGGCGCAGCACGCCCTCGGTGTCGGGCGCCCGGTCGAAGGCGGCCCCGGCCACCTGGCGGACGCGGGCCTCGTCGAACTGGTCGGGGCTGCCGATGGCCCGGGCCACCTCGAGCGCCCGCTCGATGCTGGCCCCACGGCCCTCGGGCGGCGCGGCGAACATGAGCTGGAGCGCCTCGGCGTGGGGCTGGCCCACGTCCGTCTGGCCGGTGGTCGAGCTGATGGAGGTGAGCGAGAGGACCCGGGCGGGGTGGTCGATGGCCAGCTGCTGGGCGACCATGCCTCCCATGGACACGCCGAGCACGTGGGCGGCATCGATGCCCAGGTGGTCGAGCAGGCCGACGGCGTCGAGGGCCAGGTCGGCCAGCAGGTAGGGCGGGGTGACGGCCTCGCCGGCCAGCAGGCGGCGCAGGTCGGAGGCGGTATCGCCCGACCCCCCGACGCGGCTGGACAGGCCGACGTCGCGCTGGTCGTAGCTGATGACGAAGAAGCCGCGATCCACGAAGGCCTGCACGAGCTCGGCGGGCCAACCGATGGACTGGCCGCCCAGCCCGGCGACCAGGAGCAGCGCGGGGTCCTCCGGGTAGCCGGAGGTGTCGTGGTGCAGGTCCATGCCGTTGGCCGGGGCGACGGGCATGGCGGCCACCGTAGCCGGGTCGTCCGAGGGCCGGCTGCCGCCGGGCGGCCCTCGGGTGGGTGATGCTCGGCGAGGACGACCAGGCGTGTCGTCCGGGGTCGGCGGGCAGGGTCAGGTGAGCGCGTCCCAGACGAGCTGGCGGCGGGAGGTGACCCCCAGGCTTCCGGTCCACCTTGCGCAGGTGGTAGTCGACGGTGGCCGCGCTGAGGAACAGGCGCCCGGCGATCTCGCCGTTGGTCGCACCGGCAGCCGCGAGGCGGGCGATCTGCGCCTCCTGCGGGGTCAGCGCGACGTCGGCCGCCACGTGGCGGCGGCGGCCCCGCTCGCCCGTGGCCGCCAGCTCGCGCCGGGCCCGCTCGGCGAACGCACGGGCGCCCATGGCCTCGAACAGCTCGTGGGCGGCCCGCAGCTGCTGGCGCGCCTCCGCCCGTCGCTTGCGGCGGCGGAGCCACTCGCCGTACAGCAGCTGGGTCCGGGCCAGCGGCACCCGGCCGCGGGCGCTGGCGATCCGGGCGATCGCTTCGTCGTACAGCGGCTCGGCGTCGTCCCCGTCGGCCAGCAGGGCCTGGCACCGGGCGGCCAGGCCGAGCGACAGCGGCGTGTCGTCGGCCGCGGCCCGGCTGCGCATCTCCTCGGCGACGGCCTCGGCGACGACGCGGTCGCCGGTGCGCACCGCCGACTCGAGCAGGTTGGGGAAGGTCGGGATGCCGAGGAAGGGGTCGTCCCGGTACGTCGAGAGCAGGCGGGCGTGCGCGGCTTCGTAGTGGCCGAGCCCGAGCTCGAGGACGCCGAGGGCGTAGTCGACGTAGTGCAGCATCCAGCCCAGCCCGCGCTCCCGCGCGACCGCGGCGACGCGCCCGGCCTCGGCCCGGGCCCGCACCTCGTCGCCCGACCACGCCAGCATGACCAGACGGCCGACGTCGGCGGGCTGGCCCACCGCTTCGAGGAGCTGGGCGCGCTCGGCCCAGTGGGCCTGCGCCACGGCCAGCGATCCCCGGTAGGTCTCGGCCATGCCGACGAACAGCAGGGCCTGGGCCAGGGCGGGGGCCGCGCCCTGCTCGCGCGCCAGGCGCTCGAACCGCGTCGCCAGCCGGTGGAGCGCCTGGTCGTCGCCGATCGCGCCCGCCGCCCAGGTGGCGGCGGCGAGCCACCGCAGCACGTGGCCCGTCGCCGCGACGTCGGGCGACGGCCCGGGCGCGGGCCGCTGAGCCCCAGGCCTTTCGGACCAGGGGGAGGTGAGGACGTCGACGACGCTGATCGCCTCGCGCAGCAGCGGCGCCGCGGCCTCGTGCCCGGCGACGGCGAGGGTGGCTTCGGCCTCGAGGAGGAGATCGCCCGGCGTGCGCTCGGTTCCCGCCGATGCCAGCATGGCGAGCGCAGCCCGGGCGACGTCGCCCACCGACCAGTCGGGTGGGGCGAGGGAGCCCGCCAGCCGGGCCGAGGCCAGCGCCGAGAGCATGGTCTCCCGGGCCAGGCGGGGATCGACCGGCTCGAGGGCCCGGGCCGCATCGAGCAGCAGCCGGGCGCTCGCGGCGGCCGAGCCCGACGTCTGGCGCACGAGGCCGTCCAGCCGATCGGCGAGCGCCCGGTCGACCGGGTCGTGCAACTGGGGAGCGAGCCGTATGAGCACCGCCTGCGCCCTGGCCGGCGCGCCGGCCGCGACGTGGTGCTCGGCGGCCGCAATCGTCCGGCGGACCCGGTGGACCGGGTCGGCGCTGAGCTCAGCCGCCCGGAGGCGCATGGCGGCCGCCAGCGCGCAGCCGCCCCGGGCCACCGCCTCGTCGGCGAGGGCGTCGAGCTCGGCGGCCAGGGCCTCATCGGCGCGCCGGGCCGCGGCCGCGAGGTGCCAGGCCCGCCGGACCCGGTCGCCGTCGAGCTCGGCGCCGGCCGCCAGGGCCTCGTGCGCGCGGCGCCGCTCTTCGCCCGACGCTCCCCGGTACACGGCCGAGCGCACGAGCGGGTGGCGGAAGCGGACCGCCGGCTCCAGCACGAGCAGCCCGCTCGAGGCGACCACGTCGGCGGCGTCGGATCCGGCGCCCAGCGCCTCGGCGGCGGCCAGGACCGCCCGAGGCTCGGCCGCCGGGTCGGCCGCGGCGACCAGCAGCAGGACCTGGCCCGGTCGGGGGAGCACCCGCACGTGGCGGAGGAAGTGCGCCTCGAGCTGGGGCCCGAGCGGGAGCGCCTCGGGGAGGGGCGCGTGCCCGGCCAGCTGGTCCACCGTCAAGCCGGCGGCGATCTCCACGATGGCGAGGGGCGACCCACCCGTGTCGCGCACGATCCGCCGGGCGACCTCGGCGGCGACCACGCCGGGCGCCGCCTCGACCAGCAGGGCGCCCGCCTCGGCACCGGGAAGGCCCTCGACGCGCCGGTGCGGCAGCCCCGTCAGCTGGCGGTCGACCTCGGTGTCGTCGCAGCCGCGGCGAGCAGCGAGAGCGTGGCGAGGCCGAGGAGGAACCGGTCGGCGGGCGCACCCGCCACCAGGCCGAAGGCCGAGCCCAGCGCGTTGCGCTGGCGCAGCGGTAGGTCGGCCCGGTGGGCGAGGAGCGGGCGCAGCAGGCGGTGGAGGGCCGCGTAGGGCAGGTCCCGTTCGGGCTCGACGCCGGCGGCGCGGACGACCCGGAAGTCAACGGCCGACGCCTCGGCGTGGTCGAGCAGCCTGGTCTTGCCGATCCCAGGATCGCCGTGCAGCACCAGCAGGCCGCTGGAACCGTGGCGTGCCGAGTCGAGCACACGGGCGAGCTCCGCCCGCTCGGCCTCACGGTCCAGCAGCGGCACCGGGGAAAGCTAGACCGGCCCAGGACGAGGTGCCACGCCCACCCGGCGTCGCCGCCAACATCTCCAGCCCGCGACCACCTCTCGCACGCCGGACCGCCCGCGGTCATCTGGCCAGGGCGACGGGGATGGCGGCTCCAGTAGCCTCTGGACCCCATGGCCGAGCGAGCGGCGTCGTCGGGGGTGCAGCGGGGCCACTGGTCGGACCTGGCCCCGCCGGTCGCCTACGGCATCCTCGCCCTGCGGGTGGCCGTGTTCGTCGTCGAACAGGACTGCCCCTACCTCGACCTCGACGGTCGCGATCTCGAGCCGACCACCGAGCAGCGCTGGCTGGCCGACCCGGCTGGTGGTGCCGGCGTCGCCGCCGCCCTGCGGGTGCTGGACGACCACGACGTGTCGGGGGCCCGCAGCATCGGTCGCGTCGTCACCCGCCCCGACCACCGGGGCCGGGGCCTGGCCGCGGTGCTGATGCGTTCGGTGCTCGACGACGCCGGCGACGGGCCCCTGACCCTGAAGGCGCAGTCCCGACTGGAGGCGTGGTACGAGGGGTTCGGCTTCACGGCCAGCGGACCCCGGTTCCTGGAGGACGGCATCCCCCACACCCCCATGCGCCGGGGCTGAGCGAGCGCCCGTCACCACCGCCGCCGCCGGTAGGGTCCGGCCGCATCGAACCAGGGGGTGGCAGGTGGACGGTTTCCAGCCGATGGCGCGACGGCTCGAGGGCCGGGTGGCCATGGTCATGGGTGGGGGCCAGACACCGGGGGCCACCATCGGCAACGGCCGGGCCACGGCCCTGCTGCTGGCCCGGCACGGGGCCCGGGTCGTGGTCGTCGACCACCGGCTCGACTCGGCCGCGGACACCGTGGCCGAGATCGAGGAGGAAGGGGGCGAGGCCCTGGCCCTGGCCGCGGACGTCAGCGACGAGGCCGCCAACGTCGAGGTCGTGGCCACCTGCGTGGCCCGGTTCGGACCCCCCGACATCCTCCACAACAACGTCGGGGTCAGCGTGGCCGCCGGGGATGCTGCGGCCACCGAGCTCGAGGTCGACGCCTTCGACCGCATCGTGGCCATCAACCTTCGGGGCATGTGGCTGAGCTGCAAGGCCGTGCTCCCGGTCATGCGGGCCGCAGGGCGGGGCTCGATCGTGAACATCTCGTCCATGGCCGTGCGCAGCGACTACCCCTACGTGGGCTACAAGACGACCAAGGCCGCGGTCATCGCCCTGACCGAGAACCTGGCCGGGGCCGAGGCCCGCCACGGCATCCGTGTCAACGTCATCCTGCCCGGCCTGATGAACACGCCCATGGCCATCGAGGCCCGGGTCACCGCCGGGGCCGACCGCGACGAGCTGGTGGCCCGACGCGACGCCCAGGTGCCCCTGGGCCGGCGCATGGGCACGGGCTGGGACGTGGCCGCCGCCGCCCTGTTCCTGCACTCAGACGAGGCCCGATTCATCACCGGGGTGGCCCTCCCCGTCGACGGCGGCAGCGGCGTGGCCAGCTGAACGGCGGCCCCGGGGCCACCAGTGGGGCCGAGGCCACCGGCTGATCAGGTCCCTCAGCTACCAGGGATGTGGAGTTGCCAGTCCATGCCGACGAAGAGGCCGGTCACGACCACGCCGGGGATGTGGACGAGGACGTCTTCGGTGGCCTCGGTGATGTCGTCGGCAGCCACGTCGAGGACGAGGTTGCCGGCCTCGGTGATGACGGGGCCGTCCTTGCCCCCGCCGCAGGGCCGCAGGGTGACCGACCGCACCGGCAGGCGGTCGCGCACCAGGCGCATGACCAGCTCGGCGGCCTCGGGCACCACCTCGACGGGGATGGCGAACGACGCGCCGAGGCGGTCGACCAGCTTGGTGGCGTCGACCAGCAGGTGGCGTTCGGTCGCAGCGGCGAAGACCAGCTTCTCCCGCAGCATGGCCCCACCCCGGCCCTTCAGGGCGCGGCCGGCCTTGTCGACCTCGTCAGCGCCGTCGAAGGCCCAGTCCGGGCGCACGTGGGCCAGGCTGGCCACCCGCAGTCCGCTGGCCGCACAGGTGCGGGCGGCCTCGTAGGAGGTGGGCACGGCGGTGACGTCGAGCCCCCGCTCCCGCACCAGGGCGCCCAGGGCCACCGCGGCCAGGTACGCCGTCGAACCCGAGCCCACCCCGACCACGTCGCCGTCGGCCACCCGGGTGACCAGGGCGTCGGCCACGGCCTGCTTGGCCACCTCGTTGCTCATGGGCCCGGTCCACGAGGGGGGATCCAGCGGCCACTCAGCCACGGTGCCCTCCCTCGACGACCAGCCGCCTCGTCACCGATCGCACCGATCGCACCGCCACCGCCGTCCTGTCGTGCACGGGCGGCGAGCCTAACCACGCTCCCCCGCGCGACCCCCACCGGCCGGCGCGGCGGCGAACCGGTCGACGGCAGCGGTTGGTCGGCACCAGACTCCCGGGCCATGGCCCAGTGGCGGCGGTCCCGCGTGGTGGCCCCCGACCCACCGGCCGCGGGCCTTGGGCTGCTGGCCGCCCTGTACGTCGGCGGGCTGCTGGGCCCGTTCGGCGGTGGCCTGGTCAACACCATGCTGCCCGAGCTCCGCGACGAATTCGGCGCTGACTCCCGCCAGGTCGGGTTCTCGCTCACCGCCTACTTCGTGCCCTTCGCCGTGGCCCTGCTGGTCTCGGGCACCCTGGGCGAGCGTTGGGGCCGCACCCGCACCGTGCGCACGGCCTACTTCGGCTACGCCGGCGCCTCCCTGCTGTGCGCCCTGGCCCCCACCCTGGGCGTCTTCCTGGCCGGCCGGGCCCTGCAGGGAGCGGCCAACGCCTTCACCACCCCCCTGCTGCTGGCCGGTCTGGTCGAGCTCAGCCACCCGGATCGAGCCGGGCGGGCCGTGGGCATCTACGCCAGCTTCCAGGCCGCGGGCCAGTCCCTGTCCCCCATCCTCGGCGGCGTGGCCACCGAGGTGAACTGGCGACTGGCCTTCGTAGCCCTGACCGGGGTGGCCCTGCTGTTGGCCTCGTCCCCGCCTCCAGGCGAGCCCCGGCCCGGCGCGGCCCGACCCCCGTGGCGGGCCCTGCTGCAACTGCGGGTGGCGCTGCTGGGTGCCGCCGCGCTGGGGGCCAGCCTGGGCTGCCTGGGGGTGGCGTTCCTCGTCGCCCTGCGTCTACGGGACGACTTCGGCTTGGGCGCCGCAGCCACCGGCGCCGTCCTGGTGTGCTTCGGCGTGGCCGGCCTGCTGTGCGGCACCCTGTGGGGTCGGGTCATCGACCGGGTGGGCGGTCGCACCGCAGGCAGCACGGCCGCCGTGCTGTGCGCAGTGCTGCTGGTGGGGGTGGGGCGGGCCACGACGGTGACCCAGCTGGTGGTGCTGTGGACGGCCATGGGCTTCACCGCCTCGTTGCTGACGGTCGCCATCCAGTCCCTGGCCACCGGGGTGGTGCCCGCCAACCGGGGCGGCGGGGTGTCGGTCATCCTCGCTTTCCGCTTCGGCGGCCTGGCCATCGCCCCTGCCCTGTGGCTGCCCCTGGCCGAGGGGCCGGGCGACGCGTGGGCCTTCGGTGGCGCCGCCGTCGTGACCCTGACCGTGGTGGCCCTGCTGGCGCCGTTGGGACGATGGGTGCCGGGCCCCACCCCCGGCTGGGGCGGCCCCGCCCCGCGGCTGGCCGCCAGCTGAGCTTGCGGCCGCCCGCTCATCCGACGCCACCTTGCCGGCGTCAGGCCAGGCGGACCAGGCCCTCCTGGACCACCGTGGCCACGAGCACGCCGTCGGGTCGCAGGAAGTCGCCCCGCACCTGGGCCCGGGCGCCGGCGGTCGACAACACGGTCTGCTCGTAGAGCAGCCAGCCGTCGGCCCGGGCCGGGCGGCAGAACCACATGGCGTGGTCCAGGCTCGCCCCCTGCAGGCGGTCGTCGGTCCAGCGCAGCCCGTGGGGCAGCATGGCGTTGTCGATCAGGGTCTCGTCCGACAGGTAGGCGAGGGCGGCGGCGTGCACGGCGGGGTCGTCGCCCAGGTCCTCGGCCGCTCGCAGCCACATGCGCTGGGGCCCGGTGACCGGCCCTTCCGGGGGGTTGGCCGGGGGGTCGACGTAGCGCACCTCCACCGGACGGCCGGGCCCGAACAGGTAGCCGTGTCCGGTCACCGACCCGATGGCCAGGCCCCGGCGCAGCCAGTGCCGGTAGTGGGGGTCGTCAGGGGTGGGCCCGTCGTCGAGGCGGAGCGGTGGCGACCAGTCCAGGCCCGGCTCGGGGCGGTGGAACGAGGCCAGCAGGCGGAACACCTCGCGGTCGCCCTGGCAGGCCAGCACCTCGCGGGTGGCGAAGGCCCGACCGTCGCGCACCACGGCCACCCGGTAGTCGATGGACCGGGCGGGGTCCCCGGCCCGCAGGAAGTAGGCGTGCAGCGAGTGGGCCACCGGGGTGGTCCCGTCACCGGGCTCGGCGGAAGCCATCGACCGGGTCGCCGCCACCAGGGCCTGGGCCAGGAACTGACCCCCGTAGACCCGCTCGCCACCAGGGGACGAGCGCCCGACGTGCACGTCGCCGCCACGCTCCTCGAGGTCGAGCAGGTCGACCAGCCGCTCGGGTCGCTCCCCGGCGGAGGGCTCGCCGGCCACGGTCAGACCCCGGCCACGAGGCGATCGACGGCGTGGGCCAGCCGCGCGAACGCCGCGGGGGTGCGGGTGCCCCACCAGAACAGGTCCTGGCCGTCGACCAGGGTGGCCGGCGCCACCTCGGCCACCTGGCTCCGGTGGCGCTCGGCGAAGGGGTAGGGCTCGGTGGGCAGCAGCACCAGGTCGGTCCCCCGGGCCGCGGCCTCCTCCAGGGTGACCTCGGGGTAGCGCACCTCGGCGTCGGCGAACACGTTGGCCACACCCAGGTGGGCCAGCAGGGACGAGCCGTAGGTGTCCCCGCCCAGGCTCATCCACGGGCGTCGCCAGATGGGCACGAAGGCCCGCAGGCGCACCGGCGGCACCGGCGGCGGCTCCCACGACGGCGCCGGGTCGACCCCGACCCGCTCGGCCAGGGCGGCCAGCTGGGGGCCGACGTCGCCCACGGCGTCGATGTGGAAGGTGAAGGTGTCCAGGCCGGCGGCCACGAGCACCTCGTGGTGGTCCAGCAGGTTCTCCTCCTCGCACATGACCACCAGCTCGGGGCGCAGGGCGATGACGGCGTCGAGGTCGGGGTCCTTGGTCCCGCCCACGTGGGGCAGGTCGGGCTGCTCGCAGAAGCGGGTGCAGGCCACGGGCACGACACCCAGGGCCAGCAGCGACTCGGTGGCCGAGGGCACCAGGCTCACCACCCGGGGCGTGCCACGACGGGCCGGGACCGCGGTCACGGCCCCGGCGGCCGCAGCAACCTGGCCTTCTCGGCGGCGAACTCGGCGTCGGTGAGGTGGCCGTGCTCCCGCAGGGCGGCCAGCTTCTCCAGCTGCTCGGCCACCGACAGGGGCCCGCTCCCGGCGCCCGGCGGCAGGATCACGGCCCGGGAGCGCTCGTCGTGCAGGTCCATCTGGTGGATGATCTCGTGCTGCACGGCGGTGGGCTTGGGGATGTCGGTGAAGCGCTGGACCCCGGAGTCGCTGCCCGACTCGATGAGGAGGTCACCGGCGTTGATCATGCGCTCGAACAGCTTCTGGCTGAAGTCGACGGTGTTGACCTTGTCGAGGGGCATCTGCACCCCCCGCTTGTTGATGAAGCCCTGGCGGTAGACGAGCCGCTCGGACGTCACCACGAACTCGGTCTTCACCCAGCGCAGGTACTTGAAGCCGAAGTAGAGCAGGGCGGCGACGACGAGGACGGCGGCGAAGGCGCCCAGCGGCCAACCCCACGCCGCGCCACCGGAGTCGGCCACGGCCACCAGGGCGAACAGGCCGATGGCGGTGGCGGCGATGAGGGCGATGCCGGCCGGGGCCAGGAACACCCAGTGGGGCGACAGGTCGAGGATGAGCTCCTCGTCGTCCTGCAGTTGGTCGCGCGGGAACGGCACCGCGGCATCGTACCGGCAGGGGCCGTGCCGGCGCTGACCTGCGCCTCAGTCCCAGCCCAGCTCGACGAGGCGGTCCTCGTCGATGCCGAAGTGGTGGGCCACCTCGTGCAGCACCGTGGTGGCCACCTCGTCGACCACGTCGGCCTCGCTGTCGCACAGCTCGCAGATGGCCAGGCGGTAGATGGTCACCCGGTCGGGCATGACCAGTCCGCCGTAGTCCCCCCGATCGGTCAGCGGCGTGCCCTCGTACAGGCCCAGCAGGTCGTCGATGTCGGGGTGGCGGTCCTCGACGAACACGGCCACGTTGTCCATGATGGCGGCCAGCTCGTCGGGGATCAGGTCGAGGGCGTCGGCCACCAGCTCCTCGAACTGTGGACCGCTGAGGTCGATCACCACCGCGACCGTAGCGGCGGGTGAGCCCGCCCTCTCACGAGACCGTCACATGTCGTGGGTACGCTGCGCCGCGTGGCTCCCGATCCCCTGCTCGCCGGGCTCGACGACAGCCAGCGCGCCGCGGTCACCGACACCCACCGGCCCCTGGCCATCCTCGCGCCGGCGGGGTCGGGCAAGACGCGGGTGCTGGTGCGGCGGGTGGCGTGGCTGTCCGAGCAGGGTGAGATCGACCCCCGGCGCACGCTGTGCCTCTCGTTCACCCGGGAAGCGGCGCGCGAGCTGCGAAGCCGCCTGACCACGGTCGGCCTGCACGACCTGCCCGCGGCGGCCACCTTCCACGCCACCGCGGCCGCCCTGCTACGGGTGTGGCACGCCGATCGGGGCCGGCGGCCGCCCAAGTTGGCCGAGGACCGCCGGGCCCTGTTGGCCCGGGCCCTGGGTGACGTGGCCATGCCCGACGTATCCTCCCTCGAGCTCGAGATCGGTTGGGCCAAGGGGCGGGGGATCGGTCCAAAGGACTACGCGGCCCGGGCCCGGGCCGCCCGCCGGTCCCCGCCCGACGGCGTCGACGTCACCGCCACCCGCTACGCCGCCTACGAGACGTCCCTGGCCCGGGGCGGGCTCATCGACTTCGACGACCTGTTGTCCAACTGCGCCGACGCCATCGACCGCGATGCCGCCTTCGCCGCGTCGCAGCGCTGGCGCTTCCGCCACCTGTTCGTCGACGAGTTCCAGGACCTCAACCCGCTCCAGTTCCGCCTGTTGGGTTCCCTGCTCGGCGGGCGCGGGGACGTCACCGTCGTGGGCGATCCCGACCAGGCCATCTACGGGTGGAACGGCGCCGACGCCCGCTACCTGACCGACGTCGAGGAGCACCTGCCCGGGGCCAAGGTCATCCGCCTGGAGACCAACTACCGCTCGGTGGGCCCCGTCGTCGCCGTGTCGAGCGCGCTGCTGAGCACCCCCGTCGAGGCCGCCCGCACCGACGGACCCGTGCCCGAGGTGCGCCGCTACGCCAACGAGGCCGACGAGTGCGCGGGCATCGCCGAGTGGGCCCGGGCCCGCCACCACGAGGGCGTGGGTTGGTCGGACCAGGCCGTGCTCGTGCGCACCAACGCCCTGGCCCGCAAGCTGGTCAGCGGCCTGCGGGCCGTGGGCATCCCCGCGGCTCCCGACGGCGCCGGGCGGGGCCCCTCCACCACCGACCTCGTGGCCGTGGCCGCCCGGGGCAGCTCCATGGCCGACCTGCTGTCCCCCGACGAGCCCATCGAGGGCGACGAGGGCGCCGGCGAGGTGGCGGCCGCCTGCGCCGAGCTGGCCCGGGAGTACCTGGCCCTCGACCCCGGCGCCACCCCGGCTCGCTTCACGGTGTGGTTGCGGGCCGCAGGCGCCGGCGGCCACGACGGCCAGAGTTGGGGCCCCCGCATCACCGTGGCCACCTTCCACGCCGCCAAGGGCCTCGAATGGCGGGCCGTGCAGGTCGTGGGCCTGGAGGAGGGCTACGTCCCCGCCGGCCGGGCCCGCACCACGGCCCGGCACGCCGAGGAGCGACGGCTGCTCTACGTGGCCCTGTCCCGGGCCACCGACCGGTTGTGCTGCTCGTGGACCGCCCAGCGCCACCTGGGCGGGCGTCGGGTCGAGCGGCGGCCCTCCCCGTTCCTCGACGTGGTGGTCGAGGCGTGCGAGACGGCCACCGCGGCCGAGGCCCAGGTGGCTCCGGGGGAGGCCGCCCGCCGGGCCCGCCAGACCCTGGCCCACGCGGCGAAGGAACGCGACTTCGCCCAGCGCGAGGCCGAGGCCCGGGTGGCCGCCCTGGGGCTGGGCCGACGGGCCGCGGACACCGCCCTGCTCGAGGCCCTGGTGACGTGGCGGGCGGGACAGGCCCGGGCTGCGGGCATCACCGCGCCGGCCGTGCTCACCGACGCCACCCTGGAAGCGGTGGCCCGCACCCGGCCCCGCACCGTCGACGAACTGGCCGCCACCAGCGGTGTCGGTCCCCTGCGGGCCCGCCGCCTGGCGCCCGGCCTGTTGGCCGCGCTGGCCGCCGCCACCTGAGGCGGCGCAGCTGGTCCGCGGCCCGGGGCGCGAAGGACCCGGTTCAGTCCCGGAAGCTGGCCACCACGGCCGTGTGGTCCGACGGCTTGGAGCCCTTGCGGGCGTTGCGGTCCACGAACACCAGCTCGAGCCGCTCGGCCAGCGGTGCGCTCAGCAGCAGGTGGTCGATGCGCATGCCCAGCTTCTTGTGGAAGCTGCCGGCCCGGTAGTCCCAGTAGGTGTAGAGGCCGGGGTCGGGGTATCGGGACCGCAGGGCGTCGACCAGGCCCAGGTCGAGCAGGGCCCGGTAGGCGTCGCGCTCGGGCACGCTCACGTGCGTCGAGCCCTCGAAGGCGCCGATGTCCCACACGTCGTCGTCACCGGGGGCGATGTTGTAGTCGCCGCACAGCGCCAGGGGCAGGGCGGGGTCGGCCGCCGCCACCACCAGGCGCAACCGCTCGAGCCAGCCCAGCTTGTAGCGGTAGTGGTCGTCGAGCAGGGTGCGGCCGTTGGGCACGTACATGCTGGCCACCCGGACCCCGCCGCACGTGGCCCACAGCAGCCGGGCCTCGCTGTCGGGCTCGGCATCGTCACCGAAGCCGGCCACCACATCGTCGAGGCCCACCCGGGACAGGATGGCCACCCCGTTCCACTGGCCCTGGCCGGCATGGGCCGACTCGTAGCCCAGGGCCGAGAAGGCCAGCGAGGGGAAGGCGGTGTCGGCCAACTTCGTCTCCTGCAGGCAGACGACGTCGGGCTCCATCTCTGACAGCCAGGCCTCGACGCGCGGCAGGCGGGCGCCGAGCGAGTTCACGTTCCAGGTCGCGAGCCGCACCCGGCGCAAGCTACCGGTGCGCCCGGACCGGGGCCATCGGCGGCGTCCTGACGGCTCCGCGGCGGCTTCGTGACGACGCCGCGGGCGGCTCAGCGGCGGCTCCCTCGAAGACGCCGCGCGTGGGGCCCGATAGCATCGCGTGACGTGGCTGACGATCGACCGTCTTCCTCGTCCCTGGGCCCCAACGCGTGGCTCGTGGACGAGATGTACGAGCAGTACCTCTCACATCCGGAGTCGGTGAACGAGAGCTGGCGAGAGTTCTTCGCCGACTACCGCCCCGATGCCCCGGCCCTGGCCGCAGCGGCACCGCCGCGCAACGGCCAGGCCGCGGCCACACCCGCCGCGACCAGCGCCTCTGCCGGCACCGCCGCGCCCACCGCCACCACCAACGGGTCTTCGACCGCGCCCGCGGCCCCGGCGTCCACCGCTGCGGCCAAGGCCGCCGCGGCCGCCGCCACAGCCGGTGACCCCATCCGCGGCGCGGCCGCCCGGGTGGTGGCCAACATGAAGACCAGCCTCGAGGTGCCCACCGCCACCAGCTTCCGCGAGGTGCCGGCCAAGCTGCTCGAGGTCAACCGCAAGGCCATCAACGACTACCTGGGTCGCAGTCGGGGCGGCAAGGTCAGCTTCACCCACCTCATCGGCTACGCGGCTGTGCGGGCCATCGCCGATTCGGTGCCGGTCATGAACTCCAGCTTCGTGGAGACGGCCGAGGGCCAGCCCCGGGTCGTGCACCACGAGCACGTCAGCCTGGGCGTGGCCGTCGACCAGGAGAACGCCGATGGCACCCGGTCCCTGATGGTGCCGGTCATCAAGGACGCCGACGCCCTCGACTTCCGCGAGTTCGTGGGCGCCTACGAGGACCTGATCCGCAAGGTGCGCTCCAAGAAGCTCACCGCCGACGACCTGGCCGGGGCCAGCGTCAGCCTGACCAACCCCGGCACCATCGGCACCCTGCAGTCGGTCCCCCGCCTGATGAAGACCCAGGGCGTGATCGTCGGTGTGGGCCGCATCGACTACCCGGCCGCCTTCGAGGGCTCGGACCCCGCGGCCCTGGCCCGCCTGGGCGTGTCCAAGACGGTGGTCGTCACCTCGACCTACGACCACCGGGTCATCCAGGGCGCCGAGAGCGGCATGTTCCTGGCCAAGGTGCACTCGTTGCTCCTGGGCGGCGACAACTTCTACGACGACGTGTTCCGGTCCATGGGCGTGCCCTCGGTGCCCGTCGACTGGCGCCGGGACTCCAACCCCGACGACGAGCTCGAGTCGATGGTGGCCAAGCAGATGCAGGTCGACCAGCTGGTCAACATGCACCGGGTCCGCGGTCACCTCAACGCCGACCTCGACCCGCTGCGCCTGGTCGAGCCGGCCATGCACACCGAGCTCGACCCCAACACCTACGGGCTCACCATCTGGGACCTCGACCGCGAGTTCCTCACCAACGGCCTGGCCGGCAGCCGCAAGATGGCCCTGCGCGACGTGCTCTCGGTCCTGCGTGACGCCTACTGCCGCACCATCGGCATCGAGTACATGCACATCCAGGACGTCGAGGAGAAGCGCTGGATCCAGGAGCACGTCGAGGGCGTGCCCACGGTGCTCTCCCGCGAGGAGAAGCTCCACCTGCTGGGCAGGCTGAACGCGGCCGAGGCCCTGGAGAAGTTCCTCGGCACCCGCTACATCTCCCAGAAGCGCTTCGGCATCGAGGGGGCGGAGTCGGCCATCCCCCTGCTCGACACCATCCTCGGTGACGCGGCGGACGACGGGCTCGACTCGGCCGTCATGGGCATGGCCCACCGGGGCCGGCTCAACGTGCTGGTCAACATCGTGGGCAAGTCCTACAAGCAGCTCTTCCGCGAGTTCGAGGACTACGTCGACCCCGACACCGTCCAGGGTTCGGGCGACGTGAAGTACCACCTGGGCCAGGTGGGCAAGTTCGTGTCCCGCAACGGCAAGGACATCGTGGTCACCCTGGCTGCGAACCCCTCGCACCTCGAAGCGGTCGACCCCGTGGTCGTGGGCATGGCCCGGGCCCGCATGGACCAGATCGCCCCCGGCACCTCGATCAAGCGCTACCCGGTGCTGCCCGTGCTCGTGCACGGCGACGCCGCCTTCGCCGGCCAGGGCGTGGTGGCCGAGACGCTGAACCTGTCCAACATCAAGGGCTACCGGGTCGGCGGCACCATCCACCTGGTCATCAACAACCAGGTCGGCTTCACCACCTCGCCCGAGGCGGCCCGCAGCTCGGTGTACGCCACCGACGTGGCCAAGATGGTCCAGGCGCCGATCCTCCACGTCAACGGGGACGACCCCGAGGCCTGCGTGCGGGTGGCCCACCTGGCCTTCCAGTACCGCCAGACGTTCAACAAGGACGTCGTCATCGACATGGTGTGCTACCGCCGCCACGGTCACAACGAGGGCGACGACCCCAGCTACACCCAGCCCGCCATGTACCGGCGCATCGACGAGCGCCGCTCGGTGCGCAAGCTGTACACCGAGGCCCTGGTCAAGCGGGGCGACATCACCCTCGAAGAGGCCGAGGCCGCCCTCGAGGACTTCCAGAAGCGCCTGCAGGGCGCCCTCGACGAAACCCGGGCCTCGGCCCCGCCCCAGGTCATCGCCCCCGTGGCCAAGATGGTCGGGGTCCTGCCCCACGTGGGCACGGGTGTGACCCGCGAGCGCATCGAGCACGTGTACGCCGCCCTCAACAGCGTGCCCGAGGACTTCACCATCCACCCCAAGCTGGCCCGCCAGTTCACCGCCCGGGACAAGATGTTCCAGGGCGGCATGGTCGACTGGGCCTTGGGCGAGGCCTTCGCCCTGGGTACCCTGCTGGCCGACGGGGTCTCGGTCCGCCTGTCCGGCCAGGACAGCCGACGGGGCACGTTCTCGCACCGTCACTCGACCCTGATCGACTACGAGACCAACCTCGAGTTCACCCCCCTGGCCCAGCTGGCCGGCGAGGGCGACTCGCAGCTGTGGCTGTATGACTCCCTGCTGTCGGAGTACGCGGCCCTGGGCTTCGAGTACGGCTACACCGTGGTCAACAAGGACGCCCTGGTCATGTGGGAGGCGCAGTTCGGCGACTTCGTCAACGGCGCCCAGATCGTCATCGACCAGTTCATCGTGGCCGCCGAGGACAAGTGGGCCCAGACGTCGGGCCTGGTCATGCTCCTGCCCCATGGGTACGAGGGCCAGGGCCCCGAGCACTCCTCGGCCCGCATCGAGCGCTTCCTCACCCTGTCGGCCGAGGACAACATCCAGGTCGTCAACCCGACGAGCTCGGCGCAGCTGTTCCACCTGCTGCGTCGCCAGATGCTGCGCCAGGTGCGCAAGCCGCTGGTGGTGTTCACCCCCAAGTCGCTGCTGCGGTCGCGCTTCTCCCAGTCCCCCGTCGAGGCCTTCACCCAGGGCAGCTTCGAGGAGCTCCTCGACGACGCCACGGTGACCGACCCCGACGCCATCCGCCGGGTGGTCTTCTGCTCGGGCAAGGTGGCGGCCGACGCCTTCGACGAGCGGGAGAAGGCGGGCGGAGCCCCCGTGGCCATCGTGCGCATCGAGCAGCTCTACCCCTGGCCCTTCGACGCCGTCGCCGCCACCCTCGAGCGCTACCACGGCGCCAAGGAGGTCGTGTGGCTGCAGGAGGAGCCCGAGAACATGGGGCCGTGGAACGGCATCAAGGGCTTCCTCTACGAGGCCCACGGTGACACCCACCTCATCCAGCGGGTCAGCCGGGTCGAGTCGGGCAGCCCGGCATCGGGCAGCCACCACATCCATGACCAGGAGAAGGCCCAGCTGTTCGAGAAGTCCTTCGGCGGCCTCTGACCCGCTGAGGACCGGCTGACGGACCGTGACGCAGGTCTCCACGACAGGCTGCTGAACGACGAGGTCGGCTGCGGTTAGTCTCGCTCGTCACCTTGGTGGAAGGGGCCTGATCGTGGTCGGAGTCGGGACGGACGACGCAGGGGACGAGGTGGGCCCCACGGCCCGCCTGCGCTCCCTGTTCGACGTCGAGTTCGACCCCTTCAACGACGACTGGGCCCTGCGCCCCTCGGGCGTTCTGCGGGCCTGTCGGGCCGCGGTGGCCGAGGGCGACCGCGCCTTCCTCGACGACCTGGCCGACTCGGCCTTCCTGGACAGCATCGATGCCGAGCACGTGCCCGGCGCCCCCGTCGTGGAGCGGGCGCACGCCATCGTGGCCTGCGCCCGACTGGCCCTGTGGGACGGCGCCGACCCCGCCTTCGGCCTCGAGCTGGTGCGCCGCGCCCTGGCCGCGGCCCCGCCCGGCAGTGGCGAGGGGTTGCGCCTGGCCGTGGCTGCGGAGCCGGGCCCCGTGACGGGTGACCAACCCGGCCTCGACCTCCTCCGCGCCCTGGCCACCAGCCCGCCCGGCCTGCCCGTCGAAGTCCTCGACCTGTTCGACCACCTCCGCGGCCACCCGCCGGCCGCCATCGAACGCTCCGTCGACGTGGCCTTCCCCTGCAGCACCCATGCCGCGGGCCAGCTGGCCATCCTCCGGGTGACCCGGGCCGTCGACGGCCGGCCCGGGCTGACCCACGACGTGGTCGACGCCCCCTTCCAGCGGGTGGACGCCAGCCTGGTCGGTGCCCTCGAGCGGGCGTGGGCGGTGGCGGGCACACCGCCGGCCAGCCTGCGCTGGCGCATCGTCTCCAGCCAGACCGGCCACGCCCTCCCCGCCGTGGTGGGACCGTCCATCGGGCTGGGTGCGGCGGTGGCCGTGCTCGCCCTGGCCCACGGACGGCCCGGACCCCGCACCGACCGCTGGGCCTTCACCGGGGACCTCGACCAGTACGGCCGCCTGCGGTCCCTCCTCGACGGCGAGGCCGACCTGGCCGCCTACCGGGCCAAGCTGATGGCCAGCGGCGAACGCACCTTCGTCTTCCCCCGGCCCGACCACGACGAGCTGTCGTCACTGCCCGCGGTCACCGGGCAGGAGGCCCGGCTGTCCCCGGCCGCCACGGTGGCCGAGGTCGAGCAGCGGCTGGTGGACTGGAACGGCTGGTGGCGGCGGTGGTCCGACGAGCCCTTCGTGGGGCGCAGCGACCAGATCGACGTGCTCGAGGAGGGCTGGCGCCGGGCGGCCGGGGCCGGGCCCGCCTTCACCCTGGTCCACGGGGGTGCGGGCGTGGGCAAGACCCGCCTGGCGGCCGAGGTGGGACGACGCCTGGCCGTCGAGGGGGCCACCGTGCTCTACGGCGCCTGCAACCGACGTTCGTCCATCAGCGAGCTGCAGCCGGTCACCGAGGCCTTCATCCCCCTGGTCACCGACACCGAGCCGGCCGAGCTGGCCCGCCAGCTGGGCCAGCACGTCGAGGACCTGGCCCGGTGGACGCCCGAACTGGCCGACCACCTGGGCATCGAGCGCCCCCGTCCCGTCACCGAGCTGGCTGACGCCTTCCGCCTGCTGATCACCGCGCTGCGCCACTGGATCGGCCAGGTGGCCCGGACGGGGCCGGTGCTGTGGGTCCTCGACGATGCCCAGTGGGCCCACCCCCGCACCCTGACCCTCGTCGAAGAGGTGCTGCGCACCCCCCAGCCGCTGGCCCTGCACCTGGTCGTGCTGGTCAACGACGACGAGGAGGAGAGCGAGGAACTGGCCGAGTTCCTGGCCGCCATGGCCCGGCTCCCCGGCCACAGCTCGACCGCCCTCGAGCTCGGTGGGCTGTCCCAGGCGGAGACCGGGGACCTGGTGCGGGCCGAGCTGGCCCAGAGCTCACCCATCGTGGTCGAGCGCGCCGTCGAAGCCCTGTGGCGCAGCACGGTGGGTCACCCGTTGTTCCTGGTCGAGCTGCTGGCCAACGAGGCCTCGACCACACCGACGGCCACGCACCGCACGTCGGGCCGACGCCTGGACCGGGTCAGGGCGGTCATGGCCGCCAAGCTGGCACGGCTGTCCCCCCCGGCCCGGCGTCTGGTCGAGGTGGCTGCGGTGTCGGGCACCTCGGTGACCCTGGCCGTCGCCGGCCGGGCCACGGGCATGGACGAGGACACCTGCCTGGCCGGGGCCGAGGAGGCCGTCGGCGCCCGCCTGCTGGCCGAGCTGCCGGGGGACACCGACCAGGTGGCCTTCTTCCACGGTCTGACCCGCGACGTCCTGCTCGAGGGGCTGAGCGACGCCCGCCGACGGCGGCTGCACCGCGATGTGGGCCTCGCTCTCGAGGAGCTGGGGGTGCGGGGATCGCTCAGCCGCGCCACCGAGCTGGCGTTCCACTTCGGCGAGTCGTCGGGGCTCGGCCCCGACGAGGCGGCCAAGGCGGTGCGCTACGGCCTCGAGGCCGCCCGGGCGGCCGCGGCCCGCTACGCCTACGGCACCGCCGTGGACTGCCTGCGGCGGGCCGTGTCCGCCGCGGCCCGCGTCGAGGGGGCCGACGCCCGCCAACGGGGCGAGCTGCACGTGGAGCTGGGCGAGCTCTACAACCGGGCCGACGAGGTCGACGCCGGCCGCGACGCCTTCCGGGAGGCGGCCAGCGAGGCCCGGGCCATCGGCGACCCCAAGCTGTTGGCCCGCGCCGCCATCGGCTTCGGCGGGCCCATCCCCGTCAACGCCGAGGACCCCGAGGCCATCGCCCTGCTCGAAGAGGCCCGCCGCCGGCTGCCGCCCGAGCCCAGCAGCGAGCGGGCCCGGGTGCTGGGCCGCCTGGCCCACTGGCGCTTCCACAGCGGCAGCCGGGCCGAGAAGCTGGCCCTGGCCGATGAAGCCGTGGCCATGGCCACCGCCCTCGACGACCCGTCCACCCTGGCCACCGTCCTCGCCGATCGCTACTGGGCCCTCTACGCCCCGAGCGACGTGCGCCAGCGCCTGGACACGGCACAGCAGATCGTGGCCCTGGGACGTCGCCTCGATGATCCCGAGCTCGAGCTGCAGGGCCTGCACTGCGCCATCCACGTGCTCTTCGAGCTGGGTGAGGTGACGGCCGGCCAGCGGGCGCGCGAGGACCGCGACCAGCTGGCCACCAGCCTGCGCCTGGAGCACTACGGCTGGGTCATGGAGGTCAACCGGGCCCTCGACGCCGCCCTGGTGGGCACGTTGGAGACCGCCGAGAAGGCGGCACATGACGCCCTTGCCGTGGGCCGGCACACCGACGAGGCCCAAGCCAAGGTGGTCTTCGGCGCGCAGCTCACCATGATCCGTTGGCTGCAGGGCGACTTCGGGGACCAGTTGCCCTTCGTCACCCGGATGCACGAGCGCTTCCCCGGCCGCCCCATCTGGACGGCGTCCCTGGCCTGGCTGTCGGCCGAGACGGGCGACCTCGAGCGCAGCGCGACCTGCGTGGCCGAGCTGGCCCCGGCCGATCTCGACGACCTCTTCGACCGCTTCGAGAGCTGGGCCATGCTGGCCTGCCTCAGCCAGGCCGCCGTGGCCCTCGACGACGCCGAGCTCGCCGCCGAGCTCTACCGGCGCTTCGAACCCCACGCCGCCCTGGTGTGCATGGTGGGCCAGTCGGCCAACTACGGCGCCGTGGCCCACCACCTCGGTCGACTGGCCCAGGTGATGGGCCGGCCCGAGGACGCCGACCGCCACTTCGCCGCCGCCCACGAGCTGCACACCCGGTTGGGCTCACCGCCCCTGGTGGCCATCACCGAGGCGGCCTGGGCCGGGCTCCTCGCCCCCTCGCAGCCCGAGCGGGCCCGCGAGCTGGCCCGCCGGGCCACGGCCACCGCCATCAGGTTGGGCCTCCACGGCGTGGACCGCCAGGCCCGAGCCGTCCTCGATGCGCTCGGCTCCGGCGGCGAGGGACCCTACCGCTCGGCGTGGTCGAGGAACGCCACCAAGCCGGGGTAGACGTCCTGGGCGGCCCGGTCGGCCAGGAAGACGTCCATGTGGGCGTAACCGGCCAGGCGGCGGCGGCGGGTCCAGGGATCGCGACCGGACGCGTCGAGCACACCGGCCTTGCGCCGCACCTGGGCCAGCCAGGCCACGGTGGCCGTGGTCGACGCCGGCCGGAACAGCCGGTTCTCGTTGCCGCTGAGGAACAGCAGGGGCAGGCGCAGGTTGCGCTCCCCGGCCTCGGTCACGTAGGCCTCCACCCCCGTGGCGCTGACGGCGTGGCCGGCGCGCACGATGCGGGCGGCGTGGCGGAACATGGCCATGTTCGACTGGCCGAAGAACCCGGGCACGGCGTCGTGGGTCTCGCCGCTGATGCGGTCGTGGAGGAACGTGGGCCCGTACAGGGTCCAGATGCGGTTGCAGGTGGCCGTGCGGCACGACCGCCGGTCACGGGGCACCAGGCGTGTGACCAGGTCGACGATGCGGTCTCCCCACCGGTGGCCGGGGATGGCGTTGACGGTGGCGAAGCCGAGCGAGATGAGCTCGGGTAGGCGCAACGCGATCTTGAGGCGGTTGAGGGTGCCCGGACGCAGGTGCAGGGTGGCCTGGGAGCACACGGCGGCGCGCACCCCGAGCACGGCCCCGCCGGCCAGGCCCATGAGCAGGGCGGTGGAGGACAGGCAGTGGGCGACCACGTCGACCGACTCGGCCCCGGTCACCTCGCGCACCTCGGCCACCGCCGCGGGCCAGTCCACGGTGGCGATGTCGTCGAGCGTGTGGGGGGTGGTGGACGAGGCCAGCGCGGGGCTGGAGCGGTAGTCGAACAGCCACACGTCACGCCCCGCCGCCCCCAGGGCATCGACGAGGTTCCAGGCCACGGTGTCGAGGGCGTAGGAACCAGCGGACACGCCGAACCCGGGGGCCACGAGGACGGGTACGGCGCCAGGGACCGCAGACCCGGGCGTGGTCGACCGGTAGCGGGTCAGGCGCAGCTCGAGCGGGCCCCCGGGACCGGGCACGACGAGGGGGTGGACCTGCGGCGGGGTGGCGCTGGTGCGCACCGCACCACGGTCGGGGTGGCCACGTCGTCGTGTCATGGTCCTGGTGTCGGTCTCTGCCTGGTCATCGGGACCCGTCATCGCCATCCTCGCCGTCATCATCGCCATCGCCATCGCCATCGCCATCGCCACCGCCACCGCCACCGCCATCGCCACCGCCACCGCCCGCCCGGCCGTGGTAGAGGTCCCAGAGCTCGCCCATGAACAGTCGACCGAAGTGGCCGAGGGCCTCGAGACGGCCGGCCGCGGTGCCCCCGTGGACGCGGAACGTCGTCAGCTGACGGGCGAAGTCGCGCAACAGGATGCGCAGCTCACCGGCGGCGACCACCTCGGCGCCGTCGTGGCCGGTGCTGCCGTCGGCGGGCTCGGGCACCTCGCCCCGCAGCAGGTGGACGTAGAGGGTGGTGGTGTCGGCCCACACGTCGAAGCCGGGGTCGTCGCCGATCTGCTTGACGCCGACCAGGGTGAAGGGCTGGCCGCGGACGTCGCGCACGTGCAGCCGGTAGCGCATGGTGCGCCGGTCGGGGTCGGTGTCGTCGTCGACGAACAGGTTGAAGCTGCCCGACTCAACGGCCAGGCGACCACCGAGGGGCGGGCACGTCACCCAGCCCGCCGGGGTGGCCAGGTGGTGGGCGTCGGCCACGAAGCGGGCCACGTCGTCGACCTCGATGTCGAGGTGGAACATGAAGGGCTCGCGCCGGGCCCCCTCCACCCGGGCCGCGACCTCGGGTTCGACCTCGCCGAACACGACGTGGCCCTTCATCTCCTCGGTGAAGCGCAGCCCGTACGTGGCCGGTTCGGCCTCGTCCCGGCGGGCGGCCACCAGGGGCCGGGACGTCGGGACCGGGGTCGGTCGCTCGATCATGCGGGTGGCCATGCGGTCGGCGAAGGCGGCGATGGTCAGGGACGGGTTGGGTCCCACGGGGCCGGGGAACACCGAGCCGTCGGCCACGAAGAGGCCGGGGTAGCCGAAGACCTCGCCGTAGGCATCGACCACGCCGTCCTCCGACGTGCGCCCCATGGGCACCCCGCCCAGGGGGTGCACGGTGATGACCCGCTTGAGGTAGGTGAGGGGGTTCTCGCGGAAGCGAGCCCCCAGCTCCTGGGCGATGTCGGCCATGGTGCCCTTGACCCGGGCGAAGTACGCCTCCGACGTGGCCGTGGTCCACTTCACGTCGAGGTAGCCCCGGCGCAGGCTCATCACCCCATCGGGCACGTCGCGACCCATGCCCAACAGGGGCAGGGAGGCCGAGGACAGGGTCGAGCTGCCCTGCAGCAGGGCGAGCTCGCCGCTGAGGTCGCTCTGGGGGTTGCCGGTGATGTGGGCCCACACCCGTTGCAGAGCGAAGCGGAGGGCCCGCCGAGCCAGGCTGGGTAGCTGCATGCCCTCGGCCAACCAGTCGACGAAGACCGGGTAGCCGGCGTCCTGGATGTAGTAGCCGGGCCCGCTGCCCCCGGGGTCGACCTCGTCGGGCACCCGGATGTAGCTGGTGATGACGGGGCCACGGCTGGCGTCGATGGTGCGCGTCGCCCCCATGCCCGAGCGGGTGCGGCTGCGCAGCAGCATGGTGAGCAGGTCGCCGTTGCCGCAGAAGCGGGTGCCCAGGGCATCGCCGCCGAGGCCGGGCAGGTGACCGTCGGCCCGGTTGCGCAGGAGCAGGTAGGTGCTGCCCAGGCTGCCGGCGGCCACCACGACCCGGGGGGCGGCGATGGTGCGCAGGGGCAGCTTGGACGTCTTCGTCGGGTGGCCCTCGGCCGACGGCAGGTGGCGTACATAGGTGACGACATAGCCACCGCCATACGTGGGGATGATGGACCGCACCTCGCTGCGGTCCCGCAGGTCGGCCTCGTGGTGGCGGGCCGCGGACAGGTAGGTGTGGTCGAGGGAGTTCTTGGCCCCGTCGTTGCAGCCGATGTCGCACTCGCCGCACAGCCGGCACGTCAAGCGGGAGCTGTCGTGCAGGTTGGGGTAGTCGGGGTTGACCTCGAGGGGCACACCGATGCGGGCGGCGTGCCCCTCCCCGGCGGCGAAGGACACGGCCAGGTTGGGCAGGCCCCAGTCGAGGCCGAGCTGGCCGGCGGCGTCGCGCATGGCCCGCGTCTTGGTCGTGTCCCGGAAGCCGGGGGCCTCGAGGGGGAAGGGCCGCACGCCGATCATGTCCTCGACGGCGTCGTAGTGGGGGTCGAGGTCGGCCCGGGTGACGGGCCAGGTCTCGTAGCCCGAGCCGCCGGGGTGCTGTTGGGTGAACCAGTGCTCGTCCTTGCGCAGCATGACGTTGGCGTAGATGAGGGATCCACCACCCAGACCGCTGGCCACCAGGGCCTCGGTCCCCCGGAAGGACCAGAAGTTGTACAGCCCGTGGCTGCCCTTGCTGGGATCCCAGAAGTTGGCCGCCATCTCGTGGGGGCGGCGGGGGAAGGACCCCGGCGGGTAGGTCTTGCCCCGTTCGAGGACGCACACCTTCAGCCCGGCCTGGGCCAGCCGGTACGCCGTGACCGAGCCTCCGAAGCCCGAACCCACGACGACCACATCGACGTGCTCGTCGGCCTGCATCGCCACTCCCCGTCCACCCGCCCGGTGTGAACCGGTGGCTCCTGCTGTTCACAGGGGTCCTCGGACCCCCGGCGGTCAACGGACCTCGACGGGTCCTTCCAGACGGCGGCTGACGACGCCGATGGCCTCGGGCATCAGGCTGCCGAAGGCCAGGTGAGCGTGGGCCTCGTCGTCCGGCCTGGCCGCAGGGCTCAGGGCCACGACCAGGCTGCGCACACCCACCCCGTCGAGCTCGACCTCGACCACGTTGCCGACCGCGGCCCACGGTGGGGCCACGACCCGCAGGCCGCCGAGCGACAGGTCCACCACCCGCACCTCGTCAGGCACCTCGGTCTGACGGGGCCCGAGCCGCTGGCAGCGCACGAAGAAGGTGACAGGGCGCCGAACGTGCGCCCGCCGTTCACTGAGCTCGTCCATCGCCGGGCCGCCTCCTGTGCGTGGCGCGCCGTCCCGCCGACGCGCCGTTGCCACGCTCTGACGGTATCCAGTCACGCCGCGAGTGCGTCGCGCCGGCCCCATCGTCGCTTGGGGCCGCCCGGTGAGTCTGGCGGTCCCCGGCCGGGCTCTGACCCTCAGCCCCGGCCCGGGACCCGGTAGCGGGTTCCCCACCAGGTCGTCCATCGCTGCGACAGGGCATCGAGGGTGTCGTCGTCGAGCCCGTAGGTGGTGAGCACGGCCATGGCCGTGGCGCCGGGCGCCGGACCCGACGGGCCGGCGGCCACGACGAGCAGGCCGTCACCCCACCCGTCCACGGTCAGGCCCAGCTGCAACTCGGAGCGGAACCAGACCTCCCCGGCCAGGTGCTCGCCGGAGGCGGCATCGACCCCGTAGCGCTGGCCCACGGCGACACCCTCGACGCCGTCCAGTCCGAGCACCTCGGCGGGCGGGGTAGGCGTGGCGGCCCGGATCTCGCCGGACAGGAACAGGGTGCGGCGATCGTCGTCGGGGTGACGGGCCAGGGCGAAGCGGAGTTGCTGCAGAAAGGTCAGCCAGCCCTCGTCGACCTCGTCGTAGAAGGCGTCCCAATCGAGGTCGGAACCGATGGGCGTTGCCCGGGTCACCCGCACCACGGTGTCGGGGCCATCAGGCACCAGGGTGAAGAGGTGGCCGCCCATGTGCAGGGTGCCGGCGACCTCGTCGGCCACGGCGTCGGGACCGAAGATGAGCCGGATCTCGTCGTCGAGGCCCTCGTCCTCCCAGCCGTGCCAGCGACGGATCTCGACCGGGTCGCGCAACCACCGCCACACCACGTCCACCGGCGCCGGCAGGGTCACCTCGATGCGGACGTGGGGTTCGTCGGCCATCACCACTCCTGTTGTTCTGTCGGCTCGATGGGTCCTGCTGGCTCGATGGGTCCTGCCGGCCCGATGGGTGCTGTCGGCTGAGCGGTCGCCGAGGGCGCCGGCGCGGGGTGGGCGCCGGCCACGAGGCGGTAGGGCCGACCCCCCGTAGGGATGGCCAGGTCGGCGGCGATGACGCCGACGGCCGCGGCCAGGGCATCGGCGAAGCGCTCGACGTCGGCGGGAGCAGCGAAGCGCAGCTCGGCCTCGATGGTGAAGGTGAGGAGCCGGGACCCGGCCCCGATGGCCGCAGCCTCCATGCGGGCGACATCGCGCACGACCCGGGCTGCGGTGCTGACCAGGTGGCGGGCGGCGAAGCGGTCCCGGGACGGGGTGGTGCCACCGATGGCGACGTCGGCATCAGCATCGGCATCGTGGGCCACGTCGGGGCCCATGACACCCGGGTCGACGACGAAGCCACCGGGCGACGCAGCCAGTACCCGTTCCACGCAGCCGCGCCGGGGCCGCTCCTCGACCAGGTGCACGAGGCCGGCGTCCTCCAGGGCCCGCAGGTGGTAGCCGACGCGTTGGCGGGGCAGGCCCAGCTCGGCGGCGACCTCCGGGGCCGACGCCGGCCGGCGCAGGCGCTCGAGCAGCTGGCGGCGCAACGGCGACAGGGCCAGGCGCACC
The DNA here is from genome assembly GCA_038255145.1 of Acidimicrobiales bacterium. Lineage (GTDB taxonomy): Bacteria > Actinomycetota > Acidimicrobiia > Acidimicrobiales > CAIXPF01 > WHTX01. The sequence goes on from JBBSLP010000012.1 coordinate 66,713, forward strand.
TGCTCGGGCTCGTGCAACAGCTCCAACGGCGGGGTGGCCACCCCGACAACCTAAGATTGGACAGATAAAGCTGTCCAATCGGACCCGTCCAGACGCGACAGAGCCCGCCACCAGGGCGGGCTCTGTCACCTCACTCGTCCGTCAGCGGGTCACGGCACCGACAGGTTGACGCAGCCCAGGCTGGCGTGGGCCCCGGCGCCCTGGTTGACCACGAACACGCAGGCCGTGTGCACACCGGCGGCCAGGGGGAACTTGACGTCCCAGCCCCGGTCGTCACCGAAGCCGGGGAAGGCTGCGCCCACGTCGGGCCGGGGCCGTCCGGTGCCGGTCGTGGTCACCGCCCACTGGGCACCGTTGTCGATGCTCACGTGCACGTCGACGGGGCCGGTCACGTCGGGGTCGATGGCCCAGCCGGCCATGGCCGCGAAGCCGGGCTCGGTGGCCGAGGCGTCGATGTTGCCGAAGGGCGGACCCGGGGGGACGATCTGCAACCACTTGCAGCCGAGAACGGTGTTCTCGCCCGGCCCCTGGTTCACCGCCACCAGGCAGATCTGGTGGGCACCGGTGGGGGCCCACACCACGTCGTGGAAACCGTGGGCCGCCCCCCAGCCCGGGTTGGCCGCCTCGACCTCGGGCCGCTCGGTGGTCGAGGGCAGGGTGTGCACCCAGGTGCCGTCGATGACCACGGCGATGGGGATGGAGCCCGAGGTGTTGGCGTCGATGGCCCACCCCTTGACCCTGACCAGGCCGCCCGGCCACAGGTAGAGCTCGTCCACGGCCCCGAAGGGGGTGCCGTCCCGGTCGAAGATCAGGGTCGAGTTCAGCCCGAGCATGGACTGGAAGCCTGTCCCGCTGACCGTGGCCGAGCCCGAGGTGCCGGTGACGGTGACGGTGGCCTTGTCGATGCGGCCCGAGCCGCCGCGGGTGCCCGTCACCGACCACCCCGTCACCGGCCCCACGTCCTTCTGCGTCCGGGCCAGGACCGCGGCCCGGAAGTCGGCGTTGGTCACCTTCTCGCTCCAACGGTGGCGGGGGTTGCCCCCGCCGCTGTCGAAGGCGTCCTCGACGGCCTGGAAGTAGGGGTAGTCGGTGAGGAACACGTAGCCCGAACGCTCGGTCCAACCTCCGTTGGACGACGAGTAGAAGGCCTGGACGACGGCGCCGCCGTAGGTCAGGACCTGGCCTGCAGTGGCGTCCACTGCGGCCTTCCAGGCGGCGAAGTTGGCCCGCACCTCGGTCTCGTAGCCCGAGTACACCTGGTCGCTGGTGGTGGCCAGTAGGTCGAAGGGGCCGCCCTGGGCGCGGCGGCGGGCGGCGACGTTGCCGGCGTAGGAGCGGGCCGCCACCACCTGGGACCTCAACGCCTCGGGGTGCCAGCCGAAGGGCACCTCGGCGATGCCGTAGAGGTAGTCCTCCATGGACAGGTGCACGGCGACCTGGATGGTGCCGGCGCCGGTGAGGGTGAACGCCAGGGTGCCGTGGCTGTAGCGGATGCCGGTGGAGCTCACGGTGATGGACGCCCCCGCGGGGATGGGCACGGCCACGGTGGCGCCGACGGCGGCGAAGGGGGCGGCGCCGCCGGGGATGGCGAACTGGCCGTTCTGGGCCACCAGGTTCACCGTCTGGCCCGGGGAGGCCACGAAGATGGGCTGGGCCCAGCCACCGGGGTAGAAGGGCACGCCGGTGCCGTTGCCGGTGACCTCGACAGCGCCCACCTCACCGCCCAGGGCCACCCGCACGGTCTCGGGCGCCGCGGGGGTGAGCGCGGCGCCGGGGTAGTAGAAGTTCAAGATCTGGCCGTAGCCCTGCCCGGCCACGGCCCGGCCCTGGGCGCCGTGCTGGCTCATGCCGATGCCATGGCCCCACCCGCCGCCCTGGATGACGAAGTCGGTCGGGACCGACTGAGCCGACGCTGTGGGTGCGCCGGCCAACGTCGCCAGTGGCAACAACAGGCCGAGTACGGCCAGGATCCCGATCAGCCGGCCGACCGGAGATCGCCCCATCGCTCGGCCCGGTCCCCGGCCCCGACACGCGCCCGCCACCGTTCTGTCACCCATCCGTGAAGTATGGCCGAGTTGCCATCACGAGTGGCACAGCGATTTCCGCACCCTGGGCGCGGGCCACCCCACTCGGTGCTACCAGGGGCGAGCGACGTTCAGCGGAGCGGGAACCCGAGGATGGCCTCGAGCTCGGCCAGGGCCACATCGGGATCGACGACCTTGATGGTGGTCATGCCCAGCTCGCGAGCGGGCTTGAGGTTGATGCCCAGGTCGTCGAGGAACACGACCTCGGAGGGCTCGACCCCCATCTCCTTGCAGGCCAGCAGGTAGATGCGGGGGTCGGGCTTGCGCAGGCCCACCTTGGACGACTCGATGATCTGGCTGAAGTGGACGTGCACGGCCTTGACCTCGGCCGCCCGGTCCGAGTCGAACAGGCCCACGCCGTCACCGCTGATGAAGTTGTTGGTGAGGCAGACGCAGATCAACCGCTCGGAGATGCGCCTGATGGCCTCGGCGACCTGGGGGCGCACCCGGCCCGACAACAGGCGCAGCACGTCGGCCCCATCGACCTCGTGGCCGAGCTCCAGGGCCTCGGCCGCGAAGAGGGGGCCGAAACCGGCCACGGTCACGTCGGCCCGCTCGAGCTGGGCCCAGGCGTTCTCGTGGGGGTTGGTCGAGTTGATCTGCTGGATCAACCCCTCGGGCAGGCCCCGCTCGCGCTCGAAGGCGTTGAACGCCTCGAACGGGCTCGTCGTCACCACACCACCGAAGTCCCAGAGCACAGCCTTGATCGCCACGGCGGGACACCCTAGCCAGTGCTCGCATCGGCACTAACGTGATCGGTCGCATGAGCACCCCCAGCGCCGAGTTCATCTTCACCATGCGCAAGGTGACGCGCTTCTACCCGCCGGACCGCGAGGTCCTCAAGGACATCTCGCTGTCCTTCTACCCGGGCGCCAAGATCGGCGTGATCGGGCTGAACGGGTCGGGCAAGTCCTCCCTGCTGCGCATCATGGCCGGCGACGACGACGGCTACAGCGGCGAAGCCCGCCTCACCCCCGGCTTCACCGTGGGCTACCTGGCCCAGGAACCGGCCCTCGACGAGTCCAAGGACGTCGAGGGCAACGTGTTGGACGGCGTGGCCGCCACCCGGGACCTGCTGGCCCGCTACGACGAGGTCATGGCCAAGTGGGCCGACCCCGATGCCGACTACGACAAGATCGGCGTCGAGCAGGAGTCCCTGGAGAAGCGCATCGAGGCCGTGGGCGGCTGGGACCTGGCCCGCACCGTCGAGATCGCCATGGACGCCCTGCGGCTGCCGCCGGGCGACGCCGTCGTGTCCACCCTGTCCGGTGGTGAGCGACGCCGGGTGGCCCTGTGCCGCCTGCTGCTGTCCCACCCCGACCTGCTGCTGCTCGACGAGCCCACCAACCATCTCGACGCCGAGTCGGTGGCCTGGTTGGAGCGCACCCTGCAGGAGTACACGGGCACCGTCGTGGCCATCACCCACGATCGCTACTTCCTCGACAACGTGGCCCAGTGGATCCTCGAGCTCGAGCGGGGCCGGGGCCACCCCTACCACGGCAACTACACCGGCTGGCTGGAGCAGAAGCAGGAGCGCCTGCGCCGCGAGGAGAAGTCCGAGTCGGCCCGCACCCGCACGCTGCAGCGCGAGCTCGACTGGGTGCGGCTGTCGTCGCGGGCCCGCCAGGCCAAGGGCAAGGCCCGCCTGGCCAACTACGAGAAGTTGCGGGCCGAGGCCGAGGCCCAGGAGCGCGGCGGCGACAAGCTGACCATCACCATCCCCCCCGGCGAGCGCCTGGGTGACGTCGTCATCGAAGCCGAGCACCTGGTCAAGGGGTACGGCGACCGCCTGCTGGTCGACGACCTCTCCTTCTCCCTGCCCCCGGCCGGCATCGTGGGCGTCATCGGCCCCAACGGTGCCGGCAAGACGACGCTGTTCCGCATGCTCACCGACCAGGACCAGCCCGACGCCGGCGAGGTGCGGGTGGGGACGACGGTGGACATGTCCTACGTCGACCAGAGCCGGGACACCCTCGACGCCAACCGCTCGGTGTACGACGAGATCACCGACGGCCAGGAGACCCTGCAGCTGGGCAAGCGGGAGATGAACGGCCGGGCCTACGTGGCCAGCTTCAACTTCCGGGGCTCGGACCAGCAGAAGAAGGTCGGCGACCTCTCCGGTGGCGAGCGCAACCGGGTCCACCTGGCCAAGACCCTGCGCAAGGGCGGCAACGTGCTGCTGCTCGACGAGCCCACCAACGACCTCGACGTGGACACCCTGCGTGCCCTCGAGGATGCGTTGGAGGAGTTCCCCGGCTGCGCCGTGGTCATCTCCCACGATCGCTGGTTCCTCGACCGCATCTGCACCCACGTGCTCGCCTTCGAGGGTGACAGCCAGGTGCGTTGGTTCGAGGGCAACTTCTCGGAGTACGAGTCGTTCCGGCGCAAGGAGTTCGGGGCCGACGCCATCGAGCCCCACCGCATCAAGTACAAGCCTCTCGCCCGCTGAGACCCCGGCGTCACCCTCACTTCGTGATGATCTGATCACGTTTGGTGGGCAAACCTGCTCCGGCCGGTAATCCCGCGCCGCGACCGTGCCGATACCTCGGTCATGAATTCGGCGACCGGATCCGTCAGCACCCTTCCTCCGCAGAGCCGGGCGGTGCTCCGCTCGGTGGAGGCGGGGACGTACGTGGACTGCGCCCAGTGCGGCGGGCGCATCAAGTACCAGGCCAAGATGCGCAACCAGCAGGTCATCTGCAACGTCTACGAAGACGGCCGCTGGCTGCGCGTCGAGCACTACCACCACGACTGCTACGTCGAGTCCGGCGAGCCCTGGGGCAGCGTCGCTGACCAGGAGGTCAGCCATCCGCAGAGGATCAAGCGGGCCAGCTGACCCGACGCCACGGGTCAGGTCGGCCAGCGGTCCCGGGCCAGGCGGCGGTCGAGGCCCCAGACGCGTCCGCTCGGCACGAGGGCGAGGACGGCGAGCGGTACGACCTCGAGGAACTGCTCGGGTAGCCAGCGGTCGTTCGAGAAGTAGACGAAGAACAGCAGCCCCGCCTGGAGCAGGGCGATGAGCGCGCCGAGGCGCGAGGCCACGCCGAACAGGAGCAGCAGCCCGGCAACGATCTCGGTCGCGGTGAGCAGCCATTGGACCCAACCCCAGTTGGGGAGCAGGACGTCGTTGGTGATGCGCTGCAGCAGCGGGAGGTGGTGTTGCGCGTTGTTGTTGACCTCGACGTCGAGGATGAAGCGGGCGTCGCCCTTGTCGATGAGGTTGGCGACGTAGGGCCCGATGCGGACCTCATGGAACTCGAACAGCTTGGCCAGACCGTTCAACAGGAACGTCAGACCGAAGAGGATGCGGATGGCGGCCATGCCCTGCGCCAGGCGGCGGACGCCGTTGGTGGAAAGTTGCAGGCCAGGACGTGCATCGACGGTCACGACGTCACTGTAGGTCTCGGACGGCGGCCGTGACTCTGCGCCCACACGGGGCACGGGATGATCACGCTCAACGGATGCCGATCTTGGCGTCGCCGCCGGCGGGAAGTCCGGTCACCAGGCCGGCCAGGGCCCGGGCCGGGGTCGACAGCGGATCGATGGTCCGGGTGACGAGCAGGTCGGTATCGAGGCGGCCGGCGTGGACGGTCGGTCCGAACGGGCTCCAGAAGGCGCCGTCGACGGTGACGGTCAGCTCGGCCGGGATCTCGGTGTGGTCGAAGTGGCGGCCGAGGTCGTGGTCCACGGCGCGGCCCCGGCGGATGATCGGCCGGACGATGTGGTGCTCGTCGGAGACGCCCAGTCGGCGGTGCAGCTCGCACAGCCGGGCGTGTTGGTCGACGTCGAGCCGATCGGCTTCCACGGTGGTGGCGATCCTCACCTCGATCCCTGCGTCGATCAGCCGGGGGACGGCGTCGAGCACCTTGGCGAAGTTCTCGGGACCCCGCAACTCGTCGTTGAGGGTGGGGTCGGGGGCATCGAGGGAGATCTGGATGGCCACGGGCAACTGGGCCAGGGGTGCGAGCCGGCGCAGGCGGTGATCGGTGAAGAGCGTCCCGTTGGACAAGGCGATGGTGGGCAGGATGCCGCCCATCGTCGCCAGGATGTCGGGCATGGCCGGCAGCAGGAACGGTTCTCCGCCCGTGACACCGAGCTCGGTGAAGCCCAGCTCGGCGGCCTGCTGGGCCAGCGCGACGATGTGGGCGGCGTCGAGCTGGCGTCGATCCGACGCCGGGCTCGATTCGGTCCGGCAGTACGCGCCGGCCAGGTTGCAGTGGTAGTTGCTGTAGAACCAGACCCGGCCGGGCAGGGTTCCCGCGGCGACGAGCTCGGCGATCGATCCGTCACTCATGACGTCTCCTCATTGGTGGTCGTGAAGCCTGCGGAGGCGATGCGGGCCGTCGTCTCGGCCGATGTGGGCAGCCCCAACGCCGTGGCGAACCGGTTGAGGAACAACGTCGCGCCCACGGTGACGGTGAGCTCGACGATCACATGGTCGGGGAGGTGGCGGCGCAGCTCGTGGCCGACGGCGGCCGGGACCTGTCCCCGACCGGCCGCCACCTCCTCGACCCAGGTCAGCAGGGCCCGTTCAACCGGGTTGGTGAACTGCGCCCGCTCCGGCTCCTCGCCGCGCAGGACCATGATCTCCTGCTGGGACAGACCGACGTCGAGGGCCACGGCCGTGTGGGCGTCCACGCAGTACCGGCACCCGGCCAGGGCGGAGGTCCGCAGGATGGCGATCTCCTTGAGCCGGGCCGGTACCAGCGACGGCCCCAACGCCGCCCCGATGAAGGGCAACGTCGCCTCGCACAGCTCGGGCACCTGCGCCAGCGCCGCAACGATGGGGCCGGGATCACCTCCGGCGAAGAGGTCGCGAACCAGCAAGGGAGCATATCGCTCATCGATCAACTCGATCAGTGGCATGGGGAGCTCCTGGGAGGTCTCGACGGTGGCGACCCGGACCGGCACAGTCTGGCCTCGGCGTCGCGCCAACGCAGCCCTCCCGGGTAGGCGCGATCGGTCGGCACCGCGGACCGACGGGGGTGGGAGCATGGCGGCCATGGCTGATGGCGACGACCAAGACCACCCGCAGGACCACGAGCACACCCACGACCACCCTCACGGGGACGACTCCGGGGACCATTCGGGGGGGCTTCCGTTCCGGGACGAGGCCCTTGCCGTCATGGTCGAGCTGCTCGACCTGGGGGTGTCGTTCGGGGTCAGCCTCCTCGTCGGCGGCACCTGGGTCACCGGGGTGGCCATCTCGGGCCAGCAGTGGTTCCGGGAGCTGGCCGAGGGCGTGCGCCGCAGCGGTTCCTCCGAGGCGGCCGAGCTCTTCGCCGGCGCCGTCCGTGAGCTGGGCGACTCCATCTACGGGCCGGTCTCGGACCAGTCCCTGCCCATCGGCTTCATCCACCTCAACGGCGCCCGGGCCCTGGCCGGGGGCGCCCCCGTCGAAGAGGGCCGCCTCGTCCGCCTGCGCCTGGACCGCGTCGACGGCTGGCTCCTGGGCGAGCTACGGGCTCCCCTGGTGTGAACGGCCCGTGACCAGCCGCCCAACCAGCGTGGGCGCCGGCCGACGACGGCCTCTCGAACACCAGGAGCTCGCCGGGTTCGAGCTGGTGCCACTTGGCCAGGGCCAGGGCCAGGGCCCGGGTGACCGGGGTGTCCTCGCCCCGGTGCCAAGTGGCCAGGTGGTGCTGGGCCACGCCTTGGGAGGGGTCGAGCTCGTCGGGGCCCGCCGCCACCGCGGTCATCCCGGTTTCCGGCCATCATGGGCGGCCCATGCCCTCGCTGAAGACCGAGATCACCGAGATCGTGACCGGGTTGGGCATGCTCCCCTTCCACTCCCTCGGCGCCGCCCTGGCCGCCCGTCCGCCGCAGGTCGGCAACGTGGCCGACCCGGTGTGGGCCCGTCTGTCGGCTGCGCACCAGGGTGGCGACCACGGCGTCGAGCTGTCCGGGGCCTGGGCCAACGGGCGGGCCTTCCTCGAGGCCGCGGACGGGCTGCGGGGTCGAACACCCCGCACCATCGAGTGGAAGGGACCCGACAAGCCGCCGGGCTACGAGCTGCTGCCCGCCGACCTACGCATCGACCACGTGTTCCTGGTCAGCTGCAAGTACCTGTCCCGGGTGCTGCACAACGTCTCACCGGACCACCTCTTCGAGCGGGGCCTGGCCCAGCGCGGGGCGCGGGCCGAGGTGGACTGGTACCTGCGCAGCGCCCCGGCCGAGTACGGCGCCCTCTACGCCGGCGTGCGGGCCGAGCTGCACGGCGAGCTCGACCTGCCCGCGTCGGTCAAGGACCTGACCAAGGGCCAACGCGACCACATCAAGGCCCGCTGCGCCCGCTCGTGGCCGGCGGCGGTGCAACCGGACTACGAGGCCTTGTCGGTGGTGGTCAGCGAGGTGTCGGCCCGCACCTGGTCCCGGGCCGTCCCCACCCTGGCCGATCGCGAAGACCTCCTGTGGCGCCTCCTGAGGTTGACGAGTGCGCCGTACTTCATCCTCGGCAGCGCCGGTCAGGACCAACTGCGCCTGCGGGTGGGCACGCCGTGGGACTGGCGGCAACGCTTCCGCCTCGTCGACCTCGACATCCGGCCCGAGCGCTCGGCCCAGCCCCTGGTGAGGTGGACGGCCGCCGTGCGTGACCTCGAGGCGGGGACCGAGCGCGAGGTGCGGGGCCACGTCGAGGTCCGCTGGAGCCACGGTCGCTTCTGCGGCCACCCCGAGGCCAAGGTCTACCTCGACACCCCCCACCGGGCCGTCCCCGGCTACTTCCCCCTCGATTGATCGTCAGCCACGGAGGCGCCGGGCCGACCGTCCGGGTCGGGCGCGGCGACGGCCGCCACCCCGTCAGCTTCGACGTGGTGGCGGCCGTCCGGCACCGTGGTCCAACCGCCCTCAGGCGGTCGGGGACACGATCAGCCGCACTTGCTGGTGGCCTGGTCCCAGGCGCAGTTCTGCGACTTGCCGTTCAGCTCGATGACGTCACTCTTGGTCACCCAGGCCTGGCTGGCCGAATCGAACTGCTGGAACACGCCGCCCTCGATGGCGAAGGCATCCTTGTTGCCGTTGAGCTGCTCACGGATGCCGGGCAGGGTGTAGGCGTTGTCCATGTCCAGGCCCCGCATGGCCAGAGCGAAGTTGGTGCGGGTGAGCCCGCCCTCGAGCTGGCCGGCGATGATCAGGGACTGCACGAAGGACCAGCCGTAGCCGCCCATGCCCGCACCGAGCAGGCTGGACGAGTCGGGATCGATGCCGACCTTGGTCAGCTCGGTGCGCATCCACGCCACGAAGGCGTCGTTGGCCTGCGACTTGTCCCGCAGGTCCTTGGCGCCGGGGTTGAAGATCCACCAACCGTTGGAGGCGGACCCGTCACCGCCGACCTTCTCCTTGCTCACGAACGAGGTGCCCGAGCAGGTGAAGGGCTGGAACAGGTACTTGGCCGACTCCTTCATGCCGTTCTCCGACGCCTCGATCACCGTCTGGGTGCACGGGGTGGCGGCGAGCATGGCGATGAAGACGTCGGGGCTACCGGCGGCGAGGGTGGTCATGGGGTCCTTGACCGTCGGGGCCTGGGCCTCGATGGTCTCCGACGTGAACTCGACCTTGTCCTTGAGGAGGTCCGACTGGGCCACGTAGGCCTTGAAGGTCTGGTCGTACACCTTGCCGAAGTCGTTGTTCATGACCAGGGCGGCGACCTTCATCTTGTCGGGGAACTCGTCGGCGCGCTCCTCCAGGAACGAACCCCACAGGATGGCCTCGGTCGCGTACGACGGCGCCGGCGCTCCCGTGGTCCACGGGTGGTTCACCGGATCGCCCCAGGCCGGGTGGGCCGTCATGGCGAAGGGGTGGGGGATGCAGCGCTCGTTGAGCTTGCCGTAGACCTTCATGGTGCTGGGCGTGCCCAGGGTCCACACGGCGAAGACCCTGTCCGAGTCGATCAGCTCGTCGACGATCGGAATGGTCCGAGCGGGGTCGTAGCCGTCGTCCTTGACGATGTAGTCGATCGTCCGGGTCTTGCCCAGGGAGTCCTTGAACGCGCCCGCGGCCCCGTAGTAGTCGAAGATCGTCTTCATGCCCCGGGCGTAGTTGTTGTAGTCGGCGAACGTGCCCGACTGGGCGATCGCCTGGCCGAGCTTGACGGTGGTGTCCGTCAGGCCCTCGGTGTTCGACCAGCCCGCCGGGCATTTCGACATGTCGATGGTGAAGCCTTCGGGCCCCTTGACCGACTTACCGTCGGCCGACAGGCCCCAGCCCTCGGACTTGGCCCGGGCCACGACGGCGGCCCGCTGCTCGACCCACAGCTTCTCCCACCCGTCCATGGTGGTGGGCAGCGGCGCGGCGGCCGTCGTCGGCGTCGTCGACCCAGCGGCCTCGGTCGTCGTCGAGCCCTTGAGGGCGTTGTTGATGTTGGCGTCCACGGTGCCCGCCGAACCCGATTCGCCGTCGTCGCCGCCGCCGCAGGATGCGGCCAGAAGTGAGAGGCAGATCAAGCCTGCGCCGAGCACCCTCGAGTGCTTCTTGTTCACGTTCCCCCTCCGCGACGCGGAGTTCCGCGCCGGTAGCAAGCCCACCCGAACGTCTTGAAACGGGCGTCGCGACCGTAGTCACAAACTGCAACCAGTGCACCATCACCCCCTGGGAAAATCTCCCCGGATCGCTGCTGATAGGACGTCAGGGCCGTCACGACGGCAACGCCACCGGCGCACCGGCGCCGTCGTGGCTGGCAGCATGGAGCCGTGCCCCCCTCCCCCGCCGACCACCACCTCGCTGCCGAACTGGCCTCCCTGGCCGGGGTCCGCCTGCTCCGGCTGCGCACCGAGGGGCTCGACGCCGACACCCTGCGCCGCCGGGGCGACCGCGAGGCCGACGACCTGCTGGTGGCCGCCCTGCGCCGGGCCCGCCCCGCCGACGGCCTGCTGTCCGAGGAATCCCTCGATGACCAGACCCGCCTCGACCACGCCCGGGTGTGGATCGTCGACCCCCTCGACGGCACCCGGGAGTTCGGCGAGGCCGGCCGCGTCGACTGGGCCGTCCACGTGGCCCTGACCATCGCCGGGGAGGCGGTCTGTGGTTGCGTGGCCCTGCCCGCCCAGGGCCTGGTCCTGTCCACGGTCTCGCCGCCGCCGACCCCGCCCATGGTGGGCCGGCCCCGCCTGGTGGTCAGCCGCAGCCGGCCCCCGGCCCTGGTCGGCCCCGTGGCCGCCGCCCTCGACGCCGAGCTGGTGGAGATGGGCTCGGCGGGGGCCAAGGTGGCGGCGGTGATCACCGGCCGGGCCGACGTCTACCTGCACGCCGGGGGCATGTACGAGTGGGACTCGTGCGCCCCCGTGGCCGTGGCCCTGGCCGCAGGCCTGCACTGCAGCCGCATCGACGGCTCCCCGCTGCGCTACAACAACGCCGATCCCCTCCTGCCCGACCTGCTGGTGTGCCGGCCCGAACTGGCCGCCGCCACCCTCGAGGCCATCGCCGCGGCCCAAGCTGGTGACCGGGTGGGAGGATGACGGCCATGACCGCAGGGGACCCGGTGCTCAAGGCCGTGCGCTACGAGGTGGACGATGGCGTCGCCACCATCACGTTGGCCCGACCTCATCGCCTCAACGCGTGGACCGGCCGCATGCACGCCGAGTACCGCACGTGCCTGCAGTTGGCCGAGGACGACACCTCGGTGGGGGCCATCGTCATCACCGGCGAGGGCCGGGGCTTCTGCGCCGGGGCCGACAGTGCCGCCCTCGAGGGCCATGTGGCCAAGGGTGGCTACGACAACGGCCTGCGCGAGCGCCCGGCCCGCCCCGGGTTCGGCGTCTTCGGGGCGTTCGACCACGACTTCGCCTTCAACTTCGGGCTGACCAAGCCCACCCTGGCCGCCATCAACGGCGCCGCCGCCGGTGTGGGCCTGGTCCTGGCCTGCTACTGCGACCTGCGCTTCGCCGCGGCGGGGGCCAAGCTCACCACCGCCCACGGCAAGCTCAACCTGCCCGCCGAGTACGGGCTGTCGTGGCTCCTGCCCCGCATGATCGGGCTGACCCGGGCCAACGACCTCCTGTTCTCGTCCCGGGTGGTGTTGGCGGAGGAGGCCGAACGCATCGGGCTGGTCAACGCCACCTGGCCGGCGGACGAGCTGCTCGAGCGCACCTACGCCTACGCCCGCAACCTGATCGCCACGGTGTCCCCCCACTCCCTGGCCGCGAGCAAGCACCAGGTCTACCTGGACCTGCACCGGGACGTGGGCAGCGCCGTGCTCGACTCGGGCGAGCGGCTCGAGGCCATGATGCGTGAGCCCGCCTTCCGCGAGGGGGTGGCGGCCCTGCTCGAGAAGCGTCCGCCCAACTTCCGGTGACCGACCCCGAACGCGACCCGGAGCACGAACCCGAAGACGACCACCAGCTGGCCGCCCGTCTGGCCACGGAGACCGGCGAATTGCTCATGCGCGTGCGTGAGGAGCTGCTGGCCCGGGGCACGTCGAGCTGGGAGCTGGAGTCGGCCGGGGACTCCCTGGCCCACGACCTGCTGGTCGAGGAGTTGGCCCGGGCCCGGCCCGACGACGCCGTGCTCTCCGAGGAGGGGGCCGACAACAAGGTGCGGTTGACCACCCCCCGGGTGTGGATCGTCGACCCCCTCGACGGTTCCAACGAGTTCGGCACCCCGCCCCGCACCGACTGGGCCGTGCACGTGGCTCTGGTCGAAGGGGGCCGCCCCATCGCCGGGGCCGTGTCCCTGCCTGCGGTGGGCGTCACCCTGGCCACCGAGCCCGCCCCCGTGCTGCCCCCGCCGGTCAAGGGCCCGCCCCGGGTGGTGGCCAGCCGTTGGCACCCCTCGGCTGCGGCCCAGGTGGTGGCCGGGGGCCTGAGCGCCCGGATCATCGGGCTGGGGTCGGCGGGGGCCAAGGCCATGGCCGTGGTCCTGGGCCACGCCGACATCTACGCCCACTCGGGTGGACAGTACGAGTGGGACAACTGCGCGCCGGTGGCCGTGGCTCTGGCCGCGGGCCTGCACTGCAGCCGCATCGACGGCTCCGAGCTGATCTACAACAACACCAGCGTCTACCTGCCCGACTTCCTCATCTGTCGCCCCGAGCTGGCCGATCGCTGCCTGTCGCTGCTCAGCGATGCCCTGCAGCGGGGCCGGGGTCCGCAGCGCCGGGCCTGGCAGCGCGACGACGACTGGTAGCTGCCGGTAGCCGCAGCTGCCTGCTGCCTGCTGGTAGCGGTGCCCGGGCCGTCAGACTGGGGAGCGTGGCCGCCCCCCTCGCCTCGACATCACCGTCCGCCGCGTCCGCGCCCGCCGACCTCGAGTTCGGCACCTTCTCGGACACCCCGCCGTGGCTGGTCGACCCCCTGCACATGCCGTGGCGACGGCGGGTGCCGGTGCTGCGCTCGACGACCAAGCGCCTGGTGCCCCAGCTCACCCGGCCCACCCGCTACCCCCCGGGGCTGCGGGTGCTCACGACGGTGCGGCGCCTGGGCTGGGGAGCGCTGCCGGCGCTGACCAAGCGGGGCAAGCCGGAGCTGCGCTCCGAGCTGTCCCGACGCCTGCGCATCGCCGCGGAGCAGCTGGGGCCGACGTACATCAAGCTGGGCCAGATCATCTCCTCGGGCGAGGGGCTGTTCCCGGCTGAGCTGGTGGGCGAGTTCGCCAAGCTGCGTGACCGGGTGCCGCCGGAGACGTTCGAGGACATCCGGGCCGTGGTCGAGGAAGACCTGGGTGCTCCTCTCGAGCAGCTGTTCTCCAGCTTCTCCACCGAGCCCCTGGCGGCGGCGTCCATCGCCCAGGTGCACGCTGCGCTGCTGCGCGACGGCACCCCGGTCGTGGTCAAGGTGCAGCGGCCCCTGGTGGCCAGCCTGGTGCGCAAGGACCTCAAGGTCATGGCCTGGCTGGCGCCGTTCCTCATCGGGCGAATCCCGGTGTCGGCCCTGGCCAACCCCCCGGCCCTGGTCGAGCTGTTCGCCGAGACCATCACCGAGGAGCTCGACTTCCGCCTCGAGGCCGAGAACATGTTGGACGTGGCCCGGTCGTTGACCGAGCTGGGTCAGCGCACCTTCGTCGTGCCCCGCCCCCACCCCACCCTGGTCACCCGACGGGTCCTGGTCATGGAGCGCCTCGACGGCTTCAAGTTCGACGATGTGGCCGGCATGCGGGCGGCGGGGGTCGACACCGCGGCGGTGATCCGGGCGGGGATGATCGCCTTCCTCGAGGGGTGCATGCTCAAGGGCCTGTTCCACGGCGACCTGCACGGTGGGAACCTGTTCGTGCGGCCCGACGGTCGCACGGCGCTGTTGGACTACGGCATCACCGCCCGCATGACCGACGTCCAACGCCACGCCTTCCTGCGCCTGCTGATGTCGGCGTCCATGAACGACCTGCGGGGCCAGCTGGCCGCCATGCGCGACCTGGGGGCGCTGCCGGCGGACACCGACCTCGATGCCGTGGCCGCCGACCTGGGTCTGGACCTGCCCCCGGTGGATCCCACCACGCTCTCGCCTGAGGAGCTGACCAAGGAGATCCAGCGCTCGGTGAAGGCGCTGCTGGGTTACGGGGCGGCCATGCCCAAGGTGCTGATGCTGTTCGTGAAGAACATGGTGTTCCTGGATGGGGCCATCGCCACCCTGGCGCCTGACCTGGACCTGTTCGGCGAGGTGGCCTTCATCGCCACCCACTTCGCCACCACCCACGGCCAGGCCATCGCTTCGGAGCTGGGGGTGGATCCCAACACGTACCGGATGGACCTCGACGGCATCAAGGCCGGCTTCGGTGTCGATCCCGAGGAGGCCACGGGTCTGACCTACGCCGAGCTCCGCGAGCGGCGGGAGCTGATCCGGGGCCGTCTGCGTGGTCGCGGCTGACCAACGGCTGGGGGCGGCGAGCCTGCTACGGGCCATGTTCTCCGCTGACACCGTTCAGGCGAATCGATATCGAATCGGCGGAACGGAGTCGGTCCCGGGTGCCCCCCGGTCGGCCGGTTCGAGCGCGAGCGGCTGCGGGCGGGCCGGTAGCGTGCCCGCCGTGCGCATGGTGATCGCCCGTTGCAACGTGGACTACGCCGGTCGGCTCACCGCCCACCTGTCCTCCGCGGTGCGCCTGCTGATGGTCAAGGCCGACGGCTCGGTGCTGGTGCACGCCGACGGTGGGGCCTACAAGCCCCTGAACTGGATGAACCCGCCCAACGTGCTCATCGAGGAGGCCGAGCGCTGGGTGGTGCGCAACCCCAAGGGGGAGACGCTGACCATCAACCTCGAGCAGGTCCTCGCCGACCACAACTACGAGCTGGGCGCCGACCCCGGCCTGCAGAAGGACGGCGTCGAGGCCCACCTCCAGGAGCTGCTGGCCGCCAACCCCACGGTGCTGGGCGAGGGCCTCAAGCTCGTGCGCCGGGAGTACCCCACCGACATCGGCCCCGTCGACCTGCTGTGCCGTGACGCCGACGGCGGCGCCGTGGCCGTCGAGGTCAAGCGCCGCGGCGACATCGACGGGGTCGAGCAGCTGGCCCGCTACCTCGAACGACTGAACCTCGACCCCCGGCTACGACCGGTGCGGGGCATGTTCGTGGCCCAGGTCATCCGCCCCCAGGCCCGGGTCCTCGCCCTCGACCGCGGCCTGGCCTGCGTCGAGGTCGACTACGACGAGCTCCGCGGTTTCGAACGGGACCAGTTCAGCCTGTTCTGACGACTTCGAGCTCGACCGCCGGGCCCGAGCGACCGCCTGACGCTCAGGCCTTGAACCAGCCGGCCACGTCGGCCACCAGGTCGGTGGCGCCGGCGGTGTAGAGGCACACCTTGCCGTCAGCCGACACCGGGGCCATGACCAGGTTGGGCACGGTGTGACCGGGGGTGAAGTTGAGGTTGGAGGCCAGGGGCAGGGCGCCGCAGGGCCACACGGTGACGAAGCCGTCGGCCGAGGGCGACGCCGCGGTCACGTTGAGCACCACGGCGGTGGCCCCGACAGGCACCTGGGCCCGACCCGTCACCGCCAGGCGGATCTCGCCACCGGCAGCCAGGGTGCCCTGGGCCTGGAAGGCGCCGTCCACCGTGGGTGACTGGCGGGTGTCCAGCAGCCGCACCGGGGAGGCCCCGGCGAAGTCGGCCCCCGTGGGGAACCAGGCGGCCACGTCGGCGATGAGCTGGGTGGTGCCCGCCGAGTACAGGCACACCTTGCCGCCGGCCCCGACCTCGCTGACCACCAGGTTGGGCACGGTGCGGCCAGGCTCGAAGTTCAGGTTGGAGGCTACGGGCACCGGGGCCCCACAGGGGAACACGGTCACGTAGCCCCAGGTGGTGGGATCGGCCGCGGTGACGTTGACGACCACGGAACCGGCATCACCCGGCACCCCGCCCCGGTTGACCACGGGCAGCTCGACGATCTGGCCGGCGCTCACGGCGCCCACCCCGCTCGACCAGCCGTCCACCGTGGGCAGCCCCCGGGTGTCGAGCAGCCGGGACGGCGACATGGCACCGAAGTCGGCCCCTGCCGGCAGGTAGGCGGCCACATCGGCCACCAACTGGGTGCCACCGGCGGCGAACAGGCACACCTTGCCCCCCACGCCGATCTTGGAGACCACCAGGTTGGGCACCGTCTGGCCCGGGTCGTAGTTGAGGTTGGAGGCCAGCGGCCGGTTCGTGCCGCACGGCCACGCCGTGACGAAGCCGTAGGCATCGGGCTCCACCGCGGTCACGTTGAGGACCACGCTGTCGGCCCAGGCGGGCACGCCGCCGCGGCCCGTCACCGGCAGCTCGACGGTGTTGCCGGCCGCCACCCGACCGACCCAGGGCTGCTGGCCGTCCACCGTGGGCAGGCCCCGGGTGTCGAGCAGACGGGCCGGCGCCACCGAACCGAAGTCGGGCTGCCCGGCGGGCACCGCCACCCGGCGGGCGTCGACGAGAGGGCCGCCGATGCCGGCGAAGGTGGGGCCGCTGCCGGTGATGAGGGAGACCACATCGTCAGCCGTCCGGCTGGGGTCAGCAGCGAGGGCCAGGGCGGCGATGCCGGCCACGACCGGGGTGGCCGACGAGGTCCCGTTGAACATGGACACGGTGCCGTTGGGCTTCTGGGCCACGTTGAGCCCGGGGGCGGCCACGTCGACCCACGCCCCCCGGTTGGAGTAGTCGAACAGCTGGCCCGCCGCGGTCACCGCGGCCACACCGATGGCGTCGGGGTGGGCGCCGGGGTAGCTCTCCACCGTGGTCGACGAGTTCCCCGCTGCCCCCACCACGACGATGCCGGCGGCCCGGGCCGAGGCCACGGCGGCGTCCATGATGGGCGATCGGGTCGGCGTGCCCAGGCTGAGGCTGATGACCCGGGCCCCGTGCGTCCGGGCGTAGTTGATGCCCGAGGCCACCGCAGTGGCCGAGCCCGACCCGCTGGCGTCGAGCACCCGCACGGGCAGGATGCGGCAGCTCCAGCACACCCCGGCGGCAGCGATGCCGTTGCCCCCGGCGCCGGCGGCCACCGTGGCCGCCTGCGTACCGTGGGCGTTCTCGTCGGCGGCGTTGTTGTCGCTGTCGACGAAGTCGTAGCCGGGCAGGACCCGCCCGGCCAGCTCGGACACCGGGGTGACGCCGGTGTCGACGATGGCGATGATGGTGTCGGCACCGGTGGTGACGTCCCACGCCCCGGTGATGCCGGCGGGGCCGAAGCCGTTCTGCGCCGGCCAGTTGGGATCGTTGGGCTCGAGGGTGGCGTGCACCATGGGGTCGAGGCCCATCACGTCGGCGCCCGAGGCGGCCAGCTCGTCACTGACCCGGGCGGCGTCGGCCGCGGGCACCTCGACCACGGCGTGGTCGGTGCCATAGACCTTGCTCACCTCGACCTCGTCCGAAGCGTTGTCGGCCACGTCGTCGAGGTGGCGCACCGAGCCGCCGTCCAGGCTGACCACGATGCGCACCCGGCCGTCGGCGTCGGCGACCTCAGGGGTGGCGGAGGCGACCTCAGGGGTGGCGAGGGTGGCGGGATCACCGCCGGCCACGGGCACCTCGACGGGATCGGGCTGAGCGATGTCGGCCCCGGCCACGGCCGTGGGCCCGAGGGCCAGGGCCACCGTGGCGAGGAGGGCAAGAGCCCCCGCTGCCTTCCTCGTACCTCGCATGCGATCTCCCCTGCTGGCGACCCGTCCGGTTCCGCCACCGGCACGAAGTGGAGGTCGCCCGCGCCACTAACCGTGGGCAACGGCGCACTCAGGGCCTCACTTGAGGAATCGTCACCAACCCGGGATTGGGCACGGGGGCATCGACCCACCGTCCATCCGGCTGGGGTCGCCAGCAGCTGAGGGGCCGCCTTTTGCTCTTCGCCCGCCGACCTGGTCAACTGGCCGCGTGGGACGACGAGGGGCGCTCGAACGCCCGGCGCTCGACCGCTACCGCTCGTTCTCGAGGTCCGATTGGGCCGCGTTGCGGAGCTCGACGCCACTGCACCTCGACGAGCGAGAGCTCGCCGGCATCATCAGCTTCAACGACAACCTGACCCTCGCCGAGGTGGGCGACGTCTACCTACCTCTGACGAGGTTGCTGAACCTGCACATCTCCGCCGTCCAGGACCTGCACCGGGCCACGGACACGTTCCTGCGCAAGTCCAGCCGCAAGGTCCCCTTCGTGATCGGCATCGCCGGTTCGGTGGCCGTGGGCAAGAGCACCACGGCGCGCCTGCTCCAGCTGCTGCTGGCCCGCTGGGAACACCACACCCGAGTCGACCTGGTCACCACGGACGGGTTCCTCTACCCCACGGCCACGCTCGAGGAGCGGGGCATGATGGGGCGCAAGGGCTTCCCCGAGAGCTACGACGTGCGCCGCCTGCTGCAGTTCCTGGCCGACGTCAAGGCCGGCTGCCCTGTGGTGCGGGCGCCCGTCTACTCCCACCTGGCCTACGACATCGTGCCCCACGAGTACCAGGTCGTGCGCCGCCCCGACGTGCTCATCGTCGAGGGGCTCAACGTGCTGCAGCAGTCGGGCGAGTCCCAGCAGACGGTCGTCTCGGACTTCTTCGACTTCTCCATCTACGTCGACGCCGAGGAGTCCGACATCGAGCGCTGGTACATCGAGCGCTTCCTGGACTTCCGCAAGACGGTGTTCGCCGACGAGCGGTCGTACTTCCACCGCTACGCCAGCCTCAGCACCGACGAGGCGCTGGCCACGGCCAAGGGCATCTGGGCCACCATCAACGGTCCCAACCTGGCCGACAACCTCCTCCCCACCCGGGAGCGGGCCCACCTGGTGCTCAAGAAGGGCCCCGATCACGAGGTCAGCGGCATCCGCATGCGCCGCATCTGACCGCCGGCCCCTGACCCGAACGACGAACGACGGCCCGCATGACGAGGGGGCGCCACCTGCAGGTGGCGCCCCCTCACCTCGTTCAGCGGAGAACGGCTACCAGTCCTTGTCCTTGCCGCTCATGTCGGCGTTGGGGCGGGCCTTGGCCAGCAGGTCCCGCAGGATGGCGTCGATCTGGGTGGGGTCGTCGACGGCCTCGGCCGTCGGACCCCGGTGCCAGCTCTCGGCGATGGCCAGGACCCGGCCCGAGGACTCGAACACCCGGCCGGTGATGCCGGCGGACTGGGGCGAAGCCAGCCACGTGGCCAGCGGGGCGATCCACCGGGGCGACATGGCCTCGCGGGCGGCCTCGTCGTCCTGGGGCATGCCGGGTAGGCCCTCGGTCATGCGGGTCAGGGCGCCGGGGGCGATGGCGTTGACCGTCACCCCGTAGCGGCCGACCTCGCGGGCGGCGATCTGGGTGAAGCTGGCGATGCCGGCCTTGGCCGCGCCGTAGTTGGTCTGTCCGGGGTTGCCGTAGATGCCCGACACCGAGGTGGTGTTGATGAGGCGGGCGTCGTTGGTCTCGCCGTTCTTGGCCCGCTCACGCCAGTAGGCCACGGCCCAGCGCGACGGGGCGAAGGTGCCCTTGAGGTGGACCTTGATGACCGCGTCCCACTCTTCCTCGGTCATGTTGGCCAGCACCCGGTCCCGCAGGATGCCGGCGTTGTTGATGAGGGCGTCGAGGCCCCCGAAGGTCTCGATGGCTGTGTTCACCAGGCGCTGGGCGCCTTCCCACGACGAGACGTCGTCGCCGTTGGCCACAGCCTCGCCACCGAAGCCCTTGATCTCGTCGACGACCTGCTGGGCCGGCGAGACGTCGCCGCCGCTGCCGTCGACGCTGCCGCCGAGGTCGTTGACCACGACCTTGGCCCCGTGCTCGGCCAGCATCAGCGCGTGCTCGCGCCCGATGCCGCGCCCCGCACCGGTGACGATGCAGATCCGTCCTTCACACATCCGAGCCATCCGTGACACCTCTCCGTCGAGCGGTCCGGGCGTCTCCCGGTCCCAGGGCGCAGCGCGACCGGTGTGCCGTTTTAGTCCCGTGGGCCCCCAGATGCCCCTTCCGGGTCCGGCCGGCCACCGCCTCGGCCACGCAACCGGGCGGCGCGACCCCCCGCAGGGGGCCCCGGTGCGCGAACCTTGCACGAAGTGAACCGGCTCCGTCTGACCGCGCTCGCCACCGTGGGTGTCCCCGCCGCCCTCCTGCTCCTGTTGGTGCTGGCCTGGGCCGTCGACTCGTTCGGCGGCGCCAAGGTGCCGCGCAACGTGACCGTGGCCGGCCGTGACGTCGGCGGGCTGGACGAGACCCAGCTCCGGGCGTCGCTCGACGAGCTGTCGGCCCAGATCGGGACCACTCCGGTCAACATCGTGACCCCTCGTGGGCCCCTGGCCTCGACGGCGGCCGACCTGGGCCTCGACCTCGACGAGCCCGCCACCGCCAGCGCCGCCCTCGACGTCGGCCGCGGAGGCGCGGTGGTCCTTCGCCCGTTGCGCTGGCTGGGTTCCTTCTTCGGCCACACCGACGCCCCCACCAGCTTCGCCGTCGACCAGGCCAAGGTGGCCACCACCGTCACCGCCCTCGAGGCCGCGGTGGCGACCACGGCCGTCGAGCCCGAGGTGGCGTTCCAGGACGGCATCCTCGTCGTCGAGCCCGGCTCCCCCGGCGAAGGCCTCGACCCCGCCCAGGTGGCCACGGCCCTGGCCCGGGTCGACGAGGCCCCCAAGGGTGCGCTGACGGTGGACGTCGACTTCGTGCCCGTGGACCCCCGGTTCAGCAACGAGGAGGCCCAGGTCTTCGTCGGTCGGGTCAACGCGGCCACGGCAGGGCCCATCCAGGTCGACGTCGGCGGCACGGCCCAATCCCTCGACGGCACCGCCCTGCGTCCCTTCGTGGGGGCCACCCCGGGCGACGCCGGCCTGGCCGTGACCCTGGAGCCCCAGGGCACGCTCGACCTGCTCGCCTCGACCTTCGCCGACGCCGCCACCGCCCCCCAGGACGCCACCGCCAGCGTGTCGGGGGGACAGGTGGTCGTGTCGGGGGGCAGTGCGGGCACGGTGTGCTGCGAGCCCAGCGCCGTGGCCGCGCTGACCCAGGTCATCGAAGGCGGCCCGCAGCCCGCGATCCTGCAGCTCACCGTGCAGGAGCCCGCCCGGGGCGCCGACTACTTCGCCGAGCTGGGCATCACCCAGGTCGTGTCCTCGTTCACCACCAACTACCCGTGCTGCCTGGCCCGGGTGACCAACATCCACCGCATGTCCGACATGGTCACCGGCACCGTCGTCGCTCCCGGGGAGATCTTCTCCCTGAACGCGGTGACCGGGCGCCGCACCCTGGCCAAGGGCTTCCTGTCCGCCGGGGTCATCCTCGACGCCACCTTCGCCGAGGACGTGGGCGGCGGGGTGTCCCAGTACTCGACCACCCTGTTCAACGCGGCGTTCTTCGGCGGCCTCGACTTCTACGAGTACATGGCCCACGGCCAGTACATCTCCCGCTACCCCTATGGGCGTGAGGCCACCCTGTCGTTCCCCAGCCCCGACCTCAAGTTCAAGAACATCACCCCCTACGGCATCCTGATCTGGTCCACCTACAGCGACACGTCGATCACCGTCGAGCTGTACTCGACGCCCTTCGTGTCCGGCCAGCAGACAGGCCAGACCGTCGAGCAGTACGGCGAAGCGTGCAAGCTGGTCACCACCCAGCGCACCATCACGTGGCTGACGGGGGAGACCGCCACCGACACCGTGTCGGCCGTGTACCAGGACGCCGACGGCGTGCGCTGCGACGGCAGCCGCCAGGAGCCGGAGACGACTACCACGACCACCGATCCGAACGCCCCGCCGACCACGGCACCCGTGGTCCCCAACGCGCCGACCACCACGGCGGCAGCACCTCCCACCACCGCCGCGGCCGCCGGCTGATGGGCACCCCAGCCGAGACGCCGGGGACGAGCCCGGCGGCACGGGCGTCGGGTCGCGCCGATGGCGTGCTCGACGTCGTCATCGTCGGCGCGGGGCCGGCGGGCACCGCCGCGGCGGTCGAACTGGCCCGGGCCGGCGCCGACGTCCTCGTGGTCGACAAGGCCACCTTCCCCCGCGACAAGTGCTGCGGCGACGGGCTGACGGCCATGGCCCTGCGCCACCTCGAGCACCTCGGGCTGCGCACCGACGCCGTGGCCTCGTGGACCGACGTGCACCGCGTCGCCCTGCACTCCCCCTCGGGTCGCGTCGTCGACCTGCCCCTGCCCTCCGGCCCCGGGGTGCACGCCGCCGTAGCCAGGCGGCGTGACCTCGATGCCGCCCTCGTCGACCGGGCCCGGGCCAGCGGCGCCCGGGTGGCCGAGGGGGTCACGTTGCGGGGCGCGGCGGCCGACGACACCGGGGTCACCTTGACGCTCGACGGGCTCACTGCCGGCGGCCACGGGCCGGCCACGGTGCGGGCCCGCCACGTCATCGGCGCCGATGGGGCGTGGTCGCCACTGCGTCGGGCCCTGGGCCTGGGCCCCAAGGGTTACCGGGGCGATTGGCACGCCTTCCGCCAGTACGCGGCCAACACCGACATCGGCCCCGACCTGCACGTCATCTTCGAGGCCGACCTGCTGCCCGGCTACGCCTGGGCCTTCCCCCTGCCCGACGGCGGGGCCAACATCGGCTTCGGCGTGCTCCGGGGAGGCCCGGTGGCCGTGGGCGACATGGGCCCCCTGTGGCGTGAGCTGTGCGCCCGCCCCGCCCTGGCCGACCTGTTGGGCCCCAACAGCGAGCCCGACGGGCCCCTGCGGGCCTGGCCCATCCCCGCCCGCCTGGGGGCCGTGCCCCTGGCCGAGGGCAGGGTGATGTTCGTGGGCGACGCGGCGGCGGTCACCGATCCGCTGACGGGGGAGGGCATCGGCCAGGCCCTGATGACGGGCATGGCCGCGGCCGAGGCCCTGGTGGCCACGGCCGGGGGCCGGGTCGGTGACGCATCGGCCCACTACCAGGCCGCGGTCCGGCGAGAGCTCGACCTCGACCACCGGCTGGGACGGGGCCTGGCCACCGTGCTGGCCCACGGGCGGGGCACCCGGGGGGCGCTGCGGGCCGCGGACACCAACGACTGGACCCGGCGCAACTTCGCCCGGTGGATGTTCGAGGACTACCCCCGGGCCGTGATCGCCACCCCCCACCGCTGGGCCCGGGGCATGTTCCACGGCGCCGGCGCCTACGCCGAGGAGCCCGCCGCCGTCTGACGGTCCGCCCCCGACCGGGCGTGCGCCGTCAGCCCTGGGGGGGCATGCGCAGGAGGATCTCCTGGGCCACGGTGGCCACGTGCTTGCCGTCCGCCGTCCAGATCTGACCCACGGTCAGGCCCCGGGCCGCAGCGGTGGACTGGGGTACCAGTTCGGACAGCAGCCACTGGTCGACGCGCACGGGGCGGTGGAACCAGACCGAGTGGTCGAGGGACACCGACATGCGCCCCTCGAGGCCGGGGTGGCCGGCGTGGGGCTGGCGCACCGAACGGGTGGGGCCGTGGTCCGAGGCGTAGGCCAGCCCGTAGACGTGCATGGCGGCATCAGGGCCCAGTTCGCCCTTGAGGCGGAACCACATGTGCCGGGTGTGCTCGGGGGCGCCCGGCTGTGCTTCGCGCCCGGGCACGTCGCGGCACTCGAAGACCTCGCTGTCGTAGCGACCGGCGCGGAGCCCCTCGGGCCCGGGCACCCCCCGGGGGAAGGTGCGCTCGTAGTCCACGCCCGCCTCGGGGGCGTGGAAGGACACGGTCAGCAGGAACACCGGATCGGGGCGCTCGTCCTGGGTGACGACGACGCGACGGGTGGCGAACGAGCCGCCGTCACGGCTGCGCTCGACGGTGTGGCGCAGGGGTACGCCGGCCCGGGGCGCGGCCAGGAACGAGGCGTGCAGCGAATGGGGCCACCGGGGCCGGGCCACGGTGCGATGGGCGGCCTGGAGGGACTGGGCCACCAACAGGCCTCCGAAGACGGGACCGGTCTCCACCCAGGTCGAGCCTTCCCAGACGTCGTCGCCCACCTGCTCGAGCTGGAGGCGCTGCTCCAACGGGGACCGCTCGGTCATCGGGGGATCGGCCCCTTCCCCCCGGTCGGGAGCCGGTTGCTGAGGTGCCCGTCGGTGGGGTGCAGGTCGGTCAGCCACGAGGGCAGCTCATGCCTCGGGCGCCCCGTCCCGGGGATGTCCCCGGGCTCGTGGCCCCACTCCAACATCTCGTCCACCCGTGCATCCGCCGCCTCCCGCCCGACACCCACATGAGCTCGACCGCAGCCAGGGCGGCCGCGGAGCCCAGACAGATGCAGGTCAGACCGTCATCCGCCCGACGGCCCCTTCGGCCGCCGAGGAGGTCAGGTGTAGCACGGACGCCTCCCCCATGGGACACGGACGCCGGCTGCGGCGACCGCTGCCCCCGCCCTCGTCGGCCGTCGATCGCGCTCGACGGCTCCCGCGGCGCCCCGTAGGGGATCCGATCGCGGCTCGGCGCATGGCGCTGGGTGAGGCTACCTAGAGCAAGGCAGCCGACCCGATTAGTTGAGCCTGATCATTGGACAACCAATTACTCACAACGACGCTTGTCCATAACGGAACCACGTCGACCGGGAGGCGGTGGCCGGGTTGGCGCTCTCCCGCATCCGGGGGATGGATCACGCCCTGAGCTGGGCTGGTTCACCTATACGGCCTGTTCAACGCTGTGCCGACGTTGCGGTTTCACCGGGTCAGCCGGTTGTAGCGCGGTCGTAACGAACGACACCGGATCTGTAAGACACGGATGTATTTCTGCCTAGTGCCAGACTAGGTCCGAGGTCCTATGGTGATGTGCAGCGGGCCAAACGGGTTCTCAACGAGAGAAGCGTAAAATGTGGAAGACCTCCGAGAAGATGCAGGCGCGGCTGGCGGTTCGCCTAGCAGCTGGTGTTGCAACCGCAGGCGTTGCGGTCGCCCTCTTCGCCGGGACCGCAGGCGCGGCCGGCATGGACGTGTCCCCCATCAGCACCTACGCCGGCTACCCGGCAGCGCACCCGGCGGGTTGCCCCGACGGGGCCGACGCCCTGGTGGGACTGAGCTTCAGCAACGGTCGCGGCGGCGATTCGAGCAACCTGCGCACCCTGTCGCTGCGCAGCGGTGACACCCTGACCATGAGCTGGACCGGCCTGGCCGACGGGTGCGAGTCGCCCACCGGTGACGCCCTGGTCGCCGTGTCCCTGGTCGTCTACCGCACCCAGCAGACCCACTTCGACATGTTCACCGACGAGACCCTGGTCGACCACGTGAGCTGGACGGCCAACGGCGCCGGGCAGCTGGTCGTGCAGGTCCCCACCATGGAGGACCTCGGCGGCGGCTGCTTCGTGCAGATCGACGCCGTGATCGGCGCCCCCCTGGTGACGGTGGGCCCCAACGGCACCTACTACTCCGCCGTCCTGCGCAACGACAACGGCCCCGACAACCTGATCTCCGCCGCCAACTTCGACACCGACTGCGCCGTCCCCCAGACGCCGACCACCCCGGTGCCCCCGGTGACCGAGACGCCGGCCCCGCCGACGACCGAGGCCCCCGCCCCCGCTCCCGAGGTCGTCGAGACCCCCACCCCCGAGGTCGTCGAGACGCCCACGACCGAGGCTCCCGCCGTCGAGGCCGTCGCCGCCGCCGCCACGCCCACCACCGTCGCCCCGGTCACCACGGTCGCCCCCGTCGAGACCGTGGCTCCGGCCACCACCGCCCCCATCGAGGTCCTGGGCATCAACGTCACCCGGGCCCAGCCCGTCAACGGTGCCTCCTCGCTGCCCCGCACCGGCGTGGCCAGCGGCCTGCTCGCCGCCATCGGCGCCGCCCTGCTGGGCGCCGGCGCCCTGGTGCGCCGCAGCGGCACCAAGCTCGAGAACAGCTGAACCTTCCCTGGCGGGAACCGCCGCCGCTCCCCCGGGCCCGCCGGGGGGAGGCGATGCGATCAAAGGCCCCGGCTACCCGCCGGGGCCTTGACGCGTACGGTCACCTCGTCGCCGGTGGTGGCGGCCCGGCGGGTCGGCCCGACTCAGGGCAGGGCCGATGCGGCCACGGCCGCCGGCCGCTCGGCGGCCACGTTCAGGTGACGACCGATGGGCACGACCATGGGGGTGCCCGACACGGGGTCGGGCACGACCCGGCAGGCGAGCTCGAAGACCTCTTCCACCAGGGCCTCGGTCACCACCTCGCGGGGCGGACCTTCGGCGACGATGGCCCCCTCCTTCATGGCGATGAGGTGGTGGCTGTACCGGCACGCCTGGTTCAGCTCGTGCAGCACCAGCACCACCGTGCGCCCGTGCTCCAGGTTCAGGTCGGTGAGCAGGTCCATCACGTCGACCTGGTGGGCCAGGTCGAGGAAGGTGGTGGGCTCGTCGAGCAGCAGTATGTCGGTGCCCTGGGCCAGGGCCATGGCGATCCACACGCGCTGGCGCTGTCCACCCGACAGCTCGTCGACGGCCCGGTCGGCCAGCTCGAGGGTGTCGGTGGCCAACATGGCCTGGGCCACGGCCTGCTCGTCGGTGGCCGACCACTGGCGGAACCAGCCCTGGTGGGGGCAGCGACCCCGTCCCACCAGGTCGGCCACGTTGATGCCCTCGGGAGAGACCGGGCTCTGGGGCAGGATGCCCAGGCGCATGGCCACCTCCTTGGTGGCCATGCGGTGGATGCTCTGGCCGTCGAGCAGGACGGTGCCCGAGGCCGGCTTGAGCAGTCGGGCCAGGCCCCGCAACAGGGTCGACTTGCCGCAGGCGTTGGCCCCCACGATGGCGGTGATGCGTCCGGGGGGCAGCTCGACGGACAGGTCGGTGATGACCTAGATGATTGGCTCCAAGCCCGTCAGTGGTCGTAGGCGATGAGCGAGCGTGCGGGTGTGGGTGGGTGGGTTGTTTCGTTGTGCCAGATGGCGGCAGTGAGTGCGAGGATTCGTTGTAGAACGCGGGCGCAGACACCGGCTGGTTTGCGTCCGCCGTGGCGTTCAAGATCGAGTTGTGCTTTGAAGGTCTGGTTGATCGACTCGATGATCTGGCGGAACGGTTTCAGGAATTGTTGGAGTGGTCGTCTGCCTTTCTCGGAC
>JBBSLP010000013.1:0-93180 GCA_038255145.1 Acidimicrobiales bacterium
ACTTTCGGGGACTTGTCACTCGCTGTAGGTGGTCACGGGGGCAAATGTGTTCGATGCCATGCCCAAGGCGCGGTAGCGTCACCGCGTCGACGCGGGCCTTCACCTCGGTCCCGGCGACGCTCCCCGGGGTGAGTGAGAACAATGGGACGTACGGGCCCCGATCCAACTGCGATCCCGCCGCTGGCTGCGACCACCCCTCGGGGCTCCTGGCGCGGTGGGCGTGCCGCTCTGGGCGTGTTCCTGGCGCTGACCATCGTCGCCATGGCCGCGGCGGCCGGCTGCGGGACGGACGGCGGCCCGGACAGGCAGGCCAAGGCCACCGATGCTGCCATCTACGCCCAGGTCGTGGCCCACTTCCTCGACGGCGGCAACCTCGAGAAGCCCCCGCTGGTTTTCGTTCGCCCCGACCCCGGCCAGGTCATCGACCTCGAGGTCCAGGCCGAGGTGGTGCGTCGCCTCGACGACGTGGCCCAGATCCGCTTCGTCGACGACGCCGACGACGTGGTCCAGGCCGACGAACTCCACAAGCCCGTCCGTGACCAGGCCATGGTGGTCACCGTCAGTGACATCCAACGTACGGGCTCACGGGCCGAGGTCGCCGTCGAGCGTTACGTCGACATCCTCCACGTCCTCGACCGGTGCCTGGCCCTGCGCAGGGTGGAGGGCGAGTGGACGGTCGACGACGACGCCCAGTGCACCGCCGAGCACGCCTGAGCGCACCTACCTGACCGGCGCGCCGGTGGTAGGTCAACCCTCCAGCAGGGACGACGCCAGCTCCAGAGCCCGGTCGGCCGCGTCGCGGTCGAGGGGATCGGCACTGCCCAGGGCTCGTTGGCGCAGAGCGGCCAGTTCGCCGGCGCAGGCGGCCCGGGCCGCCTCCCCGGCTGGGCACACCCCGTCGAGGGCGGCGCTCGCCGCCAGGGCCACGGCCGCCCGCAAGGAACCCTCGACCAGCAGCCGGCGGGCCGTGTTCAGCAGCTCGCCGGGCGCGGTGTCGGGGGTGGGCGGGTGCTCGGGCTCGGGAGCGGGCACGTCACGCAGGGCGCTCTGGTAGAGCAGCAGGCCGACGAAGAACCCTGCGCCCAGCAGGGCGAAGCCCACCCGCACCGGGGGTCGGAACAGCACCGGCATGAGGGCGCCCAGCACCCAGGCCAGTTGGAAGCGGGTGTCGAACCCGGCGAAGGCCCGGCCCCGATCGAGCTCGTGGGTCTCGCGCTGGACCACGGCGTCGAAGGCCTGGCGGCCGATGGCGGCGCCGGCCCCCACCCCGGCCGCTCCCAGGAGGGTGCCCACGCTGTTGTCGGCGATGGCCCCCACCACGGCCACCACCAGGGGAAGGCCCAGGGACACCTCGACGATGCGCTCCTCGGTCAGGTGGCGCCGGGCCATGGGGGCCAGGGCGTTGCCCAGGAAGCTGCCCACACCCATGGCCACCAGCACGACACCGAACACCCAGGCCGGTTCGCCGCTGCGCTTGAGGCTCATGCCCAGCAGGAAGAGCATGAAGCCCACCCCGCAGCGCAGCACGGTGACGGCGCCCGCCCCCAGCACCACCCGGGGGCCGTGCATCTCCCGCCACGCCACCTCGGGTCGGATGGTGGTGGTGGGCTCGGGCCGGGGCAGGTGGAAGGCGGCGTAGGCGGCCAGGGCGAAGACCACCGCCGCGGGGACGAGGATGGTGACGGCGTCGCCGGTCAGGCCGAGCAGGGCCGCGGCCGCAGCACCGCCCAGGCCGCCGGCCAGGGCCGACACCCGGGCCAGGCGTGAGTTCGCCCCCACCAGGCCGTGCTCGGGCACCAGGCGGGGCACCAGGGCGTTGCGGGCCACCGAATAGGTCTTGCCCAGCACGAGGCCGCCGAAGGCCACCGGGAACACGGCGAGCTCGCCCAGGTTGGCCGCCATGAGCAGGCACAGCACGGCCCGACCGATGGCCGTGGTGGCGATGACCACCCGGGGTCCGCCGGCCAGGCGGTCCACGGCGGGGCCCAGCAGGGGGGCCACGACCACGAAGGGGGCCATGGTCAGCACCAGGTAGAGGAGGATGCGGGGCCGCGCCGCGTCGAAGCTGACGTTGAAGAAGAGCGAGCCGGCCAGGGACACGGTGAAGGCGGCGTCGCCCACCGTGGCCAGGGCGTGCACGTAGGCCTGGCGGCGGAACGGGGGGCGACCGAAGACCGACGCCCACAGCCGGCGCGGCCGCCGGTGCAGGCGCCCGGTGGTCAGGGTGGGCCGCCACCACCTGGCAGAGCGGTGCCCGCCGCTGACAGGTCCCGCCTCGTCAAGGTGGGTGAGGGCTCGGCGCTGCATCAGTGGTGGCCGCGGGTCTCCTGGGGCGGTGCGGACTTCACGTTAGCGGGGGTACCCCGGCGCACCCCTGTGCACCCGGTCGCCGCGGCCCGGGGTTGGTCCGCGCTGACACCCCTGACCAGCCGGGCTCGCTCCCTCGGGGACGGAACGTCCATGATCCGCAGCGGGTGCGGACGCCGGGCCGGTGCGGCCGCCTCGTCCGTACCCCCGAACGAGCGCGTGCGCACGTGCACGAGAAAGCAGGTCCCATGAGCCCGACGACCCTCCTGGTCGCCAACCGGGGCGAGATCGCCGTCCGCATCCTGCGGGCCGCCGCCGAGCTCGGCATCCGCACCGTGGCCGTGTACTCCGAGGACGACGCCTCCTCCCTGCACGTGCGCCGGGCCGACGACGCCCGGGCCCTGGTGGGCCGGGGTGCCTCCGCCTACCTCGACGCCGCCCAGATCGTTGCGGTGGCCCTCGACGCCGGGGCCGATGCCGTGCACCCCGGCTACGGCTTCCTCAGCGAGAACGCCGACTTCGCCGCCCGCTGCGAGGCCGCCGGCATCACCTTCGTCGGCCCCACGGCCGAGGTCCTCTCCCTCTTCGGCGACAAGGTCGCGGCCCGGGCCCTGGCCGTGCGCACCGGGGTGCCCGTGCTGGCAGGCACGTCCAGCGCTACCAGCGTCGAGGAGGCCGAGACCTTCCTGGCCTCCCTCGGCGCGGGCTCGTCCATCATGATCAAGGCCCTGGCCGGTGGTGGGGGCCGGGGCATGCGGGCCGTCGAGCGCGTCGAGGACGTGGCCGAGGCCCACGAGCGCTGCCGCTCCGAGGCCCAGGCCGCCTTCGGCAACGGCGACGTCTACGTCGAGCGCCGCCTGGCCCGGGCCCGTCACATCGAGGTCCAGGTCCTGGGCGACGGCACCGGGCACGTCAGCCACCTGGGCGAGCGTGAGTGCAGCCTGCAGCGCCGCCACCAGAAGATCGTCGAGGTGGCCCCGGCCCCCGGCCTGGCCCCGGGCCTGCGGGCCCGCCTGGTGTCCGACGCCCTGCGCATGGCCGAAGCCGTGCAGTACCGCAGCCTGGGCACCTTCGAGTTCCTCGTCGACGCCGACGCCTCGGACCGCGACGACGCCACCTACGCCTTCATCGAGGCCAACGCCCGCCTCCAGGTCGAGCACACCGTGACCGAAGAGGTCACCGGGGTGGACCTGGTGCAGACCCAGCTGCGGCTGGCCGGGGGGCGCAGCCTGGGCGAGCTCGGCCTGGGCCTGGCCGAGGTGCCCGGGCCCCGGGGCTTCGCCATGCAGGTGCGCATCAACATGGAGACCATGGCGGCGGATGGCAGCACCCGGCCCACCGGTGGCGTCATCACCGCCTTCGAGGTGCCCACGGGCCCCGGCCTGCGCACCGACACCTTCGGCTACGTGGGCTACCGCACCAGCCCGGCCTTCGACTCCCTGCTGGCCAAGCTGATCAGCCACACGAGCAGCCGCGACTACGCCGACGTGGTGGCCAAGACCTACCGGGCCCTGTGCGAGTTCAAGATCGAGGGCCTGGCCACCAACGTGGGCTTCCTGCAGAGCCTGCTGCAGGACCACGACGTCATCGCCAACCGCATCTCCACCCGCTTCGTCGACGAGCACGTGGCCGACCTCGTCGCCGGCCTGGCTGCCGCGGGCACCGAGGCCCACCCCCGGCTGTTCTTCGCCCCCGAGGCCGAGGCCGAGGCGGCCCGGCGCATGGCCGGTGTCCAGGTCGACCGCAACGACCCCCTGGCCGTGCTCTCCCACGGCCGGTCCACCGGCCCCTCGGCGGCGGCCGCTTCCCTGGCCCCCACGCCCCGGGCCAGCGGCGCCATCGGACCCGACGGCACCACCGCGGTGGAGGCCCCCATGCAGGGCACCGTCATCACCGTGGACGTGGCCGAGGGTGACACCGTGCGCCGGGGTCAGCAGCTGGTGGTCATGGAAGCCATGAAGATGGAGCACGTCATCTCGGCCAAGGCGTCCGGTGTGGTCCGCCGCATCGACGTCGTGCCCGGGGACACCGTCTACGACGGCCACGGCCTGCTCTTCGTGGAGGAGAGCGAGGGGGACCACGCCGAGGACGCCATCGAAGAGGTCGTCGACCTCGACGAGATCCGCCCCGACCTGGCCGAGGTGTTCGCCCGCCACGAGCTGAGCCTGGACCGGGCCCGCCCCCAGGCCGTGGCCCGGCGCCGCAAGACCGGCCAGCGCACGACCAGGGAGAACGTCGAGGACCTGGTCGACGCCGGGTCCTTCACCGAGTACGCCCCCCTGGTGGTGGCGGCCCAGCGCAAGCGCCACTCCATGGAGCACCTGGTGGTCAACACCCCCGGTGACGGCATGGTGGCCGGCATCGGCCGGGTCAACGGTGACCTGTTCGACGACGAGGCCGCCCGTTGCGCCGTGCTGTCCTACGACTACACCGTGTTCGCCGGCACCCAGGGCCAGCAGAACCACCGCAAGAAGGATCGGCTGTTCGAGCTGGCCGAGAAGTGGCGCCTGCCCATCGTGTTCTTCTGCGAGGGCGGCGGTGGTCGGCCCGGGGACACCGAGGGCATCGGCGGCGGTCTCGACTGCATGGCCTTCACCTACTTCGGGCGGTTGTCGGGCCTGGTGCCCCTGGTGGGCATCACCTCGGGGCGCTGCTTCGCCGGCAACGCCGCCCTGCTGGGCTCGTGCGACGTGGTCATCGCGACGGCGGGCTCCAACATCGGCATGGGCGGTCCGGCCATGGTCGAGGGTGGGAACCTGGGTGTGTTCCGGCCCGAGGAGATCGGCCCGGTGGAGGTGCAGACGGCCAACGGCGTCATCGACGTGCTCGTCGAGGACGAGGCCGAGGCGGTGGCCGTGGCCAAGAAGTACCTGTCCTACTTCCAGGGGCCGGTGTCGGAGTGGGAGTGCGCCGACCAGCGCCTCCTGCGCCGGGCCATCCCCGAGAACCGCCTGCGCATCTACGACGTGCGCCAGGTCATCGAGACCATGGCCGACACCGATTCGGTGCTCGAGCTGCGCCGGGACTTCGGCATCGGCATGGTGACCTGCTTCATGCGGGTCGAGGGCCGGCCCGTGGGCGTCATCGCCAACAACCCGGTGCACCTGGGTGGGGCCATCGACAGTGACGGTGCCGACAAGGCGGCCCGGTTCATGCAGCTGTGCGACGCCTACGACATCCCCATCCTCCAGCTGTGCGACACCCCGGGGATGATGGTGGGCCCCGAGGTCGAGGCCACCGCCCTGGTGCGCCACTGCTGCCGGTTGTTCGTGACCGGGGCCAGCGTGACCGTGCCCGTGTTCACCATCGTGCTGCGCAAGGGCTACGGCCTGGGGGCGCAGGCCATGGCTGCGGGGAGCTTCAAGGCCAACATGTTCACCATCGCCTGGCCCACGGGCGAGTTCGGGGGCATGGGCCTGGAGGGGGCGGTGAAGCTGGGCTACCGCAAGGAGCTCGAGGCCATCGAGGACCCCGAGGAGCGCAAGTCCGTCTACGACGACATGGTCGCCCGCATGTACCGACGGGGCAAGGCCATCATGACGGCCACGGACTTCGAGATCGACGACGTGATCGATCCCATGGAGTCCCGCACCTGGATCACCTCGGCGCTGCGCTCGGCCCCCTCGCCGGGGACCCGCACCCACAAGAAGCGCCCCTGCATCGACACCTGGTGAGTGTGGGTTGGTGAGCGGGTGAGCCCTACCGGCGGCCTGTCCGCCGGGAGGGCTCACCCCGTTCCGGTTCCGCATCACACCGAATCCCGGCCCGGGGCCGGGGACGGGAACACGGCCGATGCCTGGTCGGCCACGCTCTGGTGCCGTCAGCCACGAGTGGCGAGTGCATGGTCTCGGACCAGCCGGAGACCACGCACCCGCCGACCAATTCGTTGTGATGCGGAACCGATCGAAGGTGTCGGCCCCGCCGCAAGCTGCTGACCAGGGGGTTCAGCCCAGGACCAGCGTGGTGACCAGGGCGAACTGGCACAGACCGGCGGCCAGGGTGAAGCAGTGCCACACCTCGTGGTAGCCGAACACCGTGGGCATGGGGTCGGGTCGCTTCTGGAAGAACAGGGTGGCGCCGGTGCCGTAGAGGCCCAGGGCGCCCAGCAGCAGGGCCACCTGCAGGCTGCCCAGCGTGGGCAGCATGACGGGCATGCCCACCAGCATGGTCCCGCCCACCAGGGGGTAGAGCCACGAACCGCCGGTGCGCGTCTCCGACACCCGGGTGACCTTGACCCCCACACCCACGGCCACGCCTGACCACACCAGGGCCACCAGCAGCCACCCGAGCACACCCGGGGTGGTCAGCAGGGTCATGGCCGTGGACGCCCCGCCGATGTGCACGAAGATCATCGAGTGGTCGGCCCGGCGCATCCAGCGCACCGCAGCCGCACTGTGCGAGTAGCGGTGGTAGGCGGCGCTGGTGCCGAACATGGCCGTCCACGTCAGGGCGAAGGCCAGCGTGGCCACCCGGGCCGTGGTCGTCGAGGCGTGGGCCCACAGCTGGGTCCCGGCGGGGATGGAGGCCAGGAAGCACACCTGGTGCAGGCGCCCCCGCAGCCGGGGCCGGTCGACGCCGACGTGGGCGACGGGGCCGGCGAAGGTGACCGTCAGCGGCGCTGCCATCGTCGTGCCCATCGTCGTCCCCCCGTCCCGAGCGCCCGGTCAGCGCTGATGAGACGATGGTGAACGCGATCTGTCCGCCGGCCATCCGGGGGATCCCCGCCCTGTGGGGGACGCGATGGGGGAGGGGAGCGAAGAGCGCTAGAAGAGCACGCCGTCGGCGATGAGCTGACCGAACTCCTCGTCGGGCACGCCCAGCTCGCCGCACAGCACCTCCTCGGTGTGCTCGAACCAGACGGGGGCCCGCATGCGGATGGGCAGGCGCTCGCCGTCCCACAGGATGGGCTCTTCGCGCACCAGCGCGCTCAACCCGTCGCCCAGGTCGACGGGGTGGAACATGGCCGCCGCCCCCTTGTCGGCGAACAGCAGGTCACGCAGCGTCTCCACCGGGCTGGCGGGCACTCCCACGGCCTGCAGTGCCGCCGTCGCCGCCCACACGTCGCGCGCCGCGGCCCAGGCGGCCAGACGGCGCGCCAGATCGTCCCCTTCGGGGTCGGCCCCCACCACCGTGGCCAGGGCCCGGCGATCAGCGTCGTCTCGGCAGGACACGGCCACCCAGCGGTCGCCGTCGATCTCACCCGAGGACAGGTCGGCGGGACGGTCGTCGAGGCAGGGGTACACACCCTCGGGGCCCCGACGGTCCGGGCGGCCGCCGATGCCCGAGCCGGGGGCCAGGCCGTTCAACGCCTCCACCAGTTCGACCTCGAGCAGGCGCACGGCGGTCTCGTACTGGGACAGCTCGAGGAACGCCCCCTGGCCCGTGCGGTCCCGGCGGAGCAGGGCGGCCATGACGAACGCGGCCCCGTAGTAGGGCACGGTGAAGTCGGTGTGCAGGGTGCCGATGCAGCTCGGCACCCGGCCCGGGGCCGCGCTGCGGGCGGCCAGCCCGCACATGGCCACGATGCCACTGCCGTAGGAGCGCCACCCCTTGTTGGGCCCCGCCGTGCCCATCACCGCCAGGTTGGCCATGACCAGGTCGGGTCGGGCCACCCGGAGCACGTCGTAGCCCAGGCCCCAGCGGTCGAGGCGGTCGGGGGTGTAGTTCGAGGTGACGACGTCGGCCGTGGCCGCCAGACGCCGGGCCAGGTCGACCCCCTCCCTCGTGTTGAGGTTGAGGGTCACCCCCCGCTTGTTGACGTTGCAGTCGTTGTACTGGCCCACCGTGTTCCAGCTGGGCTCACGGTCCGCCGGCTGCACCCCGGTGTAGCGGATGGGGTCGCCGCGGTGCTCGGACTCGATCTTGATGACGTCGGCCCCCAGGTCCGCCAGCAGGCGGGTGCCCAGGGGGCCGGCGATGGCCCAGCAGAAGTCGACGATGCGCACGCCGGCCAGGGGCAGGTGGGGGTCGGCGCCCTCGAGGTTCGCCGCCGGCGGACCGGTGGGGGCAACCGGGGTGCGGGCCGGTCCCTCGAGCCACTCGGCCGCCACCTCGTCGGTGTGGGCGCCGTAGCGGGGGGCGGCCCGGCGGGCCGGGCGCTGGCCGTCGACGAGGAAGGGACTGGCGCACTGGCGCACGGACCGGCCCAGCTGGGGCACCTCCACGTCGACGTAGGCGCCCCGTGCGTTCAGGTGGACGTCGGCCGCCACCTCGTCGAGGTCCTGGACGGGCAGGACGAGCAGCCCCCGGGCCTGGCCCTGGGCGATGAGCTCGTCACGGTCGAGCGCGGCGCACATGCGGGCGGCGTAGCCCTGGGTGATGGGCCGGTTGGCGTCGATGAAGGACAGGCTCTCCCACTCGGGGCCGGCCAGCCCGTCGTCCCCCAGCACCTCGGCCACCCAGTCGGCGAAGTGGCGGTAGACGGGGGGGTGCACGGTGAACGACGTCCAGCGCCCGTCCCGGCTGCGGTAGGTGGTGCCCCCACCCAGGGGGTTGCGGCGGCTGGGGATGGTGCGCTGCCAGTGCCACAGGTTGGCGTTGGCGCTCTGCACCGTGGTCAGGTCCACGGCCTCCTGCACGCTGACCACGATGCGGCCACCGCGGCCGAAGCGTCGGGCCGCGATCAGCAGGGCCACGGCGGCCTCGGCCATGACCAGGGAGGTCTGCTTCCACGCCAGGTCGCCACCGGGCCAGGTGGGGGGATCGGCGGGATCTCCGCACAGGGTCAGCAGCCCGCCCGCGGCCACGGCCACCAGGTCGGTGGCCACGGCCCCGGGCTCGTCGCGGCGGAAGACGACCTCGACGATGCCGAGAGCGGGCTGGGGGCGGTCCTCGAGCCGGGCCACGACCTGACGCACGGCCCCGGGCACGGCCAGGGGCAGCAGCACGATGTCGGCCGCCCGGGCCAGGGCCTCGAGGCGGTCGACATCGGCCGAGGTCAGGGCGACCGAGCGCTTGCCCGAGCCGAAGACCAGGTGGGCGAGACCCGCCTCGACGTCGCCGTCGTGGTCGGCCAGGAACGGCCCGGTGCGACGCAGCTGGTCGGGCCCGTCGAGCTCGACGCGCACGACGTCGGCCCCCAGTTCGGCCAGCAGCTCGGCGGCCATGGCCCCAGCCTCGTCGGTCAGGTCGAGGACGCGCGCGTCGAGCAGCACTGCTGGTCTCCCATGGGTCGTCGGGCGCCCCCGGGGGAGGGCACGGGGTGCTAGCGCCGCTTGATCACGAGGAGGGCTGCAACGAGGGCAGGTGGGGACCCATCAGGTCGGCCATGTTGCCCTCGAAGAAGGCGTCGATCTCTTCCTCGGTGTTGTGCTCGAGGGTGGAACCGAAGCGCTTGAGCGGGTTGCGGCCACCCTCGACGTGGGGGTAGTCCGACGAGAACAGGCAGGTGTTGGGCCCGCTCTGGCTGATGACCCAGCCCGTGTCCTCGTGGGGGTAGGGCGTGACCTTGAGCTGGCGTTGCACGTACTCGCTGGGCCGCAGGGACAGGCCCTTGAGCCGGTCCTCGTTCTTGCGGAAGGCGTCGAAGGCCGAGTCGAGGTAGCGCATCCAGCCCGGCAGCCACGACGCGCCCTGCTCGATGATGCCCCACTGCAGAGCGGGGAAGCGATCGAGGACGCCGTCGAGGATGAGGGTGGCCATGGTCTGCATGGGGTTGGTGGGGATGGCCATGTAGTCCACCGAGCGGAAGTTCTCGGCACCACCGTGGAAGTCGGGCACCGGGGGCAGGCCGTTGACGAAGTACTTCGGGCTGAGCAGCTGGCCACCGCCACCCACGTGCATGACGATGGGCACCTGGGCCTCGGCCGCCTGGGCCCACACCCGGTCGAGCCCGATGTGGCTGGGGCTGTGGTCCTTGGGGCAGGCCGACGCCACCATGAGGGCTTTGCAGCCCTCGGCGATGGCCCGGCCCGCCTGCTCCGCCGCGCGGTCGACGTCCATGAGGGCCACGTAGCCCACGGGCAGCAGGCGACGGTCGACGTCGCAGAAGTGGACCATGCCCCGGTTGTGGGCGTCGGCCATGGCGTAGGCCAGGTCGACGTCGTCACCGTGCTCGGCCTCGAGCAGCTCCGCCGCGCTGAACGTGGAGAACACGAGCTGGCTGGCGAAACCGAGCTGGTCGAGGGCCTCGCTGCGGTGGTCACGCTCGAAGCTGCCCACGGCGAAGTAGTTCTTGCGGATGGTGACCTGCTCCTCTTCGGAGCGGTACTCATCGTCGAGGTGCAGCGGGCAGGTGCGCTGGGCCCAGTCGATCAGCTCGTTCGGGTCGTCACCGATGGCCGAGATCCCCAGCTTGGGCAGCCGGTCAGCGAAGCCCTGCGGCGCGTGGTCGCGCAGGAAGTCGGGCAGCTCCATGAGGTGCGAATCGGCGTCGTGGTAGGTGCGACCGGTGGCGTAGGGCATGCGTCCCCCTGCAGCTGACGAGGGTCGCACCTTACCGCTGGGGTCGGGACCGCTCCCCGCTCGGGGGGACCTGGTCGGCGGCGCTGTCCATGACCTCGGCGTAGCTGGCCAGGACGGTCAGCGCGGCGGCGGCGCTGGCCACGGCGATGACGGCCCAGGTGCCCAGGGGCCAGCCCAGGTGCTGGAGGTCGAGCACGACCACGGCCACCGCCACCGCCAGTCCCACCACCACCGGGGTCGGGGGCAGGCCGCGGTCGCCGTCGGTGGCCCATCGGCGCCGGCGGTGGTCCTGCGTGGCCACCGCGGTGAGGGCCAGCACCGTGGCCACGGCGACCACGGGCGAGACGACGCCCACCCAACCCGGCCACGACCCGTCTTCGGGGGCGAAGGCGCCCACGGTGCCCACGTAGCTGCCCGCGGTCAGCACCGCGGACAGGGCCGCCCACCGTGGTCGCATCCACGTGGTGCCGATGACGGCCACGACCACGGCGGTGACGGTGAGGACGACGACCAGCAGGCGGGCATCGGCCCAGCCCAGCCGGACCGAACCCACGGGCCAGCGGGCGATGCCCGCCGCCAACGAGCCCAGGGCCACGACGGCGATGGCCGGGTACCAGAGCTGGTCCCGGGCCGGGGTCGGGCGCCGTCGCCAGTGGACCCAGCCGGCCGCAGCCGCCGTCACCAGGCCCACGTCGACGACGGCCAGGCCCAGGTAGGCGCTCCCCAGCGGGGCCAGGTAGACGAGCAGGGCGCCGGCCCCCAGCAACCCCCCGGTGGCCACCAGCCCGCCCGGCACCCGGCGCGACGAGCCGTGGGGGGACAGGGCCGCCCACACACCACCCACCACCACCAGGGCCACGGCCGCGGCCAGCGAGGCGACGTGGAGGGGACCGAGGAGCTCGGGGGAGCCCAGGCGGGGCCAGAACGTGGCCAGGGCGGCCGCAGCCAGCGCGGTGACGAGCAGGCCGCGACGCAGGGACAGGACCAGGAACAAGGCGGCCAGGTACAGGGGCTTGCTGGTGGACAGGGCCCAGCGCGACACCACGGCGGCCACGCCGTCGCCGTCGGGGCGCAGGGCGCCGAAGGCCACCAGGCCCAGGCGCATGCCCACCCGCAGGCGACGACGGTCACCCAGGTCGGCGATCCCCTCCAGGCCCACGGCGTAACCGGCCAGGGTGTCCTCGGCCACGACGGTGCCCGCCGTAGGGGTCAGCAGGGCCACCGCCGCCAGCTCGCCCGAGGGGTCGGCGGGACCGGCAGCCCCGGGCACGGCGAGGTCGAAGTCGATGGACGCCGCCGTCGCGGCGGCGTCGGGTGTCACCACGACGCGGCTGGCCGGGGTGCGGGCCTGCCCGACCCCGTGCCCCGTCGCCGCCACCACGGCCAGCTCCTCGCCCAGCACCAGGCGTTGGCGTTCGGCCACCACGTGGTCGCGCAGCGCCCCGCAGGCGTGCTCCAGCGCGGCGTCGTCGCCGGCCAGGCCCCGGCGCAGGACGTCGGCCCGGTCCTCGTCCCAGTCGGCACCGGCCAGTGCGGCGAAGGCGTCCACCGCGGCGTGGGGATCGGCCGCGGCGCGGCGCCGCACCCGTTGGGGCTCGAGGAAGGCGCCGACGAGGGTGGAGACGGCGTCGAGGCGGCCCCACATCCAGTCGTTGGCCCGCCACCGGGCCGACAGGACGCCGGCGAAGTTGTGCACACCGTCGCCGCACAACTTGTCCGAGGGGCGCAGGGGGGCATCGGCAGCGACGGTGCCGTCGCCCCTCGGGCCCCGGCCGTCGGGCCGCCGTCGGGCCAGCAGGGTGGTGAGCTCGCCCTGCAGGGGGGTCGGCGCCCAGCCCGACAGCAACACGAAGTCGACGTCCCCCCACGGGGCCACCCCCACGAGCCGCAGGGGCACGAGCAGGGCGCCGGTGGTGGCCAGGGTGCCGGCCAGTGCGGCGGCCGGACTGGCTTCGAGCAGGGCGAAGACCCGCTTCAGCGGCTCCTCGGCCGGCGTGGGCCGTGTCATCGCCGACGTCTTCGCGGGCACCCGGGCCGCCAGGGCCGGTGGTCCACTGGCCAGGGCGGGTGGTCCAGTCGCCAGCGCTGGTGGTCCACTCGCCAGCGAATGGAGGTCGGTCGCCAGGCCGATGAGCCTGGTCCACAGCACCTCGGTGATGGAGGCCGGCGCCCGGGGCCCGGCGGCGTCCAGCAGGGTGCCCAACTGCTGGGCCAGGCGGGCCAGGTCGTCATCGTCGTCGAGGGCCGCGGTCACCAGCTCGACGACCTCGGCGGGCACACACGTCGGTCGCGTCGCCCACGTGGTCGCCGCCCAGCTGTCGAGGTCCTCGCCGATCGTCCCCGCGGGTCCGTTCGTGCCCCCCGCTGCGCTCGGGCCCGTGGTCCGCGTTGCGGCCCGCTGCACCCACCAGGCGTCCTGTACGGCCTCGACGGCCCGGGCCACGGCCCGCACCCGGTAGGCCGCCCGCTTCACCCCACCGCAGGCCGCGGTGGCCGCTGCCGGGCGACGCTCCTGGTCACGGGCCCAGGCGATGAGCAGTTCGGCCACGTCGACCACGGGTGCGGTGGTGGCCCAGGGCACCAGGGGTCCGTCGGGGGCCACGGCGCGTCGCAGGGCACCACGCAGGGCCAGCTCGTCGGCGGGGGGCCAGTCGGCCAGGGGTCGGGTCGGGTTGCCGGAGGGCGTGGCGGCCGTGGTCCCCGGGCGGTGCAGGGCGGCGAGGATGCGCCCGGCCTCGACGTCGCGGGCCACGGCGTCGAGCTCGGCCCGGCGGGCCCCGCTGACGGCCAGGCGGCCCTTGCGACCGCTGGTGGCGACCACGTCGGAGAACGCGGTGGCCAGGGCCAGGCGGCGGCGCCGGGCCACATCGTTGAGGCGGGCCAGCTCGTCGAGGTCGTCGAGCAGGGATTCCTGGTCGGCCCGGGTGGTCACGGTGCGCAGGGCGGTGGCCATGGCCCCGGGGGAGTCCAGCCGTCGCGGTGGCCGTACGCCCGTACGGCCGGCGGGGTCGGTGCCCGTGCCCGTGCCCGTGCCCGTGCCCGTGCCCGTCCCGGTGCCGGGTTCGCTGACCGCGGGCGGGCTGGGGTGGAGGAACACGAGCCAGCGCTCGGTGGGCCCGTCGGCGGGAGCGTCGGCGATGGCGGCCACAGCCGCAGCCACGGGGATGTTGTCGAGCACCCCACCGTCGATGACGGGCTGGACCCGGGAGGTGTCGAGGGTGGGGGCCTGGAAGC
Source organism: Acidimicrobiales bacterium (assembly GCA_038255145.1). GTDB lineage: Bacteria > Actinomycetota > Acidimicrobiia > Acidimicrobiales > CAIXPF01 > WHTX01. The sequence goes on from JBBSLP010000013.1 coordinate 13,945, forward strand.
GCCCGGCGAAGTCGAGCTGGTCGACGGCATCGGCCGCCGCCTGGCGGCCCACGGCGATGCCGGCGGGCTCGAAGGCCCCGGGGAAGGACGACGTGGCCCGGGCGGCCATGGCCAGGCGGCCCAGCGCCGCGGCCTGGGCCGCAGCTCGGGCCCCGGCTCGGGCCGGGGACTGGCTGGACGGCCCGGTGGCGGCGCCCTGGTCGGGGAAGTCCCCGCCGCCGGGACGGTGGCGGAAGCGGAAGGTGGCCGTCGATCGGCGGTCCTCCACCGTCGTCGTGGGGTTGACCCGCACCCGCACGGTGGCGGGGTCGTAGAGCGTGGCCGTGAGCAACACGTCGAGGCGGTCGACGGCGCCACCGTTCCGGCCGGCGCCACCATTCCGGCCGGCAGCGGCCAGCTGGCGCAGGCTGGCCAGGATGGCCGGGTACAGGTAGCCGTCGCCCCGCAGCAGGGAGGCCGGGCGCAGGGCGTCGCGGTGGCGACCGGCAGCATCGGGGGCCAGGGACTGTTCGGCCCGCCGTCCGGGGGTGGTGGCCCGGGACAGGGCGTCGATGTCGCCCAGCGTCACCCACAGGTCCCGCAGGGGCGCCAGGTCGGCGTCGTAGGCCTGGGCCGCGGCGTAGAGCACGGCGTTGATGCCACCGGCGCTGGCCCCGGTGAGCACGTCGACCACGGCCCGCTCGTAACCCAGGAGGGACAACAGCGGCCCGTAGCTGCCCTCGGCCCGGCGCAGGGCGTCGATCTCGCGCACCGCGCCGCCGATCCACACGGCCAGGCTGACCCCGCCCCGCATGGCCAGGGCCAGGCGTAGCTCCGGGCGGGGTGGCGCCGTCGCCTCGACCCCACTGGGTTCGACCTCTCTGGGCTCGGCCTCGATGGGTTCGTCTGCGGCGTCGGCCTGCTCTATCGCCATGTGCAACCTCCCGTACCGGTCGCCCGCCCACGCTCGGTCTTCGGACCGCCAGTGAAGCCGATCGGAGCCGTCGGGGACGGACCGAACGCCGATCCCGCCGTCGGCGGTGAGCGGCCTCAGCCCACCAGTCGGTGGCGCAGCAGGGTGGTGCCGTCCTCGCCGTGGTCGAAGACGGGCTCGACCCGGGCGCCGATGCGCAGGGCACCGGGGTCGGCTCCCGGCACCAGGGCGGCGGGGTCCACGTCGACCAGGGTCGTGGTGAGCCGGGTACCCTCGTCGAGCTCGACCACGGCCAGCACCTGGGGCACCTCGTCGGCGAAGGCGGGGTGGGTGGCCTGGCGGGCCACGGTGTAGGTGTAGAGCACCCCGCGGCCCGAGACGGCCTCCCAGCCGAGCTGGTCGGACAGGCACACGGGGCAGCGCACCCGGGGGTAGAAGATCCAGGCGCCACAGTGGCCGCAGTGCTGCAGGCGCACCTGTTCCTGGGCCAGGCCGTCCCAGTAGGGCCGGGTGGTGTCGATGGGGTGGGGGCGGGGCTTGGGCTCGGCGCCGGTGTTCGTCGGGGCGGGAGTGGTCATGGCTCAGGCCCCCCGCAGCAGGACGGCGGTCTGCTCGGACATGATGCCGCCGGTGCCCGAGATGTAGGCCACGTCGCAGTCGCGCACCTGGCGGGCGCCCTCCTGACCCCGAACCTGGCGTACTCCCTCGATGAGCTGGGTGAATCCGCCGGCCATGCCCGTCTGGCCGAAGCCGAGCTGGCCACCGTGGGTGTTGGTGGGGAAGTCGCCGCCCACGGTCAGGTCCCGGTCGCGGACGAAGGCCATGCCCTCGCCCTTGCCGCAGAAGCCCGAGTCCTCGATGGAGAGGAGCACGGTGATGGTGTAGCAGTCGTAGAGCTCGACCACGTCGACGTCGGCCCGGGACAGGCCCGACATGGCGAAGGCCCGGTCGGCCGCAGGGCCGATGGGGGTGCGCAGCAGGTCGGGGGCGTAGGTGGGGGTCTTGTGGGCCAGGTGCTCGCCGAACCCGACGACGTGGGCGGGGCGGTGGCGACTGCGGCTCTGGCGGATCTTGTCGGCCGAGGCCACGACCACGGCGGCCCCCCCGGCGCAGGGCATCACGATCTCGAGCACGTGCAGGGGGTCGGCCACGATCTTGGAGGCGAGCACGTCCTCGATGGTGATGGGCACGTCGCGGAACACGGCGTCGGGGTGCAGGGTGGCGTTGGCCCGCTGGTCGGCGGCGATCTTGGCCGTGGCCCGGGGGTCGTAGCCGAACTCGGCCCCGTAGCGGTTGGCGATCATGGCGTACCCGCCGTTCTGGGCCAGGTTGCCGTAGGGGATGTCGAACTCGGCCTGGGGGGAGCCGATGATGCTCGAGGAGGCGCCGAAGGGCGACCACGCCCGGGGCATGCCCGGCGGGAGCGACGGCGTGGGCCGGGCCGGGCACGCGCAGACGACGACGTCGCACAGGCCCAGCTCGATGGCCGCCGCCGCCCGCCACACCATGCCCACGGGGGTGGCCCCGCCCAGGTCGACCCGCTCGGCGAAGTCGACCTGCCAACCCAGGTACTCGGCGATGGTGGAGGGCACGAACATGTCCGACTCGCGGATGTTGGCGCAGACCAGGCCGTTGACGTCACGGCTGTCGAGGCCGGCGTCCTCCAGGGCCAGCGCGGCCAGGTCGGCCCACTGCTCCAACATGTGCCGCCGCTCCCCCCGGTACTTGCGCTCCGGTGGGTACTCGGCCACGCCGACGACGGCGGCCCTGCCTGTCACAGCCATGGCCGCGGAACCTAGCCGCGGTGGGGCGGAGGTGCCCCTGCGTGGCCTGGCCGTCTGGGCGCGCTGGCAACCGCCCACGAGCGCCGGCGCGCCCCAAGCGGGGCAGGCGCCACCCGAGTCGACCGGGTGCGGTCGAGAGCCCACCCGCCGTGACCTGGGCCCGCGGTACTCGATTCGATGTCGATTCGCTCGGGTGACCTTCGCCACACAGGCGATTCGTCGTCGATTCGCCCGTCGCTGACCGGCAGCCCTCTCGATGCGGTCGTCGCCGCCAGCGGCAAGGGCTGCACCGGGACGCGATCCGACAGCGACACCTCGGCGCCGAGACCCCGGGGGCCGCCGGGCCCTAGCCCATGGCGCCGGCGACGATGAGATCGGCGATGCGGTCGTCGTCGTAGCCGAGCAGGTCGCTGAGCACGTGCTGGGCGTGCTGGCCGTAGGTCGGTGACGGGCCCGAGGAGCCGGGGGTGCGGGACAGCCCGAAGCGGGGCCCTTCGATGACGATGGGCCCCATCAGGTGGTGCTCGACGGTGACGTAGTGGCCCCGGTGGATCAGCTGGGGGTCGGCCAGGCACTCGGGGCTGTTCTGGATCTGATGGGCGGCGATGCCCCGGGCCTGCAGCACCGCCTGCAGCACCTCTCCGGACTGGGGTGCGGTCCACGCGGCGATGAGCTCGTCGAGCTCGTCCCGGCGGGCCAGGCGCTCCTCGACCCCGAGGTCGGCCAGGTCGGCCCGGCCCAGGCACCCGGCCAACTGGGCCCATGCCCCGTCGTCGGTGCACACCACGGCGACCCACTGGTCCTCGCCCACCGTCGGGTACACCCCGTGGGGGGCCAACTCTCGATCGTGGTTGCCCATGGCCTCCATCTCATGGCCGTTGACCTCGGCGTCGAGCAGGGCCGGAGCCAGGAAGTGCAGCGAGGCCTCGGCCTGGGACAGGTCGAGGTGCTGCCCTTGGCCCGTGCGGCGGCGGTGGTCCAGCGCGGCCAGCAGGGCGATCAGGCCGAAGCGAGGAGAGACCACGTCGGTGTAGGCGCCGAAGGGGCCCGCGGGCTGACGGTCGGGCCAGCGGGTGGTAGCGGTGAAGCCGAACATCGCCGTGGTCAGGTTGCCGTACCCGGGGAGGTCGAGCGTCCCCGTCTGGCCGGGCAGGCACGTGGACAGCAGCACGATGCCCGGTTTGACCTCGGCCAAGCGGTCGTAGCCGAAGCCCATGCGCTCCATCGCTCCGGCCGAGAACGCTTCGACGACCACGTCGGCCCAGCGCACCAGGTCCCAGAACACCTCCCGCCCGGCCTCGTTGGACAGGTCGATCTCGAGACCCAGCTTGCCGGCGTTGCTGTTGGCGAAGAAGCCGCTGCCCTCCAGGGGGTGCGCTTCGTTGATGGCGTGGAAGGGTCCCGCCGTGCGGGAGAAGTCGGGCCGGGACCGGGACTCCACCTTGACCACGGTGGCGCCGAAGTCGGCCAGGCCCCGGGTCGTCACCGGTCCGGCGATGGACCACGTCAGGTCGAGCACCTTGAGGCCCTCGAGGGCCTGACCGCTCCCGGCCTCGATGACCGCAGGGGCTTGGGCGGGGCCCTCGGGGGCCGCCGCACGGGCCCGGGCCTCGGCCAGCACGGCCTCGGTGTCCTGGCCCAGTCGGGGGGCGGGCGCCAGAGAGCGCAGGGGGGTGGCCGAGGCCACCACGAAGCGCCCCGGGGCCCGGTGCGGGGTGGCGCCCTCGGCATCGGTGGCCTGGTCCCAGAACTGGCGGGCGGCCAGGTGGTCGTGGTCCATCACCTCGCCCAGGGAGGACACGGGGGCCAGCAGGACCCGACGGCGGCGGGCCTCGGCGAACAGGTAGCCCTTGCTGCGGGTGGCGATGAAGGCGGCGATGACGTCGGACAGCCGGTCGATCTCGTCGGCCGACTCGAGGCCCGCCTCGAGCTGGACCCACAGGTCGGCCCAGGGCTTGTCCCTGGTGGCCTCGTCGCAGCCGCCCTCCTCCCAGATCCAGCGGAAGAGGTTGCCGGTGAACTCCACCATGGCCGCACCGAACATCAGGGTGATGCTGACCTCACCGTCCGTGGCCGGGTAGATCCAGCGCAGACGGAAGCCACCCAGGTTGACCCCGTCGCCCGAGCGGCCCATCGACTGGGTCCCCCACGCCTGGTTGATGCCGTAGCAGAACGAGGCCTGCAGGCACGAGACCTGGGCGGACACGTCGGCCACCTGTCCCTGGCCCGATCGGGCCCGCTCGACCAGCCCCACCAGGGCGGCCACGGCGGCGTCGCTGGCGGCGTGCAGGTGGGCCTGGGGGCTGCCGATGCGCAGGGGGGCCCGGTCGGTGTCCCCGGTCAGGGCCAGCTGGAGGCCGGCGGCGGAGACGATGAGGTCGGTGTCGATCCAGTCGGACTTGGGCCCGTCGAGGCCGAAGCCGGTGATGGCCACCACCAGGCCGGGGTTGACCGCAGCCAGCTCCCCGGTGTCGAAGGGGCACTCGGCGGGCCGGCCCGACCACAGCAGCACGTCGACGTCCGCAGCCAGCAACAGGAGGTCACGGCGGCCTTCCTCGCTGGTGGTGTCGAGGACGACAGAGCGCTTGCCCCGGTTGAAGGCCCAGTGCCACAGGGCCCGCTCGGGGTCGGGCCCACCCCCGGCGTACGGAGCACGGTGGCGGGCGTCGCTGCCCTCGGGCGGCTCGACGAGGATCACGTCGGCCCCCAGCTGGGCCAGCAGCATCCCGGCCAGCTGGCCCCGGGCGTCGGTGCAGTCCAGCACGCGGTACGGCGACAGCATGGTTCCCCCGTGGTCCCTGCGGAGCGCCCCCGGCTCCGCCAGACCTTCTGCCTACCCACGCCGCCGCTGGCGCGGTAGCTAACGGCCATCAGTGTGCATATGCGCACCACATGTCGGCAGACTGTCACTCTACGCGTTGGCTCATGTGGTCGACGGTGGGGGGCGACGGGCGAACCTGGGTCGCGACCGCCACCGTCCCGGTCCGTTCGGCCGGGCAGCGCAGGAAGGACAGGTAGTCCTCACATGGCTCCACCGCTCGACGACGAGGGGGGATCGGGTCGCGCCCCGGGGGAGTCGTTGCGCGTCCTGCTCATCGAGCACGATGACGACGACGCCGAGCTCATCCTGCTCACCCTGGCGCGTGAGGGGTTCGCCGTCGAGCTGACCCGGGTCCAGACCGAGGGTGCCGTGGCCGCCGCCCTCGATGGTGCCGCCCTCGATGGTGCCCCCTTCGACATCGTGCTCTCGGACCACCGCCTCGTCGGCTTCGACGCCCACGACGCCCTGCGCGTCGTTCGGGCCGGCCACCCCGACCTGCCCTTCATCATCGTGTCGGGCACCATCGACGAAGAGCTGGCGGTCACGGCCATGCGGGCCGGCGCCGACGACTACGTGCTCAAGGCCAACATGGTGCGCCTGCGCACCGCGGTGCGCAGGCAGCTGGCCGAGGCCGCGGGGCGCCGGGCCCGTCGGGCCGCCGAACAGGCCCGGGCCGAGGGCGAGGCCCGCATGGCCGCCATCGTGGAGACGGCGGCCGACGCCATCATCACCCTCGACGACCTGGGCGCCATCGACAGCTTCAACCCCGCGGCCCAGCGCATGTTCGGCTGGGCCCAGGGCGAGGTCATGGGCACCAGCGTGGCGCTGCTCCTGGCCGCGCCCCACCGCGACGAGCGGGGCTGGTACGGCTGGCGCTCCCTGCCCGAACTGGCCGGGGGTCGCGAGGTGGTGGCCCAGCGCCGTGACGGCACCACCTTCCCCGTCGAGCTGTCCGTGGGCGAGGCCCGGGTCGGCGGTCGCCTGCTGTTGACCGTGATCATGCGGGACCTGTCCGAGCGCAAGGCCCTCGAGGCCCACCTGGAGACCCTGGCCCTGTACGACGCCCTGACCGGGCTGCCCAACCGCATCCTGTTCCTCGACCGCCTGGCCGCTCGCCTCGGTGAGGAGCCCCCTTCGGGGCAGCCCAACCCGCCCGGTCCCGCCGTGCTGTTCATCGACGTGGACCGCTTCCGGGTGGTCAACGAGAGCCTGGGCCACGAGACCGGCGACCGGCTGTTGCAGGTGCTGGCCGCCCGGCTGCAGGCCACGCTGGGCCCCGACGAGTTCGCCGGCCGCTTCGGCGCCGATGAGTTCCTGGCCTTCATCGAGGCCCCCGACAGCGCGGCCGCCGCGGCCCGGGCCCACCGCATCGCCGAGGCCCTGAGCGAGCCCGTGCAGCTCGACGACGCCCACGCCTTCCCCTCGGTCACCATCGGCGTGGCCCGGGCCGAGGATCCCGGTGTGGACGCCCACGTGCTCACCCGGGACGCCGAGGCCGCGCTGCGCCGGGCCCGGGAGGTGGGGGCCACCATCGAGCTCTACGGCGACTACCTGAGGCGACGGGCCGACGACCGCCTGCGCCTGGAGAACGAGCTGCACGCCGCGCTGCGCAACCAGGAGTTCCTGCTGCACTACCAGCCCGTCGTGGAGATGCCCTCCCGGCGCATCGTGGCCGTCGAGGCCCTGGTGCGGTGGCTCCACCCCACCCGGGGCCTGGTGCCCCCGGGCGACTTCATCCCCGCGGCCGAGGAGAGCGGGCTCATCACCCGGCTGGGATCGTGGGTGCTGACCGAGGCCTGTCGTCAGGCGGCCGAGTGGGCGGCCAGCCTGGGCGCCCTGGCCCCTCGGGTGGCGGTGAACCTGTCGGTGCGCGACCTGCTCCACGTCGACCTGGTCGACGGGGTGGCCCGCACCCTGCACGAGAGCGGCGTGGACCCGAGCTGGGTCAGCCTGGAGATCACCGAGAACATGCTCGAGGCCGACACCGAGCGGGTGCTCGAGGTCCTGCTCGGCCTGCGGGGCCTGGGGCTGCACCTGGCCGTGGACGACTTCGGGACGGGCTACTCGTCGCTGTCCCGCCTCAAGCGCTTCCCCGTGGGCACGGTCAAGATCGACCAGAGCTTCGTGGCCGGCCTGGGTGTGGACGAGGACGACCTGGCCATCACCGAGGCCATCGTGGCCATGGCCCGGGCCCTGCGCCTGGGTGTGATCGCCGAAGGCGTCGAGACCGAGTTCCAGGCCGACCTGCTGGCCCGCATGGGCTGCCAGCACGCCCAGGGCTACTTCTTCAGCCGCCCCGTGCCCGCGGCCGACATCACCGCCCTGCTCGACGCCCAGGCCGCGGCGACCGCCCGCTAGCCGCCACTCGCTGACGGCGGGCCGGCCGGCCCCTCGAAACGCCGGTGCCGCAGCGCGGGACCGTTGGCTAGGTTCCCGCCGTGGTCGTCGTGAACGAGTTCGGTCAACCCATCGGTGATGCGCTGACCGGGTGGAGCCCACCGCCGTACCCGTCGGCCTCGGGCCTGCGGGGTCGGTTCGTCGATCTGCGACCGCTGAGCGGCGCCGCCCACGCCGCCCCGCTCACGGCCGCCTTCGAGGGTGCGCCCGAGTCGTTGTGGACCTACCTGGCCATCGGCCCCTTCACCACCGTCGACGACCTGTCCGCCGCCCTCGATGCCCTGGTGGCCACGCCGGACTGGTTGCCCTACGCCATCGTCGTGGACGGCGCCCCCGTGGGCTTCGCCAGCTACCTGCGCATCGACGCCGCCCACGGGGTCATCGAGATCGGCTCCATCGCCCTGTCGCCCGCGCTGCAGCGCACGACGGCGGCGACCGAGGCCCTGTTCCTCATGATCGACCACACCTTCGCCCTCGGCTACCGGCGCTGCGAGTGGAAGTGCGACGACCTCAACGCCCCGTCCCGGGCCGCCGCCCTTCGCCTGGGCTTCACCTACGAGGGCACGTTCCGCCAGGCCACCACCTACAAGGGCCGCACCCGGGACACGGCCTGGTACGCCATCGTCGACCGCGATTGGGCCGCCCTGCGGGAGGCCTTCGAGCGCTGGCTGGACCCGGCCAACCTCGACGACGAGGGGCGCCAGCGGGCCTCGTTGGCCGAACTGCGTCGGGGTGGCGGGGCGGTGGAGCCGCAGTCGGGCTGAACCCGAAGACGGCCCCCCGGTAGTGTCCGCGCCCGGGGCGTCGTAGGGGACGGCCCCCAGGGGAGGCGCAGGGATGGCCGAGGCAGCGGACGTGGCGACGGTGCGTGACGAGGTCCGCACCTGGCTGGCCGAGACCTGGGACCCCGAGCGCCCCGTCGTCGAATGGCGGGGTCTGCTGGCCGATGCCGGTTGGGCCCAACCGACGTGGCCCCGACGCTGGTACGGCCGCGACCTGTCCGGTGCGGCTGCGGCGGTGGTGGCCGAGGAGATGGCCGCCGTCGGCGCCGTGGGCACGGCCACCGGTGTGGGCATGTCGCTCGTCGCCCCCACGCTCCTGGCCCACGCCTCGGACGAGCTCAAGGACCTGCTGCTTCGCCCCATCCTCACCGGGGAGAACACCTGGTGCCAGCTGTTCAGCGAGCCGGGCAGCGGCTCGGACCTGGCCGGGCTGACCACCCGGGCCACCAGGGACGGCGACGAGTGGGTCGTCGACGGTCAGAAGGTGTGGAACTCGGGCGCCCACAAGGCGGCCTACGGCATCCTGCTGGCCCGCACCGACTGGGATGCCCCCAAGCACCGCGGCATCAGCTACCTGGTCCTGCCCATGCACCAGGACGGGGTCGAGGTCCGGCCCCTGCGGCAGATGAACGGCTACGCCACCTTCAACGAGGTCTTCCTCAGCGGGGCCCGGACGCCCTACGACCACGTGGTCGGGGCCCAGGGCGAGGGCTGGCGGGTGGCGCTGACCACCCTGGCCCACGAGCGCAACGTGGCCACCGGCCGACGTCCCCGCCTCGACCGCCAGGGCGGACGCACCGTGCGCGAGGCCCAGGCCGAGGCGGCCGAGTACTTCAAGACCTACCAGTGGTACCCCCAGCGGGCCGGCCGGGCCGACCTGGTGCCCGTGCGGGCGACGGAGACGGGCACGGTCACCGACCCCCTGGTCCGCCAGCAGGTGGCCGGGGTGGCCTCGCTGACCCGCATGGCCAAGTGGAGCGGCCAGCGGGCGGTGGCCGCCCGGGCCCAGGGTCGCCAGCCCGGGCCGGAAGGGTCCCTGGCCAAGCTCAACGGCAGTCGCATCGCCCGGGCCTGCGCCACCGCCCACAGCGCCATCGGGGGCGCCAGCGGCATGCTCAGTGGGGACGACGGTCCTGTCGACGGGCTCATCGCCGAGGTGCTCATCTCGGTGCCGGCCATGTCCATCGCCGGGGGCACCGACGAGATCCAGCACAACATCCTCGGCGAGCGGGTCCTGGGCCTGCCCAAGGAGCCGGGCACCGACAACGACCAGCCCTTCCGCTCCCTGCGCACCAACTAGCTAGGAGGCCCAGGGCGTCGAATCGGCGTTCCGGGGAGGATCGTCAACCACGACGGTCGACCAGGTTCCCCAGGCGCCCGGCCGTTCGGCCGCCCGGGCCGCCGAACCAACGACGTCGACGCCGAGTTGTGACGTCGGGCGGTGAGCTCTGCGAACCATGCCGCCGGCGCCTCAGCCCGCGGTCGGGCCCCGATCGGCCAGGAAGGCCACCACCGCCGCTTCGAGGGCCTCGGGCTGGTCGAAGTGGACCATGTGCCCGGCACCGTCGAGCACCACGTGGGTCACGTCGGCGAAGGTGGCCACCCGCTGGGCCCACTCGTCGTCGGACAGCCGCATGTGGAGTTGGGTCGACACCATCATGGCCCGCACCGACCACCACGTGTCCCAGGACTCGGCCCCGTCGATGACCAGGGTGGGGCAGGTGACCTGGGCCCACAGCCCCTCGAGGGCGTGGCTGTCCATGCCCGCGAACCAGTCGCGGGTGCGGGGGTCGAACTTCCACACCAGTCCGCCGTCGGGTCCCGGCCGGGTGCCCTGTTCGGCCAGGGACCGGGCCCACGCCGGGTCGAGGCGGGGGTGGGTGGCCAGCAGTCGGGCGGCGGCGGCGTCGACATCGGGCAGGGGCTTGTGGCGGAAGGGGGTGGCCAGCAACTGCACCACCCCCCGTTCCCGCTCGGCCCGGTTGGCCGCGGTGGGCTCGGGCCAGCGCAACGGGGGGCCCAGGCCTTCCAGCAGCACGAGGGCGGTCACCTGGTCGGGGTAGAGGGCGGCGTGGTGGGCGGCCACGTGGCCGCCCAGGCTGTGGGCCACGACCACGGGCCGCTCCAGGCCCAGGGCCGCCGTGGCCGTCACCAGGTCGGCCACCATGTGCAGCACCGAGTAGGCGCCGGGCTGGTCGGAGTCGCCGTGGCCCCGCAGGTCGAAGGAGACGACGTGGTGGTCCCCGGCCAGGGCCGATGCCAGCCGGTCCATGCTCCAGGCCAGGTCAGCGTGGCCGTGTAGCACCACCAGGGGCGGGGCGCCGTCGTTGCCGTAGTCGAGGGCCGAAAGGCGCACGGCGCCTGCGGTCACGTCGACCCGTTGCGGGCTCCGTCCCGCGATCCCACTCCGTCCCACGATCCCCACCCCATCCCCTCAGCGCCGCCAGGCGGGCGGCCCGGCGAGGGGGCAGATCGTAGGACGCCGGTGATCACGGCGCCCGCAGCACCCGGTATGGGGCGGTGACCAGGCAGTACGCCCCGTAGATGATGAGGCCGACCCCGGTGGCGGCCACCAGCCAGCCCCAGCCGTTCTCGGTGGCCTGGCGCAGGGCACCGTCGAAGCCCTGGGCCTTTTCGGCGTCGTAGTTGATGGCGGCGAAGAGCACGAACACGCCGACGAGGGCGGTGACCACGGCCCGGGCCAGCCAGCCCACCGGACCCAGGTAGTGCACGACCTTGCGTAGGCCGGGACCCATCTTGTGCAGGGCGATCTGCTTCTCGTCCTTGCGCTTGAAGCCGTAGACGGCGAACCCGATGCCGATGCCGATGCCGATGACGCCGGCGATCGCGACGGCCCACCGGCCGAAGTCGTGGCTCAGCACGTCGTTGGTGATGCGCTGGATCTTCGAGTCGTTGCCCTCGCCGCTCGAACCCTTGGACCCGGACCGGGCCAGGGAGAAGCTGCTGAGCGACAGGGCCCCGTAGACGAGGGCGCTGAGCACGTAGCCGGCCCGCTTGGCCAGGTCGGACGCCTCCCAGCCCCCGGGCAGGGCGGCGCAGGCCAGCCGCCACAGGGCGTAGAGGGCGAGGCCCACGGCCAGACCGACGAGCATGAAGCGCCCGGCGCCCCCGGCGGCGATCTGCTGCACGGCGCCGCTGGGATCGGCCTCACCGCTGGCCGTGCCCCGGGCGATGCGGAAGGCGAGCAGCCCGAACACGGCGTAGATGGCCCCCTTGGCCACCCAGCCGACGCGTCCGATGGTCTGCAGCCAGCGCGAGTCCAGGGCGTCGGCGATCTCGCTGGATGCGTGTCGGGCGTGGCTTGCTGCGGTCACCCCCGGCTCGTTCCCTGTTCGCACCCGTCGACAAACGCGGTTCGCCCCGCCGGCCACGTCGAGCGCCGCTATGCCACCAGGCGGTAGGCGATGGCCGCGGTGTCGTGGAAGAGGGCGGCCTTGTCCATGGGCGACGCGCCCGAGGCGATGCGCTTGAAGGCGTTCCACAGCACCACGTAGCTGCAGGAACGGCGGTCCACGGGAAAGTTGCTCTCGAACATGCAGCGGTTGGGGCCGAAGGTCTCGATGCACCACAGGATGTGGGGGCCCCACTCGGCGGCCAGCTCCTCCGACGTGGGTGGCGCCTCCCGCTTGTGCCAGTCCAGGCCGAACACGGGCATGCCGATGCCGCCCAGCTTCAGGACCACGTTGGGGTGTTCAGCCACGGCCTTGAGGCTCGAGCGCCACACCTCGAGCACCTCGTCGCGATGCCCGGCGTAGGGCCCGATGCCCAGGGGCCCACCCAGGTGGTCCACCACGATGGTGGTGTCGGGGCACGCCCTGGCCAGGCCGGCCACCTCGATGATCTGGGGGTGGTAGAGCCAGGCGTCGTAGCTCAGGCCCATGCGGCCGAGCTGGGCCACCCCGTCCTGGAAGGCCGAGTGGCCCATGAGGCCGGACACGGGCCGGGTGTGGGCGATGCGCACCCCGGGTCCCGCGTCCCAGGCCGTGGCGTGGCGGATGCCCCGGAAGCGACCACCGCCGGCCTCGACGTGGGCCTCGAGCACGGGGCGCACGGCCTCGCCCAGGGTCAGGTCGGCGTAGGAGACGATGCCGTCGATGACCGCGCCCTGGTCACGGGTGCGGCGGGACTCCTCGGCGATGGCGGACACGAACTCGGTCTCACCCACCGGCCGCAGGGCCTCGGGGCCGTCGTCGCGGTAGCCCGACATGCACTCCACGAACACGGTGCGGACCACGTTGTGGCCCGACCCGGTGTCGGCCCGCAGCTCGTCGAGCAGGTAGCGGTCACCGGGGTGGTCCCACAGGTGGTGGTGGGGATCGCAGATCTCGAGGTCGGGCTCGAGGGCATCCTCCTGCGTCGAGGCCAGCCAGTTGCGCTCGGTGTCGTCCACGTCTCGTCCCCCTGTCGGCCCTCCCGGCGGGGTGGGCGCGGGCAGCCCACCACGACGGCACCGGCCTGGTCAACCGCGCCCGCCCGGCGCGGCCGCGGCCCTGGTCGGCCGAGGGGCAGGCCGGTGTGGTCAGGCGGGTCCGCCACCGTCGAGCAGGGCGTGGGCCTGGCCCCGGTCGTGGCGTCGGCGGGTGGCCTCCTCGGCCAGGGAGTCGGCCAGGTCGGGCTGGCCCCGTTCGCGAGCCCCCCGGGCCAGCACCTCGAGCAGCAGCAGGCACGTGCGCTGGTCGTCCAGGCCCTCGGCCAGGGTCAAGCCCCGCTCGGCCGTGGCCGCAGCCGACGCCCAGCGCTGGGCCCGTGACTCCACCAGGGCGGACAGGGCCAGGGCCCAGGCCAGGCCGCGATCGTCACCCGAGGCGGTGAAGCCGGCCACGGCGGCGGCGGCGTCGACGGCGGCACCGTCGAGGTCACCCAGGCCGATCCGGGCATGGCCCCGGCTGGTGGCGGCCCGGGCCACCGACCAGTCCAGGCCCCGGCTGGCGGCCAGGGCGGCGGCGTCGTCGGCCAGGACCACGGCGTCTGCGGCGGAGCCCCGCAGGCGGGCCACCGAGGCTGCGGTGGCCAGGCTGAGCAGCTCGGCCTCGACATCCCCCCAGGCCCGCGCCGCCACCAGGGCGGCGTCGATGGTGGCCTCGGCCTCCTGCCAGTGACCCAACTCCACATCCAGACGGGCCCGCCACGCCAGCACCGCCCCCCGTCCCGGAGGTCCGACCAGCGCGGCGTCGGCCGGGTCGGTGGCGTCGGTGGCGGCGTCGGCGGCCGTTCGGGGGAGGGGGCGGATGCGGCTGAGCACGGCGGCGGTGGCCCGGTCGGCCTCGTGCAGGCGGCCCCGCCAGTCCCAGTAGCGGCCGTAGGCGGCCACCAGGCGGGTGGCCGCCTCGCGCTGGTCCTCGTCGAGGGCGTAGGCCAACAGATCGGCCGTATCCGCGGCCACCACGTCGAGGCGTTGCAGCCAGCAGCGCTGCTCGGGACCCCGCAGGCCCTGGTCGCTGGCCTCGCCGAGCTCGACGAGGTGGGCCAGCAGGCGGGCACGGTGCTCGGCCAACGCCGCGGTGCGGGCCAGGCGGCGCCGGGCGTGGGCCCGCAGGGTGTCGAGCATGCGGAAGGCGGGGGCATCGGGCCTGCCCCCCGACGGCTCGAGCAGGGAGCGCTCGACCAGGGCCACGAGCAGGGGCAGGGCCCCATCCGCATCGATGGCGGCCACCCGGGCCGCCCCGTCGACGTCGAAGGCGCCGGCGAAGACGCCGCAGGCGGTGAACAACTGGCGCTGGGGCTCGTCGAGCAGGTCGACGCTCCAGTCGATGGCATCGGCCAAGCGGGTGTGGCGGTCGGGCCGTCCGGTGGGGGGAGCTTCCAGCAGACCCAGGCGGCTGCCCACGGTGGCGGCCAGCTGGGGCAGGGTCAGGGCCGCGGCCTGGGCCGCCACCAGCTCGATGGCCAGGGGCAGCCCGTCGAGCTGTTCGACGAGGCGGGCGGCGGCGGCCACCTCCTCGGGGTTCCAGCCCACCGATCCCGTCACCGCCGCGGCCCGGTCCAACAGCAGCTCCACCCCGGGGTTGGCCCGCAGGTCGGTGGGATCGCCGTCGAACCCTCCGAACCCTCCGAGCCCGTCGAGGCCGTCGGTGCGGGGGATGGGCAGGGGGGCCAGGCGCACGACCTGCTCGCCGGGGATGCCCAGGCGCTGGCGGCCGGTGGCCAGCACGACGAGGGAGGGGGAGTGGTCGAGCAGGGCCTCGCACAGTTGCGCTGCGGTGCCCCGCACGTGCTCCACGTTGTCGAGGACCAGCAGGCGCCCGGCCAGCTGCTCGGCCAGCACCTCGAGCAGGTCACGACCACCGTCCTCGGTCAACCCTGCGGCGGCGGCCACCGCCGCGGCCACGCCTTCGGGGCCGCGCACGGCGTCGAGGCGCACCAGCGTCACCCGTCGGTCGGCGTCCTGGAGGTCGGCGGCGACCTCGAGGGCCAGGCGGGTCTTGCCACTGCCGGCGGGGCCCACGATGGTGACCAGGCGCTCCGCCCGGGTCAGGCGCTCCGCCACCGCGGCGCGCTCTTCGTGGCGGCCCACGAAGGTGGTCCGGGGCCGGGTGAGGCGGGGGGCAGCCCGGGCCCGCTCGGCGGCGCTGGCGCTGGCGGTGGCCGGCGGCGGGCGGGCCGGCGCGGGCTCGGGGGCCGCGGGGGCGGCCAGCAGGGCGGGGTCCTCACGGAGCAGGCGGCCGTGCAGGTCGCGCAGCAGGGGACCGGGGCTGAGGCCACGATCCTCGGCCAGGCGCTGGCACAGGTCCTCGTAGCGGTGCACGGCCTCGTTCGCCCGCCCCGAGGCGCCCAGGGCCATCAGGTACCGGCTCCACAGCTCTTCGTCGTAGGGGTGGGCGGCCACCAGTGCGGCCAGCTGGTCCACTGCCGCAGCCGCGTCCCCGGTGGCCAGACGGGCGTCGGCCAGGACCAGCCCGGCCGCCAGGCGGCGTTGCTCCAACAGGGCGGCCTGGTCGGCCAGGGGACCGGCGCCCACCCCACCCAGGGCCGGGCCCCGCCACCGCCCCAGGGCCCGGGTTGCCAGGGTGGCGGCGCCGGGCCCATCGCCGGCGGCCAGGGCGTTGCGGGCTCCGTCGAGCTCGGCCTCGAAGCGGGCGGCGTCGATGTCGCCGTCGGCCACGTCGAGGCGATAGCCCCCGGGCTCCGTCGCCAGCGCGGCTCCGTCGGCCTGGAGGGCCCGGCGCACCTGGGAGACGAGCTGCTGCAACGTGTTGTCGGGGTCCCGGGGGAGCTCGGCCGGCCACAACGAGTCCACGAGCTGGCGCGTGGCCACGACCAGGCGGGGTCGCAGGGCCAGGGCCGCCACCAACAGGGGCTGGCGGCCCCGGCGCAGGCTCACGGGCCCGGCCTCGGTGCGCAGCTCGACCGGACCGAGCAGGGACACCTGCACGGCGGTGGCGCGGCCGGGTGCGGGCGGTGGACGGTCGCCCGCCCTGCGGCCCTCGTCCTCCACGCCCCCCGCGTCCGACACACCCTCCATGACAGCGCGATGACAGGTGCTACGGGAACTCAAGCCCGCTGCCCCCGGTTTGCTGGGGGACGAGGAAGGGCCAGCGCACGAGCAGCTGGTGGCCGAGGAGGCGCACGTGGTCGACACCGCCATCGAGAACGAACACCGGTCCCTCGACGGGGGTGGTGGACCGCCGCCGGTCGAGCACCAGGACGGCCTTGCCGCCCGCTACACCCAGGTGCGGTCCTTGACCGACGCCCTGGCCGAGCCCCTGTCGGCCGAGGACCAGACGGTCCAGTCCATGCCCGACACCAGCCCCACCAAGTGGCACCGGGCCCACACGACCTGGTTCTTCGAGACCTTCGTCCTGCGCCCCAACCTGGCCGGCTACCGCCCTCTCGACGAGCGCTACAACTTCCTCTTCAACTCGTACTACGTGGCTGCTGGCCCCCGGTACCCCCGGGTGAGCCGGGGCCTGATCACCCGCCCCGGCGTCGAGGAGGTGGGTGACTACCGGGCCCACGTCGACCGGGCCATGGCCCAACTGCTCGACGGGCCCGTGGCCGACGACGTGGCCGAGCTCGTCACCCTGGGCCTCAACCACGAGCAGCAGCACCAGGAGCTGCTGGTCATGGACATCAAGCACGTGCTGTCCCACAACCCCCTCGACCCCGTGTACCGCTGGGCGGGCACCGGTGGGAGCGCAGCCTCGGCGGCTGCCGCCGGGGACCTGGGGTGGACATCGCACCCCGGAGGGCTCGTCGAGGTGGGCCACGCCGACGACGCGGGCTTCGCCTACGACAACGAGTCCCCCCGCCACACCGCCTACCTGCACCCCTTCGCCGTGGCCGACGTGGCCGTGACCAACGGCGACTGGCTGGCCTTCATGGCCGACGGTGGGTACCGCCGCCCCGAGCTGTGGCTGTCCGACGGGTGGGCCACGGCCCAGGCCGCCGACTGGGAAGCCCCCCTGTACTGGCGGGACGAGGATCGCGGGGCGTGGAGCGCCTACACCCTGGCCGGGCGCCTCGACATCGATCCCGCCCAGCCCGTGTGCCACGTCAGCTACTACGAGGCCGACGCCTTCGCCCGCTGGGCCGATGCTCGGCTGCCCACCGAGTTCGAGTGGGAGACGGTGGCTGCGGCCCAGCCCGCTTCGGCCCTGGCCCAGGCCCGCGTGCTCGACCTCGACGTGCTCCACCCCCTGCCCGCCCCGGCCGGCTCGGGCCCTCGCCAGCTCTTCGGCGACGTGTGGGAGTGGACGTCGAGCGCGTACCTGCCCTACCCCGGCTTCCGGGCCGCCGAGGGCGCCATCGGTGAGTACAACGGCAAGTTCATGGTCAACCAGCACGTGCTGCGGGGCGGGTGCTGCGCTACCCCCGCCGGCCACGTGCGGGGCTCGTACCGCAACTTCTTCCCGCCGTCGTCCCGGTGGCCCTTCGCCGGCGTGCGCCTGGCCCGCGACCTGTGAGCGCCCGCCCCTTGATCGAGCCAACCGTGAGGAACCAGCTGTGACGTCTTCCCGCCCCGCCTCCACCCACGCCACCTCCACCCGACCGACGGTGACCGTCGACGTCGCCCTCGAGCCCGGGGAGCTGCGGTCCAACCTGGTACGTGACGTGCTCGGCGGGCTGACGTCGAGACCCAGGACCCTGCCCCCGGTGTGGTTCTACGACGAGCGGGGCAGCCTGCTCTTCGACGAGATCACCCGGCTGCCCGAGTACTACCCGACCCGGGCCGAGCGGGCCCTGCTCGAGCGCCACGCCGACCAGATCGCCGCGTTGACCGGGGCCGACACCCTCGTCGAGCTCGGTTCGGGCACGTCGGAGAAGACCCGGGTGCTGCTCGACGCCCTGGCCCGTGCGGGCACGCTGCGCCTCTACGCCCCCCTCGACGTGAGCGTGGAGGTGATGGAGGCGGCGTCGGCCGACATCTCGGAGGCCTACGGGGTCGACGTGGACGCCGTGGTGGGCGACTTCAGCCGCCACCTCGACCGCCTGCCCGGCCGGGGTCGCCGCCTGGTGGCCTTCCTGGGCTCGACCATCGGCAACCTCGACCCCGGTGAGCGGGCCGTGTTCCTGGCCGACGTGGCCCGGGGGCTCAAGCCCGGGGACTGGCTGTTGCTGGGCTCCGACCTGGTCAAGGACCGGGACCGGCTGCGGGCGGCCTACGACGACGCTGCGGGGGTCACGGCCGAGTTCAACCGCAACGTGTTGCGGGTGTTGAACCGGGAGCTGTCGGGGGACTTCGACGTCGACGCCTTCGCCCACCGGGCCGTGTGGGACGAGGCCGAGGGTCGCATCGAGATGCGCCTGGTGGCCGGTTCTCCCCAGCACGTGCACCTGGCCGACCTCGACCTCGACGTCGACTTCGAGGCCGGCGAGGAGCTGCGCACCGAGATCAGCACCAAGTTCACCGTGGCCCAGGTCGAGGCCGAGCTGGCTGCGGCGGGGCTGACGACCAAGGCCGTCTTCGGAGCCGACGAGGGTGAGTTCCTCCTCACCGTGTCCACGCCGGCTTGAGCCCGGGGACGACCACAGCCGGGCGGCGACGTTATGTGGTCGAGTCCTCACCGGGAGCGTCGAACGGTTGTCGCCCGCTCGCCTCCGCTACCGTCGCAGGCCGGACGACGGCGCTGGGCGCCGAACCGGCACGATGGGCACCGACGAGGGAGCACTGTGGTGGAACGGATCATGGTCGGGACCGACGGGTCCGAGAACGCCCAGGCCGCAGTGCGCTGGGCCGCAGCCCTGGCCAAGGTCGAGGGCGCCCAGCTGCTGGTGGCCCACAGCTACGCCAGCCCGGGCGAGGACGACAGCGCCGGCACCGAGGCCCGCAAGGCCGCCGGTGACACCGAACTGGCCGCTTGGCTGGCCGACGCCGGGCTCGGCGACGACCAGATCACCTCCATCACCACCGAGGGCGATGCCCGCCACACCCTGGGCCCCACGGCCAGTGACTGGAACGCCGACCTCGTCGTGATCGGCACCCGGGGCCGGGGTGGTTACAGCTCCCTGGGCCTGGGCAGCGTGGCCCACCACCTGGCCCACCACATCGACACCGACCTGGTCATCGTGCCCCCGGGGTCCGAGCTGCGCCCCGGTGCCCCCCTGCTGGTGGGCGTCGACGGTTCCCACGGCTCCAAGGCCGCCCTGCGTTGGGCGTGGACGCCGCCCCGGCGCTGTCCGCCCCCATCACCGCGGCCCTGGCCTATGACCCCCAAGCCGATTCCTACCCCCACGCCGACCTCGACAACTGGAAGTACCGCAACCAGCGCGAGGCCGAGCGGGTGGTGACGGACGAGGCCACCGAGGCCGCTCCCGTCGAGCTCAAGGTCGACGCCGGCAACGCCGTGGCCGTGCTCGAGGACCTGGCCCAGGCCCACGGCGCCGCCGCCATCGTGGTCGGCACCCGTAGCCGGGGCCTGTTCCACCGCACCTTCCTGGGCCGGGTGCCCATGCAGCTGCTGCAGTCGGCCAAGACGCCGGTCGTCATCGCCCGGGCCTGACGCCCGACTGATGAGCGACTTCGCCGGCTCTGCCGAGTACGCCGGCTTCGCCGACAGTGCCCGGGCCTGGTTGGTCCGCAACCACGGCGACGACCCCGTGACCGTGCTCCGGTCGGGCCGCTCGTGGTTGTTGGCTGCGGGAGGCTGGGTGGTGCGGGTCCGGCCCGACGTGGCTGGTGACGTCGACGAGGTCGAACGCGAGGTGGTGGTGGCCCGGGTGCTGGAGGGCGCCGGGGTCCCCGCCGTGCGCCTGGCCGGGCCCACCGATCAGCCCGTCCACCTCTCCGGCGTTGGTGAGGACGGGGCGGTCATGAGCGTGTGGGCCGAGGTCGCGCACCGCCCCGGGGTGGTGACGGCGGCGACCCTGGGCGCCCTGGCCCGCCAACTGCACGATGCCACCCGACCGCCATTGCCGGAGGTCGGCGACCTCGACCCCTTCGCGGCGTCGGCGGCCCAGGTCGACGGGGCCCGCCGTCTGGGCCACACGGCCCTAGCCGAGATGGACCTGCTCGACGCCGCCGCTCGGGAGCTGAGGGCGGCCTGGACCCGACTGGCCGCTGACGACCCCTTGGGCACGGCCCTGGTCCACGGCGACCTCCACGTGGGCAACGTGCTGGTGGGACCGGACGGGCCCGTGCTCGCCGACCTGGAGCTGGCCGGGATGGGGCCGGCGTCCTACGACCTGGCCCCCACCCTGGTGGCCATCGACCGCTACGGGGCCGACCCCGCCGGGGCCGACGCCTGGGTGGCGGCCTACGGTGCGGATCCCCGCCGCTGGGAGGGCATGGCCGCCCTGTGCCGTGCCTACGAGCTGTGGGTCACGGCATGGTCGCTGTCCCACCGCCAACTCTCGGCCGCCCACGAGCGCGAAGCCCGGGCCCGCCTGGCCGCCTGGGACGGCACCGGCCAGCACACCCCCTGGTCCCTGCTCTAGCGCAGGCGCAGCCCGCCGCTCCGTCGGAGCGACGGGCTAGGGTCCGGCCCGCACGGTCGGCGGGGGGTCGCTGGCTGGCTGAGCTCGTGGGGGACCGCCATGGCCGTACCTGGCGCCGTGACCGATGCTGATGCCATCACCGCTTCGGCGGTGAGCGTGCCGACGGCGGCGGGCGACATCGACGGCTACCTGGCCCGGCCGGCGCACGATGGTCCCCGGCCTTCGATCATCGTCATCCACGAGGCCTTCGGACCCAACGACCACATCGCCGACCTGGCTCGACGCTTCGCCGCGGCCGGCTTCGACGCCCTTGCCCCCAACCTCTACACCCGGGGGGAGTTGCCCGACCCCACGGACTACCCGGACGTCCGCGCCAAGGTGTTCGCCCTGCCCGACGCTCAGGCCGTCGCCGACCTCGAGGCCTCCGCTGTCTACCTACGGGGCCTCGAGGGCGCTACCGGCAAGGTCGGCTGCATCGGCTTCTGTTCGGGCGGCCGCCACACCCTCCTCTTCGCCCTGTCCAGCTCCGAGGTCGACGCGGCCATCGACTGCTGGGGTGGCTTCGTCGACCGGGCCACGCCCGACCACGCCACCACCGACCAGCGTCCGACCGCCGTCATCGACCTGGTGGCGAGGGTGACAGCACCCATCTTCCTCGTCGGCGGGGTCGAGGACGACAACCCGTCACCGGCCGTGCTGGCCCAGGTCGAGGAGCGTCTGGAGGCCGCCGGCGCCGACGTGACCCTGAAGGTCTTCGACGACGCCGGCCACGCCTTCCTGGCCGACTACCGGCCCTCGTACCGCGAGGGCCCGGCCCACGAGCTGTGGCCCCAGCTGATCAGCTTCTTCGACGAGCACCTGCGCTGATCGAGGAGCTCATCGGAGGCTGCGGTGCGGAACCCGCCACCGCTGCCAGATCGGCTGGCCAGCAGCCGGCCCCCCGTCCGTGTCAGCTGGCCACCACGTTCAGGCTCAACGTCGAGGTCAGGGCCAGGGCCCGGTGCAGACCGTCACCGGCCTGGAGGCAGATGGTGTGGGGGCCGGGCGCCAGGGTGAGGGTGGTCTGGGCCTGGCCGTTGCCGAGGTGGATGTGGTTCGTGTCCCGGGGCACCTCCTGGCCGGTGGGCAGGCAGGGCCGGTCGATGAGCAGGTGGAAGTGGCCGGCCCCGGGTCGTGACAGGCCTGCCGCCTCGATCTCGAAGCCCTCGGCCACCAGCTTCACCGTCACCGGGCTGGTCACCGTGGCGCCGTTGGCGGGCTCCACGAACGCCACCCTCGGGGAGCTGGCCGGAGGCAGGCCCGTGGTCGTCGTCGGGGCTTCGGTGCTGGTGGTGGTGGGTGCAGCCGTGGTCGTGGTCGTCGGCGCAACGGTCGTGGCCGGCAGGGTGGTGGTGGGCAACGCCGTGGTGGGCACGGTGCCCACCGGGGGCACGGTCACGCCGGGGGGCAGACCCCCACCGGCCGCGCACGCCGCGGTCAGGCCCAGGCCGACGACGGTGAGGGCGATGGGCAGGGCCCGGGGACGCACCCGGGTGAGGGCGCGGAGGCGGGAGGTGGTGCGGGGACGGTTCGACATGGCTGAGGACGCTCCTTGGCGGTCGAGCTCGGTCGGGCGGATGGCGGGTCGGGGTGAGGTATCGGGTACGTCGGGGGATCGGCTCAGGCCGGGCAGGCCAGCCCGGTCAGGGTCAGGGCCAGGCACATCGAGGTGCGGGTCAGCTGCCAGGCCGGTCCCACTCGGCGCATGGTCCCGGGGATCCCCTGGCGGATGGTGGTGCCGTCGAGCAGGGCGTCGAAGGTGAACTGGGCCTCGTCCGTCCCCGCCACCACGTCACGGGGGCGGAGCTCGATCTGGCCCAACTGGCCGCCCACGCTGACGAACCGCTCGTAGAGGGGGGCCAGGCCGTCGGCACCCTCGACGTAGGCGGCCTTCTGGGCGAAGGGCCGGGCCAGGTCGAAGACGATGCCCAACACGTCGAGGACCTGGGCCTCGTCGGCCGACGCCGGGGTGGGTTGGGCCACCGTGGTGGCCACGGCCGCGGCGGGCGCGGGCGGGCTCACGTCACCCGACCCCGCCTGGGGGGTGCCGGGCGCAGTAGTCGGGGCCACGGGTGCGGCGGGGCCGGCCACCGCGGCCGCCGTGGCGGGCACAGCCGCGGCCTGCTCGCCCGCCGCCGCGGTGCTCGACGCCCCCAGGTCGAGTGGCGCCGTGGCTCCGGCCAGGGCCACCTGCCCCGGTGGCGTCAGGCGCACGGGATCAGGGGGCGAGGCGTGGCTGAAGACGAAGGCCCCCGAGCCCAGGGCCAGGCACAACGGTGCCAGCAGCATGCGAGGCATGGCACCGGCGCCGGGGCGGGCCCGACGGGGGGCCGACAGGTGGCCGGCCTTGTGCGTGCCCCGGCCGCTCACCCCGCACCGACCAGGGCGGGCTTGGCCAGGCCCAGGGCCGGGGGTGCGGTGAAGCCGGGGAAGACCTGGTCGAGGGCGGGGTTCTGCAGGCGCACGGTCAACAGCTCGGCCAGCACGGTGCGGAAGTCGGTGGTGACGGTCAGGTCCCGATCGGGATCGGTGTCGTCGAGCAGGGTGGGCCACTGGCCGTACAGGCCGCCGCGGATGCCACCGCCCATGACGAACATGACCGAGCCCCGGCCGTGGTCGGTGCCCCGGTTGCCGTTCTCCTTGGACGTGCGGCCGAACTCGCTCATGGCCACCACGGTCACCTCGCCCATCAGGTCGCCCAGGTCGTCGGCGAAGGCGGTCAGGGCCTGGCCCACCTGCCCGGCCCGCCCGGCCATGGGGCCATCGGTCGAGGTGCCCATGTCGTCGTGCAGGTCCCAGCCGCCCACGTCGAGCGCGGCGGCCCGCAGTCCCACGTTGGCCCTGATGACCTGGGCCACCTCCTTGAGGCTGGTGGACAGGCCGTCGGTGGGGTAGGTGACCCCGTTGCCCACGGGCAGGTCCGATGCCCCGACCAGGGAGTCGATGGCCCCGAGGAGGGCGGTGCCCGTGGGGCCCAGGGGGTCGGCGGCCCCGCCGTACATGGTGCCCAACGCCGCCTCGACCTCGGGGACGTCACCGCCGGGGAAGCCCCGCAGCCCGAAGCTGTTGAGGCGCCCGGTTGACACCGAGCCGTTGAAGCCCCGCAGGCTGACCTGGAGCTGCGAACCCCAGCCCATGGCGGGCACGTTGTCGGTGGCCCCGATGCTGGCCAGGTGGCGGGCCACCCAACCGTTGCGCACCGAGGGGGTGGTCGACGAGCGCTCCCAGTAGTCCTGGGCCTCGAAGTGGCTGCGGGTGGTGGTGACCTCGCGGGGCCAGCCCGTGGCGTTGATGACGGCCAGCTGCCCCCGTGACCAGGGCCCGTTGTAGAGCGCGGCCATGGCCGGGTGCAGGCCGAAGAAGCCGTTGAGGTCCAGCGCCCCCCCGGCCCGGCCCGGTCCGGGCACGGCGATGGTGGGCCGCAGGTCGCGGTAGGCCTGCTCGGCGTAGGGCGGCACCAGGCTGAGGCCGTCGGCCCCGCCCCGTAGGAACAGCACCACCAGGGTGTCGCCCGTGGTGGGGTCGTTGGGGGTGCCGAAGGCCAGCCGGGAGCTCACCCCACCGGCGGTGAGCAGGAGGCCGCCGCCGAGGGCCGACCCGGTCAGGAAGCGGCGCCGGGAGAGCCCGCTGCGGCCGGCCGTCGAGCACCCGGGGTCGTCACAGCTGTGGGCGCCGGCGCGGGAGGGATCAGGGGAGCTGGAGGGGCGGGAAGGATCGTGGGAGAGGTGTCGTGCCATGGGAGGGGTCCTTCTCAACGCAGCTGGAACGAGGGGGACGAGAGGAGCACGCCCACCAGGGAGCGCAGCCCGTTGGCGGGGTCGAGGCCGGTGGTGGTGTCGCCGGCGGCCTTGCCCAGGACGACGAGGGCCGCGGCCCGCTCGGCCTCGGCCAGGGGGTTGTCCAACAGGCGGCCGGCCAGGGCGTCGACCAGCTCACCGGCCGTGGCCGGCAGGGGAGCGGGCAGCAGGGTGGCCAGGTCGCTGCGGATGCCGTTGATGGAGTTGCCGGCCAGGCGACCGGCCGCGTTCCACCGCTGCAGCAGCCCGTACGAACTCACCCAGGCGTCGGCCGTGTCGGGGTAGCCGTCGGGGTTGGGCCAGGCGTAGGGGGTGTGGCCGGCGGCGGAGAGGAGCGAGCGCACGCTGCCGGCACCGTTGCTGTCCGCGGCCGCCTCCACCGTGGAGCCCAGGGTGCGCAGCACGGCCAGCAGGTGCTCGAAGGGCTTGCGCACCTTCATGCCCGTCGACGCGGCGAACTCGGCGCTGGCGAAGATGTGGCGCAGCACGGGGACGATGGCGGTGTCGTTGGCCAGGTAGACCTCGGCCGCCGCCGCCACCAGGGCGGGAGGGGGCTCGTCGGCCACGAAGTGGCGGACGAGCTTGTAGGCCAGGTGGCGGGCGGTGGAGGGGTGCCGGGCCAGGAAGGCGATCAGGTCGACGCCGTCCTGGTAGCCGGCGTCGTCGGCCCGGCCCGGGGTCGACCAGGCGCCGCCGAGGATGGAGACGGGCCCGGTGTGGTGGTAGTCGGCCCGGAACCGGAACGTGTCGACCTTGTCGTCGGTGTCGACCGACCAGCCCGACAGCACCAGGCCCACGCCCTGCACGTCTTCCTCGGTGTACACCTGCTGGCCGTCGATGATGCCCAGGGTGTGCAGCTCGAGCAGCTCCCGCCCGTAGTTCTCGTTGATGCCCGAGCGGGACTTGGCGTTGCTCTTGTAGTTGTCGAGGTAGACGAGCATGGCCGGGCTGTGGGCACTGGCCGTGAGCAGGTCGGCGAAGCTGCCCAGGGCGTGGGCCCGGGCCACCTCGGCCTCGTCACTGATCTTGAGGTGGCGCCAGCGGCCGTCCTCTTCGAGGGCCACGGTGAAGTGGTTGTTCCACACGTCGACCATGACCTCGAACAACTGGCGCCGACTGACCAGGGCCCGCAGGGCCAGGGCGTGGCGCAGCTCGTCGAGGTTCTTGTCGACGTTGGCCTTGTTGGTGGCGCCCAGCGTGGCGAACCCGCTGAGCAGGCCGTCGAGCTCGCCGTCGTCGAGGGCGTCGGGCATGAGCTGCTGCTCGATGAACGCCGCCACCCCCAGGGTGGCCACCTCGGCCTGGAGCACGGGCGTGGCCCCGTAGGTGAGCCGGCGCAGGACGAGGGCGGCCTCGGCGCTGGGTGAACCCGTCACCGGGGGTGGGGTCGTGGTGGTCGTGGTGGGCTGGGTGGTGGTGGTGGGCGCCGCCGTGGTCGTGGTCGTTGCCGCCGTGGTGCTGGTGGTGGGGCCTGTGGTCGGGCTGGTGGGCGCCGTCGTCGTGGTCGGCGCCGTGGTCGTGGTGGTCGGCGCGGCCGTGGTCGTCGGGGCCGCCGTGGTCGTGGTCGGCGGCTCGGTCGTGGTCGTCGTGGGCGGCGGGGTGGTCGTCGTCGGGGTCGGCGGGACCGTGGTGGACGGCACGGTCGTCGGTGGGGTGACGACGGGGCCCCCGGGAGGGGTGCCCGAACCCGGCGGTGGCGAGGGCGGCAGGTTGGGGTCGGGCACGGGCGGGGTGCCGATGGGGGTCTTGCCCGGGGGCACGGGCACGGTCGGCGTCGGTGGCGTCGGCGTCGGGGGGACCGGGGGGGCCGAGGGCGAACCGGGGGGGCCCGGCCGGTGCCGTGGTGGTGGGGGCACCGGGGGCGACGGACGTGGCCACGGGCATGCCCGGCAGGTTCGTGCACGCCAGGCTGGCGGCACCGACGCCGGCGGCCAGCAGGATCTCCCGGCGACCGAGGCTGGGGCCACCCCGGTTCCGGCCGGCGCCGATGGTGCCGTTGCCGGGATCGGGCGTGCCCTGGCCGGGTGTGCCGGTCGTGCCGTCGGCGCCCACCTCGGTGGCGGGGTCGGGGGTGCCCTCGCCGGCGGGGTCGTCGCCGGGGGCCTCGGGGGCCGGCCGATCGTGGCTGTGGGGCTCGAAGACCGGCCACGGGCGCGGTCGTCGAGGCAATCGTGTCGTTCCCGCCATGGGTGCTCGCCTCCGGATGCCGGGCCGACGACGGACAGTCGTCGGGCAGGGCTCGTGAGCCGCCGACGTCGAACGACGTCAGCGACATCTGACCGTCACGGGGCTGACCGCGAGAAGGGCACGTCGTTCCGCCGACGCCCTGCTTCCTTTACGGTTTCGTGACAGCGCTCACGGTAACGGTCCGGGGGAGGTCCGGCAATCGCTCCGTTGACGGAGCGTGGTCGCAGGTCAGAGGGGTCAGGCGGCCGAACCCCGTTCCGAGGCGGTGGCTGAACGCTCTTGGTGGGCGAGGGCCCGCTGGATGCGAGCGTTCACATCGAGGAGGGGCATCACCCGGCGCTGGAAGTCGCTGGTGGGGGCGGCGGGGCGGCGAATCGAGGTCATGTGGAGACCGTACGTTCGGACCCTGGGAGTTGGATCGGGGGAAACCCTGCGTTCACTGGGGGGCAATGGGGGGTGGGGCACGCGGGGTGAGGCTGGGCCGGGCTCGGTACGGTATGCCGACCGTCACCCTCCGAGGGGTGTGGGCATCCCTGGGGGGAACGTGCAACGCAGTGAGCACCGCATCCTGACCACCCACGCCGGCAGCCTGCCCCGGCCCCCGGCCCTGGTGGAGCTGCTGGCCAAGGTCAACCACCGTGAGGCGGTGGACGGGTCCGAGCTGGCCGCCGCCATCGATGCCGCCGTGCCTGTGGTGGTCGAGCAGCAGCTGGCGGCGGGCATCGACGTGGGCAACGACGGTGAACAGGGGCGGGAGAGCTTCTTCACCTACGTGCAGCACCGCATGTCGGGCTTCGGGGGGCGGGGGGACGAGCCCCGGGTGTGGCAGGACATGGCCGACTTCCCCGGCTTCGCAGCTGTGCGTGACCGCCAGCGCTCGGGGCAGGCGGTCAGCCTGGTGCGGCCGCCCATGGCCATCGGCGAGGTGCGCTACGGGGATACGGCCGCCATCGACGCCGAGCTCGACCGCCTGACCCGGGCGGCCGGGGGCCGGTTCACCGAGACGTTCCTGACCTGTCCGTCGCCGGGCATCATCGCCGCGGCCATGGCCAACCGGCACTACCCCACGCTCGAGGACTACGTCGTGGCCGTGGCCGATGCGTTGTCGGTCGAGTACCGCCGGGTCATCGACGCCGGGTTCGTGCTGCAGATCGACGCCCCCGACCTGGCCATGGAGCACCACGGCCTGTTCGCCGGGAAGCCGCTGGCCGACTTCCTGGCCTTCGTCGACCTGGTGGTGGCGGCCATCAACCGGGCCACCGAGGGCTTGCCGGCCGACCGGATCCGGCTGCACGTGTGCTGGGGCAACTACGGCGGGCCCCACGTGCACGACGTGGACCTGGCCGACCTGTTGGACCACCTGTACCAGGCCGACGTGGGGGCCCTGTTGCTGTCCATGGCCAACCCCCGCCACGAGCACGAGTACCGCCAGCTGGGTCGCAACCCCCTGCCCGAGGGGATGCTGGTGGCTGCGGGGGTGGTCGACGTGACCACCAACTACGTGGAGCACCCCGAGGTCGTGGCCGACCGCATCGAACGGGTCGCAGTGGCGGTCGGGGACCCTCGCCGGGTGCTGGCCTGCACCGACTGCGGCTTCGACACCGCGGCGGGCTTCGGCGTGGTCGCCCCCGACGTGGCCTGGGCCAAGATGGCCTCCCTCAGCGCCGGCGCCGCCCTCGCCTCCAAGCGCCTCTTCTGACCCTGGCGCCCGGCCCGCCACCGACCGGCGCTGCGGTCCCGGCGCCGGGCCGGTCGGCCCGGCGGTCCTGTGCCCACTCACCGTGGCCTGGCCCCCGGGTAGTCGATTCGCCGTCGATTCGGGGGCATCCGCGCCCGGGCGCCTCTCCTGGTGCAGTTCCTGGGGCCGGCTTCCGCGAAAGGTACTGAACCTGGGCGGTACACAGACCTTCGCGAAAGCCTGATGACAGCAGGTACGAAACCGAAGACCGTAGGTGGATCGACGTCGACGGGCTGTCGCCGCGTGGGCCGTGCACGATCTCCCACGCCTGCGGTACAGGATCGTGCACGCCTCGCCGCCGGCCGCGGAAGGCCCAGCGCGCCGCCGGCCCGCCACCGAAGGCCCAGCCCGCTGGCCGGTCTGCGGCGATGCCGGGTGGGTCAGCCGGACTGGAGGAGCTGGTCGACGGGGGCGAAGTCGTCGGTGAGGACCTGGGCGCCGCCGACGAACTCGTCGAGCTCGGCCCCGGCCAGCACGATCACGTCCAGGCCCCGGGCGGCCGCCGCGGCCACCAGGGCGTCGGCGTCGACGGCCTCGTAGCCGGCCACGACCACGAAGTTGCCCCCGGCCCCTTCGAAGCGCCGGGGCAGCGACACCACGGCCACCTCGGGGAACACCTGCTGCACGGTGGCCAGCTCAGCCCGCAGGAAGCGGAGGTGGTAGCGGTCGATCACGTTGATCAGGTAGTGGCCGTCGGGACGGAGCACGTCGGCGATCTGGGAGATGAACTCCCTGGTCGTCAGGTGCCAGGGCACGGCCACCCCGCCGAAGGCGTCGCCGATGACCAGGTCGGCGCTGTCCGGCGCCAGCTCCCGCACCCCCAGGCGCCCGTCACCCACCCGCACCTGCAGCTCATCGGACGTGACCAGGCCCAGCTCGTCACGGGCCAGGTCGACGAGCACGGGGTCGAGCTCGAGGACCACTCCCGTCGAACCGGGCCGGGTCGCGGCCAGCCACCGGGGCATGGTGAAGCCACCACCGCCGATGTGCACGGCGTCGAGCGGACCCTGGCTGGTCACGTCGATGGCCGAGGCCAGCAGGCGGGTGTAGCTGAACTCGAGGTGGGTGGGATCGGCCAGGTCGACGTAGGAGTGCTCCAGCGTGTCGAGGGCGAGGATGCGACCGTCGGGCCGGGCCGGATCGGTCTCCTCCAGCACCCGGGCGCAGAAGTAGGCGCTCTCCGTCTCGCACGGGCCGTCGACGGTCAGGGTCAGCGCCGTGCCCCCGGCCCCCACCACCAGCAGCGGCACCAGGGCGGCCAGGGCCAGATCCTGGCGCCGCAACCAGATCCACAGCGCCGTGCCCCCCACCACCAGCACCAGGCCGAGCACGGTGAGGATGGCGGGGGTGGGTAGGGCGGCCACGAGCAGGAACCCGGTCACGAAGGTGCCGAACAGGGCCCCGGCCGTGCCCAGGCCCGACAGGCGACCCACCACCCGACCGGTCTCACCCAGGTCGGCCAGGCTGGCCTTGACCACGGCCGGGGGGACCGTGCTCAGCGCGCAGGCGGGCAGGAACACGCTGCTCAGGGCGAGTATGAGCATGGAGGACGGTTCGGCGGTGGCGAAGCTGGGACCGATGGCCCGGATCACGGGCACGGCGAGCAGGGTGAGCACGCCGCCGAGGACGAGCTGGGGTCCGAGCAGGCGTCGGGGGTCGGTGCGGTCGGCCAGGCTGCCACCGATCCACGTGCCCAGGGCGATGCCGGCCAGGGCGGTGCCGATGATGGCGGTGAACGTCTCCAGGGTCACCCCCACGTAGGGGGCAAGCAGACGGCCGGCCAGGGTCTCGAGCACGAGCACGGCGGCGGAGGTGATGAAGACCAGGGTCCCGGCGAGGGGTCGGGGCACGGGCGGCAGTCTCCCCGGGACGGCCCACCCCGGTCGAGTCGCCCGCCCCCGGCCCGGCCCGAGCCCGCCCCGAGTGACTAGAGTCACCGCATGTGCGTCGCGGGGCGCGTCGCACCACTGCTGGGGGTGTGCGCCGCTATGACGACGAACGAGCCGGTGACCGACTGGGCCACGGACTTCGACATATTCGATCCCGAGTTCGTCGCCGATCCCTACCCCGTGTGGGCCGGGTTGCGGGGGACGTGTCCCGTCGCCCACACCGAGCGTGACGGCAGCACGTGGATGCCCAGCCGCTACGAGGACCTGGTCGCCGTCACCCATGACACCCAGCACTTCTCGTCGGTGACCTCGGCGGTTTCGGGCACCCGACCGGGTCAGGGCCCGCTGCTGACGGCGCCGCCCATCACCTCGGACCTGCCCGAGCACACGTGGACGCGGCGCCTGCTGCTGCCGGCCTTCTCGCCCAAGCCCGTGGCCCGCATGGAGCCGGTGAGCCGAGGCATCGCCCGCGAGCTGCTCGACGCCATCGAGGCCCGGGGCGACGGCATGGCCGACGCCGCCTGTGACTACGCCCAGCACATCCCGGTGCGGATCATCTCCCAGATGCTGGGCGTGCCCGACGCCGAAGAGGCCCAGTTCACCGACTGGGTGACCCGGATCCTCCAGCTCGGCGTCATGGACCAGGAGGTCGGCCGCATCGCCACCAAGGAGGTCCTGGCCTACTTCAAGGACCTCATCGCCCAGCGCATCGCCGACGGTGACCGGCCCGACGACCTGCTGTCCTACCTGATCGACGTGCGCCTCGAGGGGGGCGAGCCCCTGGGCGAGAAGCACCTGCTGGGCACGTGCTTCCTCATCCTCGTGGCCGGCATCGACACCACGTGGAGCTCCATCGGGTCCAGCCTGTGGCACCTGGCCACCCACCCCGAGGACCGTGACCGGCTGGTGGCCGAGCCCGAGCTCATCCCCACGGCCATCGAAGAGTTCCTCCGGGCCTACTCCCCGGTGACCATGGCCCGCATCGTCAAGGAAGAGACCACCCTCGGAGGTCAGCAGCTGTGCCCCGGTGACCGGGTGCTGCTGCCCTTCCCCGCCGGCAATCGGGATCCCGACGTGTTCGAGGATCCCGAAGATGTCCTCATCGATCGCCAGCAGAACCGCCACGCCGCCTTCGGGCTGGGCATCCACCGCTGCCTGGGCTCGAACCTGGCCCGCATGGAACTGCAGGTGGCCGTGCAGGAGTGGTTGCTCCGCTTCCCCAAGTTCTCCCTCGTCGAGGGGGCCGACGTGCACTGGAACGGTGGCCAGGTCCGCGGCCCCCGCTCCATCCCGGTGCGGTTGGGCTAGCTCGCCCGGGGCGATCTGCTGTTGGGGGCGGCGGGGTCACCCGAGCGCGAGCTAACTTTCGCTCGCAACCAGTCTGACCTGGGGTGACAGGACTACGGTCGATTCGGCGTCGATTCGCCGCGCCCCCCTGACCTCCCGGGAGCTCCCTTGCGCCGCATGTTCCTCAACGGGACGGCCATGTCCGGCCAGAAGGCCCACCACACCATCGCCGGCGCCACCTTCGTCGGCCCCGCCCGGACCGCCCCCCGCTACCGCTTCTTCGCCGTGCGCGACGCCTTCCCCGGGCTGTTCCCCGTCGACGAGGGGGGCCGGTCCATCGACGGTGAGCTCTACGAGATCGACGAGGCCATCCTCTTCGACTCCCTGCTGCCCTCGGAGCCGTCCGAGCTCGAGATCGGCACCATCGAGCTCGACGACGGCCAGATCGTCAACGCCATGGAGCTGCAGCCCGAGCGCATCGTGGCCGGCGACAAGGTGCTCGACATCGCCGACCTCGGCGGCTGGCGTGCCTACCAGGCCCACATGGCCGCCAACGCCGCGGCCGTCGCCCTGCTGGGCCGGGCCTGACCATGGCCCCCGACGCGGGACCGGCGGCCGACGCCGCCGCACTGCCCCCCATCCTCGACGGCGCCCGCATGCTGGCTCGCCTCGACGAGCTCGGTGACCTCGGTGCCCGCCCCGGCGGGGGCGCCAACCGCCCCGCCTACTCCGAGCTCGACGTGGCCGGGCGCGACCTGGTGGCCCGCTGGATGAACGAGGCCGGCCTGGTGACCAGCGTCGATGCCGCCGGCAACCTCATCGGCCGTAGCCCGGGGCCCACCGGCCCCGACGTCCCCCCGCCCCTGGTGCTCGGCAGCCATTTCGACATCGTCATCGACGCCGGCCGCCTCGACGGGTGCCTGGGCGTCGTCACCGGCATCACCGGCCGCCAGCCCGTCGACGTGGTCATCGAGGGCCAGACCAACCACGCCGGCACCACCCCCATGGACCTGCGCCGCGATGCCCTGGTGGCCGCAGCCCACGTGACCCTGGCCGTCGAGAACCTGGCCCTCGAAGGGCACCTTCGGGTGGCCACCGTGGGCACCATCGATGTGAGCCCCAACGCCCGCAACATCGTCCCCGGCCTGGTCACGCTGGGTCTGGACCTACGCGACCTCGACGATGTCCGCTTGGCCGCGTCGGTGGAGCACCTGCGCTTCACCGTGGCCATCATCGCCGAGGCCACCGGCTGCACCATCAGCTTCACCCTGGCTCCGGGCCAGGCCGCCGCCCCCTGTGACCCCACGGTGGTGGCCGCCTTCCAGGCCGCGGCCACGGCGCAGGGCCTGGTGCGCCGATCGGCCCTGGAGGAACGGTTGCCCGACTTCCTCACCGTCCTGTCCGAACCCCACCTCGGCTGAGGAGCTCCCGCTGTGGCCCCCCACCCCCGTGACGCCGCCTACCCCCGTGACGTCGCCTACCCCCGCGACCTGGTCGGTTACGGCCGCACCCCGCCCCAGGCCGACTGGCCGGGCGGGGCCCGCATCGCCGTCAACTTCGTCCTCAACTACGAGGAGGGGGCCGAGGCCTCGGTGCTGCACGGCGACGCCGCGTCGGAGACCTTCCTGTCCGAGATCATCGGGGCGGCGGCGTTCCCGGACCGCCACCTGTCCATGGAGTCGCTCTACGAGTACGGCAGCCGGGCCGGGGTGTGGCGGCTGCTGCGCCTGTTCGAGTCCCGGGGCCTACCCCTGACCATCTTCGGGGTGGCCATGGCGCTCGAGCGCAACCCCGAGGTTGCCGCGGCCTTCGTCGAGGCCGGCCACGAGATCGCCAGCCACGGCTACCGCTGGCTGAGCTACCAGCAGGTCGACGAGGCCACCGAGCGGGCGCACGTGGCCGAGGCCGTGCGCATCCTCACCGAAGTGGTGGGGGAGCCCCCGGCCGGGTGGTACACCGGTCGGGACTCACCCAACACCCGGCGCCTGGTGGTGGAACACGGCGGCTTCCTCTACGACAGCGACTCGTACGCCGACGACCTGCCCTACTGGGTGACCGTCGAGGTCGACGGCGACGTGGCCGGCGAGGAGCGGCCCCACCTGGTGGTGCCCTACGCGCTCGACACCAACGACATGCGCTTCGCCTCGGCCCAGGGCTTCAACTCGGGCGACCAGTTCTTCACCTACCTGCGTGACGCCTTCGACGTGCTCTACGCCGAGGGCACCGATCGGCCCAAGATGCTGACGGTGGGCCTGCACTGCCGCCTGGCCGGCCGCCCCGCCCGCACCGCGGCCCTGGCCCGGTTCCTCGACCACGTGCTGGCCCATGACCACGTGTGGGTGGCCCGCCGGGTGGACATCGCCCGCCACTGGGTCGACCGCCACCCCTACACCCCCTGAGCCGTCCGTTCGCTGGTCAGGGGCGACCGTCAGCCGGTCGTCACGCGGTGGTCAGGCAGCGACGGTGATGACCTTGGTGGCCGTGGCGCACTCCTCGGGGCCGTTGCCGCTGGGGGCGGGGCGGCACACGGTCAGGGTGACGGTGGTGTCCTTGGACAGGCTGGTGGACAGGTTACGGTTGCGGCCCGACATGTTGATGGAGTTGCCGTTCCACGCCCAGTGCCAGCGGGTCGGTTCCCCGGTCGAGGTGTCCCGCAGCGAGATGGAGCGACCGGCCGGAGCGGGGGTCGGGTCCCAGGTGAAGTCGGCCACCAGGGCCGGGGGCCCGGCGGGCGGAGCCGTGGTGGCAGGCACGGCGGCCACCGTGGCCGGGGGAGCGGCGGTGGTGGGCGCCACCGCGGTCGTCGGCGCCGCCGTGGTGCCGGTCCCGGCCGCAGTGGTCACGGTGGGCTCGACCACCGCGCTGGTGGCCGTGCTGGCCCCGGCCGCCAGGGTCGAGGGCTGGGGGGCGGCGGCCTCGTCGTCCTGGCCCATCACGACCAGGGCGCCACCCACCCCGCCGAGCACGCCGGCGGCGGCGAAGAGCGAGGCCACCACGGCGACGGGCAGGCCCCGACGACGGCGGTGCTGACGGCGGACGGGCCCGGGGTCGGACGGCGGCG
Organism: Acidimicrobiales bacterium; assembly: GCA_038255145.1. Taxonomy (GTDB): domain Bacteria; phylum Actinomycetota; class Acidimicrobiia; order Acidimicrobiales; family CAIXPF01; genus WHTX01. Next base: position 48,535 of record JBBSLP010000013.1, read on the forward strand.
CAGAGAAGAGGGAGGTCGGAGCAGCCATGGGTCGACCGTAAGCAGCCCTACCCCAGCAGGCATCGGGGACATCCCCACCGTCCCCGGGGCCCTCGGGGGCTCCCCCCCGGGGGCTCCCCCTCGGGGGCTCCCCCCCGGGGGGAGCGGAGGCCGCGGACCCGGTCTCGCGGTCAGAGCGTGGTGCGCCAGCCCTCGGGGTCCACGCCGTGCCACACCCGTGAGGCCCGTTGGTTGAGCGCCACCAGCGAGGCCCCCTGCAACAGGGCGGTCACGGCGATGAAGGCGCGGGCCCGGGTTCCGGCGCCGTCGGCCATCAGGGACACCACCCCGCACACGAGCACGATGGCGGTGAACAGCTGCAACAGCAGCCAGGCCCGGGCCGAGCGCCGGTTGGCGAACGCCACCAACGCCGCCACCACCAGTCCGATGACGCCCACCACCAGGGCCCACGGATCACGCCGGCCCCACACCGCAGCTCCCAGCCACAGCAGGCCCCACGCCGCGGCGGTGGCGTGACCCCACTCGGCCGAGCGCGGGTGCGGCCGCCATCCCCCCTCCACGCCCCCCGAGGCCCCCATCGGCCAACTCTCCCAGATGGTGTGGGTCCCGGGCCGCCCTTCTCCGACGGTGCCCGGGCCACCCTGCCGCCATCGCCGCCGCCCCCGGCGGGGTTGCCGGGTAGCGTGCCCGCCCGTGGACGTCCGGGGGGATCTCGAGAGCGCGGCCGACAGCCCGGTCGACGGCCCGGTCGACGGCCCCGCCGAATCGGCCGCCGCCCCTGCGCCCGTCCCCGGGGGCATGGCGTCGGGCACGTCGTCGACCTTCGCCGCCCTGCGCATAGCGCCCTTCCGGCTGATCTGGGCCGGCGGCTTCCTCTACTTCCTGGCCATCTTCTCCCAGATGATCGCCCGGGGCTGGCTGGCCCGTGAGCTGACCGGCACCAACGCCGGCCTCGGCGCGGTGACCATGGCCTTCGGCGCCGCCTCGCTGATCTCCACCCCCCTGGGTGGGGTCATGGCCGACCGGCTGCCCAAGCGGCGGTTGCTGATCGTGGCCACCTCGTTCCTGGCTGCGTCCAGCGTGGGCATGGCCATCGTCGTGCTCACCGACAACATCCGCTTCTGGATGCTGATGGTGGCCTCGGCGTGCGAGGCCGTCGCCTTCTCGGTGCTGGTGCCGGCCCGCATGGCCCTCACCGTGGTCATGGTCGGCCCCGGCCTGCTCTTCAACGCCGTCGTCCTGTCCCAGATCTCCATGAACGCCAACCGCATCCTCGGTCCGGCCGTGGCTGCGGGGCTCATGGCCGTGGTGTGGATCGGGCCCGGCGGCGTCTACGCGGTGGGGGCCCTGGCCTGCACCGTGGCCGTGTTGGTGTTCCTGGCCGTGCCCCGCTCGGCCGACCAGGCCGTGGCCCGGCCCGGACGGCGCTCCCCGCTGGGGGAACTGGCCGACGGCGTGCGCTACGCCGCCCGCAAGCCGGTGCTGGCCGACCTGCTGGTCACGTCGCTGGTCGTCACCATGTTCGGCTTCTCCTACATCACCTTCCTGCCCACGGTGGCCGACGAGTTCTTCGGCCGGGGTAGCGGCGGTTTCGCCGTGCTGTCGGCCAGCGCCGCCGTGGGCGGGCTGACCGTGTCCCTGCTGATCGCCGGGCGGGTCGACCGCCGCCAGGGCTGGATCGTGCAGACGGTGGCCGGCATCAGCTTCGGCCTGGGCGTGTCGGGTTGGCCGCCGCCCCCAGCTTCTGGGTGGCCCTGGGCGTCTCCGCCGTGCTCGGCGCGGCGGTGGCCGCCTTCCAGTCCATGAACGCCACCCTGGTGCTGGCCAACGCCGAGCCGGCGTACCACGGCCGCATGCAGTCCCTGCTCCAGTTGGGTTTCTCGGCCTTCGGCCTGGCCGGGCTACCCCTGGGCCTGCTGGCCGACCTGATCGGGCTGCGTCCCACCCTGGCCGTCATGGGCGTGGTGGCCGCGGGCACGGTGATCTTCTCCCAGCTCCGGCGTCGGGCCCTGGGCATCACCGCGGCCTGAGAACGCCGACCGGTGGGGGCCGATGGGGGAGGTCCCCCACGACGCCCATGGGGCAACGACGTAGGATCTGTGCCGTGACCAGCTGGTACGACCGGGTCGCCGATCTGCTCGGCGAGCCGGGGAGCGATGTGGTGGACCTCGATCCTGCCCTCGCCCCCGAGGACGTCGACCTGCTGTTGCGCGCCGCCAGCGACCTGCTGCCCCCCGCCGACGCCCAGACCCTGGGCCATCGCTGGGTCCCCGACCTCGGCGCCAGCGTGACCGCAGGGGATGACGACGGCAGCACGTCGTCGTGGACGTCCCTCGTCGAGCACGCCCAGCCCTGGGCCCAGGCCGACGGTGACGACGACCTCGGCGCCCCCCTCGATCTCGGTGGCCTCGCCCACCTCGGTGACCTCGGCGGCTTCGGCGACGACGTCGGTCTGGCCAACGCCGCGGACGACCTGGCTGATCACGGGGCCGCCGACTTCCCCCACGCCGATCTCGACCTCGAGTTCGGCGCCGGAGCCGGGGCCTACGACGACGACGACAGCGACGCCCCCTCGTGGGCCGGCGACGATGCCGACGGGGAGGAAGACGACGGTGGTCCGGGCGGCCTCGGGGTCGGTCTCCACCAGCCCGACCTGCCCGATGGCGGTGAGCTCGAGTACCACCTGGGCGAGGACGACGGCTTCGACGACGACGCCCCCGTCGACGACGAGGACCCCGACGACGGGTCCTCGGCGTGGGACGACCCTCCTGCCCACCACCACGACTTCTGAGCCCGAGCCCAACCGCCCGCGAGCCCAACCGCCCGCCAGCCCGACCGGACGATCCGGCCGGGGGCGGACGGCGGGCTCAGGGGCGGGCGAGGGTGGCGGCCACCGCCGCGGCCACGTCCACCTGGCCGTAGCCGTAGCGCAGGTGGTGCAGGGGCACGGGCACGGCCGGGTCCCAGTCGAGCGGGGCCGGCACCGGCACCCGCCAGAACGTGATCTCCGACGGGCGCACCCGCTTGGCCGTGGTGCACAGGATGGCCTTGACCTGGGGCAGGGTCAGGTCGGGCCGCAGGGCCCACACCAGGGCGGCGGTGGCCGCCACCAGGGGGGCAGCCAGCGACGTACCCGCCTGCGGTGCGGCCGTGGTGGCGTCGGCGCAGGTCACGATGCCCGTCGACAGGGCACACAGGTCGACGGGATCACCCCGGTTGCTGCCCAGGTTCGCCCCGCCGTCCCAGTACTGCTCCTCGCCGTCGGCGCCGACCTGGGTGCTGGCCACGGTCAGCACCCGGGGGTGGGCGGCCAGGGGGAAGTCCACCCACTTGAGGGTGATGCCCCCGGTGGTGGTGTCGGACATGGGCATGGCCCCGTCGATGAGGCGCAAGCGCCGCAGGTCGTTGCCCGCCGCCACCACCAGCAGCAGCCCGGCGTCGGCGAAGCCCGACAGCCGGTCCATGGAGTACGAGTCCAGGGCCCCGATCTCGGGCTTGAAGGACAGCGACACCACCCGCACCCCACCCAGGCGCACCTGGTCGAGGGGATCCCACAACGTCGACGCCGACGCCGGTGACGGGCGTTGCAGGGCCACGTGGCGCAGGTTGGGCGCCACCCCCCACACCCCCAGGTGGCCGTTGCCCGAAGCCACCCCGAACACGCTCATGCCGTGGTAGGGCGTGGGCAGGCCCAGGTCGATGGTGTGGGCGCCCACGTTGTTGCCCAGGGCGTCGCGCAGCTCGACGGGCACCCCGGTCAGGAAGGGGGAGCCCGTCACCACCCCCCGGTCGAACGTGGCCAGGGCCCCGGCGGCGTCGGCCCGCTGGGCGGCGACCACCGCGGCCCAGGCCTGGTCGGCCCCCATGCGGGCCAGGGCGTCCGAGGCCGGTTGGGACGGCGTCCCCTGATAGGACGCCAGGTAGAAGCTGAGGTCGACGAGGTCGTCGGCCGGGGACACCAGGTCGGGCTCGCCATAGAGCAGGGCCCCGGCCGCCACCAGGCGTTCGAGGCGGTCGAGCTGACGGCGGACGTCGAGGTCGCGGAAGCGGATCAGGTAGGCGCCGGCCACGGGCAGGGGCCGCAGGATCTCGGCGCCGATGCTCTCCACCAGGCGCCGGGCCTGGGCTGTGGGCTCGCGGTCGGCCTTGTCGTCCTTCTCCGAGCCCAGGCGCACGACGTAGCGGTCGTCGATCATGGGTCGGCCCCGCTCGCCCAGGTCGGCCACGAAGCCCACCCGGACGGCGCCAGCGTCGTAGCCCACGTCGACGGCCAGCCGGGTCAGGCCGTCCACCAGTCGGGGATCGACCGTGGTCGGCGCCGAACGATCCCTCAGGACCACGAAACCGGCCTCGGTGCGCAGCTCACCCGCGGGAGTAGCAGGAACGCCGGGAGTGCCCGGCGTCGGCGGCGGCTGGTTCGGGTTGTCCGGGTTGGGATCGAAGGCCTCGAGGCCGAGCTCGTCCCGGGCCCGGCGGGCCAGGCGGAGGGCCTGGTCGGTGGGGGTGTGACCGGGCACGGCCACCACCAGCAGGTCGGGGCGCAGGGTCACGGGCAGGACCTGGCCGCCCAGGCGCAGGTGGGGCTCGTCGGGGCTGAACACGGTGACGTCCCAGCGCCGGGCCTCGGCGGCGGCGGCGACCTGGCGCGGGGGCAGGCGCAGGCGGCCGTCGACGTCGCCGGCCAGGCCGTAGCTGCCCGGGGTCACCGCGGCCACGAAGGTGCCCTCGGGCCCCGGCCGCAGCGGTGTCCGCTGGCCGCCCGCGCTCAGCACCAGCTGGGCGCCACCCGGGTAGGCCGAGCCGTCGGCCCGGAGCAGCCCGATGACCACGTTGGCCTGGCCCGGCCCCGGTCGGGGTCGTGGCCGCAACCGGCGCCACAGGGCCAGGGCGCCTCCCGCCGCCGCCACCAGGAACGCCATCCGCGCCTTGCGTCCACTCATGGACCTACCTCCGTGCCGTACGTGGGATCTAGCATCCGCCCCCGGAAGGCCGATGGGGCCGTGAGGGAGCTTCGTGGGCTACGTCGTCGGTGTTGACCTCGGCACCACGTTCACCGCCGCGGCGGTGGTGCGGGGCGGGGAACGGGGGACCGCCTCGGTGGTCACCCTGGGCCACCGATCCATCGCCGTGCCCACGGCGGTGTTCGCGGCCGAGGACGGCCAGTTGCTGGTGGGCGAGGCCGCGGTCGCGGCCGGCCTGGCCCAGCCCGAGCGCCTGGCCACCGAGTTCAAGCGCCGTCTCGGTGATGTCACCCCGCTGCTGCTGGCGGGCCGGCCGTGGTCGCCCCAGGCGCTGTTGGCCACGGTGCTGGGCCACGTGCTCGGCCAGGTGGCGGCCGAGCACGGGGGACCGCCGGACCTGGTCGTGCTCACCCACCCGGCCAACTGGGGGCCCTTCAAGCGGGCCCTGCTCGACGACGTGGTCCGCCTGGCCGACGTCAGCGTGCCCGTGGCCACCCTGACCGAGCCCGAGGCCGCGGCGGGCTGGTACGCCCGCCAGGAACGGCTGCGCGAGGGAGCGACCATCGCCGTCTACGACCTGGGCGGCGGCACCTTCGATGCCGCCATCCTGGCCCGGGCCGCAGCGCCTGCGCCCGGAACGGTGGAGGCCGACGGCCCCACCAGTGGCGCTACCAGCGGGTTCACCATCCTCGGGCGACCCCTGGGCATCGAGCACCTGGGCGGCATCGACATCGACCACGCCGTGCTCGGGGCCACCTTCGAGCGCCTGGGCCTCGACTCGGCGACGCTTCCCGCCACCCACGACGGCCGCCAGCGCCTGGCCCGCCAGCGAACGGCGTGCACCGAGGTCAAGGAAGCGTTGTCGGTGGGACGCAGTGCCGTGCTCACCAACTGGCTCACCGGGGAACCGCCGTCGCTCAACATCGAGCGCTCGGCCTTCGAGGCCCTCATCGGCCCCCTGATCGACCAGACGGTCACCGTGCTGGGCCAGGCCGTGGCCGCCAGTGGCGTGGCTCCCGACCGCCTCGACGCCGTGCTGCTGGTGGGGGGCACGTCGCGCATCCCCGCCGTGGCCGAGCGGCTGTCGGACCAGCTGGGCCGGCCCGTGACCGTCGACGCCCACCCCAAGAACGCCGTGGCCCTGGGCGCGGCCCTGCACGCGGCCACCCGCCTGGCGGCGACGCCCGCCGCGGCCCCGCCCCCGCCGGCCGCCGTCGCCCCCGGTCCACCCCCACCGGCCGCAGCCACCAGCGGTCCCGCCGGTCCCGTGCCGCCCGGCCTGGCCGCCCAGCGCCGGGCCGCCCGTCACCGACGCCTGCGCAACCGCATCCTGGCCGGGGTGGTGGCCGCCCTGGTCATCGTGGCCGCCCTCCTGCTCACCCAGCGGGGCGGGTCGGACCGGGCCACCGTGGTGGCCACGGCCACCGGCGTCGGCGAGCTGAGGGCCAGGGTGCCGTCGAACTGGGTCTTCACCGACGATGGGCGGTTCGACGAGGTCCAGCCCGACGGTTCCCCGACCGTGGTCTTCGGTCCCCTGGCCCTGCTGGTGAACCCGGGGACCAGCAGCGTCGAGGACCTGTCCAAGGACCTGCGGCCCTTCCTGTTCACCGGCCTGTTCGCCGACGAGGTGCAGGGGGAGCGGGGCTTCGACGCCTGGCTCGAGCGCATGACCAAGCCCTGGAACGACAACAACTCGCTGTGCTCCAGTTCGGTGGCCACCCGCAACGAGGCCGTCCTCCTCGAACGGCGCTGGGACGACTGCCTCAGCGGCGGCGGCTACCTGCAGCGCATCGAGCGCCTCGACAACCGGGTCGTGTACTCCCTGGTGCGCTTCAACGACGAGCTCGGCGAGAGCGACGCCGAAGCTGTCCTCGACTCGGTGCACTTCACCCCTCGAGGCTGACCCTGCCCCCGCCGGCCCGGTCACGACGTCATCGCCGCTGGCGGTGGGCCGGTGGGTGGCGCCGTCGCCCGCGGCCGTCGACCACGGTCCTGGCCCGCAGCGCCAAGAGGACGAGGACGCCGGCCACGACCACGGCGGGCCAGCCCAGCAGGGGGCCACTGTCGCGGGCGTCGGTCAGTCGGGCCAGGCCCAGCCCACCCTGGACCACGGCCGGGCCGCCCGGGGCCGCGGCCGGGACCTGACGGGCTCCGGCCCCACCCCCGCCGCCCGCGGCAACCGCCGTGTCACCGCCAGCGCTGACCGCGGCCGGGGAGGTCGAGGTGGGCAGGGTGGCCGGTGACGACACCCCGTCGACCGTCGTCACCGTGGTGGCGGCGACCCGCAGGGCGAACACCGACGGTGCCGGGCCGGTGGCCAGATCCGTGCCCAGGGCGGGGGACAGCACCACCGGGGGGTTGACGGGCGCCGGCGTCGTGGGCTGGCCCGGACCGGGGACGAGGGGGGCCACCACCAGCTCGTTGCGGGGCCCGGCTGGTGTCGGCCCGGCGCCGCTGCCCCCCGGCTCGACAGGGTTGGTGGCGGTGCCGCCGGTGTCGGTCGCCACCGGCGGGGGGCCCACGGTCAGGCCCAGGTCGGTGCAGTGCGTGGCGTCGTCATCGGTGGCTCCGGCGGCCAGGTCGTGGCAGTGGACCTGGAGCCCGGGCAGGGCCGGGGTGCAGGTGCCCGGGGTGAGGGCGCCGCAGGCGAGCAGCAGCAGGGAGGCGTGCTCGGCACACCACGGCGGCTTCGATGCCGTGGCCGCGCAGTCGCGGCCGTAGGCCCGGAGGTAGGGGGCGCAGCCCGAGCCCGGGGGCTGGTCCAGGCAGGCGGCCAGGCCATCCTCGGGCACGACCACGCACTGGCTCGACTGCGGGGAGCCCGTCTGGTCGTCGCGGGCGCAGGGGTCGGCCTTGGGCGAGCCCACCAGGTCACAGCCGCCCGGGGCGGTGCACGTCGTGGTCGCCGAGGTCGTCCCCGTGCTCGTGGCCACCGTCGTCGTCGTGTCGCCCGTCCCGCCGGTCCCGCCCGTCCCGCCCGTGTCCCCCGTCTGGTCCGTGGCCGCCGTGGTGGCGGTGCTCACCGTCGAGCCCGTCGAGCCCGTCGAGGCGTCGACCACCTCGCCGGTGGGGACGGTGGTGGCTCCGGGGACATCGCCGGGCAGGGTGGCGGCGGCGACCACCGGGGCCCACAGGACGCCCACGGCGACGACCGCAGCGGCCACCACCCCCATCCGTCGGCTCCTGTCCTGGTTGCGAACCCCGGGCATCGTCATCCCTCTCAGCACCCGACGGGCGCTCTAGAACACGGCTTGGTGCTGGTGGTCGGCGTCGTCGTCGGCCGGGAGGTGGGCCCCGTCGTCGGACGCCTCGGAGGAGCCGCTGACATCCCTGGCCAGCGGGTCGTCGAGGGGGTCGTCGAGCGGGTCGTGGAGGCCGGCGGCGGGATCGTCGTCGGCCGTGGGGTCGAACACGTCGGCGTGGGCGTCGGGCTCGCCAGGATCATCGCGCCACGCCTGGTCGTTGTCCCCTGCCGAGGCGTGATCGTCACCGGACGTGTCGGACAGCGGTGCGGTCTCGGCCGTCCCGTCCACCAGCTGGCTCTCGGCCGTGGCGTCCTCGGTCAGGGGTGCACCATGGCCGAAGTCGAGGTCGTCGGCCGGGGTGGTGGCGCTGGCGGCCGGCGGGTCGGTGGCCTCGCCGCCGGTGTCGGCAGCGTCGGCATCGTCATCGACGACAGCGTCGGTGGGCACGACGTGGTCGGGGCTGCCACTGGCATCGGGCACCGAGGCGGGGCCGAGGTCGAGCTCGTCGTCGTCGGGGTCGAGGGCGCCCACCTGGTGGGTCGAACCCACGGGCTCGAGCAGGGCCACGTGCACGGCGCTGGCGTGGTCGCCCGAGGCCATGGTGCTGCCGACGCCGGTGGTCACGTCCCCGCCGGCCACGATGTGCTGCCACACCTGCTGGCTGACCGTGGTGTCGCGGTCGTCGACCTGGAGGTAGCGGATGTCGTTGTGGTACTCGGTGCGGGGACCGATGACGTAGCTGGTCATGGGTCCGCCGTGGTCGTCATCGCCCACCGTGGATGGTGACGCCCCCGCCGAGCTCGACGAACCGTGGGGGACGGCCGCCGGTGCCGCGGCCGTGGTCCCCGCCACCAGCACCGGAGCCGGGGCCGCCACCGCGGCCGCGGGGGCGACGCTGACGGCGGCGGGGACCGGGGTGACGGGGCACGCCGCGCCGGGGGTGGCACTGGCCGCCAGTGCGTGGGCACCGGCCGGGTCGGCGGCGGCGTCGTCGCGGGGGCTGGGGGCCAGCCGGCTCGTGGCCGCGCCGGCTGGCGAGCTGGCCTGGCCAGCCACCCAGGCGAAGCCGGCCACCGGTGCGCACTGGGTGATCTGGTGGCCGATCCGTCGGAAGAAGCCGCTCATCGTCGTGTCCTCTCTCAGGGGTCTTGCGGCAGGTGGAACAGGGCTCCGCTGTGTGGCGAAGGGATGACAACGGTGGGTGGTCAGGGGTCGGTCAGGACGGGGGACAGGTGGGCGGCGCCGACGGTCCCGACCTCGTGGGTCGCGGGCCGTCGGCGTCGCCCACCCGCTCCGCCCGGTCACGACGGCCCGGCGGCCCGCTGGGGGCGCCGGGCCGAGGTGGTCCGGTGGAGGGGGGCTTCGGGCCTGATCAGGCGACGTCGATGCCGTCGTCGTCCGAGGCGTCGATCTCGGCCTTGAACGAGTCGATGATGTCGGTGGAGCTGAGGTGGTTGTAGGAGTCGTCCACGTCGACGTCCCAGTGCGACGAGGCGTCGGTGTCGAACGAGTCGACCGTGTTGAACGAGTCGTCGGTGTTGAAGGCGTCGGCGAGGTGGATCGAGTTGTCGGTGCTGGCGTCGACCGTGGTGTCCACGTCGACGTGGGTCGACTCGTCGATGGCCTGCACCTGGGTGTTGTCCTCGCCCTGGACGAGGCCGATGTTGGCGTCGTCACCCCAGTTGTGCACGTCCTGGTCGCCCGCCCCGGTGGCGTCACCGGAGCCGAAGTTGATGGCCGAGCCGTCGACGGCGTAGGCGGAGACGTCGTTGGACTCCACCAGGGAGTGGCCCAGGGCCGACTCGGAGACGATCGAGTCGTCGACGTCGACCACGTCGCCGTGGGCCATGTTCAGGTCGTCGCCGTGGCCGACCATGTTGCCGGTGCCGATGGCGACGGCGTTGTCGTCCCCGGTCACGCCGACGTTGCCGTCGCCCACGATGGAGTCCGTGGCGTTGCCGTTGACGAAGGGCCCGTCGACCGAGCCGTTGATGAGGGTGGTGCCCTGCAGGTTGGCGTCGCCGAGGGCGAGGGAGCCGTCACCGGAAGCGACGGTGGCGTCGGTGTCGAGGCTGACCGGGCCGAGGGCGCTGACCAGCTGGTAGAGGGTCTGACCGACCATGGTGTCGCCGTCGTCGAGGTAGTCGAAGGGGAAGGGCATCGTGCTGCTCCTGGTTCCGGGGAGCCGCTGCGGCTCCGCTGGGTCCCACGATGACGGCGGGCCGCCGACCGCTCGTCCGGCGCATCCCCCAACCTGTGGGGGCCCTCGTGGGGGATGGCCCTCGTCGCCCGTGGAAGGGTGCCGTCGTACGGTTCGACCATGACCGGAGCACCGTTGACCGCCCCTACTCCCCGGCCCACCCCCCAGAGCACCCGGCCCGGCGCCCGACCCGAGGTCTTCGCCCTCGCGCGCCGGGCCGCGGGCGCCTATCGACGGCCCGACCTCGAGCGTCGCATCGACCGCCTCACCGCCGACCTCGACGCCCGCCGCACCCTGGTGGTGGTGGCCGGCGACTTCAAGGCGGGCAAGAGCACCCTGGTCAACCTGCTGCTGCGCATGTCGGTGTGCCCGGTCGACGACGACGTGGCCACGGCCGTGCCCATGTCCATCGAGCACTCACCCACCACCACGGTCACCCTGCTGCACCGCCCGCCCCGGCCCGCCCCCGGTGACGTGGCGTCGGCCGTGGGCGAGGCGACGGTGCCGGCCGGCGCCGACGCCGGTACCAGCGAGGCTGCCCAGGACGAGGTCCGGCGCACCCCCATCGCCTTCGAGCACCTGGCCGCCATCGTCGCCCCCACCGACGGCGAGGTCGACCCCGAGCTGCTGGGGGCCGAGGTGGGGGTGCCCAGCCCCCTGCTGGCCGGGGGCCTGATCCTGGCCGACTGCCCGGGGGACGGGGGCCTGGGCTCCTTCGGCCGCCTGCGCTCGTTGGCGCAGCTGGCCGGGGCCGCCTGCCTGCTGTTCGCCACCGACGCCACCAGCGAGCTGAACGAGGCCGAGCTGTCGTTCCTCGCCGTGGCGGCCAAGGTGTGCCCGTTGGTGCTGGTGGTGCTGACCAAGACCGACCTGGTGCCGGCGTGGCGTGATGTGTACGACCGCAACCTGGGACGGCTCGACGATGCCGGTCTGGGCCGCATCGAGCAGCTGGCCGTGTCCGCCCACCTGCGGGCCTACGCCCTGGCCGACGGGGACCCCGGGCTCGACGACGCCTCGGGCATGGGCCGCCTCGAGCGCTGGCTGGCCGACAGGGTCCTGGCCAACGCCGAGCGGCTGGCCGACCGCAGTGCCCTGGTCGGCCTGCTGCTGTGCATCGACCAGCTCGAGCGCCAGTTCGACACCGAACGCCGGGCCCTGACCGACCCCGCCGGCGCGGCCGGGTTGACGGCCGAGCTCGAAGAGGAGGCCAGCCGGTTGCGGGGCCTGCGCGACGGGGCCGCCCGCTGGCAGCAGGTGCTCAACGACGGGTCCACCGACCTGGCCGCCAAGGTCGACCTCGATCTGCGCCAGCGTCTGCGCCGGATCGAGCGTGAGGCCGAGGAGAGCATCGACGGAGAGGATCCCGCCGACATCTGGGAGACGTTCGAGCCCTGGTTGTACGGCCGGGTGGCCGACGAGCTGGCCGAGAACTTCGCCATCCTGCGCACCGACGCCAGCCAGCTGGCCCGCACCGTGGCCGGCCTGTTCCACGCTGCGGCCGAGACGGCCGAGGCCCGCCTGAGCCCGGTCGACGTGGCCGCGGTCCTGGGGGCGGTCGACAGCGACGCCTCGGTCGAACTGGTGCGCTTCAAGCTGTCCAGCCGGGCCTTCGTGGCCTTCCGGGCCGGCTACGGCGGTGTGCTCATGGCCAAGTTCCTCACCGGCTTCGGCCACGCGGCCGAGTTCGCCCCCGCCGCCGCGGTCATGGGCATCCTGTTGGGCAACAAGGCGGTCAAGGACGAGGCCGAGCGCCAGCTCAACCAGCGCCGGGCCGCGGCCCGCAACGCCGTGCGCCGCTACTCGGGCGACGTGGCCCTGGTGGCGTCGGCCCAGGTCCGCGACCATGCTCGGGCCGTGCAGCGCAACCTGCGGGACCACTTCGTCGAGCAGGCCGACGAGTTCGAGCGGGGCATCAAGGTGGCCCTGGAACAAGCCCGGGCCTCGGCCATGGCGACGGGTGACGCCCGCACCCGGCGGCTGAAGGACGTCGAGTCCGAGCTCGAGCGGATCCGATCCCTGGCCCGGCTGGTGGCCGCCGCCGCCCAACAGCCGTCGCCGGGCGGGGCCCGCCCCGCGGCTCTGGTCTCGCCCGACACCGTGGCTGTGGGCGCAGGGAGCGGCGCGTGAGCGAGGATGCCCTGGTGGGCCGGGTGGCCGCCCTGCTCGACGACCTGACCGCGGCCGTGGGCCCGGGCCCGGCGGCCGCCGAGCTGGTGGCGGCCCGGACCACGCTGGCGGGCCCGTTGCGGGTGGCTGTGGCCGGGTGGATGAAGGCGGGCAAGTCCACCCTGCTCAACGCACTGTTGGGCGAGCCCCTGGCCCCCACCGACGCCGGCGAGTGCACGAGGGTGCTGACCGAGTTCCGCTACGGCCCCGAACCGGCCGTGGCCGTGGTCGATGCCGCCGGCGTGGCCCATCCCCGGCCCCCCCACCGCGACGCCCGCGGCGCCCTCGACATCGACCTGGACATGGACCTCGAGGCCGTGCGCCGCCTCGAGGTGGCCTGGCCCCTGCCCGCCCTGGCCGGGGTGTCCTACCTGGACACACCGGGGCTGGAGTCGCCCACTCCGGGTTTGGCGGCCCGGGCCCGACGGGCCCTGCTGGGCGAGCTCGCCGGTGACCGCGGCGTCGACGCGGTGATCTACCTGATGCGCCACCTGCATGCCAGCGACGTGGCCTTCCTCGAAGCCTTCGCGGTGGCGCCGCGGTCCGATTCCGGCCCCGTCAACGCCGTCGGCGTGCTCGCCCGCGCCGACGAGGTCGGCGGCGGTCGCCTCGACGCCCCGGTGGTGGCCGAGCGCGTCGCCGCCCGCTACCGACGCGATCCGAGGCTGCGCCGTCTGGTGCAGACCGTGGTGCCGGTGAACGGTCTGCTGGCCGTGGCCGCCGGTCGGTTGGGCGAGGGCGAGGTGGCCGCCCTGGGGGCGTTGGCCCAGCTCCCCGGGCCCCGCCGGGCCGCGGTGCTGCGGTCGGCTGAGCTGTTGGTGGCCGCGCCCGACCTGGCGTCGGTCTCGCCCATCGTGCGGGCCGAGCTCATCCGCCACCTGGGCCCCTTCGGGGTGCGCATGGGGGCCGAGCTGCTGGCCGCCGGTGAGGTCGAGCCCGACGTCCTCGGTGTGGCGCTGCGGGCCGCCAGCGGGATCGACGGGCTGCGGGGCCTGCTCCAGGAGCGCTTCGCGGCCCGGGCCGGGGCCCTGTCGGCCCGCTCGGCCCTGGCCGTGGCCGAACGTGTGGCGTCCGGTCAGGACGAGCCCGTGCGCAGCCAGTTGCTCGGCCAGGTCGAGGAGGTGGTGGCAAACGCGCCCCAGCTGGCCGAGCTGGGGGCGTTGAACCTGCTGCGCCTGGCCCCGCCGAGGATGCCCGCGGCGTTGCTCGACGAAGCCGAAGGCCTGCTGGGCGGGTTCGGCACCGCGCCGGCCGAACGCCTGGGCCTGGGACGCGCCGCGGGGCCCGACGAGGTGGCCGGGGCGGCTCTGGCCGCCGCCGACCGCTGGCGGGCGCTGAGCGAGAGCCCGTGGGGGGATGTGGCCGCCACCCGCCTGGCCCGGGTCGCCCTGCGGGCCTGTGAGGGCATGGTCGCCGAGGTGGCCCCACCGACCTGATCCAGCCCGGTGGCCTGGTACGTTCCCGCCGTGTCCCCGGTCGGCGTCAACGCCATGCCCAATGCGCTCCTGCGGCCGGCCGAGATCGGCTCGAGGGTGGCGCAGAGGTGGTCGGGGCGGTGCTGATCGACGCCATCGGCGGCCTGCTCGTGCCGGTGAAGAAGTGGCGAACCTGGCCTTCGCCCTGGGGGCGGTGGCGTCAGCCACCGAGGTCGGCGTGACCGGCGCTGATCGCATTGCCGCTGCAGGGTTGTTCGTCCTTCTCGGTTCGGCCACGGTCATCGTGCCGCTGACCTTTTTTCTGGTCACCCCCGAGCGGGCCCGGGGCACGCTGGACTCGGTGAGCGCCTTCATGGTCCGCAACACCGCGGTGATCATGATGGTGATCCTCGCCTTCCTGGGCCTGAACCTGCTCGGCGGCGGCGAGGCCCTGAGCGGTGGGCGGCGGGGCGAAAGCGGCGGGCAGGCCTTCAGCGGTTGGCGAAGTAGCGGTGCAGGGCGGTGAAGAACTCGGCCCGGGTGGCAGCACCGATCTTGGACCGGGTGTTGGTGACGTGGCGCTCGACGGTCTTGGGGCTGATGAAGAGCAGTCCCGCCACCTCCTTGTAGCTGTGCCCGGCCAGCAGCAGGCGCACGACCTCTTCCTCCCGATCCGTCAGCTCGAACCCGCTGTTGGTGGTCGCAGGGCTCGCCGCCTCGACCACCGGAGCCGGCGCCGCGGCAGCGACCACCGGGGGCGCGCCGGTAGGTGGCGCCGACCACTCCAGCAGGCCGGTCAGCCGCCGGGCGGCGTCGAGCAGGGTTCGGCCCAGGTCGCCGCCCCCGGTGCGCACGGCAGCGTGGCTGGCCAGCTGCCGGGCCTCCCAGGGGAAGCCGGCGTCCCGCAGCCGATCCAGCGCGGCCAGCACCGCCGGCCCGTCGACCCGCCCCGCCACACAGTCCGACCAGGTGGGCGCCACTGCGCCGAGCACCTGCAGCCCGGCCACACCGCGACTGTCGATGGCCAGCGCCGCGGCCTGGTCGTGCCCGTCGCCGCCTGCAGCCAGGGCGGCCTGGAAGGCCACCCAGCTGACCCAGGCCCGCCACGGTGTACCCGGCGGCCCCACCAGGGCCTGCGCCTCGCCCAGCCAACGCTCGGTGCTGTCCGCGTGGCCCAGCTTGGCCGCCGCCACCGCCAGCTCGCCGAGGACGGGTAGGGCGGCCACGTCGGCCGTGGCCAGGCGGACGAGAGGCTCGGCCCGCCGCCACACCTGCCCCAGGTGTTCGAGCGTGCCCACCCGGCGGGCGATGCCGGCTTCGACGGCACGACGGGCCAGCTCGTCGGCCGGGGCCAATCGGGCCGGGCCGAGAGCATCGAGCTGGCGGGCGGCGCTGGCCAGCCTGCCCGCCTGCAGCAGGGTCCACGCCCGCAGCACCCGGTGGCGCACGTCGAGGTGGGCGCCCCCGGTGCGGCGCTCGATGGCCCGGTCGACCAGGTCGGCAGCCGTGCTCGCTTCCCCGGCCAGGGTGGCCAGGATCGCCGCCAGGGAATGGGGGGTGTCGGGCAGCGGTAGCGGCAGCGCCAGCCGCTCGACGAGGGCGGCCGCTGTGCCCAGGTCACGCACCGCATCACCGATGGGGTCGGGATCGGACAGGCTGCGCCGCAAGGCAAGGGCGGTGTCGTGCAGGGCCGTGGCCAGCAACCCGCCGTCGCCAGCCGCACCTGCGGTGGCGGCGCCGGCGCCGTCCGCCCGCAGGCGGGCCAGGTCAGCCAGCGGAGCGAGGTCACCCCCATGGCGCTGGTAGCGGACGGCGGCATCGGCCCAGCGGCCCAGCCGGGGGAGCAGGGCAGCGACGACGACCTGGGCGTTCTCGGTCCCCGCCGCCTCCGCCGCCCGCATGGCGCCATCCACATCGCCGACAGCCAAGGCCGCCCGAGCCCGCAGCCAGAGTGCCTCAGGGTCCTCGGTGATGCCGTCGTCGCTGCCGCCGATGAGGTCCAGCCACCCGAGAGCCTCGGCCGGGCGGTCGGCAAGGGCCAGCCGCGCCGCCGCCAGGTAGGCGGCGGCCGCCGTGGCGCTGTCCTGGCCGGCCAGCCGGTGCAACCGGGCCCGCAGGTCAGTGGCGCCGACCAGCTCGGACCGTTCCAGCAGGTCGTCCACCAGAGGTCCGAGCACAGCCGGCGGGGTGACGGAGGCGAGGGCGTCGACCACGGCTGGGTGCAAGGCGGCCGGCGAGCCCGAGGCCAGCCCAGCCAGGGCCAACGTCTCAGCCAAGGCCGCGTCCCCATCGAGCAGGTTCCGTAGTGCCTCGCTCAAGGGGGCATCGTCCCCCGCCGCGGCCAGGGCCCGCGTCGCCAACGACCAGGGCCGCCCCAGGTGGTCGAGAGCACCCAGCACCTCGTCCACCAGCGGCGCATGCGGCGCATCGCCGGCGGCGTAGGGCCCCCCGTCCAGGAGGCGGTCCAGCAGCCGAGGCGAGCCACCCACGTAAGCCGCCAGGTACGGGTCCCCCGCCGGAGCCGGCAAGGCGCCGAGCAAGGCGGCCGCCCGCTGCGCCGTCGCTTCAGCGTCCAGCGGCGCCAGCCACAGCCGTTCAGGCTCGGTGGCCGCCTCGTCCAGGTGGGCCAGCCCCGGTGTCCGCGACCCCGGCCGCCGAGCCACGACCACCGGCAGCCGCCGCCGAGGCGCCAGCGCCCACAGGGCGGCCAGCACGTCGGCCGAGGTGCGGTCGAGCAGGTGGGCGTCGTCGACGACGAGCGCGGCGCCCCGCAAGGAGAGCGCGTCAGCCAGGGTCCGGGCCAGGTCAGCCCCAGGGTCGAGCCCCAGCCGCTCCGGCAGTCGATCCAGCCCCGAGAGGGGAGCGGTGGTGGCCGTACGCCCTTCGACCCGCACGATCTCCAGCCCCCGCTCGCCCAGTGAGGAAGCAGCCGCCTCGAGCAGTTCGGTCTTGCCGTAACCGCCCGCGCCGACGACCAGCAGCCGCCCCCGCCCCGCCACCAGCCGCGCCACCGCCACTCGCCGCACGTCAGGCAGGAGATCGATGGCGGTCAGCACTGCCCCGAGTCTGCCCGGTCCAGCTCCCCGACCTCTGGATCGACCGAACTCGAACTCTCCGCGCCGTTGATGAGCGCCGAGGTCGGTGCCGCCCGTCACCGAGTCGGCTCCCGGACCTCGTCACGTAGGACGAGGTCCAATATCGTCTCGATCACGAGCGGGACCTCGATCAGGGCTCTGACCAGCTGTCAGACGGTGCAACGGCCTGATCGGCGACGCCACTGAGCAGCGTTTGCATGGCAGTCCCTGAACCTACGGCTTGCCGTGTACCTGGCATTAGGGTTACCTAACAGTCGTGCTCGTGGAGGAGGACCGGGGGGACGGCCACAGGCCGGGGTGCCGTGGGGGCGCCGCGACCAGCTGCCGCGACCGGGGTGTCCTGCCCGGGCTGCCGGTCGGCGGGGTCCTCCCGCCGGCCGGCCCCACCCGCTCCCCCCGCCCGCTCGGCCGGGCCCCCAGGAGGCGACCGTGAGCTTCCCCGTCGAGCAGCTCCGCCTGGGCGTGGCCATGGCCCACGCCGTGCCTCCGGCCCTGCTGACCATCCGCCTGGCCCGGGGGCGCGACCTGCGCTGCTCCCACGACAACCGGCTCCAGCCCGACCTGCACCCGTGCCAGGCCCGCCAGCTGCTCACCTCGGCCCGCGAGGGCGGCGCCGTGGACTGGCTGAACGAGGTCGTCGGTGTCGAGCTCGGCGGCCCCCGCCTCGTCGACCACCAGGGCGGTCTGCACCGGGCCGAGTCCGACGACGGCCCCCGCTGGTGCTTCGCCACCACCCTGGCCCGCTTCGACGCCCATGACGCCGTCGAAGCGGCCATGACCGGCCTCTTCGAGACCCGCTGCATCCCCACGGTCGAAGAGCTCTTCTCCTCCCTCGAGCTCCTCGCCCACATCGACCACCCCCTCGGTGTGGTCGTCGTCTCCTGCCCCGAACAGCCCATCGCCTCCCCCGTCTCCGGGGAGGAGGCCATGCGGGCCGCCCTGGCCGCGTGCCTGGTCGGCGAGCTGTGTGATGCGGCTCCGGCCAATCGGGGCCTACGGTGAGCGTGAGGCTGGCGCAGGTGCCCCGGCTGCGCCGACACGAGATGAGCGACGACCCCATCATGAACAGCGACACCAGCGAGGTCCGCCACGCCGAGGCCGCCCGGGGCCTGGTCCACGACGGCCGCACCGGCTCGCTCGCCACCCTGACCGCCACCGGTGAGCCCTTCGGCTCCGTCGTCAGCTACGGCATCGACGACCGTGGCCAGCCCGTCCTGTGCATCTCCGAGCTGGCCGAGCACACGGCCAACGCCCGCCGCGACCCCCGGGCCAGCCTCCTGGTGGCCGCCACCGTGGCCCCCGACGACGACCCCCTGGCCGCAGGTCGGGTCACCCTGGTGGGCCGGCTGGTGGCCATCCCCGCCGAGGCCGTGGCCGACCTGCGGGGCCCCTACCTGGAGCGCAACCCCTACGCCGCCGGCTTCGTCAGCTACGGCGACTTCGGCTGGTGGCGACTCGAGATCACCTCGGTCCGCTACGTGGGCGGCTACGGCCGCATGGGCTGGGTCGACCCCGAGCTCTACGCCGCCGCCCGTCCCGATCCCATCCGCCACCTGGCCGCCGGTGCCATCGAGCACCTCAACGACGACCACGCCGAACACATGCTGCTGGTGGCCCAGGTGCTGGCCGGCCGCCCCGATGCCGTGTCGGCCACCACGACGGGCATCGACCGCCATGGCGTCGAGCTGGTCATGGACCTCGGTGGTGAGACGGCGTGGTCACGGGTGTCCTTCGCCGCCCCCGCCGATGACGGCATGGCCATGCGCAAGGCCGTCGTCGCCCTGGTCGACCTGGCCCGGATCAGCGAGCCCGCCCCCCCGGTGCAGCCCGCTGACGCCGCCGCCGCGGCCACCGCCGAAGCTGGCGGTTCCCCCGGTCACCTCCTCGCCTGACCATCCCGCCCGGGACCTGAGCGTTCTCGGGCAGATCCGTCCCGGAATTGGGACTCGATTGCCCGAGAATCGCCGCCCGTCTGGTCCGGCTCGGCTCAGCCGGCTGCCGGCGCCGGCGGGGAGACGGGCGCCGTGCCCGGCCCCCGGTTGGCGGCCGCCAGCGCGGTGCGGGCCCCGGTGGCCAGCGCCCCCAGTAGCGCACCCAGGGCCAGCACCACGGCCACCCGCTGCAGGGCCGAGGCCGACGACGTGGGCAGCACGGCGTGGGTCACCACGCTCCAGCGCAGGCCGATCCACAGGGGCAGGACCAGCACCGACGCCACCAGCAGGGTGGGGGAGAAGCGGGAGCGGGGCACCACGACCGAGTAGAGCGCGCACGCCGCGGCCAGCACGGGGATGATCACCATCGACCACCTCCGGCCCGTTTCCGGGGGGATGCCGAGCACCGCTACCAGGCTGGTGGCGACACCCAGGGCCGAGACCACGAACAGGGCCAGGCCCGTCCCCCGCCGCGGCGACCACCAGCCCAGGCCGAACACGACCAGGGCCGACACGACGACGCCCAGGGCGACGGGGGTCAGCGATGGCGCCGAATGGCGGAACAGCTCCCCGTTGACCACCACCGGGGCCCCGTCGACGACCAGGTCCACCGACCACGGATCGATCAGCCCCGACGACGCGCCGGCCAGCCGGGGCGGCGGCGTCTTGACCATCCAGTGCACCCGGTGGTCGTGCCACACGAAGCTGCCCCCGCCCCCGACCCGGGACCACTGGGGCTCGGCCTCGGCGTCGGCCGTCCCCAGGTCGCTGCCCGTCCCGTAGCGGGACTGGTTCAGGGCCACGGCGGGGGACAGGCGGTTCTCGTCCACCGTCCCATCGGCCAGCACCCGCAGGTAGGGCTCCTGCGAGTACCCCAGCACCGTCACCTCGTGACCGGGCTCGACCCGCAGGCGCAGGAAGGCGTCGCCACCCACGATGTCGACACGCACCGCCCCGGCCGCGGCGGCGGGCTCGATGGAGGTGACCCGGGAGGTGTCGTTGGTGGGGTTGGCCGGATCGGCCCCCGCGGGCGCCGCCAACACCACCACCAGTCCCAACGTCAGCCCGACCACGGCCGCCAGCCGCCGCAGGGACGAGCTCATGGCCGCACCGGCGTGAGCCCACGGAACGCCGGCCGGGGCCGACCGGCCACCAGCCACAGGAGCACGAAGCCCACCATGTCGAGCACGTGGTGGGCCTCCAACCCCGTGGTCGTCGTCCCGTCGCTCAAGTCCGCCACACTGGTGATGACCAGGCACGCAGCCAACGCCGCCACCACCGGCAGCAGGGACCGGGCCCGCTCGGGCCGCCACGCCGCGTAGAGCAGGCCGATGGCGATGGCCACGTCGAAGGACCCCAGGTGGCGGGCCACGTGGTGGCCCATGCCGGCACCGTCGCCGAACACCAGGGCGGGCAGGGCCAGGGCCAACTGCACGATGGCCAGCCAGGCCAGGGCCGGCCGCGACCAGCGCGCCAGCAACGGCGTGCGCGCCGGCCCCACAGCGGGGGCGGCGGCCATGATGGCCGCGTAGAGGTCGGGCACCGGCTCGGCCGGCCGCACCCGCACGGTCCGGCCCAGGTCGGCGGCGTCCGCCGCAAACACCAGGCAGGCGGGACAGGTAGCGAGGTGGGCATCGAGGGCGGCCGCCTCGTCCCCGGCCAGCTCGCCATCGAGGCGGGCGGAGGCGAGCTCTCGCCAGTGGTCGCAGCTCATGTCCCCATGGTCGTCGCGATCACCCGGTTGGTTCCCAATCGTTCGCCGGCCCATGCTGTGTACCCCATGGATGAGCTCACCAGGCTGGCCCTGGCCGCGGGCGCCGGTGACCGCGCCGCCATCGGCACCTTCGTGGCCCGCACCCAGACCGACGTGTGGCGCTTCTGCGCGCACCTGGGCAGCCACGCCGAGGCCGACGACCTCACCCAGGAGACCTACCTGCGGGCCCTGCCCGCCCTGGCCCGCTTCGAAGGGCGCTCGTCGGCCCGCACCTGGCTGCTGTCCATCGCCCGTCGCACCTGCGCCGATGCCGTCCGCCGGGCCCAACGGCGCCGGGCCCTGCACCGCCGGCTCAGCGCCCAACACCTCGAGGGGTCCAGCCCGGGGCCCGCCGGTGCTGTCGAGCTCGACGCCCTGCTGCGCACCCTCGACCCCGACCGTCGGGCCGCCTTCGTGGCCACCCAGGTGCTGGGCCTGTCCTACGCCGAGGCCGCCGACGTGTGCGGCTGCCCCGTGGGCACCATCCGGTCACGGGTGGCCCGGGCCCGTGAACACCTGGTCAGCGGCCTGGACGAGGCTACCGGCAACTGATCGGCTGCAGTCCGGGGAACCAGATCGGCCCCAGCGACGACCACTGTGGGTCGATGGCGTTGGAGGACGCTGATGGCCCGACGTGGCGTACGGGCTGACCCGCCAGGCCGCGCCCGCGCGCCCCGGCGCCGGGTGCTCTTCGGCGCGCTCGCCCTGCTGCTGGCCGTGGTCGCCGTGCTCGGGGCCACGGTCGAGCCCGCCGCCGCCCACGCCGAGCTCGAGTCGCCCGACCCCGCCTCGGGCGCCACCGTGGCCCAGGCCCCCGGCCAGGTCACCCTGACCTTCAACGAGCACGCCGACGCCGGCCTGGGCGGGGTGCGGGTGTTCGACAGCGAGGGCCGATCGCTCGAGGTGGGCAACCCCCAGCACCCCTCCGACGCCGTGGTCACCGTCGATCTGCCCACGCTGGGTGACGGCGGTTACGTGGTGGCGTGGCGGGTGGTGTCGGCCGACGCCCACCCCATCAGCGGCTCGTTCACCTTCCAGGTGGGCAAGGGGGCAGCGGTGTCCCCCTCCCTCGTCGAGCAGGTCCTGGCTGGCAGCGGGGGCAGCAACTCGGTGGGTCTGGCCTTCGCCGTGGCCCGCTTCGCCACCTACACCGGCCTGGCCCTGCTCATCGGATCCCTGGTGTTCGTGGCCCTGTGCTGGCCGGCGGGAGCAAGCTGGACGGCCGTCCGTCGCCTGGTGGCGGGAGCCTGGCTGGTGGCCATCACCGCCACCGTGGCCGGGGTGCTCCTCCAGGGTCCCTACGCCGGCGCCCTGCCGTGGACCGAGGCCTTCCGCCCCGCCACCATGCGGGCCGTGCTCGACAGCGGCTTCGGCCGGGCGTGGTGGGCCCGGGTGGCGCTGCTGGCCCTGGCCGTCCCCGTGCTGGTCACCGGCCTGGCCGAGGGCGGACGACGGCTGCGCACCACGTCGTGGGCCATGCCTGCCGGGGTGCTGGCCGTGGCCCTGGCCGCCAGCCTGACCCTGGCCGGCCACGCCGTCACCGGGCCGGGGTGCCCGTGGCCGTGGCCCTCGACCTGGTCCACGTGGTGGCCATGGGCACCTGGGTAGGCGGCCTGGTCCTGTTCGGGGTCCTGGCCCTGCGCCGGGTGGCCGACGAGGACGTCGGGGCCATCGGGGCCGCCTTCTCCCGGGTGGCCACGGTGGCCATGGTCGCCCTCACCGTGACCGGCCTGGGCCAGTCCTACCGCCAGCTCGGCGGCCTCAGCGCCATCACCTCGACCACCTACGGCCGCCTGCTGGTGGTCAAGGTGCTGCTGGTGGCGGGCATGGTGGCGGCCGGGGCTACCAACCGGGCCGCCATCCGCCGCGCCGATGCCGGCGCGGCGGGCGGTCGCGACCTGCGGGTGCGTCTGGGGCGGGGCCTGGGCATCGAGGTGGGCCTGGTGGTGGGGGTGCGGGCCCTGACCTCCCTGTTGGTCAACACCGTGCCCGGTCGTGAGCAGGTGGCTGCGCCCTTCGCCCAGCAGATGACGTCGCAGGACTACACGCTGAGCATCACCATCGACCCCGCCGGGCGCACGGGCAACGAGGTCCACCTCTACTTCAACGGCCCGGGCCCGGGATCGCCCCCGCCCCAGGTCGAGGACGCCACCCTGCAGCTGTCGGACCCGGAGAAGGGGGTGACCGGTGTCGTGGTCCCCCTCGAGCGGGGCGGCCCCAACCACTTCCTGGCCTACGACCTGGCCTTCCCCTTCCCCGGACGGTGGTCCCTCGCCGTCACCGCCCGCTTCGGCGAGTTCACCAGCGTGCCCTTCGACACCGCCGTCCAGATCCGCTGATGCGCCAAGGTCAGCTGGTCAGGCCGTCCAGGGCCAGGTTGAGCTCGAGCACGTTGACGCCCTCCTCGCCGAGGAAGCCCAGTGAGCGCGCGGTGGTGTGCTCGTCCACCAGCTGCAGCACGACACCGGGGGCCAGGCCCCGCGACGCCGCCACCCGGGGGGCCTGGAGGCGGGCGTTGGCCACCGAGATGTGGGGGTCGAGCCCCGATCCCGACGTCGTCACCGCGTCGACGGGCACCTCGGCGTCGGCGGCCAGGCCGTTCTCGGCCCGGTAGTCGGCCACCCGCTGGGCCACGGTGTCGACCAGCACCGGGTTGGTGGGCCCCAGGTTCGACGCCCCTGACGCCGCCACGGACAGGTCGCCGGCCACTGCGGCCACACCCTCGTCGTCGAAGCTGCCCGAGGCCCCGATGCCCGCAGCCGAGGGCCGGGTGTGGAAGTAGGGGGCGGTGGTGAAGGCCTGGCCGATGAGGGACGAGCCCACGATCTGACCGTCCTGGCGCACCAGGGAACCGCCGGCCTTGTCGGAGAAGACGGCGGTGGCCACGCCGGTCACCACCAGGGGGTAGGCCAGGCCGCAGAGGACGGTGAGGACGAGCACGGCCCGTAGGCCGGCGAGCAGTTGGGCACGCATGTCACTTCACCCCCAGGGCGGAGATCACCAGGTCGATGGCCTTGATGCCCACGAAGGGGGTGATGATCCCTCCGAGGCCGTAGATGAGCAGGTTGCGCCGCAGCACGGCCGAGGCGCTGGCCGCCCGGAACTTCACGCCGCGCAGGGCCAGGGGGATCAGACCCACGATGACCAGGGCGTTGAAGATGACCGCCGAGAGGATGGCCGACCGGGGCGACGACAACCCCATGATGTTGAGGGTGTCGAGGGCGGGCAGGACGCCCACGAACATGGCGGGGATGATGGCGAAGTACTTGGCCACGTCGTTGGCGATGGAGAACGTGGTCAGCGAGCCCCGGGTGATGAGCAGCTGCTTGCCGATCTCGACGATGTCGATGAGCTTGGTGGGGTCCGAGTCGAGGTCGATCATGTTCCCCGCCTCCTTGGCCGCCTGGGTGCCCGTGTTCATGGCCACCCCCACGTCGGCCTGGGCCAGGGCGGGGGCGTCGTTGGTGCCGTCCCCGGTCATGGCCACCAGGCGGCCGCCCTCCTGTTCGGCCTTGATGAGGGCCATCTTGTCCTCGGGGGTGGCTTCGGCCAGGAAGTCATCCACCCCGGCCTCTGCGGCGATGGCCTTGGCCGTGAGGGGGTTGTCGCCGGTGATCATCACCGTGCGGATGCCCATGCGTCGCAGCTGCTCGAAGCGCTCGGCCATGCCCGGCTTGACCACGTCCTTGAGGTGCACGACCCCCAGGGCCCGGTCGCCCCTGGTGACCACCAGGGGGGTACCGCCCCCCTCGGCGATGGTGCGCACCGCGACCTCGACCTCGACGGGCAGGGCCGAGCCCTGGGCCGCCAGCCACCGGGCCACGGCGTCGGTGGCCCCTTTGCGGATCTGGTCGGCGCCGATCCCGTCTACGTCGCCCCCGACGTCGACCCCGCTCATGCGGGTCTGGGCGGTGAAGGGCACCTCGACGCCTCCCACCAGGGTCTGGCCGACCAGGGAGGGGAAGCGCTCCTCGGCCAGGGTGACGATGGAGCGGCCCTCGGGGGTCTCGTCGGACAGGCTGGCCAGGCGGGCGACCTCGGCCAGTTGTGCCGAGTCGACCCCGGGGGCGGGGACGAAGGCCGCGGCCTGGCGGTTGCCGTAGGTGATGGTGCCGGTCTTGTCGAGGAGGAGGGTGGCGCAGTCGCCCGCCGCCTCCACGGCCCGGCCCGACATGGCCAGCACGTTGCGCTGCACGAGGCGGTCCATCCCCGCGATGCCGATGGCCGACAGCAGGGCCCCGATGGTGGTGGGGATGAGGCAGACGAGCAGGGCCACGAGCACGATCACGTCCTGCGCCGCGCCCGAGTAGACGGCGAAGGGCTGGAGGGTGACCGTGGCCAGCAGGAAGATGACGGTGAGCCCGGCCAGCAGGATGTTGAGGGCGATCTCGTTGGGTGTCTTCTGCCTCGATGCCCCTTCCACCAGGGAGATCATCCGGTCGAGGAAGGTCTCGCCGGGCCGGGCGGTGATGCGCACGGCGATCTGGTCCGACAGCACCCGGGTGCCACCGGTGACGGCCGACCGGTCCCCGCCCGACTCCCGGATGACGGGGGCCGACTCCCCGGTGATGGCTGACTCGTCGACCATGGCGATGCCCTCGATGATCTCCCCGTCCGAGGGGATGATCTGACCGGCTTCGACCATGACCACGTCGCCCAGGTCCAGGAGGGACGAGGGTCGGTCCTCGATGGTCCCGTCGGCCCGGCGCACGTAGGCCGTGGTCTCGCTGCGGGCCTGGCGCAGGGTGGCGGCCTGGGCCTTGCCCCTCCCCTCGGCCATGGCCTCGGCGAAGTTGGCGAACAGCACGGTGAACCACAGCCAGGCGGCGACGAGCCCGGCGAACACGTTGGCGGCGGCGTCGCTGTCAGCCAGATGACGGATGAACAGGATGGTGACGAGGACGCTGCCCAGCTCGACCACGAACATGACCGGGTTGCGGGCCATGAGGCGGGGGTCGAGCTTGCGCAGGCTGTCCCGGGCGGCCTGGGCCACGATGGGCCCGTTGAGCAGGGACTGACGGGCGCTGACGGTCCGGCCGTGGGGGGCGTCGGGTGTGGGGGTGGTTGCGGGGGTCGTGGTGGTGGTCATCCGTCTTCTCCTCAGAGACCCAGCTGCTCGACGATCGGGCCCAGGGCGAGCACCGGGAAGTACGTGAGGCCGACCACGATGACCACGACCCCGACGAGCAGGCCGCCGAAGAGGGGGGTGGCCGTGGGGAAGGTGCCGGCGGTGGCGGGCACGACCTGCTTGCGGGCCAGGGTCCCGGCGATGGCCAGGAGGGGCACGATGAGCAGGAAGCGGCCGGCGAGCATGGCCAGACCGAGGGTGGTGTTGTACCAGTCGGTGTTGCCGGTCAGCCCGCCGAAGGCCGAGCCGTTGTTGTTGCCTGCCGAGGTGAAGGCGTAGACCACCTCGGTCAGGCCGTGGGCCCCGGGGTTGAGGATGGAGCTCACGGGTGTGGCCATGACCACCGAGGCGCTGGCGAAGGCCAGCACCACCGCGGGCACGGCCAGCAGGTAGAGCATGACCAGCTTCATCTCGGTGGCCTGGACCTTCTTGCCCAGGAACTCGGGGGTGCGGCCCACCATGAGCCCGGCGATGAAGACGGCGAGGATGGCGAACACCAGCATGCCGTAGAGGCCGGCACCCACCCCGCCGGGGCTGACCTCGCCCAACATGATGTTGGCGAGGACGACGGCGCCGCCTCCGGGCAGCAGGCTGTCGTGGGCGCAGTTGACCGACCCGGTCGACGTGGCCGTGGTCGTGGCCGCGTACAGGCCGCAGGCGGCTGTACCCAGCCTCACCTCCTTGCCCTCGAGGTTGCCGCCCCCGGCGTTGACCGTGGCCACCGTCTGGTTGGCGCCGGCCTCGGTCAGCAGGGGGTTGCCGCCGGTCTCGAAGGCCTGGGCCAGCAGGGCGCTGGCCGCCCACAGCACGAACATGGCCGCGAAGATCGTCCACCCCTGGCGGCGGTTGCGGGCGAAGCGCCCGAACGTGGCCGTGAAGGCGAAGGGGATGAGCAGGATCAGGAGCAGCTCGATGAGGTTGGTGAAACCGTTGGGGTTCTCGAAGGGGTGGGCGGCGTTGGCGTTGAGGGGCCCGCCGCCGTTGGTGCCCAGCTCCTTGATGGCCTCCTGGCTGGCCACGGGCCCGCTGGCGATGGACTGCGTGGCCCCCTCCACGGTGGTGACGCTGGTGGGACCGTGCAGGTTCTGGATCATCCCCTGGCTGACGAAGACGACCGACGCCACGAGCGCCAAGGGCAGGAGGATGCGGGTGACCGAGCGCACCAGGTCGACCCACAAGTTGCCGATGGTGGCCGAGCGGCTCCGGGTCAGGCCCCGGATGAGGGCCACGGCCACGGCCATGCCCACCGCCGCGGACACGAAGTTCTGCACGGCCAGGCCGGCCATCTGGGTCAGGTGGCTGACGGTGTTCTCAGCGGCGTAGTTCTGCCAGTTGGTGTTGGTGACGAAGCTGACCGCGGTGTTGAAGGCCAGGGGACCGGGCACGGCCGAGGCCCCGGTGGGGTCGATGGGCAGCCACTGCTGGATGCGTTGCAGCAGGTAGAGGCCCAACACCGAGATGAGGCTGAAGGCCAGCAACGATCGGGCGTAGGTCTGCCACCGCTGCTCACGACGGCTGTCCACGCCGATCAACCGGTACACCAGGCGCTCGACGGGAGCGAAGACCCGGTCGCCGCGGACCTTGGCGCCCGGGGCCCCGTAGACGCCGGCCATGTAGCCCCCGAGCACGGGGGTGGCCGCGACCACGAGGACGACGAGCAGGCCGAGTTGGAGCCACGCTGCGGTTCCCATCACAGACGCTCGGGGAAGACGAGGGCCACGATCAGGTAGCCGGTGAGCAGGACGGCCAGGACCAGGCCGATGGCGTCTTCGACGGTCATGACGCGCTCACCAGCTCGGTGTCGATCTCGGTGTCGCCGCCGGCGTCGCCGTGCCCGGGCGCCGTCTGGGGAGCGCTCGGGTCGTCACCGACCAGGCGTGAGCACACCGACACGTAGCCGGCGCACAGGACGAAGAACATCACCGTGATGGCGACGAACAGCACATCTGCCATGGACCCTCCTCGGGTTGCCTCAGCAGGTGTAGCCACGCCCCCGCCCCAGGTGGAAGGCCCTTCACGCCCCCTTAGCGGGGGGTCCGCCCTTCTTGGCGACCATCACCGCCCCAGCGCGCCAACCGACTCCGTTGACGGGCGTCGCGGCGCGGTCAGGCCCTGATCAGGCGGGCTGGTCGAACGGGTGCTCCCCGTTGGCGTCCGCTTCTGCCGCCAGCTCCATGATCTGCGCCGTCATGTCCGCAGACCTGCCCGCTGCCACCTCCTCGAGCCCGCGCTGGATGCGGCCGTGCAGCTCCGGGTTGCGGAGCACCTCCAGCTCGCGCAGCGAGATGGTGGTTGCGGGCACCAGGGAGATGGACCCGTCTTCCTGAGCGGTCACGATGTAGCGCTTGGCCGTGGCGAACTTCCCGAGGCTGACCCGGTTGCGCGAGTCGACATCCACCTCGATGGTCTCAGGCATGCGGGACTCCTTCCGTCCGAACGCAAGGTGGCCAAGGCCCTCGCCCTTCTTACCCAGAACCCCCGGCACCCCGGCCTGAACTCCCACCAGTTCCACACGATGTACGGCAGCAACGGCGAGCCCGTGTGGGAGAGCTACGTCGAGAACCACGCCCCGGGCGCCTGGCGGGTGTGGTGGCACTACGGGCCGGGGCGCCAGGAGATCACCATCGTCGAGATCGGCCCACACAGGTAGCTGGCCAGGTGGTGGGGGCCGAGGCCAGCGGGTGGGGTCTCCGTGCCGACTGGCTCCACTGCTGCTGATGACGGGCCGCCTTTCGGTGGGGCGCTGCACGTCCAGCGCGCGCCCCTTCTGCCGTCTCGCCCGCGGCCACGGGCCAGACCACTGACCGCGGTCACACCCCGCCTGACCAGCTCGTTCTGGGCGCGCTGGCGCCCACCGATGGGTGCCAGCGCGCCCAGAGGACGATCGTTCGCCCTGCTGACAAACGACCTTTGCCCCAGCTCATCCGATCCGCTGCCGCGCCAGCCGCGGTAGAGCCGTTGGACACGGAACCCCGGAACCCCGCCCGCCGCCCGGCTCCAGCCGCGGCCAGCCCCCCGCCGGGCGCGCTAAAGGTCCGTGAAGGAGCACGTCGGAGGGGCGCGGCCGGCGGTAGACCTGGTGCGTGATCCCCCCCGACGCCGACGCCGACGCCGACGCCGTGCGCCGCGCCGCCGCTGACGAACGCCGCGCCGCGCCGGCAGAGGCCTAGGTGCGGGGCCAGTTGCGCGTCTACCTGGGGGCCGCGCCGGGGGTGGGCAAGACCTACGCCATGTTGAACGAGGGCCGTCGGCGGCTCGAGCGGGGGGCCGACGTGGTCATCGGCATCGTGGAGACCCACGGTCGCGAGCACACGGCGGCCCAGGTCGGAGACCTCGAGGTGGTGCCCCGCCACCGCCTCGAGCACCGGGGTACGGCCTTCGACGAGCTCGACGTGGATGCCGTCCTCGTGCGTCGCCCCGAGCTCGTGCTCATTGACGAGCTGGCCCACACCAACGCCCCCGGTTCCCGCCACGACAAGCGCTGGCAGGACGTCGACGACCTGCTCGACGCGGGCATCGACGTGATCTCCACCCTCAACGTGCAGCACCTGGAGTCGGTCAACGACGTCGTCGAGCGCATCACCGGGGTGCGCCAGGCCGAGCGCATCCCCGACGAGCTCGTGCGCCGGGCCGAGCAGATCGAGCTGGTGGACATGACGCCCGAAGCCCTGCGCCGTCGCCTGGCCCACGGGAACGTGTACGGGGCGGACCGCATCGACGCCGCCCTCAGCAACTACTTCCGGCCCGGCAACCTGGCCGCCCTGCGCGAGCTGGCGCTCTTGTGGGTGGCCGACCAGGTCGAGGACTCCCTCGGCGCCTACCGCCAGCGCCACGGCATCGTCGACACCTGGGAGACCCGGGAACGGGTGCTGGTGGCGCTGACGGGGGCGCCGGGGGCCGATGCCGTCATCCGCCGGGCCGCCCGCATGGCCCGTCGGGCCCACGGTGACCTGTTGGGCGTGTACGTCCGCTCCGACGACGGCCTGGCCGGCCCGTCGTCGGACCTGCTCGACACCCACCGCCGCCTGCTGGCCGACCTGGGCGGCATCTACCACGAGCTGGTGGGCGGTGACGTGGCCACCGCCGTGCTGCACTTCGCCTCGGCCGAGAACTGCACCCAGGTGGTGCTGGGCGCCAGCCGGCGCAGCCGGTGGAACGAGCTGGTGCGCGGTTCGGTCGTCAACCGCATCGTGGCCGCCTCGGGCACCGTCGACGTCCACGTCATCACCTACGAGACGCCCCCGGGGGTCCCGTCCCGAGGTCGCCCGCCCCTGCGGCGATCGGGGCGGCACCGCGCTGTCTCCCTGCGCCGGCAGGCCGCGGCCTGGGTCACGGCCGTGCTGTGCCTACCGCTGCTGACCCTGGCCCTGGTCCAGGCCCGCGACGCGCTCGAGCTGTCGAGCGTGCTGCTGGTCTACCTGCTGGCTGTGGTCACGGTGGCGGTCATCGGTGGGCGGCTGCCGTCCCTGGCCGCGGCCGTAGGCGCCTTCCTGCTGGCCAACTGGTACTTCACCCCGCCCTTCCACCGGCTGTCGATCGCCGACCGTGAGCACGTCCTCGCCCTCGGCGTGTTCGTGGCCGTGGCGCTGGTGGTGGGCGGCTTCGTCGCCGCTGCGGCCCGGCGCTCGGTCGAAGCGGGGCGGGCCCGGGCCGAGG
This sequence comes from Acidimicrobiales bacterium, assembly GCA_038255145.1. GTDB lineage: Bacteria > Actinomycetota > Acidimicrobiia > Acidimicrobiales > CAIXPF01 > WHTX01. The sequence goes on from JBBSLP010000013.1 coordinate 79,085, forward strand.
CTGGCGCCCTGGCCCGGGTGGCGGCCACGCTCACCCAGTCCGACCCCCTGTCCTCGCTGGTCGGTCACCTGCGCTCGACCTTCGCCCTCGATGCCGTGGCCGTCCTGCGTGACCCGGGTGGCGACCCGGGCCAGCCCTGGGTGGTCGAGGCCGCGTCGGGCGAGCGTCTGCCCCTGCGGCCGGCCGATGCCGGGTTGACGGAGTCCTTGGCCCCCGATGTCGTGTTGGCCGCCATCGGCCCCGACCTGACCGCCGAGGACCGTCGGGTGCTCAAGGCCTTCACCGCGCACCTGGCCGCGGCGCTCGAGCGCGAGGCACTCAACGAGGCGGCCCGCGAGCGCGATGTGTTGGCCCGGGCCGACGAGCTGCGCACCGCCCTGCTCCAGGCCGTGTCCCATGACCTGCGCACCCCGCTGGCCGCCATCAAGGCGTCGGCGTCGAGCCTGCGCCAGCACGACGTCGAGTGGGAGCCCGAGGTCGTCGACGAGTTCCTGGCCACCATCGAGGACGAGACCGATCGCCTGACCCGGCTGGTCACCAACCTGTTGGACGTCAGTCGCATCCAGGCCGGGGCTGTGCACGCCTCACTACGCCCCGTGGGCGTGGAGGAGGTGGTTCCGGTCGCCCTGGCCGGCCTCGGGCCCCGATCGCGCTGCGTGGACAGCGAGCTGAGCGAGACCCTGCCCCGGGTGGCCGCCGACCCGGCACTGTTGGAGCGGGTGGTGGCCAACCTCGTGTCCAACGGCCTGGCCTGGTCGCCGGCCGGGCAACGGGTCCACGTGCGGGCCGATCGCCACGGGGACCGGGTCTCGCTGTTGGTCGTCGACCACGGCCCGGGCATCCCCGCGGCGGAGCGCCAACGGGTGCTGCGGCCCTTCCAACGCCACGGCGACGGGGGCCATGCCAACGCCAACGGGGTCGGCCTGGGGCTGGCCGTGGCCGACGGCTTCACCCGGGCCATGGACGGCGAGCTGCGGCTCGAGGACACCCCGGGAGGTGGCCTGACGGTGGTGGTCAGCCTGAACGTCGATGCTGCCTCAGGGTCCGACGTCGGGGCCGACGAAGCCGACGTGGCTCAGGAGGTCGGACCGTGAGCAGGGTGCTGGTCGTCGAGGACGAGGCCCCCATCCGGCGGGCCCTGGCGGTCAACCTCAAGGCCCGGGGCTACGACGTGGACACGGCCGAGAGTGGTGAGGAGGGCCTGCGCCTGGCCGTCGAGCACCGCCCCGACGTGGTCCTGCTCGACCTGGGCCTGCCCGGCATCTCCGGCCTCGAGGTCATCGAGGGCTTGCGGGGGTGGACGGCGGTGCCCATCGTGGTGCTGTCGGCACGCGACGCCGAGAGCGACAAGGTGGCTGCGCTCGATGCCGGGGCCGACGACTACGTGACCAAGCCCTTCGGCATGGGCGAGCTGTTGGCCCGGCTGCGGGCGGCGGTGCGCCGCTCCCTGCCCCCCGGGGTGTCCCCCCTGGTGGAGACGCCCGACTTCACCGTCGACCTGGCCGCCAAGCGGGTGACGACGCCGGCGGGCGAGGTGCGCCTGACCCCCATCGAGTGGTCCCTGGTCGAGGTGCTGGTGCGCAACGCCGGCAAGTTGGTCAGCGGGCGCCAGCTGCTGCAGTCGGTGTGGGGTCCCCAGTACGGGGAGGAGACCAACTACCTGCGGGTCCACCTGGCCCACATCCGCCGCAAGCTCGAACCCACCCCCTCCCAGCCCCGCTACTTCATCACCGAATCGGGCATGGGCTACCGCTTCGAGCAGTGACCGGCGGGGGTATCGACCCGGTCAGGAGCTCAGGAGGTGGCCTCATGGCTGGCACGAAGCAACCCAGCAGGAAGCAACCCAGCAGGAAGCAACCCAGCAGGAAGCAACCCAGCAGGAAGCAACCCAGCAGGAAGCAGCCCAGCAAGAAGCAGATGCGTGACGACGTCCCCTCGACGGTGGCCCGGTCCGATGCCCACGCCCAGGCCACGTGGAAGGAGACCCACGACTCGGCCGTCGAGCAGCACGGCCACGGCGAGCGGGCCAGCCGCACCGCCTTCGCCGCGCTGAAGCACAGCTACGAGAAGGTGGGCGACCACTGGGAGCGCAAGGAGCGCAACGGCCCGTCGGACCCCCAGGCCGCCCGCACCGGCGCCGCCGCCCGCGACGGGGACCTCAGCGACACCGCCGGCGGCGTGGACGCCAACGCCTCCAAGGCCCACCTCTACGAACTGGCCAAGCGCCTCGACGTGCCCGGGCGATCGAAGATGGACAAGGCCGAGCTCGTCGACGCCCTCGACAAGGCCAGCCGGCGGGAGACGGCCAAGGCCCGGGCCGAATCCCGCTGAGGGAGGGTCGGGCCGCCACCCTCCGCTACGGGTCGGCCAGCAGTTCGACGCACAAGAGGGCCACGTCGTCGCGGGCCGAGCCCGTCTCCAGCAGATCGGCGAGGATGGCGTCGCAGCACGCCTCGACGTCGAGGGTGCCGTGGATGGCGACGGAGCGGGCCAGGCGGTCCAGGCCCACGTCGATGGACCGGTCCCGTCGCTCGACCAGGCCGTCGGTGTAGAGGACGAGCAGCCCACCCCGCTCCATGGTCACCGTCACCTCGGTGCGAGGCCGGTGCAGCGAGGGGGCCAGCGGCGTGCCCCGCCCCTTGTCCAGGCGCTCGACGCGGCCGTCGGCCCTCCGCAACAGGGGAGGCAGGTGCCCGGCCAGCGAGTACGTCAACCGGCCGGTGGCGGGGTCGAGCACGAGCTGGGCCACGGTGGCCAGGTGGGAGTTGGGGATGGAGCTGCTCAGGTGCTCGAGGCGACCCAGCACCCCGGCGGGCCCGGCGAAGGGGGACAGCGCCCGCACCGCAGTGCGCAACTGGCCCATGGCCGCAGCGGCGGCCACCCCCCGGCCCACCACGTCGCCCACGCTGCACGCCACCCGCCCGTCCTCCAGCACGCTGAGGTCGTACCAGTCGCCCCCCACCATCAGCCCGTCCACCCCGGGCTGGTAGCGGGCCGCGGCCCGCAGGCCCGGGGGGACCTCGAGGGTGGGCGGTAGCAGGGCCCGCTGCAGCTCGACGGCGGCGTCGTGCTCGGCCTCGAAGCGCTCGGCCCGGGCCAGGGCCTCGGCGCAGCGGGCGGCGAAGTCCTCCAGGGCCACGCGCTCCTCGACGCCGAAGCGGTGGGTGCGGGTGAAGCCGAAGCCCAGCACCCCGAAGGTGCGACCGGCGGTGCGCAGGGGGAGGGAGGCCCAGGCCGTGCGGTCGCTGGACTCGGCGTCGGGGGCGATGTCGGGAAAGCGGGCCCGGAGCTCGGCCGGGCTGGTCACGTACACCGGTTCCCCGGTGCGGGCCGCGGTGGCCAGGGGGGTGGGCGCGGACAACGGGATGCGCAGGTGGCGGCGGATGACGGGGTTGGAGAAGCCCCGGTGCTCGAGCATGCGCAGGTGCTCGGGGTCCTGGGGCTCGATCACGGTGAGGGTGCCGGACACCGCCCCCAGCGACAGCAGGCCCACCCCCACCGCGGCCCGGGCCACGTCGAGCGCCGTGCTCGTGCCGGTGAGGGAGGCGAAGGCGCCCTGCATGCGCTCGGCCCGCTGCCGACGCTGCCGTTCGCCCTGGTAGAGCCGGCCCCGGTCGATGGCCTGGGCGGCCAGGTCGGTGAAGGCGGCGAACAGGGGGGCCAGGTCCTCGTCGGGCCCCTGATCGGGCGGGAAGCCGACCCGCAGTCCGCCGATGACCCGTCCCTCGACCCGCAGGGGGGCGGCGGCCACGCCCAGGGGCCGGGCCGAGCGGGCCCGCCACGGGTAGCGGGCCGCGGCCGACGCCGCATCGGGCAGGACCACGGCCACCCCCCGGCGCACGGCGTCGGCCAGGGCCTCGTCGTCGGCCGCGCTCGACGACACCGGCTCCGTCGAGGCCGCGGTCTCCAGCACCCCGTCCTCATCGAGCAACGCCACCAGGGCATCCTGGGCCCCGAGCACGGCCCGGGCCTGGGCCACGACGACCCCGGCCGCTTCGGCCAGGTCCAGGGCCGGGGCCAGGGCGGCGGCGGCCCCGTACAGGCCCTGGAGGGCCCGGGCCCGGCGCAACTCGGCCGCTCCTGCGGCCTGGACCCGGGACCGGTGCAGCGAACGGGCGGCCTGCAGGGCCACGTTGCCGGCCAACTGGCGGTCGGGCAGGGTCAGCTCGGCCCCGGGGTCGAAGCGCAGGGCCAGGAAGCCGAAGCGCTCGCCGTCGGGGCTGGCCAGGGGCAGCCACCAGCTGGCGTGGCGACGGACGACGCGACCGGCGGCCCCGGCCCCGGAGCTGTCGCCGCCGTCGGTCGGGGCATCGTCGGCTTCGTCGGGCCAGGTGGGGAACTCGTCCCGGGCTGCGGCGATCGACTCGAACCAGCGGGCCCGGCCGTCGCGCACCACGGCGGGGCCGGGCAGCTCGGCGTCGGGGCTCAGCACCACGGTGGTCATCGGGAAGTCGAGCACCGATCGCTCGACGACCAACTCGCCCGGCTCCCCGCCGTGGCCCAACTGCACCTCTCTGGGGTTGAGGGGGGTGAGGCCCAGACGTACGGCCCGCATCACGTCGGCGGGGGCGCTGGCCGTGGCCAGGGCCCCCGTGGCCCGCTGCAGCAGCCGTTCGCGGGAGGCGGCCCGTTCGGCGTCGACGCGGGACTGGCGCTGGTCCAGGGCCAGACGGTCCACGTTGCGACCCACGAGCACGGCGGGGGCCAGGCCCACCCCGGCCAGCACGACCAGGCCGACCAGCTCCAGGCTCAGCTGGCGCCGGGCGGGTCGGTAGGCATCGTCCACCGACGTCTCCACCACCAGCCGCCAATCAGCGGTGGGCACCTCGGCGTAGGCCACCAGCCGGTCCCGGCGCCCGTCGAAGCCGACCACGGCCTCGAGCACGGCGCTCGGTGGGGTGTCGGGGCTCCACACGATGGCCGTGGTGCCCGCCGAGGCCGAGGCCACCAGGTCCGTCTGCCCGTCGGGCTCGTCCTCGCCGCCGATGATCAGCCGGTCGGCCCGGTCGACGATGGCCACCTCGGCATCGCCGAGGTCCTCGGCGGCCGTCAGCTCGTCGAACCAGCCGGGCTCGAGCCCGCCGATGAGCACCCCGGCGGTGTCGGGACCGGATCCGGTGGGGACGGCCAGCACGATGTCGGCACCGGCCAACGGGGTGGCCACCGTCGGCCCGCCGACGGCGGGTCGTCCGCTGGTGCGGACCTGCTGGATCCATTCGTCCTCGGCGCCGGGGATCAGCCGCACCCGGCCCCGTCCGTCGATGGCGGTGCCCCCCGGACCCAGCCACACCGTGCCCGCATCGAGGCCGAAGGCGTCACCCGGCAGGGCGCCGAGGTCGGCGGTGACGGCGGCGGGGTCGGCGTCGCGGAACGAGCCTCCCGCAGCCAGCGCTTCGAGCAGGTCGAGGTGGTCGCCCAAGGCCCGGTCGACCTCGGCGGCGCCGGTGCGGGCGTCACGCAGCAGCTCGTGGCGCTCGGTGGCCACATCGGCGCGGTACTTGGTCCACGCCAACGCCGCGCCGGCCACCAGCAGCACGGCGGCGCCCAGTGCGGCCACGGCCACCAGACGGCGTCCCGGCCGGACCTGGTCCCTGGGTGTCGGCCGGCCCATCACCAGGTCATACCACTCTTCGCGGTGAACGCGGCGATGGAGCGGCGACGAGGGGGTGACGGGAGGGCCGTCGTCGGCCCCGGTCCCGCTGCGGCCGCCGGGCCCCGGCTTCGGTACCGTGGCCGGCCATGAGCCTGCCGACGCCCCACCTCGAGGCCCTCGCCGGCGAGGTCGCCGATGCCGTGCTCCTACCCGGGGACCCGTTGCGGGCCGAGTTCATCGCCACCGAGATGCTCGACGGAGCCCGCTGCTACAACCGGGTCCGGGGGGCGCTGGGCTTCACCGGCACGTGGAAGGGCCGACCGGTCTCGGTGCAGGGGACGGGGATGGGCATGCCGTCCATCGCCATCTACGCCACCGAACTGCTCCGCTTCCACGGCGTGCGCACCGCCATACGGGTGGGCTCGTGCGGGTCGATCCAACCCCAGGTGGGCCTGCGTGACGTGGTCGTGGCCCTGGGCGCCCACACCAACTCGGCCATGGTGCGCCAGCGCTTCAAGGGCATCGACTTCGCCCCGACGGCGGCGTTCGACCTGGTGGAGGCGTCGGTGCGCCTGGCCCGGGAGCGGGGCCTCGACGTGCACGTGGGCACCATCTACTCCTCCGATGCCTTCTACGACGACGACCCCGACCTCTTCGACCTCCTCGGCCGCCACGGCACCCTGGCCGTGGAGATGGAGGCCGCGGCGCTCTACATGATCGCCGCCGCCCACGGGGCCCGGGCCCTGTGCCTGGCCACGGTCAGCGATCACATCCTCGACGGCACCAAGCTGGACAGCGCCGAGCGCCAGACCGGCTTCGCGGCCATGGCCGAGCTCGCTCTCGACACCGTGGTGGCCTCGGGCTGAGGCCCCGGACGAACGCACGGTGGTCGCGCCATCGCCGTCTGCACTGTGACGAAGTTGACGAGAAGATGTCGAAATCGTGACGTATCGGGCGGCGGTGATCGGGTAGTTTCTCGCTCATGGCGACTTCCCGGCCCTCCCCGTCCCGCTGCCGCCTTCGATCGGAGGCCGGTCGGCGATGGACCACCGGCCATCGCGCCGGGGGTGGACCGTCCTGGCCACGAGCCCGGGGCTCCCGACGGGGAGGGTCCCGTGGCTGAACCGCTGCTCACGTTCCGTGGTCTGGTGGACGGGGTCATGGCCGACGTCACCATCCTGCCCGACCGGCTCGAGTGGGAGTTGCGTCCGGGCCTGTTCATGCGTCAGGTCCGCGAGACCAAGGTGGTGCCGCTGCGCATCGTCTCCGCGGTGACCACCATGCGCGAATCCATGTGGTTCTCCCGGGTGCGCCTCAACGCCACCGGCCAGGTGCTCGAGTTCCAGGTCGGCCACGATCTGGCCGCCACCATCAAGGCCGTGGTCGTACCCCTCATCATCGGCGGTGCACCTGCCGCCCCCAAGCCCTCGGCAGCTCCCCTGGGCACCCCGCCGGTCCCCCTGCTGGTGGCGCCGTTCGCCACCGCCGCCGCCCACCAGGTCCCGGTCCAGGCCCCCCCGGGCTGGTACCCCGATCCCGGGGGCAGCCCGGCGCAGCGATGGTGGGACGGGGTGGCGTGGACGGGCCACCTCATCGCCCGCGCCGGCTGAGCCCGATCTACAGCGGGGTGCCGTCAGGTCCCAGGTAGTCGCGCGACAGGTGACCGTCGGCCTCCAGCGCGGCGTAGCCCTCGTCGTCGAGGCCCAACAGGTCGCGGTACACGGCCTCGTTGTCCTGCCCCAGCAGGGGGATGTCGCCCCAGGCCAGCTCGGGTCCGTCCCAGCGCCAGGCGTGGCTGGCGTACTGGTGGCGGCCGAGCTCGGCGCTGCCGTTCTCGCGGAACGCCCCCCGGTCGGCCAGGTGGGGATCGGCGTAGCACTCCGATTCGGTGAGCACGGGCCCAGCGGGCACGCCCTCGGCCTGGCAGCGGTGGAAGGCGTCGATGTGGGTCAGCCCCTGCGTCCAGGTGGTGATGCCCCGGTCGATCTCGTCGTGGTGGGCCATGCGCCCATCGGCGCGGGCGAAGCGCTCGTCGGCGGCCCAGTCGGGCTGACCCATGGCCCGCACCAGGCCGGCCCACTCGTCGTCGTCGCCTACCGAGATGGCCACCCAGCGGTCGGTGCCCCCGGCGCCCACGGCGCCGGCCCCGCCCTGACCCTCGGGCACGTCCACGCTGCGGTACACGCCCTGGGGGGCACGGGTGCAGTGGCGGTTGCCCCGGCGCTCGTGGCGCACGCCGGTGGCCGCGGCCTCGACGAACAGCTCGCCGATGTGGTTCATCATGTTCTCGGTCTGGGGCAGTTCGACGAGCTCGCCCTCACCGGTGCGATCGACCCGGCGTAGCGCAGCCATGGTGGCGAAGGCGCCGGCCGCCCCCGAGGCCGCGTCCATGTGGAACACGGCCTCGTTCTCCGAGAGGTCGATGTCGGGGTAGCCCCGCAGGGCACCCAGCCCGCACAGGGCCTCGAAGTTGACGCCGAAGCCCAGGTAGCTGCGGTAGGGCCCGTCGAGTCCCACCGCCGGTAGCCGGACCATGATCAGCTTGGGGTTGCGGGCGTGCAGGGCGTCCCAGCCCACGCCCAGCTTGTCCAGCAGGTCCACGGCGTTGTTCTCGACGACGACGTCACAGTGCTCGGCCAGCCGCAGCAGGGTCTCGCGACCCGAGGGCTTGCGCAGGTCGAGGGTGATCGAGCGCTTGTTGCGGGCGTGCGAGGTGAACAGCGCCACCCGGTTCCACGGCCGCTCACCGGCATCCATGTCGGGGTAGCCGCCGAAGATGGGGCCCAGTTCCTCGACCATCTCGGGCCGGGGCCGGGCGAACAGGCCCCGGGTGCTGGTGGGGAAGATCCACGGATTGTCGACGCGGATGACCTCGGCGCCCAGGTCGGCCAGGAACATGGTGGCGTAGGGCCCGGCCCACACCACCGTGAGGTCGAGCACCCGCAAGCCGGCCAGGGGGAGCTGCTCGGCGGGGTGCCCGTCGGCAGCCTCGGCCACCCCGCCCGGGATACTCGCAGCCGCAGGCCCGCTCGCGGGCGCCGGGGTGGGGGCGACGGTCGCGGCGTCGAGCTGGGCCCGGACCTCGTCGGTGTGCTGGCCGAGCGTGGGCGCGGGCCGACGCAGCTGCCAGCCCCCGGCGTGGAAGCGGATGGGGGCCCCGGGCTGGCGCACCCGGCCCAGGGTGGGGTGCTCGACATCGACCCAGAAACCCCGCTCGGCGAAGTGGGGGTCGGCCAGCACGTCGACGGGGAGGTTGACGGCCAGGACGGGCCAGCCGTTGGCCTGGGCCTCCTCCATGGCCGCCTGGCGGGTGCGGGTGATGGTCCAGGTGAGGATGGCGGTGTCGGCCATCTCGGGCAGCTCGGGATCGACGAGGAAGCCGGGATCGGCGTAGCGACCGGCCAGGTCGGGGTCGCCCAGGGTGGTGAGCATGCGGGGCAGCCACAGGGGCATGGTGGCCAGGTTGACGTAGCCGTCCTCGGTGGGCATGACGCCGGCGGGGAAGGGGCCCACCGAACGGCCGGCGCTGCGGGGGGCGTCGCGGTGGGTGTAGGCCCCGTAGAGCAGGAAGGACATGCGCCGGTCGATGGACGCCACCTGCGTCTCGACGTTGGCCAGGTCGACGTGTACGCCGCGACCTGCGGCCACAGCGCTGTGGTGGGCGGCCAGCGCAGCCAGGGCGGCGACGTTGCCGCACTGGTACTGGCCCAGGTCGGCGCCCATCTTGACCGGCTCGCGCTCGGCCAGGCCGCTGCAGGACATCGGTCCCCCCACGGCGTAGTGGACGATCTCCTCGCCCTTGTAGCCGGCGTAGGGCCCGGTGCGGCCGAACGACGTCACGCTGACCACGGCCAGGCCGGGACGGAGCTGACCGGGGACGAGCCCGAGGGACACGAGGTCGGCGGTGTCGAGGGATTCGATGACGATGTCGGCCCCGGCCACCAGCCGCCGCACCAGATCGGCGCCGTCCTCGCTGTGGATGTCGGCCACCACGGATCGCTTGTTCGTGCCCAGGTGGAGGAACAGGGCCGAACGTTCGGCCTCGCCCCCGGGACCGGGGATGACGGGCCCCAGGCGCCGGGCCCGGTCCCCGTCCGGCGGCTCGACCTTGATCACCTCGGCTCCGAAGTCGGCCAGGAGCTTGCCGGCGAAGGGGCCGGCGATGCCTCCCGCCAGCTCGACGACGTTGATCCCGGTCAGCGGCTGGTCCACAGCCGGACAGTACCCGCCAGGCCCGGGGGGGGTCCCGCGATCGATGGCCGACCACCTGGCGACCTTCGCGCCACCCTCCGGCGTCCGCCGCTGGCGTCAGCGCTTGGAGATCACCTCACCGGTCGGCTCGTCGGCCTCGTCACCCGTGCCGTCTCCCTCGGCCTCGGTGGCGTCGCCGGTGCCACCGAAGGGGCGCTCGTCACCAGGACGGACGTCGTCGGGCGTGTCGATGAACTCGGACGGCTGGCCGCCCTGCTCGGTGCCGATGGTGGGGTCGCTCATGGTCCACCCCTACCCGCTGGCGGCGCCGGCCAGCCCTTCCGCCGTCGTCCCCCCCGCTTCCCTGCGGGCCCCGCACGTGTCATCACCCCCCGACCCGGGTACAACGTGCGCCGTGGCCACCGAGACGGACGCAGCGGTCGAGCGTGGCGCTGCGACGCGACGCCGCCGGAGCTGGTTCGACCTCGACGGGACCGGGGGTGTGCTCGAGCCCACCCCCGGCGACCTGGCGGGACGGTGCTCCAGCCGGCTGAGCGGTCGTCACCCGCTGGTGGGTGCCCTGGCCGTGGCCGCGGCGGGTTACGTGGTCATGCTGGCCGTGCTCGTCGGTCTGGGCCTGTTGGTGACCCGGGTCCTGGTCGACACCGCCGTGGGACGTTGGGACGAGAGCGTGATCGACTGGCTGGCCCGCCACCGCACCCCCCTGTTCGACGATCTGACCATGGTCGGCTCCCACCTGGCCGAGACGCCCACCGTGGTGCTCGTGGCCACGGTGGTGGCCGTGTACCTGCTGGTCCGCCACTTCGCCCAGGGGGCCCTGCTCCTGGCCGTGGGCCTGGTGGTCGAGGTCTCGGTCTTCCTCACCACCACCCTGCTCGTACCCCGCGACCGACCCGACGTGCCCAAGCTCGACCAGGTGCCCCCCACGTCGAGCTTCCCCTCGGGTCACACCGCCGCCGCCGTCGTCCTCTTCGTGTGCCTGGGCCTGCTCTCTCGCGCCCGCCTGCGCCATGCCTTCGTGTGCCGGGTGGTGTGGGGGTTGGCCCTGCTCGTCCCCGTCGTCGTCGCCCTGTCCCGCATGTACCGGGGCATGCACCACCCCGCCGACGTCCTGGCCGGGATGGTCCTCGGCGTCGGCGCCCTGGTGGTGGCCGTCACCGCCGTGCGCGTCGCCCTCGTCCTCGCCGGTTGCGGCACAAGTCGCGTCGGCCCGCCCCCGAGTCCAGCAACCACCGGAGCCCCATGACCACCGTCGCCGTCGTCGCCCACCGCCGCAAGGTCCTCGGCGACGGGTTGACCGCCCTACGCGCTGTGTTGACCGACGCCGGGGTGATCGACCCGATCTGGTACGAGGTCGACAAGAGCAAGTTCGCCCCCAAGAAGGTGCGCAAGGCCCTCGACAAGGGCGCCGACCTGGTCTTCGTGTGGGGTGGCGACGGCATGGTGCAGCGCACCATCGATGTCCTCGCCGGCACGGACGTGCCCATGGCCGTGCTGCCTGCGGGCACGGCCAACCTGTTCGCCTCGAACTTCTCCATCCCCGAGGACATGGTCGAAGCGGTCGACATCGGCCTGCACGGTGACCGGCGCCGCATCGACGTCGGCGTGGTCAACGGTGAGCACTTCGGCGTGATGGCCGGCACCGGCTTCGACGCCCTGATGATCCGTGACGCCGATGGTGAGCTCAAGGAGAAGATGGGTCGGGCCGCCTACGTGTGGACCGGCGCCAAGAACCTGCACAAGGCCACCACGAACGTCAAGGTCGACGTCGATGGCGAGCGCTGGTACGAGGGCCCGGCGGGCTGTGTCCTGGTCGGCAACCTGGGCACCATCATGGGCGGCATCGAGGCCTTCGCCGATGCCCGGCCCGACGACGGCGTGCTCGACGTGGGGGTGGTGCAGGCCACGACCATCACGGGCTGGGCCCGGGTGCTGACCCGCATGACGCTCAGCCGCTCGGAGAAGACCCCCCTGGCGTCGATCACCCAGGGCAAGCGCATCGACGTCCGTCTCGATCACAAGATGCCCTACGAGCTCGACGGCGGCGATCGCAAGCCCACCAAGCGGCTGCGCCTCGAGGTCGAGCCCCAGGCCCTCGTGCTGTGCGTGCCTGCCGCTCCCTCCACGGACGACTGACCGGCCCAGCGGCTGACTGGCTGGCCGACCGCGTGGCTGGCCGACCGCGTGACTGACCGACCGCGTGACTGACCGACCCGTCGCCGCTGGCTGTGGGCGGCGGCACCACGTCGGCCGCGTCACGGGGGCGGGCGGGGTGGCGGCGGTGGTGTCGACTACGGTGCGCCGATCGTGGGGGTCGTGCACGTGTTGGTGAACCGGTCGGCACGGGCGGGCCGGGCCGCACGGTCCGTCGATGCCGTGCTGGCCGGGTTGGGCCAGAGCGGGCACGAGGTGCGCGTGCTGGCGGCCACCTCGCGTGACGAAGCTCGTTCCGAGGTGGCCCGGGTCGTGGCCGGGGGGGCCCACCGCCTGGTGGTGGCGGGGGGCGACGGTCTCGTCCACGACGCCCTGCAGGCCGTGGCCGGTACGCGCACGGTGTTGGGTGTGGTGCCCGTCGGCTCGGGCAACGACTTCGCCCGTGCCCTGGGTCTCGAGGGGCTGGACACCGCCGCGGCGTGCCGGGCCGCGCTCGGTCCCCCCCGCGCCCTCGACGCTCTGCACAGCGGGGCCGGCTGGGTGGCCAGCATCGCCACCATCGGCTTCTCCGCCGGGGTGACGGCCCGGGCCGAGCGACTCCGCTTCCCGCGAGGCGGTTCGCGCTACACCCTGGCCACCCTGCTCGAGCTGCCCGGTCTACGTCCCGTGCCCCTGCGCATCGTGGTCGACGACGAGGCCCACGAGGTCGACGCCGTCCTCGTGGCCGTGGCCAACACCGCCTACTTCGGCGGGGGCATGGCCATCTGCCCCGACGCCGTGGCCACCGACGGTCGCCTCGACGTGGGCGTCGTGGGACCCATCGGCCGGGTCCGCCTGCTGCGCTTCTTCCCCCAGGTCTTCGACGGCCACCACCGCGACCACCCGGCCTTCACGGCCTGGCAGGGCGGCTCCGTCCGCATCGAGCCCGTGGACGCCGACGCCGAGCCCCTCGATGTGTGGGCCGATGGCGAGCGCATGGGCACGACCCCCTTCGAGCTCCGGGCCGTGCGCGCCGCGGTCCTGGTGGCGGCGCCCTCGGCCTGACGGACCCGTCAGTACAGGGCCAACGTCACGAGCACGTCGCCGCCCAGCCCGACGGCGAAGGGGGCCGACGACAACAGCAGCAGGCTCGACGTGACGACCCCGGCGACGTCCTCGGCCACCTCCTGACGGATGCGCAGTCGGTAGCTGCCCTCGGTGACGTCGACGAAGCGGGCCACACCGTCGGTCACCACCAGCTCGTCGTGCACGGCCCCGTCCGGCCGGATGAGCTGGGCCGTGGTCTGGGCCCGGTCCAGCGGCCGGCTCACGGTGGCCAGTGCATCGGGGCCGTCGTTGACCACCTCGACCGAGGGGCGGCTCACCGGGACCGCGGGCGGCGGCAGCGTGGTCGTGCTCGACGGGGGCATGGTCGTGGCTGGTTCGCCAGTGCTGGGCGTGACCGTGGTGACGGTCGTGGTCGTGGGCACCGGAAGGACGGGCTCCGGAAGGGTGGGGGCCATGGATGGGGGAGCGACGGCGGCCCCCAGCGTCCCCGTTGCCCCCAGGCCGAGGGCGGCGACGAGGCCCACGAGCACGAGGGATGTGGCACTCACCTCCAGCGCCCGAAGCCAGCTACGACGGCCCGGGGGGGTCTGGCCCGTGGTCGCCCTGCGTCGGGGAGGCGGTGGTCGCTGGTCTGCCGTTGTACCCATGGTCCTGCCTCCTGACGGCCGCCCGCTGCCGCTGCCCCCCGGTGTGTGTCATCCCCGTCACCAGGGCAATGGCAAACACTATCAGTGACTAAGTCACCTCCAATAGTGATTCTGAGGTGGATCGGCGGCGAGGCGTCGGCCGCCACCCGCCCGTACCCGGGACGGCAACCGTTAAGAACCTGTTGGCTTCTGCGCCGGGTTGGGTTATGGTTCGATCTGTTCGTGGATGACCCGGGGTTCCGGTTGGTGGCCGGCGGGGGTCCTCTCGGGGTGGTGTGGCTGCCCTGGTGTCATGTCGAGTTGGAGGCGGTTGGCGGGATGAGCACGGTGTCGGTGGTGAAGCGGGCTGGTCTGGTGGCGGGTGCCACGGGTTTGGCTCTGGGTGGTCTGTCGTTGGTGTCGGCGCCTCCTGCGGGGGCGTCGTTGTTGGCGACGGGGTGCAC
>JBBSLP010000014.1:0-92638 GCA_038255145.1 Acidimicrobiales bacterium
ACGCCGTGACCCGCCGCCCGGCCCGGCTGCTGGGCCGAGCCGACCTGGGCCGTCTCGCCCCCGGAGCCCGGGCCGACGTCGCCGTCCTCGACGACGATCTGAGCGTCACCCGGGTGCTGGTGGGCGGCATCGAGGTCTGAGCTTGCGATTAAACCTGGGGTTGAGCCTCGACGGTGTCTTTGATGATCAGTTCTGTGGCTCTGGCTGCGACTTGGCGCATCTCGGTGATGATGGCGCGGAGTTGGCGGTCGTTGGTGATCCATGTCTGGTAGAGGTGGGCCTCGTCCTGGGTTAGTCGCCGGGTGACGGTCTTGCCGTTGACCTTGGCGGTCCACTGGTAGTACGGGCCATGCGGTTGGGAGGGGTCCGCGTTGCAGCGGCAGCCCGGGGAGGCGCAGCGCGTGTAGCGATGGGTGATGCTGCCAGCGGCGATGAAGCCGACATCGGCAACCCGGCGGGCCAGTTCGGCGTAACGGGCTTGGTGGGCGGCGAGACGCTCCGTCGTCGATCTGGCCATCGTTGTCCTTCCGCTGCGCCGAGGTGAGTATCCCAGTCCAGTCACCTGGCAGTAGCAATACTGCCTGGTATGGGGACACCGAAGCCAGGCAAGGACGAGCGAAGCGCAGTCAACGCGCTCGTCGGGTTCCGTGCGGAGTTCCACAACTGCCTGTTCAGCTGGTCCGACGCACTCTTCGAGCTGTGCGACGCCGCCCTGTGCGTGCCCGCAGCGGTGGGCTCGGTACCGGCACTGAGCCTGGAACCCGTCTTCCGGCGCAGCCACGGCAGCCTCTACAAAGCGCTCGCCCACGGCAGCCTCGACACCGACATGCTCCGCGGGGTCCTCGTGGCCTACCGCCCGACACGCTGGCCCCAAGTGTTCGCGGTCGACGCGTCGACCTGGGACCGCTGCGACGCGGAGACCAGCCCCGAGAGGGGCTTCTACTACTCCGCGTCCAAGCATTCCGCCGGCCAGCCCATCGTGGCTGGTTGGTCCTACCAGTGGATCACCCAGCTCGACTGGGCCCCCGACAGCTGGACCGCGCCCCTTGACGCCATGCGCATCCCGCCCACCGTCGACGCCACCACCGCCACCACCGAGCAGGTGCGACGACTGGTGGGACTCCTCAACGATGACGGCGACGCACCGATGTTCGTCTTCGACGCCGGCTATGACCCCATCGCCCTGGGCGCCGGACTGGCCGACGCCCGCGTGCTGGTGCGCATCAGCCCCAAACGGGTCTTCCATCCCGATCCCGCCCCCCGGGCTGACCGCGCCCTCGGCCGGCCCCCCCGCCACGGCGCCCGCTTCGCCCTGTCCGAACCCGACACGTGGCCCACCCCCCACGACCAGCTCATCACCCACGACGCCCGCTACGGCAACGTCCGCGTCCAAGCCTGGTCCGGGCTACACCCCAAACTCCACGGCCGAGGACGATGGGCAGGCCACGACACCCCACCAATCGTGCGCGGCACCGTCATCCGCGTCGAGGTCGAACACCTCCCCAAGCCCACCGCCCGCACCCTCAAGACACTGTGGCTGTGGTGGTCCGGGCCCGGCCAACCCGACCTCGACATCTGCTGGCGCGCCTACCTACGACGCTTCGACATCGAGCACGCCTACCGATTCGCGAAAGGCACCCTCGGCTGGACCACCCCCGCCCTGCGCACACCCGAACAAGCAGACCGCTGGACCTGGCTCATCGTCGCCGCCTACACCCAGCTCCGCCTCGCCCGAGGACTCATCAACGACATGCGCCTCCCCTGGGAACGCCCCCGAACCCCCTCACTGCTCACACCAGCACGAGTCAGACGAGGCTTTCGTCAACTGCGCGCCACCATCGACACCCCAGCCCAACCACCGAAAACCCGCAGCCCCGGACCCGGACGACCCAAAGGCACCCACAAACCACCACGAACCCGCTACCCACCCACCAAAAGGCAGCCTGACCGCCGCCCCCAAGGTTTAATCGCAAGCTGAGCGGTGACGACAGCTGCCCCATGGCTGCGGCCAGGTCCGGAGACGAGGCCACCGCCCGAGCCCCACCGGCACGTTCAGGCCGGGGCTCTCACCCCAGATCGCAGGAGGTGGAAGATGGCCCTGGAGTGGGGGTTCTCCAGAGCCATCTTCGGCACCACCAAGGGGGGTGAGGTCACAGTAGGCCGGCTTCCGTTTCCGCCGGGTTTCCGGATGTGAGCGCTGCAAGTCCCGCTCAGGCTTCGGCCTGCAGACCGGCCAGGGCGGCGCCGGCCAGGCCCACCTCGCTGGGCAGCACGTGCACGGGCACGTCGGTGAGCACCGGGCTCAGACGACCCTTGGCCCGGATTCGCTCCACGAAGGGTCCGGCACCCAACTGGGGCATCACCGCGTGGGCCAGGCCGCCGGCCAGGTAGATGCCGCCCCGGGCCATCACCTTGAGGGCCAGGTTGCCGGCTTCGGAGCCCAGGATGCGGATGAACAGCTCGACGGTGTCCTGGCAGCGGGCGGAGGGATGGGCCGGGTCCATGCCCAGGGCGACGATGGCCCGGGTCCGGTCGGCCGCCGCCGCCAGCTGGGCCATGACCTCGGGCGGTTCGTCGTCCCCGCCCCGGGCCCCGAGGAACTCGTAGAGGTTGGGCACCCCCACCCCCGAACACACGGCCTCGTAGCTGACGTGACCCCGGCGGGCCATCAGGTAGCGCAGAAGCTCGACCTCGAGCTCGTCGGTGGGGGCGAAGTCGACGTGGCCCCCCTCCGACGGATGGGACCGGTAGCGGTCCCCGTCCCAGGTGGCGAAGGCCTGGCCCAGCCCGGTGCCGGGGGCGATCACGGCGATGGGGGCATGGGGGACGGGCCGTCCCGCGGCGATGGTGACGAGGTCGGCGGGGGCGATGGCCGTGACCCCGAACGCCACCGCCTCGAGGTCGTTGAGCAGGATCACCGAACCCAGGCCCAGGCCTTGGGCCAGGGCGGCGCCGTCGACGTCGTCCCAGGGCAGGTTGGTGGGATCGGCCCGTCCGTCGGCCACGGGCCCGGCGACGGCCAGGGCGGCACCGGTGGGCGCGGGCTTGCCGGCGAGGAACTCGGCCACGACCGCCTGGAGGTCGGGGTAGTCGGCGCTGGGGTAGGTCACCTCGACGAGGGGGTGGCGGGGACCGTGCTCGCGGTCGAAGAGGGCGAGCCGCGTCTTCGTACCACCGATGTCACCGGCGAGGATCACGGGTGGGACCGTACCCCGAGGTTCGCGCGCCGGATCCCGTCACCGACGAAGATGGGCACGGACCTGATCAAGAGGATCCGATCCGGAACGACCTGATCGAGAAGAGGGATCGACCCATGCGTTCGTTCATCGCTGAGTTCAAGGCGTTCATCCTGCGCGGCAACGTGCTGGACCTCGCGGTTGCCGTCGTCATCGGCGCGGCGTTCACCCTGGTGGTGAACTCGTTCGCCGATGACGTACTCCTGCAGATCGTGGCCGCCGTGTTCGGCAAGGCCGACTTCTCGTCCATGTTCCTGACCGTCAACGACACCCCCATCCGCTTCGGGGCGTTCTTCACCGCGCTGGTCAACTTCGTCATCGTGGCCCTCGGCGTCTTCGCGGTGATCAAGGGCGTGGCCACGCTGCAGAACCTGCGCAAGCGCGAGGACGAGCTCGTCGAGAGCCCCGCCCCCAGCGACGAGGTCCTGCTGCTGGCCGAGATCCGCGACCTCATCGCCCGGGCCCAGGGCCCCAGCTGACCCTCGTTCTCGACAGGATCAGCTTGCTCCAGCCGATCAGCCGTCGCCGAAGGCGGCGGGATCGGCGATGACCTCGGCGCCCAGGCGCTGCACCCGTCCGGCGGGGATGGACCGGTCGTCGCGCAGCAACGCGGCCAGGGCCGGGGCCTTGTTCTCGCCCACGACCAGCCACAGCAGACGACGGGCCCGGGCCAGCCCGGCGTAGGTCAGGGTGACCCGGCGATGGCCCTGGTAGGGGTCCGTCGTGGCCGCCACGGGCCGATCGGTGACGTCGAGCACGGCGTCGCCCGGCACCAGGGAGGCGGTGTGCCCGTCAGGACCGAGGCCCAGGTGGACCAGGTCGAAGTGCTCGGGGATCTCGGCTGCGTACGCCGCGGCCGCCTCCTCGGGCGTGCCCACGGTCACGTCCATGGGGTGCACGTGGGCGGCCGGGGGCAACAGCGCGGCCAGGTCGTCGAGGTTGCGGGCCGGGTCCCCGTCAGGGGCGACGCGCTCGTCGACCTGCCACACGTGGACCTTGTCCCAGGGCAGGTCGCGTCGGGCCAGGCGGGCCAGCATGCCCGCCGGCGTGGAACCGCCGGAGAAGGCCACGTGGGCCACCCCGTGGGCGGCCACGGCCCGGCCCAGCACCGCGGCCACCTCGACCGCGGCCATGGCCGCGGCGGCATCGGCGTCCTCGGCCACCAGCACGGGCATCTCGGCGGGCGCATCGACGGGGACGGCGGGTCCGCCCTGCACCCAGTGCTCGGGTGTGCTCATTCGGGGTCCGTCCACTTGTTGTCGACCAGGAGCCGGGTCGACTCGGGCGGGCCCCAGGTGCCGGGCTCGTAGGGGATGACCGGGCTGTGGTCGATGAGGATGGGGTCGACGATCTCCCACGCCGCCTCGACCCCGTCCTCGCGGGCGAAGAGGGTGGGGTCACCGTCGAGGGCGTCGGCGATGAGCCGCTCGTAGGCGGTCTGCTCGTCGGGGTCGTGGCGGGTCACCGTCAGCTCGCTGAGCTTGCCGGCCATGGCCTCGCCGGGGGCCTTGGCCCACGTGCCGATGCCGGTGGTGACGTCGGGGCTGAGGCGGAAGCGCACGTAGTTGGTGTGGCGCTCCTCGTCGGAGCCGAAGACGTTGATGGGCGGGGGCTCGAGCTCGACCCACACCTCGGTGGCCGTGACCGGCAGCTTCTTGCCCGCCCGGATGATCCACGGCACCCCGGCCCACCGCCAGTTGTCGATGTGGAGGCGCACGGCGATGTAGGTCTCGACGTCCGAGTCCGGCGCCACCCCCTCCTCGTCGCGGTAGCCGAGGAACTGGCCCCGCACGATGTCGTCGTCGGTCAAGGGCCGGATGGAGCGCAGCACCGAGGCGATGCGGTCGCGGATGGGGTCGTGCTCGTGGCCGTGGGGAGGCTCCATGGCCAACATGGCCACCACGTTGAACAGGTGGTTCTCCACCACGTCGCGCAGCGTGCCCACCTCTTCGTAGAAGGCGCCTCGACCCTCGACCCCGAAGGACTCGGCCATGGTGATCTCGACCGAGCTGACGTGGTCGCGGTTCCAGATGGGCTCGAGGAAGGTGTTGGCGAAGCGCACGTAGAGCAGGTTGAGCACCGCCTCCTTGCCCAGGTAGTGGTCGATGCGGAACACGTCGCTCTCGGCGAACACGTCGTGCAGGGCCAGGTTCAGCTCATGCGCCGAGGCCAGGTCCCGCCCGAAGGGCTTCTCCACCACGACCCGGCCCCGGGTGCTGCAACCCGAGGCCTGCAGGCCCTGCACCACCTTGGCGAACATCGAGGGCGGCACGGCCAGGTAGTACACCGGGTGGCGCGGCCCCTCGAGGGCGGTGTGCAGCCTCACGAAGGTGTCGGGATCGGCGTAGTCGCCCTCGATGTAGCTGATGCGCGTGGCCAGCCGGGCGAAGACGTCGGGATCGAAGGTGCCGCTCCCATGCGTCTTCACCCCGTCCTCCGCGTGGGCCACCAACTGCTCGCTGGTCCACGGGGTGCGACCCACGCCCACCACGGGCACGGTCAGGCGACCCCGTCGCACCAGGTTGTAGAGGGCGGGGAAGATCTTCTTGTGGGCCAGATCGCCCGAGGCCCCGAAGAGCACCAGGGCGTCAGCCGCCGTGTGGTCGGTCATCGCTCCCTGCCTACCGCAAGATCGTGGCTACCGGGTCTCGTCGTCAGCCGCGTCACGCCGGCTTCTGCTCGTGGCCGCCGAACTGGAAGCGCAGGGCGGCGAGGATCTTGTCGGCCATGTCGCCTTCACCCCGACTGACGAAGCGGTTGAAGAGCGCAGCGGAGAGCACGTGGGCGGGGGCACCCTCGTTGATGGCGGCCTGGATGGTCCAGCGGCCCTCGCCCGAGTCGGCCACCGACGTGCCGAACTGCTCGAGGTGGGGGTCGGCCAACAGCGCCTGGGCGGCCAGGTCCAACAGCCACGAGGACACCACCGCCCCCCGGCGCCACACCTCGGAGACCTCGGCGATGTCGATGTCGTACCGGTAGTACTTGGCGTCCATCATCGGCGCCGTCTCCGCGTCGTGGCTGCGGCCCTGCTTGCCGGCGTTGGCCTTGGCCAGCACGTTCAGCCCCTCGGCGTACGCCGCCATCAGCCCGTACTCGATGCCGTTGTGGACCATCTTGGTGAAGTGCCCGGCCCCGGCGGGGCCGCAGTGCAGGTAGCCCTGCTCGGCCGGGGAGGGGTCACCGGTGCGCCCCGGGGTGCGCTCGGCCGTGCCCACGCCGGGGGCCATGGCCTTGAAGATGGGGTCGAGGCGGGTGACGACCTCGTCCTCGCCCCCGATCATCAGGCAGTAGCCCCGCTCCAGGCCCCACACCCCGCCCGAGGTGCCCACGTCGACGTAGTGCAGGCCCTTGGCCGTCATGACCTCGGCCCGGTCCACGTCGTCGTGCCAGTAGCTGTTGCCGCCGTCGATGACGATGTCACCGGGCTCGAGGTGGGTGGCCAGGTCATCGAGGACCCGACCGGTGACGGCCGCGGGCACCATCAGCCACACGGCCCGGGGGGCGTCGAGCTTGGCCACGAGCTCGGCCAGGTCGGCCGAGCCCAGGGCGCCCGACTCATCGGCCAGCCCGGCCACCACGGCGGGGTCGACGTCGTAGACGACGCACTCGTGGCCCGCCCGTTCCAGGCGGCGCACGATGTTGGCCCCCATCCGTCCGAGACCGATCATTCCGAGCTGCATGGTTGTCCTCTTCGCCGGGGTTCGGGGGTTCGGGCTGGGGGGAGCATTCGGGGCTAGGACCGGCCGCGCAGGCGGCGGTAGCGGCGCACGAGGGCGGTGGTCGACGAGTCGTGGGCGGCGGGGTCGGGGGCCTCGGGGGCCACCAGCTCACCGGCCAGGCGGGTGGCCAGCTGCTTGCCCAGCTCCACCCCCCACTGGTCGAAGGAGTTGACGCCCCACACCGTGCCCTGGGTGAACACCTTGTGCTCGTAGAGGGCCACGAGCTGGCCCAGGGCGTAGGGGCTGAGCTCGTCCAACAGCAGGGTGCTGGTGGGGCGGTCGCCGCTGAACGTGCGGGGGGCCACCAGGTCGGTGGCCACCCCGGCGGCGCGGACCTCCTCGGCGCTGCGCCCGAAGGCCAGGGCCTCGGCCTGGGCGAACAGGTTGGCCATGAGCAGGTCGTGGTGCTCGCCCAGCTCCTGGGGGAGGCGGCCGAAGCCGATGAGGTCGACGGGCACCAGGCGGGTGCCCTGGTGGAGCAGCTGGAAGTAGGCGTGCTGGCCGTTGGTGCCCACCGTGCCCCACACGATGGGTCCGGTGGGGGCGCTGGCCGTGCGGCCCCAGAGGTCGACCGACTTGCCGTTGGACTCCATGTCCAACTGCTGGAGGTACTCGGCGAAGTGGACGAGGCGCTGGGCGTAGGGGATGACGGCGATGCTCTGGGCGTCGAAGAAGTCGGTGTACCAGATGCCCAGCAGGCCCAGGAGCACGGGCAGGTTGGCCTCGAAGGGGGCGGTCCGGAAGTGCTCGTCCATGGCCCGGAAGCCCGCCAGCATCTCCCGGAAGCGGTCGGGGCCGATGGCCACCATGACCGACAACCCGATGGCCGAGGTGTACGAGTAGCGCCCGCCGACCCAGTCCCAGAACTCGAACATGTTGGCCGTGTCGATGCCGAAGGCGGCCACCTCGGCCGTGTTGCTGGAGGCGGCCACGAAGTGGCGCTCGACGGCGTCCTCGCTGCCCAGCCGCTCGACCAGCCAGTCCCGGGCGCTGCGGGCGTTGGTCAGGGTCTCGAGCGTGGTGAACGTCTTGGAGCAGACGACGAAGAGCACCCGTTCTGGGTCGGTGTCGGCCAACACGTCAGCCAGGTCGGTGCCGTCCACGTTGGACACGTAGCGGCAGCGGATGGCGCCGTCGCTGTCCCGCAGGGCCTCGTACGCCATGGCCGGGCCCAGGTCGGACCCGCCGATGCCGATGTTGACCACCTGGGTGATGGTCTTGCCCGTGTGGCCCGTCCACTCCCCCGATCGCACCCGGTCGGCGAAAGCGGCCATGCGGTCGAGCACGGCGTGCACGTCGGGGACCACATCGTGGCCGTCCACGAGGATGTGCTCTCCGGCCGGGGCCCGTAGGGCCACGTGGAGCACGGCGCGGTCCTCGGTGACGTTGATGTGCTCGCCGGCGAACATGGCGTCGATGCGGGCCCGCAGGCCACAGGCCTCGGCCAGGGCCACCAGCAGGCGCAGCGTCTCGTCGGTGACCCGGTGCTTGGCGTAGTCGAGCACCACCCCGTCGAACTCGACCACCAGGCGCTCGCCCCGGGTGGCGTCCTCGGCGAAGAGCTGGCGCAAGGAGTGCCCCGCCACCTCGGGCTGGTGCTCGCGCAATGCCTGCCACTCGGGCGTCTGGGTGACCGGGGGCGGTGGGGCGGGCGAGTTGGCGGGGGCGTTAGCCGTCATCGGTGGTCACGATAGGGTGCGCTTCGTCACGGGGGGAGACCGGAATGGCACTGGATGCGCAGGCCGCCACGCTGTTGGAGAAGGTGGCCCAGCTGGACCAACCGGCGTTCGAGGACGCTGGCCCCGAGCGGGCCCGGGCGGGCATGGAGCGGGCCCCCTCCGGCGGCATCTTCGTCGAGGTGGCCTCGGTCGAGGACCGCACCATCGCCGGGCCCGGCGGCGACCTGTTGGTCCGGGTCTACCGCCCCGATGTGCCCGCGGGTGCCCCCGTCCTGGTGTTCTTCCATGGCGGCGGATGGGTCGTGGGCTCGGTCGGCACCCACGACGACACCTGTCGGGCCCTGACCGATGCCGTGGGCTGCGTGACCGTGTCCGTCGACTACCGCCTGGCCCCCGAGCACCCCTATCCCGCCGCTCCCGAGGACTGCTACGCCGGGCTGGTGTGGGCTGTGGAGCACGCCGCCGAGCTCGGGGCTGATGGGACACGGGTGGCCGTGGCCGGCGATTCGGCCGGGGGGAACCTGGCGGCGGCCGTGGCCCTCATGAGCCGCGACCGCGGCGGCCCCACCCTGCGCCACCAGTTGCTGATCTACCCGGTGACCGACTTCGACGACGCCACCGCGTCCATGGAGGCCAACGCCGAGGGCTACTTCCTGACCCGTAGGACCATGCGCTGGTTCTACGACTGCTACGCCCCCGAGGCGGCCCAGCGCGACGAGGCCTATGCCGCTCCGCTGCGGGCGGCCGACGTGTCCGGCCTGGCGTCGGCCGCCGTCGTGCTCGCCGGTTACGACCCCCTCTTCAGCGAGGGCGCGGCCTACGCCCGCCGGCTGCAGGACGCCGGGGTGCGCACCCAGGTGCTGGAGTTCCCCGGCCAGTTCCACGGCTTCTTCGGCCTGACCCGCTTCCTGGACGGCGGCCGCCACGCCCAGGCCATGTCCGCCGCCGCCCTGCGCCTGGCCCTCGAAGCACGACCCGAGGCGTAGTCACGGGGCCAGACGTAGTAGCCCACTGACACGTAGTAGCCCACTGACACGTAGCACCGGGACCGACCGTCCCCAGCCCCGATCCGGGAGGCACACCATGATCGAGCTCGCCGCCTTCGGCCGCACCGGCCACGAGTCCAGCCGGGTCATCTTCGGGGCCGCGGCCCTGGGGGCCATGCGCCAGGACCGCGCCGACGCCCTCCTGCCCGTCCTCGACCGCTACGGGGTCAACCACCTCGACACGGCGGCGTCCTACGGCGATTCCGAGCTGCGCCTGGCCCCGTGGCTGGTGGGGCGGCGCAACGACTTCTTCCTGGCCACCAAGACCGGGGACCGCACCGGTGACGCGGCCCGGGCCAGCCTGGAACGGTCACTCGAGCGACTGGGCGTGGACCAGGTCGACCTCATCCAGTGCCACAACCTGGTCGAGGACGACGAGTGGGAGGTGGCCCACGGCCCCGGAGGCGCCATCGAGGCCCTGGTGGCGGCCCGTGACGAGGGCCTGTGCCGCTTCATCGGGGTGACGGGCCACGGCCTGCGCATCCCCGGCATGCACCTGCGCACGTTGGCGCGGTTCGACGCCGATTCGGTGCTGTTCCCCTACAACCACGCCCTGATGTCCCAACCGGCCTACGCCGCCGATGTCGAGGCCCTGCTCGAGGTGTGCGCCGAGCGCCAGGTGGCGTGCCAGACCATCAAGTCGGTGGCCCGCCGTCGTTGGGCCGACGACAGCACCCCCCACTACTCCTGGTACGAGCCCATCGAAGACCTCGACGCTCTGGGCCGGGCCGTGAGCAACGTGCTGGGCCGCACCCAGCTGTTCCTGAACACGTCGAGCGACGCCCGCCTGCTCGAGGCCACCCTGGCCGCGGCCGATGCCCGCCGACCCGCTCCGTCGGCCGCCGAACTGGACGCCGACATCCTCGCCCAGGGCATCACCCCCCTCTTCGACGGCGCCGAGCTCGAACGCATCTGACGCCGGCCGCTGCCGTCCGCCGTCACGCAACGTGGGTCTGGCGCTGGAAGGCCAGGCTTCGCATCGGTTCCGCTTCACACCGAACTCGCCTGGTTTGGGCCCGCGTGACGGGCCGATTCGGTGTGAAGCGGAACCGCCTGGAAACCCCCGCTGCGCCGTCGCTCCGCCCGTCCGTCACGGCGCGTGGTCGAGTCGCTGGGCTCAGCCCTTGGCGGCCGGCGTCGCCCTACGGACTTCTCGGAAGGCGAGGCCTTTGTCGACCTCGGGCTCGCGGGGGAGACCGAGGAGGCGTTCGCCGATGATGTTGCGCTGGATCTGGTCGGTGCCGCCGCCGATGGAGAAGAAGTAGGCGTTGATCTGCGAGTACCCGGCGTCGGCCGCCCGGGGGTTCTGGTCGCCGTCGAGGACGGACTCCATGCCCAGCACGTTGGCGTTGACCTTGCCGGCGTAGTGGAGGATCTGGGCCATGGCCAGCTTGCCCAGCGAGGCCAACGGCGTGGAGGAGCCCTGCTCGACCTGGGCCCGGGCCCGATGACCGTTCCACTCGTTCACCGTGCGCATGCAGTGCAGGCGGGCGATCTGCTGGCGCAGCACGGGGTCGTCGTTGCGGCCCAGCTCCCGGGCCAGGGCGACCAGGGACAGGTCGGGGGTGGGGATGGCCCCCAGGGCCCGTTCCTCACGTGACGCCGTCTCCCCTTCGCCCCGCATGGCCACGCCCATCACGGCCCGCTCGTACATGAGCGCCGTCTGCAGCACCCACCAGCCCTGGTTCAGCTCGCCCAGGCGGTTGGCGTCGGGCACCCGGGCGTCGGTGAGGAAGGTCTCGTTGAAGCGGGCATCGCCGGTGGCCTGGCGCAGGGGCCGTACCTCGACCCCGGGCTGCTTCATGGGGAAGAAGAAGAAGGTGATGCCCCGGTGCTTGGGCTGGTCCCAGTCGGTGCGGGCGATGAGCAGGGCGTAGTCGGCCGCCATGGCCCCCGACGTCCACACCTTCTGGCCGTTGACGATCCACTCGTCCCCGTCCCGCACCGCCGTGGTCTGCACGGCGGCGAGGTCGGACCCGGCCCCGGGCTCGCTGTAGAGCAGGCACATGCCCACCTCGTTGAGCATGAGGGGGCGGATGAACTTCGAGCGCAGCTCGTCGCTGCCGTAGGTCAGCACGGTGTTGGCCCACAGGTTGAACGAGTCCTGGCCGGTGCCGGGGGCGCCGACGCGGGCGAACTCCGCCTCCACCACCTCGGCCAGGGCCGGGGTCAGACCCCGACCGTGCCACTCGCGGGGCCAGCGCGACGCGGCGTAGCCCGAGTCGATGACCGTGGTCAGCCACTGGCGCTTGGGCAGCTGGGGGTCCCAGTGCTCGGCCAGCCACATCACCACCTCGGACCGCACGGCCGCCGTGGCGGCGTCGTCGGCCACCTTCTCGACGGCCTCGTCGACCACATCTGCCATGGGGACCTGCCTCCCGGGGGCCCACCGCGGGCGAGCCGGGGCGGGTTGATCTCGACCGGAGGCGACGTTAGTCGGGCGTGACCGAGACCA
Organism: Acidimicrobiales bacterium; assembly: GCA_038255145.1. Taxonomy (GTDB): domain Bacteria; phylum Actinomycetota; class Acidimicrobiia; order Acidimicrobiales; family CAIXPF01; genus WHTX01. The sequence goes on from JBBSLP010000014.1 coordinate 12,136, forward strand.
CGGTGGGGGTCACCGGGACCACCGACACCGCGAAGCTGGGGCCCACATCCTGGGCCCGCCAGCGGGCGCCGCTGTCCCCCGAGCGCTGGAACTGCTCCCCGGGCAGCACCGCCTCGACCGTGTGGCCGTCGGCAGGCACCCGGTACCAGAACCGCTGCTCGACGATGTCGGCCCCGTCCTGGAACTCGGTAGGCCCCGTGGTCACCCCCACCGAGAGGGTGCCGGTGCCCACGGGGGAGCCGAAGTCGTCGATGAGCGGCGGCTCGGCGGCGTCGAGCAGGGTCAGCCCCTCGGGGGTGAAGGACCAGGTCAGGTCGTAGGAGCTGCCGAGGCGGGCGTCACGATCTACGACCCAGCTGATGCGGCGGGTCCCGTCGGTCACGAACGTCGTCACCACAGGATCGTCGTCGATGTTGGTCACGTGGACGTGGAAGACGGCGGAGGACGACGTGGTGGACGTGAGGCGCCACAGCACCGGCTCGGCCGGCTCGGGCGTGGTGCCCGCCGGCGATCGGGACATCTGGCGATAGAGGGCCCGGGACCGGTAGTCGTCGAACAGTTCGAAGTTGGCGCCGCCGTGGTCGGTGGCGAACAGCACGGGGCCTTCGAGCTCGGGATCGTTGAGGAACGACGGCCGGGGGTGGCCCAACCAGGCGCCATCAGGTCGCTCGCTGGGCAGGATCACCAGGGCGTCGTGCAGGTCGGCGTCGTCGACCAGCTGCACCTCACGCTGGTGCAGGGCCACCTGCACCAGGTTGAGCCCGATCCGCTGGTGGAGGGCGACGCCCGAGGTGGCCACCATCAGCACCACCAACGCCGCCCCCAAGAACCGCTGACGACGGGCGATGGTGGCCAGGCCCACAGCGCCGAAGACGACGAGCGGGATGAGCAGGGCCATGTAGTAGTGGGGGCCTATGACCTTGCGGCCCCTGATGATGAGGAGGTTGCCCCAGTAGATGAGGTACCCGGCGGGGAACAGCACGGCGAGCGATCCCAGGGCCAGCACCCAGCGGCGGGGTCGCACCCGCCACGCCCCCAGCCCGGCCAGCGCCACCAGCACGAGCCCACCGGGGATCCATCCGGGGAGTGACCCCAGGTTCACCCGGGCCGCGTGCAGGGCGGTGGAGATGCTGTAGTGGACCAGGGGGGTGCCGTTGGCCACGTGGCGCCAGCCGAAGCCCGCCGCGTTGTCACCACCGATGGCCTCGAGCGGCAGGCGCAGAGGGTCCCCGGTGACGGCCAGGTTGTAGGTCAGGCTGGCGAGCACGAAGGGGCTGGCGCCCACGGCCAGCGCCGCCAGTCGCCGGGCCACCACCCGCCAGTGGCGCCCTCCGACCGACACCCCCACGACCACCAGGGGCACGCCGGCCAGCAGGGCGTCGAAGGGGCGGGCGAAGGCCAGCATGCCCAGGGCGCCGCCGGCAGCGACGAACCAACGCAAGGAGCCCCGGCGACTGCCCGTCACCAGGAAGCCGGCCAGCGCCAGCTCGAGATCGACGGCGAGGACGTAGGCCAGGAACAGCCCGCTCTGGATGAGGTAGAAGGGGCAGATGGCGAGGATGAACGCGGCGTAGAGCGCGGCGCGGCGGTCGCCGGTCAACTCGTGGGTCAGGCGGTGGACGGCCAGCACCCCCGCCGCAGCCAGCAGCGCCAGGGTCACCCGCATGGAGCCGAAGAGCCACTCGCCCAGGGCCAGGAGGGCGGGAAGCACCGGAGGGAACACCATGACCAGGCGGTCGCCGATGCGGCCCGACATCCACGGCCGGAAGAACTCGCTGTGGGGGGCCGCCGGCAGGGTGAGGTGGTGCTCGAGCAGCATCCGGGCCTGCACCACGTAGACGGGCTCGTCGTTGTTGGTGGAGAAGTGGGGGAAGACGAAGCGGGAGATGAGCAGAGAGCCGACGAAGGACAGCAGCAGCAGACCCCCGAGGACCGGGCCGCCGTCGCCGCGTCGGTCACCCCCCGCCCCCGACCCCCGACTCGACGGTGGATCGGTGATGTCCTCTGGTTCGGCGGGGGCGACGATCACGTCGCCGCTCATGGAGCGCCCGGGGCCCGGCCAGCCATCAGCGGTCAGTCCACCAGGTCGGTCCGGTGGCGCCAAGTCACCCCGCTACATCTCCTACAGGTACATCTCCACCAGCCACATCGGCGGCGAGGGCCGCATCGAGCGCGTCGCGCTCGGCTTCCACCCGGCGGCGGGCCAGGGCGACGTAGTCGGGGTCGATGTCGAAGCCGACGAAGTTGCGGCCGGTGCGCAGAGCGGCCACGGCGTGGCTGGCGCTGCCGCACCACGGGTCGAGCACGGTGTCGCCCTTGAAGGTGTAGAGCTCGATGACCCGCCGGGGCAGTTCGACGGGGAAGGGGGCGGGGTGGCCCACCCGCCGGGCCGATTCCGGGGGGAAGCGCCACGTGTCCACGGTCAGGGCCATGAACTCGTCACGGCTGATGGTGTCCTCGTGGGGCAGGCCCCGGGCCTTGCGGGTCTTGCGGTCGGGCACCCGTTCGAAGCGCCCCTTGGAGGCCACGACGATGCGCTCGGTCACGTCGCGGAGCACCGGGTTGGACGCCGAGCCGAACGATCCCCACGCGCAGTTGCCACTGGCGGCTTGGGCCTTGACCCACAGCACCTCGCCCCGCAGCAGGAACCCCAGCTCGTGCTCGAGCAGGCGGGACACGTCGGCGGACAGGCTGCGGTAGGGCTTGCGGCCCAGGTTGGCCACGTTGACGGCGATGCGCCCACCAGGCTCGAGCACCCGCCAGCACTCGGCGAACACCGCGTGCAGCATGCCCAGGTACTCGACGTAGGAGCTGGGGATGTGCCCCTCCTCCAAGGCCGTCTCGTAGGCCTTGCCCGCGTAGTACGGCGGTGAGGTCACGACCAGGGCCACCGAGTCGTCGGGCACCGCGGCCATGTCCCGGCTGTCCCCGAGGAGGATCTGGTCGATGACCCCGGCGGGGCACGGCACCGGCGGATGGGCGGCCAGGTCGGGCTTGGCCATCAGGGCCGGCGCATCGAAGCGCTCGTAGAAGGGGGTGGCGTCGTGGGCCTCCCGCCGCCCGACGCCGAAGCTCGACGTGCGGGTGGGACGTCGGCGGCGCAACGAGGCGGCACCGACAGGCGCAGGTTCGGCCACGACATCCTCCCTGGTCAGACGCGTCGCGCGTATGTTCGATCAGCCTAGTCCAACAGCACGGAGATGCCCAGGGCGGGTCCGGCGCGAGCCCGTGGCATCCCCCGGTGGTTCGAGATGGTGGGTCACCGCAACGAGGTAGCGCGCTACTCTGAGTGACATAGGCGCCGCCATCGAGCGCGATCTCTCTGGAGGCCGAGCTCACGAGCGGACCCCGGTGGGCGCCATCCCGGCAGTGGTGGCGTCCCACCGGCGCGTCCGGGGTCAGGCCGAGCGGCCCCAGGCCGAGCCGCCGTCGATGGTGAGCACGGCGCCGGTCGTGTACGACGACGCGTCAGAGGCGAAGTACAGCGCGGCGCCGACGATCTCGTCGGGCTGGCCACCGCGCTGCAGGGGGATGGTGGTGCGGGCCCGCTCGTTGAAGGCGTCCATGTCCCAGGCCTTGGCGATGTCGGTGAGGAAGGGGCCGGGCATGATGCAGTTGACCCGCACCTTGGGCCCGTACTCGAGGGCGAAGGCCTGGGTCAGGTTGTTCACCCCGGCCTTGGCCGCCGAGTACGCCGTCTCCGTGGGGGTGGGACGGATCGACGCCGTGGAGGACACGTTGATGATGGACCCGCCGTCACCCTCGAACATGCGGTGACCGATCAGCGCGGACAGGCGGAACGTGCCCTTCAGGTTCACGTCCATGACCTTGTCGTAGAGCTCCTCGGTCACGCTGACCAGGTTCTCGTACAGCGGGGAGAGCCCGGCGTTGTTGACCAGCACGTCGACCTTGCCGAAGTACTCGTAGGCGGCGTCGGCCAGGGCGTCGCACTGGTCCCAGTGGCCCACGTGGCAGGCCACGGGCAGGGCCCGGCGACCCATGGCCACGACCTGCTCGGCCAGTTCGGCGCAGGGCTCGTACTTGCGGCTGGCGATGACGACGTCGGCGCCGGCCTCGGCGAAGGCCAGCACCATCTCCTTGCCGAGGCCCCGGCTCCCCCCGGTGACCACCGCCACCTTGCCCGTCAGGTCGAATCGATCCGTCATGGGCTGGGGTCTAGTCGCGCCGAACCCCGCCTGCGAGCCCGGATCCGTCCTTGCCCGGTCCATGACCACCACCGGCCACCGTCGTGCGCTTCATGACCCGGGGCTCGACCGCGGGCCAGGGCCGACCCCGGTGCAACACCGACCGGTTGTCCCACAACACGGCATCCCCCCGCTGCCAGCGGTGGCGCAGGACCCAGCGGGGGTGGGTGGCGTACGCACACAGCTCGGCCAGCAGCCGGCGGCCCTCGTCGACGTCCATGCCCACGATGTGGCTGGCGTGGCGGCCGATGAACAGCGAGCGGCGGCCCGAATCCTCGTTGGTACGGATGACGGGGTGGTGCACGGGAGGCAGCACCGCCCACTCCGCGGCGGTGAGCACCTCGGTGCCCCCCACCTGGGACTGGCTGTACCAGTACCAGTGCTCGGCCACCAGGCCATCGAGGCGGGCCCGCGTGGCGTCGTCGAGGGCGTCGTAGGCCTGGCGCGTGTCGGCGAACTCGGTCTCTCCCCCCACCGAGGGCACCGTCCACGCCGACAGCACGGACGCCTTGGCCGAGACCGCCTTGAAGCTGGAATCCGAGTGCCACAGCTGGTTGCCGGCCAGGAACAGCCACAGGCTCGATCCCTCGGCGACGGGATGGCCATCGGGGCCCAGGTTGGCCAGCTTGCCGATGGCGGGCGGGGCGGGGACGACAGCGCCCGGCGACGACGGCCTCCTGGTCAGCGGCGCCTCGAGCTCACCCAGGCGCAGGGAGAAGCGGATCTGGGCCGCGTCGCTGAGGTGCTGGCCGGGGAAGACGAGGACGGCGTACGTGTACCAGGCCGCGAGCACGGCGGCGAAGGTGTCGTCGTCGAGCTGCCCCAGGTCCACGCCGGTGACCTCGGCCCCCATGGTCGGGTAGGGCACCACGGCCAAACCCGTCGTGGTCGGGCTGGTCACCGCGGCGCTGGTCATCATCCGCACCCCCAGGGCGTAGGGCGGCCGTCACCCGGACCGGCCCCGGGTGGCACGGTAGCGGCGATGCACCCCTGCCGACCGCAGGACGTGGGAACACGGCCATCGACGGCCTCAGCGGCAGGTCAGCGACGGGGGATGTGGAGGGCGGCGTCGTGGAGGCCGCCGCAGTGGAGCACGCACGTTCCCCGTCGGTTGCGGGCGTAGCCGGCGGGGAACTGGCCGGTCAGCGGGTTGCGGGGGAAGAACCAGCGCCCGGCCACGTCCAGGCGCAGACCGTCGCCGGCCCGGAAGCGGGTGGCCTGGGCCCCGAGCTCGATGTCGCAGGCCACGACCTGGCCCGCCTGCAGCGGCTGGCGCCGGTCGTGGGGGTGGAAGGGGGACCAGGGCAGGGAGCGATCGGGGTCGATGCTCCGATGGGACGCGGCCAACATGCCCTGGGACACCAGGGCCCGGTCGAAGCCATAGGAACCTTGGAAGCCCACGATCCCCGTGGAGCGCGAAGACCCGGTGGAGCGTGAAGGACCCGCCCGGCGCAGCTTGCGCACACCGGCGAACAACAGCAGGTCATCCGCCCCCCTGGCCTCGACCCAGAGGCGCAGCCACATGGGCCCCACCAGGTCGGTGTCCTCCTCGAAGCGGTAGGTGAAGCTGGCCCGGCCCCGGCGCACGTCGAAGGAGACCTCGCCGGCCAACGGTGGCTCCTCGGGGGCCAGGTAGCCGGCGGCGGCCAGGTGCAGGGGCTCCCAGCGGGTGCCGGGCGGGGGCCAGTCGTCCTCGCCCCGCACGTCGACAACGGTGGAGGCGTCCTCGCGCACCTCGACCCGGACCCGGGGCTCACGGTCCATGCCGTTGTCGGCGTCCTTGAGCACGTGGTCGAAGAACTTCAGCTGGTGGGCCAGCGCGTCGGCCCCGTAGTAGGTGGCCCACTTCGGTCCCCGGTGGGTGTAGAGCCACTTGCGGGTCGAGCCCATGCGGCGGAACCCCTCGAAGGAGCCCCGGCTGTGCAGGTTGTGGTCCGAGAAGCTGGCGCACACCAGGGCGGGGACGTCGATGCGCTCGAGGTCACGGTCCCGAGCCGCCCACCACTGGTCGTACAGCTCCCGGCGGCGCTGCTGGCCGATGATGCCCACCTTGCTGCGGCGCTGCGCCGCCAAGCCGGCGGTGAACAGCCGGACGAAGCCCCGTTCGGCCACCCCCCCGGGGCGCAGGAAGTCGCGGTAGGCGTCGGTGAAGCCCTCCCACGGGCAGATGGCGGCCAGGTGGGCGGGGCGTTCGGCCGCCGCGGCCCACTGGGTGATGGCCAGGTAGGACACCCCGTTCATGCCCACCCGCCCGGTCGACCACGGCTGGGTGCCGGCCCACTCGACCAGGTCGGCCACGTCGCGGCCCTCCTGCTCGGACAGCAGCTGGCCCACCCCGTCGGAGTGGCCCCAGCCCCGCAGGTCGGCGTTGACCACCACGTAACCACGGGGCACCCAGAAGGCGGGGTCGGGGGCCTCCCAGCTGGTGAGGGCCGACAGGGTGAAGGGCACGGTCTGGGGCAGCAGGCGGAACTGGCGGGGAGGGCCGAAGCTGCCGTCCCCGCGCCGCGGGGGAAGGGTGGCGTCCTTGCCGTAGGGGTGGGCGCTCAGCAGCACGGGCCGGGGCCCGTCGTCGACCGCAGGGCGGAACACGTTCACCCGCAGGGTGGTGCCGTCGCGCACGACCACCTCGACGTCACGCTCCACGACGACCTCAGCCGGGGGCGGGGTGACGGTGACCAGCGGCCGGCGGCCCAGGCGCAGCCGTGGCACCAGGTGGCCGCCGACGTACCGATCACCTCTGAGCCTGCCCATGCGCGCCCTCTCCTGTGCCACGGTCGTCGCGGTCGCCGCCGCACGGTAGGCGACCGCCTACGCTCAGGTGCAGGTGGCCGCGCCGACGATCCTCTTCCCCGACCGGCGCCTGGCGCCGCTGCCTGCGCTCGTCCGCCGCGTCGGGCTGGCCCTGGGCACCCTCGTGCTGGTCGCCGTGGTCACCTGGCTGGGCCGGGACGGCTACCGCGACGCCGACGGTGACCCGCTCAGCCCCCTCGATGCCCTGTACTACGCCAGCGTCACCGTGACCACCTGAGCTGCCGATGATGCCCCGGAGATGCCCCGGCGATGCCGGTCGGGGCGGTCGGCGGGGGCCGGACGTCAGCCCAGCGACCGGCGCAGGCGGCGTTCGAGGACCTCACGCTCGCCCAGGCGGTGGCGCAGCAGACGCTCGAGGCCGCCGATGGGCACCAGGTTCTGCGGGGCCCGGGGGTCCTTGACGGGGGAGGACGCGTACAGGGGCAGGGTCGCGGTGGCCCGATCGGCCAGGGTCACGGCCTCGGCCAGGGACACGCCCGATGAGGCCTCGCCCCGGACGATCCCGTCCCAGCCCCGCTGGTGGGGCCCGGGCAGCCGGGCGTACCACGACCAGCGCTGGCGGCGGGAGGCCACGGCGAACAGCGGGGTGCGCTCGCCCGGGGCCAGGGCGGCGATGACCGCCTCGGGGCCGGGGGGCAGGTAGCTGACCTCGTGGCTCTTCACGTAGCCGACCACGGCGCCACCGTGCTGGTGCTCCCCGCCCCGCAGGGGCCCGTCCACCACCACCAGCTCGTCCCTCCCTCCCAACAGGCCCGCGGCTGCAGCTGCGGTCACCGCCACCTCCAGCTCCTGGCGGGCCCGGCCCACGGCCTCGACCAGGGCGGCCCCCGTGGCCCCGCAGACCCGCCACCGGTAGGGGTCGGTGGGGCCGGGATCGGCCGCCGAGCACGCCACCCGGTCCAAGCGGGGGTCGACGAGCACGGCACCACCCAGCCCGGCCCGTACCGCGGCGGCACCGACCGAGGCGAAGACGACGGGCACGGGTGGGCCCCCGCCTCCATCGGGCCCGTCGACGCCGTCGAGCTCGCCGAAGGCGTCGATGCGCTGGACCCCGTCGACCACGAGGATGGACCGGTCGGGGCCGATGGTGGGCCGCCGGGGCGCCCACGCCGCCGCGGGCACCTCGACATCGGTGTCGACGTCACCCGACGCCTCCCCCCGCTCGCCACCAGCGCTGTCGTAGTCGGGCGACCACGCCCGCAACCGCAGCTCAGCCACGGGTCTGGTCACCGGGCACGGCCGTCACGCGCCGACCCGGGTGACGGTGGCCGTGGTCGGGCCCTTGGCCACCTCGAAGCGGACGGGGAGGCGCTCGGCGAGGTCGCGCACGTGGCTGACCAGGCCCACCATGCGGCCCCGACTGCCCAGCTCCTCGATGGCGGCGGCGACCACATCGAGGGTCTCGGGGTCGAGCGTGCCGAAGCCCTCGTCGAGGAACAGCGACTCGAGGCGGGCCGAACCCCCCGCGGCCAGGTCGACGACCTGGTCGGCCAGGGCCAGAGCCAGGGCCAACGAGGCCAGGAAGGTCTCCCCGCCCGACAGGGTGCGCACGCCGCGCACGGTGTCGGCGTTGCGGTGGTCGACCACGGAGAAGTCCCGACGCTCGTCGAGGCGCAGCGAGTACGCCCCGCCCGACAGCTCGTGGAGCAGGCCCGTGGCCCCGGCCACCAGGCGCTCGAAGGCCTCACCCAACAGCCAGCGCTGGAAGCGGTCGGCCCGCAGGTGCAGGGCCAGGTCGCGGGCCACGGCCTCGTCGCCCGCCGCCGCCGTGTGCTCCTCGGTCAGCCGCAGCCGGCGTTCGAGCTCGGCCACCAGGCGTGACAGGTCGGCCGCGGCCGCTTCGCGAGCCGACACCACCCGGTCCCGGACCGGGTTGCGACCGGTCGCGGCCCCCAGGGCCAGGGCCCGGGCCTCGTAGTCGGCGGTCAGGGTGACCACGGCCGAGCGGGCCCCCTCGACCTCGGCCCGGGCCGCGTCGGCCTCGTCGCTGGCCTCGTCCCGGCGCGTCGCCGCCCAGGCCATGAGGGCCTGCCAGTCCTGGCCCAGGTCGCGGCGCCCGGCCCGGGGTGGCCCGTAGCGGCCCAGCTTGTCCCTGGTGTCGTCGAGGGCGGTCCACGCCGCCCGTTCCCGGGCGTCGAGCGCGGCCACGGCGTCGCGGGCCCCGGTCACGGCCCGCCGGGCCGCCACCAGGGAACGTCGGGCCGCGGCGGTTGCGTCGGCCGCCGCGGCTGCGGCCTTGGCCGCCACCTCGAGCTCGGCGGGGGTGGGCCGGCCCAGCACGACGGCCTCGACCGCGGCCAGTTGCTCGCTGCGCTCGGCCAGGAGGGTCTCGAAGCGGGCCTGGTCCCGCTGGGCGGCGGTGGCCGCCTCCCGGGCCGCCCTGACCCGGGCGGTAGCCAGCTCGACGACGGCCCGGGCCTCGGCCAGGGTCCCGGCCGCCTCGTCGTCGTCGATGTGCTCACCGTCGAGGGGGTTGCCGCACACGGGGCAGGGGTCGCCGGCGGTCAGGCCCTCGGTCAGGGCCGCGGCCAGGTCGGCGGTGCGGGCGTGCTCCAGGTGGTCCTGGGCCGCCTGGGCCACCGCCTCGGCCTGGGCCTGGGCGTCGAGCAGGGCGTCGGCCGTCGCGGCCTGCTCGGCCACCTTGGCCGACCCCGTGGCCAGGCGGCCCACCAGCTCGTCGCGCTGTCGCCAGCGGGCCCGGTCGGCGTCGATGGCGTCGATCCCGGGGAGGGCGGCGGCGGCGGCCTCGGCCGCTTCTGCGCCGGCCTCGGCGACGGCCAACGCCACCTCGGCCCCGGTCAGGGCCCGACGGGCCTCGGCCACCAGGTCGGCCAGCCCACCGAGCCCGTCGGGGGCCCGCACCCGACCCAGGGCGGTGACCGCGCCCATGGCCTCCTTCTGGCGCACCAGGGCTGCGGCTTCGGTGTCCTCCAGCCGGTCGAGCTCCTCCCGGGTGGCGTCGATGGCGCCCAGCAGCTCGTCGAGACCGCCCACCCGCGTGGCCAGGTCGTCCCGACGGCCCTCGTCGAGCCCGGCGGCGACGGCGATGTCGGCCAGGGAGGCCTCGATGGCCTCGCGCCGGCCCCGCGATGCGGCCTGGCGCTCACCGGCCAGGCGGGCCATGCGCCCGTAGACGCCCAGGCCCAGCAGGCGGACGAGCAGCTCCTGGCGTTCCGACGGCTTGGCGTGCAGGAAGCGGGCGAACTGCCCCTGGGGCAGGACCACGCAGGTGGTGAAGTGCTCGTAGGACAGCCCCAGCAGCTGCTCGACCCCGGCGGTGACCCCGTCGGCGTCCCCGGCCAGGACCTCGACGGTGCCGTCAGCCCCGTGGCGCTCGAAGCGGGCCTCCTTGGTGGTTGCTCCGCCGCTGGCTGTGGCTCGCACCACCCGGGCCACCACGTAGCGCTGGGGACCCACGGCGAACGTCAGGTGGACCCGCGCTTCGGTGGCCTGCTGGGAGATGACCGGGGCCACCAGGTTCTTGTTGGCGTAGCGGGGCACCGAGCCGTAGAGGGCGAAGATGATGGCGTCGATGAGGGAGGACTTGCCCGCCCCCGTCGGCCCCCAGAAGGCGAAGAGGTCGGCGTCGGTGAAGTCGACGGTGGTGGGCTCCCGGAAGGCGGTGAAGCCCTCGAGCTCGAGGCGCTCAGGCCGCATCGCCCACCTCCTCCCCCGCAGCGTCGGCGTCGGCCCTGGCCTCTTCCAGCAGGTCTCCGAACAGGGCCTCGAGCCGGGGGTCCTCGACCCGGCGGCCCCCCAGGTACTCGGCGAACAGCTCCTGGGGCGAGCGCACCAGTCGGCCCTCGGCTGCGGGGGCGGCGGCGACGGCGTCAGCCCGCACCAGGCTGACGTCCACGGCGTGGGGGAACAGGTCGCGCACCTCGTCGGCCAGACCGGTGCGGGCCGGTTCGTCGACCACCACCCGGAGCCAGTCGTCCCCGGTGCGTCCGACGTGGGCGCCGAGCTCGGCCAGGGTACCCACCAGGGTCCGCAGGCTGCGCCCCGAGGTCAGGGCCACGGGGGTGACGCGGGCGGGCCGACCGGGGGCCACGTCGATGACCAGGGCGGCCTTGTCGTCGGCCGATTCGCCGAAGTCGAGCTGCAGGGGGGAGCCCGGGTACCAGGTGGGGGCGGGCCCGTCGACCTTCTGGCGACGGTGGAGGTGGCCCAGGGCCACGTACTGCAGGGTCGTGGGGAAGACCTGGGAGGGCACGGCGTAGTCGAGGACGGTGTGGGCGTGGCGCTCTCCCCCACCCATGGTCCCGCCCAGGGCGAGGACGTGGCCCACCAGCAGGTTGACCGCGGATGCCGGGGCGTCGCGGCACAGGGCGTCGACCACCAGGCGCATGCGCCCGGCGTAGGCCTGCTGGTGCTCGGCCCCGTCGCGGGCCAACAGGTCGGCCGCGGTGACCACGTAGCGCTGGGACAGCCACGGCAGCAGGGCGATGCGGGCGGGCTGGCCGCCCACGTCGAGCTCGAGCACGCCGCCGTCGGCCGGGCGGGCCACCTGGGAGGCGATGTGCACCCGGGCCAGGGCGAAGAGGGCCTGGAGGGCGGCCAGGCGGCGGGGGTTGTCGTGGTTGCCGGCCACGACGACGACGTGGCGGTGGCGACCGGCCAGGTCGAGCAGGGCCCGGTAGACGAGCTGCTCGGCGTCGGGGGCCGGGGAGGCGGTGTCGAACAGGTCCCCGGCCACGATGACCAGGTCCACGGCCTCGCTGTCGGCCACGTCCACGAGCTCGTCGAGGACGGCCTCGTGCTCGTCGAGGCGGCTGCGACCCCGCAGCAGCTTGCCCACGTGCCAGTCCGCGGTGTGCAGGATCCGCATGGCCCCGAACGCTACCCAGGGGGTGTGACCTTCTCGGTGACCCGGTCCCGTCCGTCGCTAGCTTGCGCAACAGAACGTGCTGATGAGAAACGTGTTGTCCCGAAAGAAGAGAGAGGTCCCCACATGGCAGTTGCACCCGAGATCCCGGCCTGGACCAACGACTTCAACCGCAAGGTGGCCGAGGACTTCCGGGCCAACGACGGCAAGGTCGGTCCCCCCTTCGAGGGCGCGCCGATGATCCTGCTGTGGACCACGGGGGCGAAGTCGGGCAAGACCTACCTGGCCCCCCTCGTCTACCAGGCCGACGGCGACCGGGTGCTCATCTTCGCCTCCAAGGCCGGCGCCCCCACCAACCCCGACTGGTACCACAACCTGGTGGCCAACCCGACGGTGACCGTCGAGGTGGCCAAGGCCGACGGCGTGGACACCTACGAGGCCACGGCGACCGAGGTCAAGGGCGACGAGCGCGACGCCCTGTACCGCCGCCAGGTCGAGCTCATGCCCGGCTTCGGTGACTACGAGGCCAAGACCAGCCGCACCATCCCCGTCATCTCCATCACCAAGAACTAGGTCGCTTCGCTCCCACCCGGGGGCTCCGCCCCCGGGGACCCCCGTACTGCGTCGTGCGCCTGCGGCGCGCTGTCTGCTGGTCGGCCCGGCAGGGTTCGCTGCGCTCACCGCCGGCCGGGCAGGCCGCTGAAGGGGTCTTCGGGTTGGGTCGAGGCGGGGTTGTGCCCGGCCTCGACCGAGCGGGTGGCCCAGGCCGGGAAGGGGAACTGGCAGAGCACGGGCACGGGCAGCGACGGCTGGGCCACGAACATGGAACCGGGCTTGAGCAGGGTGGCCCGGGCCCGTTGCGAGCCGGGGAGGAAGCCGTACTCCTGCCGTGAGGCCTCGGCGTTGTCGAGGCGGCCGACGACGCGGATGGCCGAGTTGGCCACCACCCGGCGCTCGACCTCGGAGGCCGTCTGCTGGCAGCCGATGAGGACGATGCCCATGGACCGCCCCCGCTCGGCCACGTCGAGCAGGATCTCCTTGATGGGGCTGGCCCCCTCCCGGGGCGCGTACTTGTTGAGCTCGTCGAGGACCACGAACAGCAGGGGCTTGGCGCTGCCCGAGCGCTCCTTGGCGTCGAAGGCCCGCCGCAGCACGACCCCGACCACGAAACGCTTGGCCCGGTCGTTGAGGTTGTGGAGGTCGACCACGCTGACCTGGGCCGAGTCGGTCTCGATGCGGTGGCGGTCGGGGTGGGCCACGTCGGCGCGCACCAGGTGGTCGAGGTGGCGCACCGAGGCGTGCAGGCGGCGCACGAAGGCGTGGACCGTGCCCTGGCCCACGGCCCGGCCCGCCCACTCCCCGGCGTCGTCGTCGGACACCCGGCGCTCGATCAGTTCGACCAGGTCCCGGAAGGTGCGGCAGCGCTCGCCGTCCACGCTGATGGTGCCGTCGCCGGCGGGGCGGGCGTCACGGCGGAGCTTGGCCGTCACCGTGTGCACGACGATGGTGTACTGCTGGCGGTCGTCCTCGGCGTCGGCGAACAGGTAGGGCATCAGCTCGTCGCGGCAGAACTCCTCCAACGTCCAGAAGAACGAGGTCACCCCCTCGGCCCGGCTGGTCACGTCGGGCACCGCGGCGGCGTCCCCCCGGCGGGGCGGGGCGAAGACCGAGACCGACTGGAAGGCCCCGGGTTCGAGGCCGAGCTTGAGGTAGCGGTCGCGCTGGTCGGGCTGCAGGCGGGTGTTGGGGTGGTCGAGGAAGAGCAGGTCCTCGCCCTTGACGTTGAAGATCAGGGCCCGGGTGCCGGTGGTCTCGGCGCCGAGCACCCCGGAGTGGAACAGCGAGTAGAGCAGGAAGGTGGCGTAGCTGGTCTTGGTGGCCACCCCGGAGATGCCCGAGATGTTGACGTGGGCGCCCCGGCTGCCGTCGAGGAAGCCGAGGTCGATGTGGACGGGCTCGTCGTCGCGGGACAGCCCGGCGGGCACGAGGGCGTCCATGCCGTCCTCGCCCAGGGCCGCTTCCCGCTCGGCGCCTGTGGCCCGGCGCACGGCCGAACCGGGCAGCGGCGGCACGAAGATCTCGGGCTCGAACCGGGTGACCTGGACCAACGCCGCCTCGGCCACCTCGGCAGGGAGCTGACCATCGGCCACCAGGAACACGTCGGAGTCGTAGCGGGCCCCCTCGTGGCGGGCCCGGACCTGGGTGACGATGCCGTACATGAGCACCACCCGGCCGTCGGGCAGGGTGCGCTCCGTCGCCATGACGTCGTCGAGCTGGATGGTGCACCCCGGGGCGACCCCGACCCAGAACTCGAGGGGGGTGGCGTCCTCGGTCCCCAGCACCCGACCGATCATCGGAGCTCGCGGGGAAGGGTCCACGGACGGTGAGGCTAAAGGGTCGGGCCCGCCGCCGGGACGTGACCAGGGTCCAGGGTGGGACGGCGACGGCGGGCCGGGAACGGGGGTCAGATGGCGGTGACCCGGTAGCGCAGGGGCGGGGCGTCGTACTCCTCGATGGCGTGGGCCAGCCAGCCCGCCACCCGGGCCAGGGAGAACAGCGCCTCCCCGCTGTCGGCGGGCACCCCCGCCACCAGGGCGAACGCGGCGAGGGCCCAGTCGATGTTGGGAGCCTGGGGGGCACGCGACGAGGCCGCAGCGGCCACGGCCTCGACCGTGGCCCAGGCCGGGTGGTCGGCAGCGGCGGCCCGCAGCGCGTCGAGCACGACGGCGGTGCGGGGGTCACCCTGGGGGTACAGGCCGTGGCCGAAACCGGCCATGTGGCCGTGGTCGCGCCAGCGCGAGGCCACGGCCCGCTCGGGGGCGGCACCGTCGGCCACGTCGCTGAGCAGGCGGTGGACCTGCCCCGAGGCCGAACCGTGCAGCGGTCCCGACACCGCGGCCAACCCGGCCAGCACCACGGCGTAGGGGTCGGCCCGGGTCGAGGCCGCCACCCGGCCGGCCAGGGTCGATGTGGCCAGCTCGTGGTCGGCCAGGCTGACGAGGATCACGTCGACCACCCCGGTCCAGCGCTCGTCGAGGCCCAGGGAGGCCGTGGCCCGGGCCGCCACCGAGCGGTCGGGCGGCGCCACCTCGGGGCCGGCCACCCCGGCCAGCGCGGCCAGCAGGGCCCGGCCGGTGCCGGCCACGGCATCAGGGCGCAGGTCGTCCCGCAACGGGTCCGCCGCCCGGGCCCCCACCACCGCGGCCTGCAACCGGGCCCCGGGGCCGCTGGCCAGCGGCAGGACGGCCCGCAGCGCGGCCACCGACGCCTCCACCGCGGCCGGTGCCCGCCACGGCGAGGTCGGGGTGGTGAGCGACCCCGTCCACAGCAGCTGGGCCACCGATTCGAAGGGCCACGCCCCCGCCACCTCTTCGAGCGCGTGGCCCCGGTAGCGCAGCCGCCCACCGGTCATGGTGGTGACCGACGAGGCGATCTCCAGGGCGTCGGCCGCCCGGGTCGGTCGTCGGCCTCCGGGGCGGGCCCGCAACCGGTCGACCTCGGCGGGGTCGAAGAGCCGGCCCCGCCCCTGAGGCGCGGCTCGACTGCGCAGCAGGCCCCGGGACACGTAGGCGTACAGCGTCTCCCGCTTCACCCCCAGGCGGGCCGCGGCCTCGGTCGCACTGAGCAGGGGTGCCTCCTCCGGGGCGGGCGAGACGTCCGTGGCTTCGGTCACCTTCCGAGCCTACCTGGTCCTCCATCATGGTTGATCAACGTTGACGAGTTCGAGGGCGGGCGCGACCATCACGACGTGTGAGAGGAGGCGCCATGAGCGTCAACACCGTGTCCCCCGCGTCCCCCGGCCTGCGGGGCGTCGTCGTGACCGACACCGCCGTGGGCGATGTCCGGGGCGAAGAGGGCCGCTACCACTACCGCCAGTACGACGCCACGCAGCTGGCCGAGCGTCGCTCCTTCGAGGACGTCTGGTACCTGCTGCGCCGCGGCGCCCTGCCCAGCGCGGCCCAGAGCACGGCCTTCGCCACCGAGGTGGGTCGGGCCCGGGTGCTCGACGAGGATCTGGTCGGACCCCTGGCCGCCGTGGCCCGGGCCGGTGGTCGCCAGCTCGACCAGTTGCGCAGCGCCCTGTCGTTGGCCGCCGCCCACCGGGGCTGCCGGCCTCTGCTCGACATCGACGACGACGAAGCCGACGCCGACGCCCTCCACCTGTGTGCCCTGACCCCCACCCTGGTCACCACCCTGTGGCGCCTGGGCCAGGGAAAGGGTCCCGTCGACGTCGACCCGTCCACTCCGGTGGCCGCGGCCTACCTGCAGGCCATGACCGGCTACGTACCCGACCCCGCCGAGGCCCGGGCCGTCGAGCAGTACCTGATCGCCACCATCGACCACGGCTTCAACGCCTCGACGTTCACCGCCCGGGTGGTGGCGTCGACGGGCGCCGATCTGGGGGCGTGCCTGGTGGCCGGGCTGGCCGCCCTGTCCGGGCCCCTGCACGGTGGCGCCCCCAGCCGGGCCCTGGAGCTGCTCGACGAGGTGGGCGACCCCGCCCGGGCCGGACAGGTGGCCGCGGCCCGCCTCGACGCCGGCGAGCGGCTCATGGGCTTCGGCCACGCCGTCTACCGCACCGACGACCCCCGATCCCGCCTGTTGCACCAGGTGGCCCGGGACCTGGCCGCCCCCCGCCTGGAGCTGGCCGAACAGGTGGAGTCGGCCGTGCTCGCCGCCCTGGCCGCGGCCAAGCCCGACCACCGCCTGGCCACCAACGTGGAGTTCTACGCCGGGGTCGTGCTCGACGCCGTGGGCATGCCCGCCGAGCTGTTCACCTCGACCTTCGCCGTGTCCCGGGCCCTGGGCTGGGCCGCGCACGCCCTCGAGCAGCGGGCCGAGGCCCGCATCATCCGTCCCGCCGCCCGCTATGTGGGTCCCGAGCCCTTCGTCGAGGTCCCTGCACCCTGATCGACTTGTCAACGGAGGAACCGCCCTAACCTGGCCGGCCATGCGCGCTGTGGTGGTGTGGGCCCACCCGAGCCCCGACAGCTTCAGCGCCACCGTGTGCGCCACTGCGGCCACCGCCCTACGTCGGGCCGGCCACCAGGTCGAGGTACTGGACCTGTACCGCGAGGCCTTCGACCCGGTCATGGACCGCGAGCAGTGGCGGGCCTACCGGCAGGAGGAGACCCTCCTCGACGACGCCAGCCGTCGTCACGCCGACCTCGTGCTGCGCTCCGAGATCCTCGTCTTCGTCTACCCCACCTGGTGGTTCGGCCTGCCGGCCATGCTCAAGGGTTGGCTGGAACGGGTGCTGGGCCCCGGGGTGGCCTTCGACATCGACGCCGGACACGGACCCCGGGGCCGCCTCGGCCACGTGCGCCACCTCGTCGGCATCAGCACCTATGGCTCCCCCCGACTCGACCTGCTGCTGCACGGCGACGCCGGCCGGCGCACCCTGCTGCGCAGCGTTCGCCTGTCCTGTGGGCCCCGGTGCCGGTCGACGTGGCTGGCCCTCTACGACCTCGACCGGTCCACCGCCATCCGCCGGGCCACCTTCCTGGCCCAGATCGACACCTCCCTGGGCCGACGGCGACCGCGGTGGACCACCCCCCTGGGTCGACGCCGGCCCCGCCGCTGCCCCGGAGGCACCGCCGCCATCTCCGCGGCCACCGAGACGGCCACGGCCGTGGCCGACCCATCGGTGCCATCGGGAACAGCAGGCGACTGAAGCCATGCAGGTCCTGCTCGTCTACGCCCACCCCGATCCCGAGAGCTTCTGCGGTCGGTTGCGGGACACGGCCGTCGCCGCCCTCGAGGGGGCCGGCCACCAGGTCGACCTGCTCGACCTGTACGCCGAGGGCTTCGATCCCGTCCTCGGTCCCGACGAGTGGTCCAAGCACCAGGTGGGCATCGCCGCCCTCCCCGAACTGGCCGACCACGCCCGCCGCCTGGGCCAGGCCCGGGCCCTGGTGCTCGTGCACCCGACGTGGTGGGGGGGCCAGCCCGCCATCCTCAAGGGCTGGCTGGACCGGGTGTGGATCGAAGGGGTGGCCTACACCCTGCCCACGGGGCGCAGCCGGGTCCGGCCCCGGCTGCACAACCTGCGCCGCATCGTCGTCGTCACCACCCACGGTTCCCCCCACCGCATGAACCGGTTGCAGGGTGAGCCCGGCCGGTTGGTGGCCATGCGGGGGGTGCGGGCCCTGGCCCACCCCCTGGCCCGCAAGCGCTTCATCGCCTACTACGGCATCGACCGCGACGAGCCCGAACGACGAGAGGCCTTCGTCGGACGCGTGGCCCGCGAGCTGGCCCGCCTGTGAGGCCCGGATCACGGCAGGAGGCCCATCCATGACCACCCCCACCCCCGGCTCCGGCCCCACCCCCGCCGGCGACGCCCTGGCCGTGCTCCTCGACGAGGCCGTGACCCTGGCCCGGGCCGCCGGCGACCTGACGCTCGAGCTGTTCCGCTCCCCCGACCTGCTGGTGGACACCAAGGCCGACCACACCCCCGTCACCGCGGCCGACCGCCGAGCCGAGCGCTTCGTGCGCGACGAGCTGGCCCGACGCCACCCCGACGACGGCGTGGTGGGCGAGGAGGAGGGTGAGGTGGTGGGCACGTCGGGCCGACGCTGGATCGTCGACCCCATCGACGGCACCAAGGCCTTCACCCACGGGGTGCCCCTGTACAGCACGCTCTTGGCCCTGCTCGAGGGGGACGAGGTGCTCGTGGGGGTCATCCACCTGCCCGCCCTGGGCCAGACCGTCTACGCGGGGCGGGGCCTGGGCTGCTGGATGGACGGGCGGCCGGCCCGGGTCCGACCGCGCCCCACGCTCGAGGGGGCGTGGGTCATGACCAGCAGCGTGAGCACGTGGACCCCGGCCATGCTCGACGGCGTCACCCGCCGCGGTGCCAGCACCCGCACCTGGGGGGACGCCTACGGCTACGCCCTGGTGGCCACGGGCTTCGTCGACGCCATGGTCGACCCCGTGGCGTCGGTGTGGGACCTGGCCCCCATGCCGGTGATCCTCGATGAAGCCGGCGGCCGCTTCACCACCATGGACGGCACCTCCAGCGACGCGGTGGGGGGAAGCGGGGTGGCCTCGTGCGGGCCCCTCCACGACGAGCTCGTGGCCGCCCTGGCCAGCTGAGGAACGTCCTCGTGCCGGCCGGCTGGAGGCGCGGCCCGGTCGCTACAGTGCGCGCCATGCTTACGGACGAGACCTACCTCGACCTGGTCCGGGACCAGGCGGCCCTGACCGCGGAGACGCCACTCGAGGTGCTCGGCCAGCGCGTGCCCGGGTGCCCGGACTGGAACGTGGCCCAACTCATCGGCCACACCGGATGGATCCACCGCTGGGTGACCGCCATCCTGGCCAACGGTGGCCAGCGCATCAGCGCCAAGACGGTCCCTCAGGCCCCCGAAGACCAGGCCGCGGCCCCTGCCTGGTACGCCGAGGGCGTCGAACCCCTGCTCGCCGCCCTGCGCGACTTCGACCCCACGGCCGAGGCCTTCACCTTCATCGGCCCCCGCCCGGGCGGGTGGTGGCGCCGGCGCATGGCGCACGAGAGCACGGTGCACCGCTGGGACGCCGAGTCCGCCTACCGGACACCGGCCCCCATCGACGCCGAGGTCGCCGTGGACGGCATCGAAGAGGTGTGGGACATCTACTTCCCCAACCGCTTCGCCTTCGGCCAGCTGCCGGTGGGGACGACCGTGCACCTGCACGCCACGGACACCACCGGCGAGTGGCTGGTGGCCCTGGGGGCGGACGCCGAGTCGTCCCGGATCGACCGTGGCCACGCCAAGGGTGATGTCGCCATCCGCGGCGCCGCGTCTGACCTGCTGCTCTACTGCTTCGGACGCATCAGCCCCGACCGCCTCGACGTGGTGGGTGACATCGAGCTGGCCCGGACCTTCCAGGCCGCGGGCTGCTACTGAGGCGACAGCGTCAGCGGGTCAGAGACCCGCTCAGCCCGCCAGGGACAGCGGGGCGCGTACCGTGCTGAGCCGGGTGCGCCACGCCGAGGCGTCGTTGATGGCGGTGGCGTAGCGGGCCTTGCGGCGGGCCACCCGACCCCGGGGGTCACACGGCGAGGCCAGCTCGTACTGGGCCTCGATGCCCTCACGCAACATGAGCAGGGCTTCGGAGCGGAGCTGGGAGACCCGGGATTCGGTCACCCCCAGGAAGCGGGCCAGCTCCTGGGAGGAGCGGTTGTCGAGGAAGTAGCCCACGATGACCAGGCGGTGGCGCTCGGGCAGCAGGTGCACGGCGTCACGCAGGTACGAGCGCAGTTCGCGGGACTCGAGCTCCTCGAGGGGCTCGAGGGTGCTGCGGTCACGCAGCACGTCGACCAGGGTGAGCTCCTCGTCGAGCTCCTCGGTGACCTCGTGTTCGAGGGCGAGGACGACGGAGCGGAACATGCGGCTCTGCAGCTGGGACAGCTCGTCGACGGTCATGTCCAGCGCTGCGGCCATCTCGGCCAACGACGGCACCCGGCCGAGCTCGGTGGCCAGCTGCTGCTCGACCTGCTCGAGGCGCCGGGCCAGGTTGCGCACGGAGCGTGGTGCCCAGTCTGCGGCCCTGACGGCGTCGAGGATGGCGCCCCGGATGCGCTGGGCCGCGAAGCGATCGAAGGGGACGCCCCGGGCCTCGTCGTAGCGCCGGGCCGCTTCCACCAGACCCAGGGCACCGGCCCGGGCCAGGTCCTCCCGGTCCACGTGGCGGGGGAAGTGCACCGCCACCTGGAACACGATGTGGCGCACCAGGGGAAGGTGCTCCTCGATCCGTTGGGTCAGTTCGTCCGTTGCTGGACGTCCACCAATGCTCATGCCGCCGCCTCCCATGTAGCCGACCCCGCGAGGTCGCCGCCCATCGGTCACCCGCGCTCCGCTGCCTCTCCCGCAGGCTGAGCAGATCGCCATCCGCCCGTGCGCTTCGCTGCCGGTGACCGGCCTGGGCACAGTTCCGCCGTGCCCAGGAACCTACGATATCGGAAGCACCTCTGAAATGGGGAAATGTCCCACGAGCGTCGTCTGGGCCCGGCACCCGCCGATCAAGGTGGGTGGTGGACCGAGCGGTAGCGCCCGGTCCCGGGGGGTCAGGGCGGGCGTGGCCGGGGCCGCGAAGAGAGTCGCGAGCCAGGCCGGGGGAGGGCCGGAGGGGCCGGTCAGACCACGCCTTCGAAGCTGGCCGAGCGCACGCCATGGGCCTCCAGGCGAGCCAGCCACGGCACCGGGTCGGCGACCTCGGCCAGGCCGTGCACGCCGCTGGGCAGCTCGCCGTGGGCCACGGCCAACGCGGCCGACGCCGCCACCGTGCCCGCCACCGATCCCGGAGGTCCCACCGATCCGTAGACCACGACCTCACGCTGGCCGCCCCGCCGACCCCACACCTCGACCCGCACCGCCCCGGGGCCACCCTCGGGGTGAGGCTGGCGCAGCATGGGCAGACGGGCTGTGAGACGGTCACGCCGAGTGGCGGCCACCCGGGCCGTCACCCGTAGGGAGGTGGGGAAGGCCCGCTGGAGCAGGACGGTGTCGGCCACGTCGGCGCGGTAGCAGTCCCGGGGTCCGACGGGTTCGGCGAAGTAGGCCAGCTGGCGTCCCGAGCCACTGCGGCGGCGCACCCAACCGCCTTCGCGCCAGTCGATGGCCACGCCGCTGAGGGCGGCGTGGTGCTGGCGGGCGCAGTCGGGTCCGCCGGTGCCCGCCTTGGCCACGTGCACCTCGTCGACCTCGTCGAGCAGGTTGGCGGCATGGCGGGCCAGTAGGCAGGACAGCCCCGGGGTGAACCCGGCGCCGGCCACCACGGCCACCCCCCGCTCGACGGCCTCGGCGTCGAGGTCCAACAGCCGGGCCACGTCGGTGCCCGAGTCCCCGGCGGAGATGATGGCCGCGCTGTGCGACAGGGCGGCGCGGGCCAGCGCAGCGTGGTCGCCGGCGGTGACGCACAGGACGACGACGTCTCCCCGACCGACCCCGTCGAGGCCGCCCACCACGGCCGGTACCCCGTCGAGCAGGTCAGACAGCTGTTGGGCCCGGGCCGGATGGCGGTCGACGACGGCGACCTCGGCCCCGGCGGCAGCCAGCACGGCCGCAGCCCGGCTACCGACCCGCCCACAACCGACGACGACGTAGCGGCCTTGCCCGGTGGTCACCGGTAGGCGGGGCCGTGCAGGTCGCGCCAGCCGCCCTGCCGGGGCTCACTCGACACGAAACCACCCACACGCAGCGCGGCGGCGAAACCGACGCCCAGGGCCACCGCTCCCAACGCCCTGCGCAACAGCGACACGGTTCCTCCGGACTGGGGTGGTCACCGCGTCGTGACGGTCACCGGCTGCTCGGTGGGCGACCGGACACCGCCCGATCTCCACCTTCCCGATCTCCACCCTCCGATCTCCACCCTCCGATCTCCGGTGGGGGAGACCGCCGACCCGGCTTGTCTCGTGGGGCTAGCTGGAATCGAACCAGCGACCTCGCCCTTATCAGGGGCGCGCTCTAACCGACTGAGCTATAGCCCCGGGTCGTGCCCGGGCACATTACCTGATCACCGCACGTCGAACGAAGCGAGTACCCGCGGGGTCCGTTCGGGCGCGGTCACCGGTGGTCGCGCACGGGTCGGGCCGTCTCCTCCTCGACCACGGTGAGGCGGATGCCGCCCACCAGATCACTGACGAGGTTGAAGACCACGGCGCTGAGCGAGGCCACGGCGCTGCCCACGATGACCAGGGCCAGGCCCCCGAACGTGGCCACCTGGAACACCCGTCCCCCGTCGAAGGCGAACGACGTCAGGGCGAAGGCCTCCTTCACGAAGCCCTCGATGCCCTCGATGGTGCCGCTGGCCCGGGCCACGGTCCACAGCGCCGTGCCCGCCACCAGCAGGACCACGAACAGGCACAGGTTGAGCAGCAGGGACATCTTCAGCACCGACCACGGATCGATGTGGCGGACCAGGCGCCCCACCTTGCGGGCCTGTAGCCGCTTGGCCGCCCGCCGCTGGTCGCGGGTGGGCACGGCGACGGTGGCCGGGGCCCGGGCGCCAGTGGCAGGAGGACGGCCGGTGTCGGGCCCGCGGTGGGCAGGGCCGGGGACCGGCACGGTCGATGCCCTGGCGGCCGGATCGGCCGCAGGACCAGTGCGTCGCAGCTTGGGCCGGGACACGGGTGAGGCATCGTCGAGCAGGCTGGCGGCGTCGATCACCACCGGGGCCACGGCCCGGGTCGGCGGTCCGTCACCGTCGTGCTCTCGAACGTCGTCCCTCGGTGAGCCGTCCTGGGGGGCGCCGTCCTCGGGGGCGTCGTCGAGCAGTTCGGCCCGGGCGGCTCTGGTCCGCCGGGCTCGGCCGCCGCCCTGGCGCGGGGAGGCGGTACGGGAGGGTGCCAGAGGCTCGAGATCGTCGCCGTCGACCCGGCCGACATCAACCCCGAAGCCGTCGTCCCCGGCACCGTCACCTTCGCCGATGCCACGGTCCGTGTCGCCTTCGGGGTCGACGGTGAGGGCACGGCCCGACGGGGCGTCGGCGCCTGCTCGGCGGGGGCGGCGGGGAGACGGCGGATCCGCCGTCAGGCCATCGGCTGGCACGGGCCGAGTCTAGGGCAGCGTTAGGCAGGGCTCGTCCCGGGGTCCGCCGGGCCCTCGTCCTCGTCGAGCACGGCCGTGGCCCGGGCCTTCTGGCCGTGGCGGCTGACCACCACCTGGACCATCCAACCCGACACCCGCCACTCGACGAGCTCGGCCCCGTTGCCCCGGGCCACGTCCTCGGCCCCGGCCCGCCCGTCGAGGGCTCCGGCCAGAGCCGTGGCATCGGCGGCGGCCTGGGCCGACGCATCGGCCACCACCACCGCTCCCAGGCGGGCCACACCCCACACCAGGGCCACGCCCACCGCCAACACGGCCACCAGCACCATCGACGCCTGACCGATCTCGTCAGACCACCAACAGCGCCAACCACGACGTCGCCTCACGGGCGCGACCTCCCCGGGAATCGGACACAGGGGAAGCGCCGCCCGTCAGGCTAACGCGGCTCGGTCGCCCACTCAGAAGCCGTCGGGCTCCTCGTCACCCTCGTCGTCATCGGACCCGTCGTCGAGCGCATCGGTCACCGGGCCGCCGTTGGAGGCCACGACCTCCACATCGACAACACCATCGACACCATCGTCGGCCGGAACTCCAGCATCGCCATCGGTGGCCTCGGCGTCCTCGTCCGCGCCGTCCTCCTCAGCACCGTCCTCCTCAGCACCGTCCTCCTCAGCTCCGTCATCGCCCTCGACCTTGAGCACGGGGGCCACGGCGGCGACGACCTCGTCCCCGCTGACGCTCATGACCCGGACCCCGGTGGCGTCGCGACCCTGTCGGGAGATGGAACCGACCTGGGTGCGCATCATGACCCCACCCGAACCCACCACCAGCACGTCGTCGTCGTCACCGACCATGAGGGCAGCCACGACCACACCACGCTCGGGGGTGAGGCGGATGGCGCGCACACCCTGGCCACCACGGCCGATGCGGCGGAAGTCGTCGGTCGGGGTGCGCTTGCCGTAGCCGGCGGTCGTGACCACCAGCAGGTCGGCGGCAGGGCGGACCACGTCGCAGGACACCACGGCATCACCGGGGCGCAGGGACATGCCCCGCACACCGGCGGCGTCGCGGCCCATGGGACGCACGTCGGATTCGGTGAAGCGGATGGACTGGCCCTGGCGCGTCACCATCATGATGTCGTCGGCGCCGTTGGTGGGGATGACCCGCACCAGTTCGTCGCCGTCACGCAGGCGCAGGGCGATGAAGCCGGCCTGCAGGGACTTGTCGTAGTCGCTGAAGCGGGTCTTCTTCACCTGGCCGTCGCGGGTGGCGAAGAACAGGTACTGCTGGGTCTCGTAGTCCCGGGTGTCGATGATGGCCTGGACCGACTCCCCCGGCTGCAGTTGCAGCAGGTTGACGATCGCCATGCCCTGGGCCGTCCGCTCCCGCACGGGCACACCGTGGGCCTTGAGGCGGTACACGCGACCGTGGTTGGTGAAGAACAGCAGGTAGGCGTGGGCCGAGGTGTGCATGACGTGGAGGACGTAGTCCTCCTCACGCAGCTTGGTGCCCGCCACCCCCCGACCACCGCGGCCCTGGGTGCGGAAGTTGGCTGCGGGCACGGCCTTGACGTAGCCCCGGCCCGACAGGGTGACGACGAGGTCCTCGTCGTCGATGAGGTCCTCGATGTCGAGCTCGCCGAGGTCGTGGCGCAGCTGGGTCTTGCGGGGGGTGGCGAACTCGGTCTTGACCGAGATCAGCTCGTCCTTGATCACGGTGTTGAGCTTGGACTCGTCGGCCAGGATGGCCTCGAGCTCGGTGATCGACAGGCGGAGCTTGCCCAGCTCCTCCTCGAGGTTGGTCCGTCCCAGGCGGGTCAGCCGGGACAGCTGCATGTCGAGGATGTACTCGGCCTGGCGCTCGGAGAAGAGGAAGGGCTCGGCCTGCAGCGCCGCGGTCGCCGATCCCCGGTCCTCGGAGGCCCGGATCATGGCGATGATGGCGTCGATCATCTCGATGGCCCGCAGCAGGCCCTCGACGAGGTGGGCCCGGGCCCGGTCCTTGGCCAGGCGGTACTCGCTGCGCCGGCGGATGACCTCGACCTGGTGGGCGATGTAGTGGCGCAGGGCGTCACGCAGGTTCAGCGTGCGGGGCACCCCGTCGACCAGGGCCACCGTGTTCACCGCGTAGTTGATCTGCAAGGGCGTGTGCTTGTAGAGGTTGTTCAGCACCACCAGACCGGAGGCGTCGCGCTTGAGGTCGAACACCAGGCGGGTCTTGCCCTTGGCCGACTCGTTGCGGATGTCGCGGATGCCCTCGAGCTCACGTCGCTCGACGAGCTCGGCCGCCTTCTCGGCGATCTGCTCCACCGAGGTCTGGTAGGGGATCTCGGTGATGACCACCTGGTCTGCGTTGCGGCCCTCGACGATCTCGGCCACGCCGCGCAGGCGGATGGAACCCCGCCCCGTGCGGTAGGCGTCCATGATCCCGCCCCGGCCCATGATGATGCCGCCGGTGGGGAAGTCGGGGCCCCGCACGAACTTGACCAGGTCCTCGACGGTGGCGTCGGGGTTGTCGATGAGGTGGACGGTGGCGTCGACCACCTCGGCCAGGTTCTGGGGCGGGATGTTGGTGGCCATGCCCACGGCGATGCCCTGGCTGCCGTTGACCAGCAGGTTGGGGAACCGCGACGGGAGCACCGTGGGCTCCTGGTGGCGGCCGTCGAAGTTGGAGATGAGGTCGACGGTCTCCTCGTCGATCCCGTCCAACAGGCGCATGGCGATCTGGGACAGCCGGCACTCGGTGTAGCGGTAGGCCGCCGGGGGGTCCGAGGGGGAGCCGAAGTTGCCGTGGGGATCGATGAGGGGGTTGCGCAGGGAGAAGTGCTGGCCCATGCGCACCAGGGCGTCGTAGATCGACTGGTCACCATGGGGGTGGTACTTGCCGATCACGTCACCGACGACGGTGGCGCACTTGAGGTGGGAGCGATCCGGGCGGATGCCCTGCTCGTGCATGGACCACAGGATGCGGCGGTGCACGGGCTTGAGGCCGTCACGGGCATCGGGGAGGGCCCGGGACACGATGACCGACATGGCGTAGTTGAGGAACGACTGGTCCATCTCGGTCTGGATCTCGATGGGCTGCACGGCCAGGCGCGAGTCGATCTGGGCGTCCTCGATGGCCGCGGCAGCTTCGGCGTCGGCCGCGTCCTCGGGCCCACCCGGTTCGTCGTCGGCGCCCTCTTGGTCCTCGGGCCCGGGATCGTCGGGGCCGCCCGGCTGGTCGATGTCAGACATCGATGAACGCTTCCTTCGAGTTCAACTGGATGAACTCCTTGCGCTTCTCCACGTCGTCACCCATGAGGATGGAGAAGATCTGGTCGGCGATGGCCGCCTCCTCGACGGTCACCTGCAGCAGGCGACGCCGGTCGGGGTCCATCGTGGTCATCCACAGCTCGTCGGCGTCCATCTCACCCAGGCCCTTGAGTCGGGGGAACTCGTTCTTGTGGTTCGGGTGGGCCTCGAGGAAGGCGGCCTTGGCCGCCTCGTCCTTCAGGTACACCTTCTCCTTGCCCACCTGGGTGGAGAACAGCGGCGGCTGGGAGATGTAGACGTAGCCCTGCTCCACCAGCGGACGCATCTGGCGGAAGAAGAAGGTCAGCAGCAGGGTGCGGATGTGGCTGCCGTCCACGTCGGCGTCACACATGAGCACGACCTTGTGGTACCTGGCCTTGGTCACGTCGAACTCGTCGGCCAGTCCGCCACCGATGGCGGTGATCAGCGACTGGATCTCGGTGTTCTTGAGCATGCGGTCGATGCGGGCCCGCTCGACGTTGAGGATCTTGCCCCGGATGGGCAGGATGGCCATGACCCGGGGGTCGCGGGCGTCCTTGGCCGAACCACCGGCGGACTGGCCCTCGACGATGTAGAGCTCGCACTCGAAGGGGTTGCGCGACGAGCAGTCGGCCAGCTTGCCGGGAAGCCCACCGCCGTCGAGGGCCGACTTGCGCCGGGTGGCCTCACGGGCCGAGCGCGCCGCGATGCGGGCCCGGGCCGCCTGGGCCGCCTTGTCCAACAGGCGCTTGCCCTCGCGGGGGTGCTCCTCGAGCCAGTTGGCCAACCGGTCGTTGGTGGCGCGCTCGACCAGGGAGCGCATGGAGACGTTGCCCAGCTTGCCCTTGGTCTGGCCCTCGAACTGGGGCTCGGCCAGGCGCACCGAGATGATGGCGGCCAGGCCCTCGCGGATGTCCTCGGCCACGAGGTTGTCGTCCTTCTCCTTGAGGACGTTCTTCTCCCGGGCGTAGCGGTTGACCACGTTGGTGAGGGCCTTGCGGAAGCCCTCCTCGTGCATGCCGCCTTCGATGGTGTTGATGCCGTTGGCGAAGGAGTGGATGCCGTCGGTCTGGTAGCCGCTGTTCCACTGGAAGGCGATCTCGACCTCGCTGTCGGCCTCGGACACCGTGTAGTAACCGACCTCGTCGAAGAGGGCGTCCTTGGAGGCGTTGAGGTTGCGCACGAAGTCGCTGATGCCGCCGGCGTAGCGGTAGATCTCGCTGGGGTGCTCGGCCCCCTCGCGCCGGTCCTCGAAGCGGATCTCGAGGTCGCGGTTCAGGTAGGCCATCATCTGCAGCCGCTCGAGCAGGGTGCGGGCGTTGAAGTCCACCTCCTCGAACACGGCGCCGTCGGGCCAGAAGCGGATGGTGGTCCCGGTGCGCTCGGCGGGCTCGGCCGGGCCGATGTCGTGCAACCGCTCGGCGGGCACACCGCCGGCGTCGAAGGACATGGCGTGGCGGCGCCCGTCACGGCAGATCTCGGCCTCGAGGCGGCGGGACAGGGCGTTGACCACGGACACGCCCACGCCGTGCAGGCCGCCGGACACCTTGTAGCCGCTGCCCCCGAACTTGCCCCCGGCGTGCAGCACGGTGAGCACGACCTCGGCCGCGGACATGTCGTAGCCCGGGTAGCGGTCCACGGGGATGCCCCGGCCGTTGTCGATCACCTCGCAACCGCCGTCAGCCAGCAGGGTCACGTCGATCCGAGTGCAGTAGCCGGCCATGGCCTCGTCGACGGCGTTGTCCACCACCTCGTAGACGAGGTGGTGCAGACCGGACGGACCGGTGGAGCCGATGTACATGCCGGGCCGCTTGCGCACGGCCTCGAGGCCTTCGAGAACCTGGATGTCCTTGGCGTCGTATGACAACGGCAGCCTTTCGCTGGAGCCGGGTCGGGCGCGGCCCGGCAGAGGCGGCCTGTGGGTCCTTACCGACATCGCCCCGGAGGGCGCACGTGCAACCCCGGCACGACCTCTGAGGGGCCGCTCACAACCGCCTGACGATCCTACCAATTCCCTCAGACCCGTCTGTGATCCCCGCTGAGGCTCTCGACCGCTCAGGTCAGGGTCGGACCCGGACCTCGATCCCGGCCAACCTCGGGCCTCCCGCCTCGAGGATGCGCCGACACAGATCCGCCTCCAACCAACGCAGCTCCGCCCCCCAGGTGGCGTCCTCCACCAACAGGACGAGCTTGTCGTCGCGCAGGCGGAGAGGCCGGGCGTGGGCGGCCACCTCGGGCCCCACCAGCTCGTCCCAGCGGGAGAACACGTCGCGGGCCCCGGCCAGGGGCTCCGTCGTGCCCCGGGTGCGACCGCCGGCCAGGTCCCGCAGAGCCCGATCCAGGCTGTCACCCAGCTTGCGGGGCGGTCCCCCGCCGCCGCGCCTCATCACCACGAGATCACCACGAGATCACCACGAGATCACCATCCGGTACCCACCGCGTTCATGATCGGCTCACCACCGGGTGCCCATGGAGGCAGCTTCGATGCGACCATCGTCCACCCGGTACACCAGGTCGGGGTGGCTGCCCTCGGGTAGGCGGTCGGCCGACGTGAGCAGGGACTGCGTGCCCGGCAGCAGCTCGATGAGGGCGGCACGACGCTTGGGGTCGAGCTCGGAGAACACGTCGTCCAACAGCAGCAGCGGGGGCACACCGACCCGCTCGGTCACCAGGCGGTGGGCGGCCAGCTTGAGGGCCAGGGCCAGGCTGCGCTGTTCGCCCTGCGACGCGTGGGACCGGGCTGCGGTCCCGGCCAGGTCGACGGCCAGATCGTCGCGGTGGGGGCCGATCTGGCTGACCCCCCGGGCCACATCGGCGGCCCGGCCCGCGGCCAGAGATGCGGCCAGGCCCGTCTCCAGCCACGAGGGGTGGTAGCCCAGGGCGACCGGGGTGGCGGCCGAGGCCAACGAGGCGTAGCGCTCGGACACCAGGGGACCGAGCTGGGCCACCAGGTCGAGGCGGGCCCGGGCCAGGGCCTCGCCGGCATCCGCCAGCTTGGCGTCCCACACGTCGAGGGTGACCTCGGCATCGGGCTTCAGCCTCCCGCCCAGCTGGCGCAGCAGGGCGTTGCGTTGGCGGAGGACCCGGTCGACCTCGCGCACGACGGCGTCGAGGCGGGGGTCGAGGGCCACCAGGGTGGTGTCGAGGAACGCCCGCCGCCCCGACGGACCTTCCTTCACCAGAGCCAGGTCATCGGGGGTGAAGACGCTGACCCGCACCACGCCCAGCAGGTCACGGGCCTTGGTCAGCTTCTGGCGGTTGAGCTGCACCCGGTGCCGCCCCACCCGGGGCAGCTCGGCTTCGAGCTGGATGGCCCGCCCGGCCCGGTCGCCCTCGGCCCGCAACACGGCCCGGGGGGCGCCGTCACGGATGAGCACGTCGGGGGCCGCACCCCGGAACGAGCCCAGGGTGGCCAGCCAGCCCAGGGCCTCGAGCAGGTTCGTCTTGCCCTGGCCGTTGGGTCCCACCACCGCGGTCAGTCCCGGGGCGAGCTCGACGTCGGCCTCCCGGTAGTTGCGGAAGTCGAGCAGGTGGACGCGATCGACCCTCAGGACACCCGCACCGGCATGAGCAGGTACAGGAAGTCCTCGCTGCTGCCCCGCAGCACGGCGGGGTTGCGGGCATCGAGGGTGTCGAGGGTGACCTCGTCGGCTTGGGCCACCTCGAGCCCGTCGATCAGGTACTCGGGGTTGAAGGCCACGGTCAGGTCGCTGCCCTCGTAGTTGGCGTCGAGGGTCTCGTGCGCCTGGCCCACGTCCTGGGTGATGGCCCGCAGGTCGAGCCCGTCCGCCGACATGACCAGGCGCACGGGGGTGGACTCACGGGCCAGCAGCCGCACCCGGCGCACGGCGTCGAGGAACTCGGCCCGACCGACCCGCAGGCGGTTGGGGTGGCTGGCGGGGATCAGGCCCCGGTAGTTGGGGAAGTCACCCTCGATGACCCGCGTCGTGAGCCTGACCCGTCCCACCTCGAAGGACGCGTCACGATCGCCCAGTCGCAGGGACAGCTCGTCGGCCCCGGCCAGCAGGCGGGTCAGCTCGGCCAGCGCCCGGGACGGCAGCAGCACGTTGGGCCGCTCCCCCAGGACCGAGGTGCCGGGCAGGTCACGCACGGCCAGACGGTACGAATCCGTCGCCACCAGGCGCACGCCGTTGCCCTCCGCGGCGAAGAGCACGCCGGTGAGGATGGGTCGCGAGTCGTCCGAGGACGCCGCGGGGACCACCTGGCGCAGGGCCTGGGCCAGCTCCTTGGCCGGCAGCACCACGGGATCCCCGGTGGGCTCGGTGGGGCGGGGGAAGTCGGCCGAGGGGATGGTCCGCAGCGAGAACTGCGAGCGACCGGCGGAGATGTCCGCGGCGTCGTCACCCACGTCGACGGTCACCGCGCCCGGTTCCAGGGCCCGCACGACGTCGGTGGCCAGCCGGGCCGGGAGCACGGCCATGCCGTCGTCCTCGCCGGCCACGTCGACCTCGACGACGATGGTCAGCTCGAGGTCGGTGCCGAGGAACCGCAGCGTGTCACCGCGCAGTTCGAGTTGCACCCCGGCCAGGACCGGGAGCGCGCCGCTCCGGCCGCTCGTGGCCCGGCCCACGGTTCCCAGGGCATCGACCAGCACGTCACGCTCGCAGCGGAACTTCACGGTGACGTTCTTCCTCTCGACAGGATGGATCTCTCATGTAGGGGTAATAAGCCCTGTGGATTGTGGATGACCCTGCTCCGGCCCTGGTGGGGACCGGTTCGGTCATCCCGACGTTGTCCACCGTCGTCCCCTGGTGGCCGGTGCCCGTGGTGGAGGCCTGGGGACGGCGGCCCCGTCGTCCACCGGTGTGTGGGGTGTGGTCCACAGCCCCGGCGCAGGTTATGGACAGGGGGGCCACCCTCACCGCCCTCATCGGGAGCCGCCGCTCTTGATCTCGGCGATCATGGCCGTGACCTGGTCATAGATCTGGCGGCGCTCCTTCATGAGCGTGCCGATCTTCTCCACGGCGTGGATGACCGTGGTGTGGTCACGCCCGCCGAACTCGCGGGCGATGGCCGGGTAGGACAGGTCGGTGAGCTCGCGCATCACGTACATGGCCACCTGGCGGGCGGCGACCAGGGGACGGCGCCGGCTCTTGCCCGTCAGCTCGTCCGCGGTGAAGTTGAACCGCTCACACGTGGTGTCGAGGATGAGCTTGGGGGTGATGGGGCGGGGCTGGCTGGCCCGCAGGGAGTCGGCCAGCACCTGCTCGGCCAGGGACCGGGAGAGGTCCTCGCGGTTCAGGCTGGAGAAGGCCACCACCCGGGTCAGCGCGCCCTCGAGCTCACGGATGTTGTTGGTGATGTTCGAGGCGATGAAGTCCATCACCTCGTGGGGGATGGGCACCGTGGACTGCTCGGCCTTCTTGGACAGGATGGCCAGGCGGGTCTCGAGGTCCGGGGGCTGGATGTCGGTGATCAGGCCCATCTTGAACCGGCTGCGCAGCCGGTCCTCGAGGGTGGGGATCGAGTCGGGCGAGCGGTCCGACGAGAGCACGATCTGCCGGCTGGCCCCGTGGAGGTGGTTGAAGGTGTGGAAGAACTCCTCCTGGAGCCCCTCCTTGCCCTCCATGAACTGGATGTCGTCGACGAGCAGGACGTCGATCTCGCGGTAGCGCCGCTTGAAGTCCTGGGTGGTGTTGGTGCGGATGGCGTCGACGAACTGGTTCAGGAACGTCTCGGTGGAGACGTAGCGCACCTTGTGCCCGGGGTAGTTCACGTGCACGTAGTGGCCGATGGCCTGCAGCAGGTGGGTCTTGCCCAGCCCGGCGTCGCCGTAGATGAACAGCGGGTTGTACGAGCGTGCCGGCGTCTCGGCCACCGACAGGGCGGCGGCGTGGGCGAAGCGGTTCGAGGCCCCGGTCACGAACGCCTCGAACGTGTAACGCAGGTTCACGCCGTTGGCCGACTGCCCGGCGGGGCGCCCGTCGTCGATGCGGTTGGCGGCGGCGTCCTCGGACACGGTGCGCGCCGCACGCTCCCCGTTGCCGGCGGCGTCGGGGTTGCTGTCACCGCCGCGGCTCGGCGCACGTTCGCCGGTCGCGGTGGTGCGGGGATCGGGCTCGGGAACCTCCTCCTCGCGGCGGGGGGCGGTGCTGACGGTGACCACGACCTCGACGTCGGGGTTGCCCTCCTCGCGCAGGGCATCGTCGATGAGGGCCCGGTAGCGCCGCTCGACGCGGTCCTTGAGGATGGCGTTGGGCACACCGAGGACGAGGATCTCTCCGTCGAAGCCGATCGGCTCCACCAGGTTGAAGGTGGTCTGCCACACGATCTCGGAGACCTGGGCCCGGACCCGGCCCGCGCACGCTGACCACATCGGGACCGCGCCGTCGCTCACGACGGGTGAAGAGAGGTCTGGGGAGAAAAAGTCCACAACGCCATCCACATCTGTGGAAAAGGTGTACGCGAGCGTCGGCAGGAGCCGTGCGTGCGTCCGCCGCCCACCACCTCGAGCGATCCTGTCGGTCCGCTCGGGTCGCCGAGCCGCGTCGTTGCGGGCAACGATCCGAACCTAGCACCACGGTGGTCGGCGCGTCTGGGGTCTGGCTGAGCGGACATCCTTCGGCGTCCTCCACCGGAGTGCGGGCCGACCATCATGCCATCGCCGCACGGGCCGGCCCCCAACCGTGTTGCTGCTGGGGCGGGAGTTGGACCGCAGGGGGCTGGTTGCCCTAGCTCAGCGGCGACGCATAGATTGTGCCGGTACGCGGGCCAGCCCGCGTCCGTTCCGTGCCCGCCGACGCCCTGGGTGGTCCGGCCATCCGTGGTCCTCCGACCTCGGAACGCCGCCACGATCCCAGTGCGGCGTCAGAGCGGGTCGGTCGGCGCACGCCCCGGAAGGACGAGGGAACGATGAAGAGGACCTACCAGCCCAGCAAGATCAAGCGGGCGCGGCGCCACGGCTTCCGCCACCGCATGGCCACCCGTGCCGGGCGTGCCGTGCTACGTGCCCGCCGGCAGAAGGGCCGCGCCCGGCTGAGCGCGTGATCCAGCCCGTGCGGAGCCGTGCCACGTTCGAGCAGTTCCGTCGTGCCCGTTCGGGTCGTTCCGGCCCGGTGCGGGTGCGCGTCCTGCGCGACGTAGGCACTGCGGCCCATGGTTCCCCGGCGGATGCGGGCTCCCCCATCGCTGACGGCTCCCCCATCGCTGACGTCTTCGTGGCCTACGCCCTACCGCGACGCACGGGCGGAGCCGTGGTCCGCAACCGGATCCGGCGCCGTCTGCGAAGCGTGGTGGCCGAGCTCCACCGCGACGGGTCCACCCTGCTGCCCGGCGGGGCCGCCCTGCTCTTCGGCGCTGGTCCCGAAGCAGCCGAGCTGCCCTATCCCCAACTGCGGTCCTCCGTCGAAGGGGCCCTGGCCCGAGCAACGCAGCCCTCCCGGTGAACGCGCCGGTGCGCTCTTCCCCCGGTCCCACCCCCCCCACGCCCTCGACGGTCGACACGCACGCGGTCGGTCGGCCCCCGGTCGGCGGCGCCACCCGCCTCCTCGTCCGGGCGGTCGAGGGCTACCAGTGGCTCTTCTCCTGGCGCCCGTCGCCGTGTCGGTTCGTCCCCTCCTGCTCGAACTACGCCCTCGAGGCGCTCGAGGTCCACGGCGCGGCGCGGGGTTCGCTCCTCGCCATCCGCCGCCTCGGTCGCTGCCACCCATGGGGATCTCACGGGCCTGATCCCGTGCCCAGAAAGCACCCGGAGAGATGTTAGACACGTTCTACGAGGGCCTGGCCACGGTGTTGGCGTGGTTCTACGACCTCACGCACTCCTACGGCCTCTCGATCATCATGCTGACCCTGGCGGTCCGCCTGCTGGTCACGCCGCTGACCATCAAGGGCACCCGCTCGATGATGGCCATGCAGGCGTTCCAGCCCGAGATCAAACGCCTCCAGGCCGAGTTCAAGGGAGATCGTCAGCGTCTCAACGAGGAGATGCTGAAGTTCTACAAGGAGAACAACATCAACCCGATGGGCAGCTGCCTCCCGCTGCTCATCCAGTTGCCGGTGTTCTTCGTGCTCTACCAAGTCATCCGCGGTTTGACGACCAAGGGCGACAACGGGTTCTTCGACCCCAAGTACGTGGGCGACGACACTGCTCTGCACGAGTCGCTGTCCAAGGTCGACAAGATGCTCTTCCTGGGCGTCGACCTGGCCCGCAGTGCGGCAGACATGCTGCGCGAGAGCTTCGTGCACGCGCTGCCCTACCTGGCCATCATCGCCATCGTCACCGCCACCAGCTACATCCAGCAGAAGCAGGTTGCCGGCCGCAACCCCGCGGCCATGTCCAACCCGATGCAGAAGAACCTGATGCGGGTCATGCCGCTGATGTTCGCCTTCTTCTCGTTCAGCTTCCCGGCGGCCCTGGGCATCTACTTCGTGACCTCGAACCTGTGGCAGGTGGCCCAGCAGTGGTACATCTCCCGCCACCTCTACGGGATGCGCAAAGGTCAGCGGCCCGAAGGGGCTGGTGACGTGATCACCGTCGACGAGGTCAAGAAGGACCCCAAGTCGAAGTCGGCCAAACCGGTACCCCCGGCGTCCAGGGGCGGTACCAAGACCCCGGCGAAGGCCCCGGCCAAGGGTCCGGCCAAGCCCCGACCGACGTCGGGCCGGGTGACGGAGCCCAAGCGGCCCCGGGACGCGCAGTCCGGCAGCCGTCCGACGCCCGGGCGCCGCACGGGTGGCGGCACCTCGGCCAACGGCAAGAGCGACACCAACGGCAAGAGCGACCCCGGCAGTCGTCGACGACGCGTACCCTTCGGTTCCGACGCGGGACCATCGCAGGGCGAAGCCGACGGTATGCCGCCGGGTGACGCCACGCCGGACGACCCCAAGAAGCGCAGGAGCTGACGACGTGGAGTGGGTCGAGGTAACGGCCAAGACGGTCGAAGAAGCCAAGGACCAGGCGCTCGACTACCTGGGTGTCGACGACGCCCAGGCTGATTTCGAGATCCTCGAGGAGCCGCGTCGCGGCATCCTCGGGCGCATGAAGGGTGAGGCACGGGTTCGAGCTCGGATCAAGCCCACCACCCCCCGACCCAAGGCGGAACGACGTGACCGGCGTCGACGTCGGGAGGGGGGGCCGCCCGAACGCGAGCGCAGCCGGCCCTCAGGTGGTCGCCGAGGTCCTGCCGGCGCCAAGGGCGGGGGTGAACCGTCCCCGGCCCTGGCTGGGGAGGCCGATGCACCCGACGGTGACCGCGACGATGCCCCGGAAGTCGGGGTGACTGCCGCCGCGGTGCCGGCGAAGCGGCGGGAGCCGGCCGCCGAGCGCGGTGAGCGGCCTGAACGGAATGAGCGGCCCGAACGCAGTGAGCGGTCCGAAGGTTCCGGAGCCAACCGTCGCCGCCGGCGGCGAGGCCCCAGGGACGACGACCGTGGCGGACGACAGGGTGACGATGCAGACGCGAACGAAGAGGTCGACGAGATGACCCTGGCCAGTGAGCTGGAAGCAGCCGAGACGTTCCTGACCGGTCTGGTGGTGGCCTTCGGGCTCGATGCCACCGTGGCCCGAGGCGCCAGTGACGACGAGGTGCAGGAGATCAACGTCACCGGTGATGACCTCGGGTTGCTGATCGGCCCCAAGGGGGCGACCATCGACGCACTCC
Source organism: Acidimicrobiales bacterium (assembly GCA_038255145.1). Classification (GTDB taxonomy): domain Bacteria; phylum Actinomycetota; class Acidimicrobiia; order Acidimicrobiales; family CAIXPF01; genus WHTX01. The sequence goes on from JBBSLP010000014.1 coordinate 48,397, forward strand.
AGGAGCTGACCCGGTTGGCCGCTCGTCGCCAGGTCGAGGGTCGCACCGAGGCTCGAATCCGCGTCGAGGTGTCCGGTTACCGCGAGCGTCGTCGGGCGGCCCTGGCCCGCTTCGTGCACAGCCTGGCCGAACAGGTTCGGAGCTCGGGAGTGCAGAAGGCCCTCGAGCCCATGACGTCGCCTGATCGCAAGGTTGTCCACGACACCGTGGCCGAGATCGACGGCGTCGGCACCGTGTCCGAGGGCGAAGAGCCCAATCGCCGCGTGGTGATCGTCCCCGAGGACTAGGACGTACATGCCTCGGGGAGCGGCGCGCTGATGGCTCGTGTAGGTGGAACGGGGACTGATCCCACCCTCATCGAGGTGCTGGAGCGCAGCCGCTCCCTCGGCTTCCTGGGCCCGGGCCCGGTGAGTCGCCACGTTGAACATGCTCTGGCCCTCGGGCTCGTCGCGGGCGAGCCCGAGGGGTGCGTCATGGATCTGGGCGCAGGGGGCGGCGTCCCCGGTCTGGTGTTGGCCCGGTCCTGGCCCCAGAGCCGGTGGGCGCTGCTGGACGCCGGCGAGCGCCGGGTGGCCTTCCTCGAACTGGCCGTCGAACGCCTGGGCCTGTCCACCCGGGCCCAGGTGGTACGGGATAGAGCTGAGCGCACCAGCTGGCAGCCCGAACATCGCGAGGCGTACGAGCTCGTCGTCGCCCGCAGCTTCGGCAGTCCCGCGGTGACCGCCGAATGCGCGTCAGCGCTCGTCGAGGTGGGCGGACGGATCGTGGTCAGCGAGCCGCCCGAGTCGGACTTCGCCCAGCGCTGGCCGGCCGAGCCCCTGGCCGTGCTCGGTTTGGTAGCTCGAGCGGCTGAGGGCTCCGGCTTCCACTTCACCGTGCTGGAGAAGGTCGCCCCCTCCCCCGCCGACATGCCCCGCAAGGTGGGTGCGTCCACCCGACGACCATTGTTCTGACCGCGAAGTCCTCGACGTCGACTGTTCCACGTGGAACAGTCGAGGGTCTGGGCCCCCGTCCACCGGTCACCCTTCAGCTGGGGCTAAGGTCGGCGTCCAAGTCCAGGGTGAAGCGGGGCGCGCATGCCAGCCACAGACCTACCGCGGGTGCTTGCGGTTGCCAACCAGAAGGGCGGCGTGGGTAAGACGACCACCGCCGTCAACCTCGGTGCCTGCTTGGCCGATCTCGGCCATCGCACGTTGGTCATCGATCTGGACCCCCAGGGCAACGCCACCACCGGGCTCGGGTTGAACCCCTGGGCCGTGGAGACGTCGATGTACGACGTGATGCTGCGCGACGTGCCGCTGGAGGACTGCATCGAGCCCACCTCGGTGCGCAACCTGTTCGCCGCTCCCGCCAACCTCGATCTGGCCGGAGCCGAGGTCGAACTGGTGCCTGCCTTCAGCCGCGAGCTCCGTCTGCGCCGGGCGCTCGATGCCGTCAAAGCCGATTACGACTACGTCCTCATCGACTGCCCCCCCTCGTTGGGCCTGCTCACGGTGAACGGGCTGGCCGCCGCCGGTGAGGTCCTGGTGCCCATCCAGTGCGAGTACTACGCCCTCGAGGGCCTGAGCCAGCTGCTGCGCAACGTGGAGCTGGTCAAGAAGAACCTCAACCCCGGTCTCGAGGTCAGCTCCTTGGTCCTGGTCATGTTCGACGCCCGCACCAAGCTGGCCGAGCAGGTGGCCACCGAGGTACGAAGCCACTTCGGCGACCGGGTGTGCCGATCGGTCATCCCCCGCACCGTGCGCCTGTCCGAGGCGCCGTCGTTCGGCCAGCCCATCAACATCTTCGATCCGATGTCCCGCGGGGCCATCGCCTACCGCCAGTTGGCGAAGGAGGTCAGCGGTGTCACGGCGCAGCGGGCTGGGTAAGGGCCTGGGGGCGCTGATCCCTCCCGAGCTCATGCGGGAAGCAGATGGAGAACTACGGGAGCTGCCCATCGGCAGCATCCAACCCAACCGCTACCAACCTCGGGAGCACTTCGACGACGAAAGCCTGGCTGCGCTGGCCGAGTCCATCCGCGTCCTCGGGGTGCTGCAGCCGGTCCTCGTCCGTCCTTGCGAGGGTGACCGCTACGAGCTGGTGGCCGGAGAGCGGCGATGGCGGGCGGCTCGCCGGGCGGGCCTGACCACCATCCCCGCCATCCTGCGCTCGGTCACCGACACCGTCTCCCTGGAGCAGGCGCTGGTGGAGAACCTCCACCGCGATGATCTCAATCCCCTGGAAGAGGCGGCGGCGTACCAGCAGCTGGTCGAGGACTTCCACCTCACCCAGGAAGAGGTGGCGTCCAGGGTGGGTCGCAGCCGTTCCACGGTGGCCAACACGATGCGCCTGCTGCAACTTCCTCCCACCATCCAACGCATGGTGGGCGAACGGCGGCTATCGGCGGGACACGCCCGTACCCTCTTGGGCACTCCCGATCGGGCGTACCAGGAAGGCCTAGCCAAGCGCATCGTGGCCGAAGGGCTGTCCGTCCGCCAGACCGAGGAGGCGGTGCGGCGCCGTGACGAGCTCGCCCAGGGACTCGGTGGCCTCCACCGCGACACGGCCCCCGACGCAAGCGAGGCCGACAGCATCGAGGCGCCCGGCACCGCCGATGTCGTCGATGCTCCCTTGCCCGCCACGGCCCCCGAGGGGGCCGGGTTCTCGGCCCTACCGGTCTCCGCCCCGCCCCGGCCGGCACCGGCACCGGCACCGAGCGACTCGGACACACGGTCTCCGGGTGAGGCCGCTCCCCCAGCGCTGCTCGAGCTCGAGCAGCTGCTGGGTGACTACTTCGACACCAGCGTCAGCGTGACCCTGAGTAGGAGCCGGGGGCGGCTCACCATCGACTTCGCCGACCTCGATGACCTCGAGCGCATCTACCGGCTCATCGCCGGGGGCCCCAACTGAGCAGGTCAGGCGTCTGATCCACGTTATCCACAGTCTGTGCGAAAGGCTGTGAACAAGGCTCGATCAACAGCAGATGTGGAGCATCGGTCCTCTGCTGTGGAGATCACGCCGAGGTCGAGGCCGAGGCGCTGCGAGCGCTCCCCGACCGGGTGCTCGACTCCGGACCCACGGGCGCTCCGCTTCCCTGGATCCAGCGGGCCAGGGCCCGGCTGAGCGCTCCAGCCACGAGAGCGGTGTGTTCCACGACCCGGCCAGCGGGTCCCAGAGCCACGAGCACGGCGGGCATGCGGGTCTCCCGCAGTAGGGGCAGGCGCATGCCGGTGATGGCGTGCTCACCCCCAGGCCCGGGCACCGTCGCCACCTCCTCCACCATGAGCTCGGCCAGGTGACGGCCTCCAGCCGATTCGTAGCCCGCGGTGGCGAAGTAGGCCACAGTGACCCCGGCGCCGCCCTGCAACCGCAGGCCGACGAAGACGTCAGCCGCGAGGGCGTTGGCCTGGCGGGCCTGTTCCGACCAATCCGGGTGGTCGAGCGAGACAGCTATGGCACCGGCGTCACGCAGGGCTCGGGTCGTCGCCGAGGCCAGCGCAGCCAGACCACCGGGTTCGCCGATGACCAGACGCCGGGCCGCGATGTCAGCCGCGGCCAGTCGGCGCAACCACTCCTGCTCCCGTACGTGGGCCACGCCCAGGGCGTCGGTGCGCGACGGCCCCAGCCGCTCTAGCGCCGACAGGCTCTCCGGGCCGAAGATGCCGTCACCAGGGAGGCCACAGTTGCGCTGGAAGTCGCCCAGAGCCCGGGCCGTGTCCGGGCCGAACACGCCGTCCAGACGACCGGCATCGAAGCCCAGGGCCCCCAGCGACCGCTGCAGCACGAACACGTCGTCCCCCCGCATCATGGGAGCGCGGAAGTACAGCTGGCGGTCCCCGAGCTCGTAGCCGGCCTCGACCAGCGCGTTCCAGGTCACCTCGGTGCAGCGCCCGTCGACGTCGAGTCCGGCAGCCTGCTGGAACGCAGCCACGGCCGCCTCGGTCCCGGGGCCGTATCGACCCGGTGCGTCGTCAGCTGCGCCGTGCCCCGCAGCGTGCAACCGGCGCTGCAGATCGCGCACGGTGGCCTCGGCTGCGTCCCTGTGCAGCGGGAACTGCATCCTCGCCCATGCGGTCACGCGGTCGAGCTGAGGTCGAGGATGGCCGGCACGGGGGCGAGCCTAGCCAGGGGGTCGACACGGTCAGGCCCAGGTGCGGGAGTTGGGGACGCGCATCGGGCCGGGCAGCAGCCCGGCCCGATGCGTGCACCTGGTGGGGCGGCGGTGACACCCAGGTCACCTCCGGCCCACCTCAGGTTCAGAGGTACTCGGCGAGGTCCGAGAGGAGCTGACCCTTGCCCCGGGCGCCGACGATGCGCTTGGCCGGAGCCCCGTCCTTGAAGATGATGAGGGTGGGGATGCTCATGACCTCGTAGCGGCGGGCCAGACCGGGGTGGTCATCGACGTTCACCTTGGCCACGGTGACCTTGCCCTGCTGCTCGGTCGCCACCTCTTCGAGGATGGGAGCGATCATCTTGCAGGGCCCGCACCACTCCGCCCAGAAGTCGACGACGACGGCGCCCTCCGAGGCACCGATCGTCTCGTCGAACGTGGACTCGCTGAGGTGCGTGACGTTGTCGCCCATCACAGATCCTTCCTCTCGACCCCGACCTCATCCGGGTCGGTCGATCGTCCAGTGCAGTGAACCCGTCCTGGGCCCTCGGCATTCCAGTCCCCTGGTGGGGGAGGGGTGGAGCCTCAGCCGTGGCCGCCGGGAAGGCTCTCCAGGTAGCGCTCGGCGTCGATGGCGGCCATGCACCCCGAACCGGCGGCGGTGATGGCCTGGCGGTAGTTGGAGTCCTGCACGTCGCCGCAGGCGAACACGCCGTCGACGTCGGTCAGGGTGGTGCCCGGTCGGGTGACGAGGTAACCGACGTCATCCATCTGCAACTGGCCCTTGAAGAGGTCGGTGGACGGCTTGTGGCCGATGGCCACGAACAGGCCGGTGGCGGCCAGGGGGCTCAGCTCGTCGGTGAGCACGTTGCGCACCACCAGACCCGTCACCGAGGTGTCACCCTCGATGCGCTCCACGGCGTGGTTCCACAGGAAGCGGATCTTCTCGTTGGCCACGGCCCGCTCCTGCATGATCTTGGAGGCCCGCAGTTCGTCGCGACGGTGCACCAGGGTCACGGTGTCGGCGAACTTGGTCAGGAAGGTGGCCTCCTCGACGGCGGAGTCACCGCCCCCGACCACGACGATGTCCTGGCCCCGGAAGAAGAAGCCGTCGCAGGTGGCGCAGGTCGACACGCCGTGGCCGATCAGCTTCTGCTCGTTGGGCAGGCCCAACAGCAGGGACTGGGCCCCCGTGGCGATGATGAGGGCGCGGGTGCGATACGTGGGCTGGGCGGAGTCGGGGTCGCCGACCCAGATGCCGTAGGGGCGGGAGCTCAGGTCGACGCGGCTGGCCCGCTCCATGCGCACCTCCGCCCCGAAGCGGGTGGCCTGCTCGCGCATGCGGCTCATGAGCTCGGGGCCCATGACCCCCTCGGGGAAGCCGGGGAAGTTCTCCACCTCGGTGGTCAGCATCAGCTGTCCGCCGGGCTGGTCGCTGGTGGAGGACGGTTCACCCTCGAGCACCAGGGGGTTCAGGTTGGCCCGAGCCGTGTAGACGGCTGCGGTCAGGCCCGCAGGCCCGGACCCGAGGATGACGACGTCATGCACGAGGGCCCCGTCACCGTCCTCCTTTGCAGCCTTTTCGGCCTCGTTCTCGCTCATGCTGCTGCTCCTGTCGATCGCTTGCGCCACAGCAGGGCGCCAACCACGGTGAAGGCAACACCGAGGATGAGGTAGATGATCCACACGTCGCCGGGTATGGCCACGTTCAGACCGCGGATCAGCCCGATCAGCAGGAGGAGGAGCGCCGCTCCACCGAGGAACGCGGCCACCAGGCCGTAGACGATCCAGCGCGAGGCGATGATGGCCGGACCGGTCGTCTTGGACCGGACCTGATCGACGACCCGTTCGATGGTGTCCGCAGCGCGTACGGGCCAGTCGCCACCGAGCAGACCCTGGGCCAGTCCGCCGTCGCGATCGGCCTCAGGAGCCGGCAGGGGAGCTGCGGCCTGGGGGTTGGTCATGGCGGCGATGCTAGCTCCTACCTGCATCTCTGCCCTCGACCGACGGGGCCTCGACACCCGTGCCGCCGTCCTGGTGCTGACCAGTCCGATGGACCGGTCCGAGCACCTGTCAGCGAACGGTGGCCGGTGCGGTCTGGTCGACCAGGGTGACGCAATCGAGGGTGTAGGCGGCCAGGCTGCCGTCGGCCCGGGCGATGACGCGGAGCGCCTGCCCGGCGAGGTCGGCCACCCCCAGAGGGGTCCCCAGGGCGGAGCAGGCATCGGCCGAGGCCTGCCCGCGGGTGTCGGGGGTCAGCGGGGGCGGCGTCGTGGTGGTCGATGGTGGGGTGGTCGTCGATTGGGGAGAGGCCGGGACCGTCTGCGCCTCGAGGGCGTTCGGTGCCGAGGTGGTGGGCAGCGCGGCGCTGTCGGATGCAGTGCTGAGATCCGGGGACGGCGTGGCCGCCGCAGTGGCCAGTGAGGCGGCCAGGGCATCGAGGGTGGGGAAGGCGCCGAGCGGGGTGTCGGCGGAGGCGGCCACGGCGCCTGACGGCGCGTCGCTCAGGGCGGCCATCGTCGTGGAGACGGCGGCCCTCAGTTCGGCTGCGGACGAGCCGGCGTCGGCCTCCGACGCCACCGCGGCCACGTCTCGGCTCCCACCCTGGTCGCCGTCGGACACGGCCGACAGCCCCACCACGGCCAGGGCCACGGCGGCCAGGCCGGCCACCGCGGCCAGGGCGCGGTTCGATCGCCCGCGCCGGCTACGGGCCAGCGGGGTCACTGCGGCCACCTCGGCGGCGTCATCGTCGGAGGCCTCGCCGCCGGCGTCGAAGGCCAGCAGGGCGGCGGTCACGGCGTCGTCGAGAGCGCCGGGGGGAGAGGGGGGGACCTCGGCCAGGGCGGCACCGAGGGCGTCGAACCCGGCCACCCGTCGGGCCAGTTCGGCGTCTTCGGGGGTACCCGCGGGCTGTCCGGCCTCGACGCGCTGGTCACGGGCGTCCATCCACGCCGAGGCGCGCTCGTCGAGCTCGGTCTCGTGGTCTTCGCTGTGGCGGTCGCTCATGGCTGTCGGCCTGTCGGCCCCGGGGGAGGGCGGGAGTGGTCCTGTGTCGGCAAGGGGATAGGACGCTGCCCGGCATCGTCCTGGTTCCCGGCCAGCAGGCGGGCCAGTTGTCCCCGCCCCCGGGCGATGCGGGACCGCACCGTGCCCGGGGGCACGTCCAGCACCTCGGCGATCTCGGCGTAGTCCAGGCCCATGACGTCGCGCAGGACCACGGGGGCGCGGAACTCAGGTCGCAGCTGGGCCAGGGCGTCGTCGAGCGCCCCCCGCTCGGCCACCAGGTGCCCGGGGTCCTGGTCGGCCGCTGCGGCATCGACGGTCCCGTGCTCGCCCCGGGTCAGGGCCAGGTCGTCGTCGGTGCCGGTGACCGGACGTCGTCGACGCCGTCGCAGCTCGTCGAGACAGGCGTTGGTGGCCACCCGGTACATCCACGTGCTGAACGCTGAACGCCCGTCGAAGCGGTCGATGCGCCGGGCGATGGTGATGAGCGCCTCCTGGGAGGCGTCGAGGGCGTCGGCCTCGTTGCCGCACATCCGACGGCACAGCCGGTAGACCCGGTCCTGGTGGCGGCGCAGCAGGACGTCCATGGCCCGGCGGTCACCCCCAGCCGCGGCCGCGGCCAGGCGCTCGTCGGGCTCGTCGGCGCGTCCCCGTGACGCCGACGTGGTCATCCGCGGAGCTCGACCTCGCCGATCGTCACCCGGCTCTGGCCCCCCGTGGAGTTGATCCACAGCAACACGTAGCCGCCCTCGGCCCCGTCGAGGTCCACGGTCACGTCGCCCGTGTCGGCGGTGAACCCGCCCACGGGCTCACCCCAACCGGCCAGGGCGGCGGCGGGGGAGTCGGCCACGTAGATCTGGCCGCTCCACCCCGTCCGCGGCGTCTGGATGCGCACCTGGCGCACATCGCCGGCAGCCTCGAGCTCGAGCGCCACGCCCACGCCGGGCTTGAAGGTGGGGAAGGGCTCAGGATCGGTGTAGTTGGTCGTCGACCAGGTGGTCTCGACCTTGCCGTCCACCAGGTTCGGCGCCTGGGCCTCGTTCTCGGTCTTGTCGTCGCCGGCGGGATCGAACGAGGTGGCGCTGGTGACGGCGAGGGAGGCCGTGGCCACGGTCGAGGTCGTGGACGAGGTGGACGACGTGCTGGAGCTGTCGCCGCCGAAGGCCCGGTCGAACAGGGCCGAGCCGTTGCGCCCCACCAGGACCCCGATGAGGGCCAGCACGATGGCCACGGTGACGACGACGGCGGTGGGCACGATCCACGAGCGTTCGCTGTGCACGAACGATTCGTGCTCGGCCGTGGGGGTGGGCACCGGTGCGGGCTCGGGGATGTCGCTGCGGCTGTGCGGGGTGCCCTGGCCGGCGGACAGCAGGGCGGCCCGCAGGTCCGCGGCCGACACGAAGCGGTCCTCGGGGCGGCGGGCGATGGCCCGCATGACGATCTGTTCGATCTGGGGGGAGATGTCGCCCCGCACCTGGCGCAGGGGCTTGGGGTCGCTGTGGAGGCGGGCCAGGGCCGTGCCCACCTCGGACTCCCCCAGGAAGGGCACGGTGCCGGCCAGGGCCTCGTAGAGCACGATGCCCAGGCCGTAGACGTCGGTGCGCCCGTCGACGGCGTGGCCCTCGACCTGTTCGGGGGCCAGGTACTTGGCCGTGCCCAGCACCGTGCCCACCCGGGTCAGGTCGGTGGTGTCGCCTTCGGCGGCCACGGCCTTGGCGATGCCGAAGTCGGTGACGACGACCCGGCACCGGGCCTCGCCGTCGGTGGCGTCGAGCAGCACGTTGGCCGGTTTGATGTCGCGGTGCACCAGGCCGGCGGCGTGGGCCTCGCTGAGGGCCGCGGCGACCTGGGCTCCGATGTCGAGCACCTCACCGACGGGGACGCGGCCCTCGTCGAGGCGGGCCCGCAAGGTCTGGCCGGGCACGAGCTCCATGACGATGGCCTCGAGCCCGGGCTCGGAGCACGTGTCGTAGATGGCGACGATGTTGGTGTGGTTGAGCCGGGCCGCGGCGATGGCCTCACGCCGGAAGCGCAGGACGAAGCGCTCGTCCTCGGCCAGGTGGCGGCGCAGCAGTTTGACGGCCACCCGCCGGTTGAGGACCGCGTCGGTGCCGGCCCACACCTGGGCCATGCCGCCGCCAGCGACCAGGTGGTCGAGCCGGTAGCGGCCGGACACGAGACGACCCGTCAGGTCGTCAGCCTTCTCGGCGCGCGTCGTCATCGCCAATCCATCAGTAGTCGACCGGGCCCTACGGTACCGGCTGTTCGACCCGCGCGGGCGGCGCGACCGGCGCGGGTCCGGCCACCGACGGTGCCGGCGGTGGGTTGCGCCGGCGGTGGACGCTGCGACCCCACCACACACCGAGGACGATCAGGGCGCCGACCGAGAGCACGATGCCCACCCCGGAAACGGCCGTGGAGCGCAGGGTGACCTCCTGCGCGGCCAGCACCAGGCCTCCGTCGGGGCTGGTGATGCGCACGTCGACGGCGAAGTCCCCCGACCGGCTGACCCGGAAGGGGATCTCCAGGTCCTCGGTGGCCCCGGGCTCGAGCCGCACGGCCACGGGGTCACCGAGCATGGTCAGTTCCGAGCTCTCGGCCATGACGGCGACGTCGAGGGTCCGGGTGGAGCCGTTGCGGATGGTGACGGGTAGCCGGGCCCGGTGCGAGGTCACCGTCAGGGCGCCGCCATCGGCCATGGTCACCCCGCTGAACTGGCCGTCGAGCACGGCATCGACCTGGGTGAGGTAGTCCCGGCGCTCGTCGTGATCGAGCCCGTTGTCACCGGCCACCAGCAGGCTGCGCCGCAGTTCGGCCACGGCAGGGTCGTCGGGTCCGACGGTGGCGCCGAAGCTCACGATGCGGCCCTCGAGCTGGTCGAGGTCAGCGAAGAGCTCGCGGACGTCGCCACCGGGCTGGTCGGGGGCGGGTACCTCGACGGGGTTGGTCCCCGATGCCGGCAGGTCCGACGCCGGGGTGGGCGTGAGCAGAGCCGAGGTGCCCAGCCCGTCCAGGAACGAGGCCAGGGTGGCCAGGTCGCCTCCGGTGGGGTAGGGGGCGAGGACGACCGCAGGCTCGTGGATGCCGGCCAGGGTGTCTGCGGCCAGGGCGGCCAGCAGGTGGTTGGCCTGGAGCACGGGGTTGCCGTCGGTGGCGGCCAGAGGAGCATCGAGGGTGGCGGCGGCGTAGCCGCGGTGGGGGGTGGCGATGCCGGCGATGGTCAGGGGCACGAGGCCTCCGGCCAGGCCCCCGCCGGGCACGTCGGGGGTGAGGATGAAGCGGTCCACCCCCCGGGCGGCCAACCACTGGAGCTGGGCGGGGGAGTCCCCGGCCTCGACGACCCAGGTGGAACCACTGGGTGCCCGACCCAGGAACGCGGTGAGCGTGGACTCGCCGGCGGCGAACTGCTGCACCATCAGGGGGTCGAGCTCGGACGCAGCCCAACGCCCCTCGTCGATGTGGGCGTAGGGGCCGTTGAGCACGTCGTTGCGCTTGGCCACGCTGGCCAGGGCCGTGCGCACCGCGGGTCCGCCGGTGCTCGACGCCAACGCGGTGAGCACGCCGGGCTCGAGGTCGAGGGACACGGGGACCTGGGGAACGGCGGCCAGCGTGGCCACCAGGTCGGCCACCGCGGCCACGTCGGCCGGCGATGTGACCACCCCGCCTTCGGCGGACCAGTGCAGCTGGGCCTCGACGGGGACGACGATGGCCACCGGCCGGGGCACGACCTCGTCGGGGAGGCGCACCAGGTAGGTGACGGCCCGCCACGACGGCGTGGTCCCCCCGTCCTCGGTGAAGAGCTCGAGCAGCACCGGGTACACGCCGGCGTCGAGGGCGACACGTTCGCGGTCATCGACGCCCAGGGGCACGTGCAGGGTCACCGCGCCGGCACCGGCGTCCACGCTGGTCTCGAAGGTCGCCCACCGGTAGCGGGGGGCGGGGTCCTCGAGCTCGCGCACCTCGGCGCCGTTGTCGGCCCGACGGAACACCCGGCCCTCGAGCCGGGCCGCGGGGTGGCCGGCAGGTAGGTGGACGCGCACGGTGTAGTCGCCCTCGGACGTCACCCAGGGGGAGACCTCCTCGACCCGGGGGCCATCGGTGGCCCGGCCTTCGGTGGCCGGCGCGCCACCACCATCGACCCGGGCCTGGGCATCGGCCACCGGAGGGTGCCCCATCGCGGCCAGGACCAGGGTCAGGGCCACGACCACGATGGCACCGACCCGCCGGCCCCGTCGGCTCGATCGGCTCCGTCGCCCGTGCCCGCTCGATCGGCCGTCACGCCTCGGTCGGCCGGTCACCGGCGGGCGCCGGGATCGCCGTCGACTCGCTGGTCAGCGGGTGCCGTCAGGTGGATGTCGAGCACGAGCAGACCGTGGCGCTCGAGCACGAAGCCCAAGCGCTGGTAGAGGGCCAGGCCCCGGCTGTTGCGCTCCTGCGTGTTGACGACGGCGGCATCGGCGCCGCGGCGCTTGAGCCAGCGCAGGCCGTCGCGCACCAGCAGCTCGCCCAACCCCTGGCCCCACTGGTCGGGACGGACGGCGAGGCGTTGCAGGTAGCCCCGGTCGCCGGCCCAGCCGAACACGGCGTACCCGCTGACACCGACGTGCTCGGTGACCCGGAAGCGGGCGATGGGCGTGGCCGTGAGGGACTCGTCGAGCCCGGCCTCGTCGAGGCGCCAGAAGGGGTCGAAGGCGGCGGCGTCGACGTCGAGCACGGCCCGGCGGTCCTGGGCCCGGGCCCGGCGAGTCGAACCCCGGGGCACGCGGCCCACCTGGTCGAGCTGGTGGGTGAGCAGGTGCAGGCGCTCGCGGACCCTGAAGCCCGCCTCGCTGAACACGTCGACGTCGAGCTCGGGGACGGCGCCGGTGTTGACGTGGGCGTAGCCCAGCCCAGCCAGGTGGTCGAGGGCACCCCGCAGGGCGTCGACCGTCAACGGTCGACCATCGCCCACCAGCGCGAGCTGGCCGGTGTGCGTCGACCCGTGCCACGGGCCCACGCGCATGCGACTGCCGTGCACGGTGATGAGCTCCGCCCGCGTCGGCGTCGGGTCCCGGCGCGCCAACCGGCCGCCGGCGCCATCGGTCCGACCCAGGGGCTGGGTCGCGGCCGCAGCGGGCGCGGTGCGGCGACGGATCACACGCCCAGCTTGCGGGCCCGGACCACGAGGACGGCAGGCAGGTAGGCCATGGCCGGCACCCAGTACGGGCCGGGCTGGTCCCCCGGGCGGGCCAGGGGCTCGAGCAGGGCGTCGACGCGGAAGCCGGTGCGGGTGAGGGCGGTGAACGTGCCCTCGATGGTGTGGGTGTGGTCGCTGCCGCCCTCGGGGCTCTCGACCGTGGCCGCACCCCAGCGTCGGGGTTGGGGCTCGGTGTACGCCCGGCGCAGGTGCACGGTGTCGTCGGGGCCCGACTCGAGCAGGGACACGGTGGGGTGGGGGAGAGAGAGGACGAGGGCGGCCTCGGAGCGCAGCACGCGGTGGACCTGGCGGAAGACGCGGGCCAGATCGCCCACCGTGGCCAGGGACAGCACGCTCACGGCCAGGTCGACCGTGTCGGCCCGCACGAAGGCCAGCTCGGCCAGATCGCGCTGGTGGACCTCGACGGACAGGCCCCGACCCTGGCAGTGGCTCCTCGTCAGGGCCACGGCCTCGGCGGTGGGCTCCACGACGATGACCTTGGCCCCGGCGCCGGCCAGCGAGGCCGCGGCCTGGCCCCCTCCGGCTCCGAGCAGCAGGACGCGCTTGGAGGCCACGTTGCCCAGCAGCCGTAGCGTCCGCTCGTCGGGGACGAGGGGGCCGTAGCGAAGGACGCCCCCCCAATCGTCACCTTCGAGGCCGAAGCTGGCCAACGCCCGTGGACGCGCAAGGTCCGACATCGGGCCGAACGCTACCCGTTCGCCAGGGTCGGGGTGGGCCACGGCACCGGGGGTGACCCGGCCCCGGGGGTCGGTGCCCCCGGGGTGGAGGTCACGGGGTGGGTGTACCGCTGTTCGGCGTCCCCGTGTTCGGGACGGCGTCGCCGGCGATGAAGCCCTCGACGTACTGGCGGGCCTCGTCGTCGGTGTACTGCACGGGTGGGCTCTTCATGAAGTACGCCGACGGGGCCAGCAGCGGGCCGCCGATGCCCCGGTCGAGGGCGACCTTGGCGCAGCGCACGGCGTCGATGATGACCCCGGCCGAGTTGGGCGAGTCCCACACCTCGAGCTTCAGCTCGGCGCTCATGGGCACGTCACCGAAGTTGCGACCCTCGAGGCGGATGTAGGCCCACTTGCGGTCCTCCAGCCAGGGCACGTGGTCCGAGGGGCCGATGTGCACGGTGCCCGGGGCCATGACGTCGTCGATCTGGGAGGTCACCGACTGGGTCTTGGAGATCTTCTTGGACTGCAGGCGCTCGCGCTCCAGCATGTTCATGAAGTCCATGTTCCCGCCGAAGTTCAGCTGGTAGGTGCGGTCGAGCACGGCGCCGCGGTCCTCGAAGAGGCGGGCCAGGACGCGGTGCACGATGGTCGCGCCGACCTGGCTCTTGATGTCGTCACCCACGATGGGGACGCCGGCGGCCCGGAACTTCTCGGCCCACTCGGGGTTGGAGGCGATGAAGACGGGGATGGCGTTGACGAAGGCCACGCCGGCGTCGATGCAGGCCTGGGCGTAGTGCTTCTGGGCCTGCTCGGACCCCACGGGGAGGTAGGACACGAGCACGTCGACACGGGCGTCACGCAGGGCCTGGGCCACGTCCACCGCGGGGGCGGGCGACTCTTCGGCGATCTGGCGGTAGTAGGTGCCGAAGCCGTCGAGCGTCGGGCCCCGCAGCACCTCGATGCCCAGGTCGGACACGTCGGCGAACTTGATGGTGTTGTTGGGCTGGGCCAGGATCGCCTTGGCCACGTCCATGCCCACCTTGTTGGCGTCCACGTCGAAGGCGGCCACGACCTCGACGTCGCCGACGTGGTAGCCGCCGAGCTCGACGTGCATCAGGCCGGGGACCTCGTCGGCCGGGTCGGCGTCCTTGTAGTACACGATGCCCTGCACCAGGGAGCTGGCGCAGTTGCCGACTCCCGCGATGGCCAGGCGGACCTTCTGCTTGCTCATTCGTTCACTCCGGAGGTGGCGGGTTCGGCGGGAGCCTGCCCGGTGGTTGATTGTGTGTGATCGGGGTGCTCGTCGACCTGTTCGAGCTCGTCGAGCCAGCGCAGGTCTTCGGCGATGACGGCGGCCTCGTGGGCCCGGCGGGCCGTGGACCAGCGGTCCACCCACGGTCCGAGGCGATCGGCCTCGGCCTGCAGGTGGGTCAGGGTGGAGCGCCGGGCCACGATCACGGCGCGCCGTTGAGCAGGTGAGAGGTAGCGGAAGAGGGACAGGCGAAGGCCGAAGCCGGCGGCCGTGGCCACACCGCCGGGGTCGAGGAGCAGCTCCACCAGGCGTTGCTCGCCCTTGTCGGTGATGCCGTAGACCTTCTTGGCTCGCCGGCCACCGGGGTTGGTCAGCCGGCCGCGGGCCGCGGCCAGCTCGCCGGCCAGGGAGCCGGTCATGGGCACGAGGCGGATGCGGCCGGCCTCGACGGCCTTGACCTGACCGGCGCGCTCCAGGCGCCCGAGGGCGGGGTAGACGGAGCCGAAGGACACCGGTGCGCCCAGCTCCAGCAGGTCGGCCAGGCGTTTGGAGAGCTCGTAGCCGTGCAGCTCGCACTCGGCCAGCAGGCCGAGGATGGCGAGGTCGATCGTCATGGTTGCGCCCACGTTCGGGTCGATACATCGTTTCGTTGTATCGGCACGATATAACGGCAGCCACCATTAGGCAAGGATCTTCGCCGCGGCGTTCGACGAGCCGGTGACGGCGGGGCGGTGGCTAGCCTGACGGCCGTGGAGTTCCGCCCCGTGGCCGCCGAAGGCGGCGTGGCTCTGGCCGCCGGCGTGGTCGACTACCGGTTGGCCCGGCGGGCGGTGCTGCGCGAGTTCCGCCGGGGCCGGCTCTCCATCATCGACATCTGCGACGCCCACCCCGAACTGACCCGCAACGCGGTGAGCTGCCCGCACCCGACCGAGGAGATGTGCCCGGTCTGCGAGCAGGCCCAGCTGGTGAACGTCATCTACGTCTTCGGGCCCCGGCTACCCAGCTCGGGACGCTGTGTGGCCACCACCAAGGAGTTGGCCGCGTTGAACAAGCGCGCCACCCGGGAGGGCCGCTACACGTGCTACGTGGTGGAGGTGTGCACCGAGTGCCGCTGGAACCACCTCACCCGCGTCCTGCCCCTGGGTCGACAACGCCCCGGCGCGTAGTCCCGTCCGCTCCCGCCGGACCTCGGTCCGGCGAACAGGGGTGCGGATGACCGGACAGGGCTCTGGTGCCGGCTCCGGTGCCGGTACCGGGCGGCGCGACGGCGATCCGGGCCGCGGTGACCGTTCGGCCGCCGTCCACCGCAGCCAGCGTGGGGTCCGTCGGGCCGAGTCGCGCCGCCGTCGCCGGGTGCGACGTTCGGTCCTGTGGCGGAACCGGCGGCTGGGCTACCTGGTGGCGCTGGTGGCCGTGGTGGGCCTGGCCGGCTTCGGTGCCGTGATCACCCGCATCGAGCTGCCCACCGTCGACGAGCGCCTCGACCAGACCACGTTCATCTGCGCGGCCGACGTCAACCCCGACGGTGACCAGGACTGCGGGCCCGGCAACTCGTTGGCCCAGCTGGCCGCGGAGCAGGACCGGTCGGTGGTGGCCTACGAGCGCATCCCCCAGGTGGTCATCGACGCCGTCGTGGCCGCCGAGGATCGGGGCTTCTTCAGCCATCGGGGCATCGATCCCCGGGGCCTGGCCCGGGCGGGCCTGGCCGACGTGAGGGGGTCCGAATCCCTCCAGGGCGGCTCCACCATCACCCAGCAGTACGTGAAGTTGGCCTACCTGACCGACGAGCGGACCATCCTGCGCAAGTTCCGTGAAGCGGTGCTGGCGGTGAAGCTCGAGCGGAAGTACACCAAGGCGGAGATCCTCGGCCGCTACCTCAACTCCATCTACTTCGGGCGGGGGGCGTACGGCGTGCAGGCCGCGGCCCGGGCCTACTTCGGCCTCGATGTCGAGGGCCTGGCCTTCGATCCTGCCGCCCCGCCCGAGCAGCGGGCCGCGGTCCTGGCCCGGGCCGCCTACCTGGCCGGTCTCATCCGCTCGCCGGAGACGGCCGACGTGTCCAGCGACCCCGCCGAGGCCGACTTCCGCCGTCGTTCCGTGCTCGACGCCATGGCCGAGGAGGGCTACGCGAGCGCCGAGGATGCTGCGGCCGCCGCGGCCATGCCCCTGGGCACCCCCCTCCCCGACGGCTCGACCCTGGTGCTGTCGCGCCGGGAGCGAAGCGGCCTGGGTGATGTGCGCTGGCGCGAGTGCGGCACCGAGTACGTGCTCGACTGGGCCCGCCAGCAGCTGCTCGACCTGTTCGGCTCGGCCGTCTACACCGAGGGCTACCGGGTGTACCTCAGCCTCGACCCCACGCGGCAGTGCCAGGCCCAGCAGATCCTCTACACCGACACCCTCGACGACGCCACCATCGACCCTGCCGCCTCACTCGTGGCCCTGGACCAGTTCGGCCGGGTCGTCTCCATGGTCGGGGGGCGCAACTACGCCGCATCCCAGGTCAACCTGGCCCTGGGGGCAGCTGGCGGGGGGTCGGGCCGCCAGCCGGGCTCGTCGTTCAAGCCCTTCGTGTTGGCCCAGGCCATCCGCAGCGGCATCTCGCCGTTGTCGCGGTTCAACGCCCCCGACCAGATCATCATCCCCGGCGCCGACGACGGCCGGGACTGGGACGTGAAGGGTGGGGGCGGAAACGGCGCGGCCATGACGCTGCTCAGTGCCACCGCGGCGTCGTCGAACACCGTCTACGCCCAGCTCATGATGGAGTTGGGTGCCCAGGGCTGGGCCGATGTGGCTGCCCTGGCCGGCCAGATGGGGGTGACCGCCCCCCTGCCCACCGTGCCCTCGCTCGTCCTGGGCACGCCCGAGGTGTCGGTGTTGGACATGGCCAGCGCCTACAACACCTTCGCCAACCGGGGCGAGCACGTGACCCCCCAGCTCATCGTGCGCATCGAGGACGCCCAGGGCCGCACCGTGTGGGAGCCCGACATCGCGGCGGACCGGGTCATGGACACCGAGGTGGCCGATTCGGTGACCACGGCGTTGCAGGGCGTCATCCGTGACGGCACGGGCACCGCCGCGGCCACCAGGCTGGAGAGCGTGGGCAAGACGGGCACCACCGAGGACTACCGCGACGCCTGGTTCGTGGGCTACACGTGCGACCTGACCGTGGCCGTGTGGATGGGCTACGAGGGTCGGGACGGCCAGCCCGTGGTGCCCATGCTCGACGTCCGCGGCGAGGCCCGGGTCACCGGGGGTACCTTCCCCGCCCGCATGTGGGCCTCCTTCGTGGACGCCGCCACCGAGGGCCGGGCCGAGTGCACCCTGCCCACGACGCGCACGTTCAGCGGCCGGGTGTTGAACGGCCAGCTGTCCACGGCCCCACCGACGACCGCGCCCGCCGCCCCGGTCGCGCCGACGGTTCCGGCGACGACGGGGACCACCGAGCCCGGTGGGACCGACAGCGCCGAGGCCACCCCGACCACGGGGGCCGGGGTGGACCCCGGCGCCGGCACCACCACGACGACCGTGGCCGGTGCGGGCACGGGGACGTGACGGGACGTGACGCACCATCGATGCGAGGAGCGAGCATGACGGGGACCACCTCGGGCCACTGCGACAGCTGTGGCCGTGACGACGAGCCGGTGGCCCCGGTGCAGCGGGTGTACCTGCAGGTGGCCGACTGGGACCGCGAGGAGGAGGTCGAGGTCGTGCCCGAACCCGAACGGTGGTGCCTGGTGTGCCGGGAGCACTACCCCCACCAGCCCGTATGACCCCACCAGCCGCGCTGACCCCATCAGCTGCGGGTGACCCCACCACCCAGCGCCTGACCCGACGGTCCTCCACTGTCACACCTCGCGGGCATGCTGCCCCCGTGGCCCTGGCATCGGCGGTGGAGTCCCGATGAAGACCATGGTCCCCGGCCCCGCTACCATGTCCGATTCGATCCCCGGCCGTGTCGCGGCAGGGGGGTCTCCACAGAAGACCCTGCCCCACCGTGGGGCCCCGGCGCCCTGGGCGTCGGGTCCGAAGGGAGGTACCGCTCGCCATGCGGGCTTACGAACTCATGGTCATCTTCGACACGGACATCGACGACGTGTCGGTCCAGCAGCTGATCGGCCGCCTCAACGAGATCGTCGTCGCCGGCGGTGGCAAGGTCGCCACCACCGAGCGTTGGGGCCGTCGCCGGTTCGCCTACGAGATCAACAAGAAGCAAGAGGGCTACTACGTGGTCTTCGAGATCGTCACCGAGGGCCTCAACCTCGATGATCTCGACCGCTTCCTGCGCATCGCGGACGGCGTCGTCCGCCACAAGCAACTTCGACTGCCCGACAAGGAGGCCGCCAAGCGCGGCCTGCTCGGGCAGCCGGCACCGGCGTGACGCCGTAGCGGCAGAAGAAGGCACACGATGGCAAACGGGAACAACGTCGACCTTGTCGGCAACATCACGAGGGATCCCGAGCTCAGGTACACCCCGGGAGGAACGGCGGTCGCCAGCTTCGGCCTCGCCGTCAACCATCGCACCCGCAAGGGTGACGACTGGGAAGAGAAGGCCATGTTCTTCGACGTCAGCTGCTTCGGGCAGCTCGCCGAGAACGTCGCCGAGTCCGTCACCAAGGGCGCTCGCGTCATCGTGACGGGCCGGCTCGATTTCCGTTCCTGGGAGTCCCAGGACGGCGACCGTCGATCGAAGATCGAGGTCATCGCCGACGAGGTCGGCCCCAGCCTCCGCTGGGCCACGGCCGAGGTGGCGAAGAACGACCGCCGGCAGGACGGCGGCGGCGCTGGAGGGGGCGGCGAGCAGCAGTCCCGTCCCGCCCGAGGCCGCAGCGACGCGCCGCCGGCCTATGACTACGACGAGGAGCCGTTCTGATGCCCAAGACGAAGGCACCGCGGGGCAAGAACAAAGACAACGCCCGGCGCAGCAAGAAGAAGATCAGCATCCTCTCGCAGGAGAAGGTCGAGTACGTCGACTACAAAGACGTCAACCTCCTGCGCAAGTTCATGTCTGATCGGGCCAAGATCCGGGCCCGCCGGGTGACCGGCAACGACGCCCAGCAGCAGGCGGCGGTGGCCATGGCCATCAAGAACGCCCGCGAGATGGCGTTGCTGCCCTACACCAACCGGGTCACCACCCAGCGCGGTGGTGGTCGAGGCCGTGACCGGGGCGAGGGCGGTGGTGGCCGCGGTCGTGACCGTGACGATCGGCCGCCGCGCGATGGTGACGCCCCGTCGACCGCTCCTGAGGCTGCGGTCGAGGGCAATGGTGCGGCGACCACGGAGGAGGAGTGACATGCAGGTGATCCTCCGGGGCAACGTGACGGGGCTGGGCAAGCGGGGCGAGGTGCTCATCGTCAGCGATGGGTACGCCCGCAACTACCTGATCCCCAAGGGCCTGGCCATGCGCTCCCACCAGGGTGCGTTGGGGCAGGCCGCGGTGATGAAGAAGTCGGCCGAGGTCAAGGACGCCCGCGAGCGGGCCGCGGCCGAGGACATCGCCCGGGTGCTGGCACCCATGGTGGTCAAGGTCGGCGCCCGTACCAGTGGCGAGGGCCGCCTCTTCGGCTCGGTGACGCCGGCCGACGTGGCCGACGCCGTCTACGCCCAGACCGGCTTCGAGATCGACCGTCGGTTGATCAACATCGAGGAGCCGATCAAGACGACGGGGCTCTACAGCGTCCCCGCCGCCCTCCACAGCGACGTCCGCCTGTTCCTACAGGTCGAAGTCGTCTCACAATGAGCTGATCGGCGTTCGTGGTGGGGCGGGAGGCGTTCAGCCTGCCGCCCCACCACAGGTCGAGGTTGAGGTTTCCCCCAGACAGGCCCAGTTGCACACAACCTTTTCCACAGGTGGCGGAACCCGTGTCGGTTGTCCACAGAATCTGTCAGGTCATCCCCTGGTGACCCACAGGCCCGGTCGGCGAGGCTGTGCCCCGACATGACACGGCCTGACCTCCCCGCCCCCCGATCTGGCGGGGCGACCCGCACCCCTCCGCAGAACCTCGAGGCCGAGGAATCCCTCCTCGGGGCCATGCTGCTGTCTCGGGACGCCATCGCCGCCGCAGCCGAGGTCGTGCAGGCCGAGCACTTCTACAAGCCGGCCCACGCCCACGTGTACGACGCCATCCTCGGCCTCTACGGGGTGGGCGAGCCTGCGGATGCGGTGACCGTGGCCGAGGAGCTTCGTCGGGCCGGCATGCTCGAGGTCGTCGGCGGCCCCGCCGCCCTGGTGGCGCTCCAGGCCAGTGCCCCGGCCATCTCCAACGCCGGTCGTTACGCCCGCATCATCGAGGAGCTGGCCCTGCTGCGGCGCATGATCGGCGCCGCCGGCGAGATCGCCGAGCTCGGCTACTCGCGTCCCGACGACGTGGCCAAGGCCGTCGATTCCGCCGAGTCGATGATCTTCACCATCGCCCAGCACCGGGCCGCAGGTACGACCTCGAACATGCGGGTCCTGCTCGAACAGAGCCTGGACCGGCTCGAACAGCTCTTCGAGCGGGGCGAGGCCATAACCGGCACCCCCACGGGCTACCTCGACCTCGACGAGCTGCTCTCGGGCCTGCAGCCCAACGCCCTGGTGGTCATCGGTGCCCGTCCGGCCATGGGCAAGGCCCTGGCCCTCGACACCGTCGTCCCCACCCCTCGGGGGTGGACCACCATGGGCCAGCTCGAGATGGGTGATCAGGTCCTCGACGAGCAGGGACGACCGACGACGGTCACCTACGTCACCCCCGTGCAACTGGGCCGGAGGTGCTTCGAGGTCGAGCTGGAGGACGGCTCGGTGCTGGTGGCCGATGCCGAGCACCAGTGGTCGGCATCGGATCGGCCGGCCTGGGCTGCGACCCGCGGTCCCGGCTGCACCCAGGTGGTGACCACTGCACACATGGTGTCCGAGGGCGTGGCCTCGGCCCGCGGGGACCGACCACGGTGGTACCTGCCCGTGGCCCTCGCCCTCGAGCTCCCCGAGGCCGAGCTGCCCGTGGCCCCCTTCCTGGCGGGCAGCCGCCTCGCCGGTTGCCCGCACCCGGGGACCCCGGCCCCGACGTCGATCCCCGACGTCTACCTGCGGGCGTCGACCCGGCAACGTCGGGCCCTGCTGTCCGGTCTGGTGGCCGGGGCCGGTGCGTGTCCGGCGGCCGACGTCGTCGAGCTCCGTCTGACGGACCGCACCCTGCTGGCCCAGGCCCGGGAGCTGGTGTGCTCGCTGGGCCACAAGGCGGGCCCCATCCGCCGGGCCGCTCCCCTGGACCCCACACCGCGGGGTGCCGGGGTGTGGCGCTTCACGTGGAGCACGGCCGAGCGGGCCTCGAGTCGGGCCGTGATCGCCATCCGCCCGGTGCCCTCGGTGCCGGTGCGCTGCATCACCGTGGACTCACCCAACAGCCTGTACCTGGTGGGCGAGGCCATGGTCCCCACCCACAACACCGCCTTCGCCCTGGGCATGGCCACCCACGCCGCCCTGCACGCCAACCGCCCCTCGCTGTTCTTCTCCCTGGAGATGAGCTCGCTGGAGATCACCCAGCGCATCCTGTGCTCCGAGGCCCGGGTGGACGCCACCCGCATGCGCAACGGCAAGCTCACCGAGGCCGACTGGGAGAAGATCAGCCACGCCGTGGGCCGGTTGGCCGAGGCCCCCATCTGGGTCGACGACAACCCCAACCTCACGGTGATGGAGATCCGCTCCAAGGCCCGCAAGCTGAAGAGCCAGGTGGGCGACCTCGGGCTGGTGGTGGTGGACTACATCCAGCTCATGACGGGGCGGAACTCGGCCGAGAACCGCCAGGTCGAGGTGGCCGAGATCAGCCGCAGCCTCAAGATCCTGGCCCGCGAGATCGAGACCCCCGTCGTCGCCCTGGCCCAGCTCAACCGCGGCCTCGAACAGCGGGCCGACAAGCGCCCCATGCTCTCGGACCTCCGCGAAAGTGGATCACTCGAGCAAGATGCCGACGTCGTGATGTTTCTTTATCGTGATGAGATATACAACCGGGATTCGGCCGAGCAGGGCATCGCCGAGGTCATCGTGGCCAAGCACCGTTCCGGGCCCACCGGCGTGGCCCGGCTCGCCTTCCTGGGTCAGTACACCCGCTTCGCCAACATGGCCAAGGGCTGACCCTCGGGCTCAGCGCCACCACAGCCGAGGCCCAGCTCAGTGGCCCCGGCCGCGCCGACGCACGACGGTCAGGGCGCTGGCGGCGCCGAGCACCGCCACCAGGCCGGCGATGAGCAGGACCCGGGTGCCCGTGCCGGCGAAGTCGTCGGGCTCGTAGCCGCCAGGCTCCCCGGTGGTGACCGGGCTCGTCACCGCGGTGGTGGGCGGCTGGGTGGTCGAGCCGGGCTGGACGGTGGTGGCGGACAGGGTGGGGACCGGCTGGGTGGGACCGGGCAGGGTGGGGGAGGAGCTGGTGCCCGAGGCGGGCGCCCCGACCTCCTGGGTCGTCTCCGTCGTGCCCAGGGGGGTGAGGGAGGTGAAGCGCACCGTCCACCCCCCGGGGGCGGAGAAGTCGACGGTGGCTCCGTAGCGCCCCGCCGTTGCCGTCTCGGTCATGGACAGCGGGCCCACGGTCGCGCCGGCGGGTCCTTCGGCCACCACGGTGACGGTGGCGTCCGAGGCCGGGTGGCCGTCGTTGACGAAGACCACGTCCACGGCGTAGCTGACGGCGTTGCCCGAGGCGGTGGCCTCGGCCACGGTCAGGGTGCCCACGTCGTCATGGGCGTGGGCGGGGGCCATGGCGAGAAGGGAGAGCACCCCGACCAGACCTCCGGCGACCAGGGCGCGGGCGGCGAGAGCGGTGCGGCGTGCGAGCCAGCGGGAGAGGGGGGGCACGGTCATCGGATGGGTACCTCGACGTCGAGTTGGGTGGGCACACCCCGGGTGACCGCGGTGATGGTCAGGTGCCAACGACCGGGGGTGGGCAGGTCGAAGGCGGGAGCCGAGAAGTGGCCCACGGTGATGGGCTGCAGGTCGATGCGCCGGGCGGGCACGTCGCCGATGGCCACCCTGGCCTCGGCCACGTCGACGGGTCTCGGCCGGCCCTCGTCGTCGAAGAAGTACAGGTGCAGGGCGTTGCTGCCCGTGGCTGCCGGTTCGACGGTGACCGACACCGTCCCCGCGCCATCGGCCACCGTGGCCGCGTAGGGCCGGGCCACCAGCTCGCGACCCGGCACCTGGGCCACCAGTGCCGCGGTCAGCCCCAGGGCGGCCACGGCGAGCACGGTCTCGAGGCGGAGGGCGGAACGGCGGGCCGACAACCGACCGGCGAGGCGGGCCAGGGTGGCCCGGTTCCACCAACCGAGCCCGAGCATCGCTGCGAAGACCACGACCTTGGCCACCAGCAACCGGCCATAGGTGGTCGAGGCCAGGGCGGACAGCTCGCCCACCTGCTGCCATCCCGAGACGGTGCCGCTGACGGCCACGGCCATGGCGGCACCGAGGGCCAGGACCGAGAACCGTGGCGCCAGGTCGGACCCTTCCGAGCGGCGCCGGTCGTCCGGCCGGTCCGCCCTATCCGACCCGTCCGGCGACTGCGAGCCGTCCGACGACTGCGGGCGCCGACGGGTGTCGATCACGGCCAGGACCACCAGACCCCCGACCCAGATGGCCACCGCCGCCTGGTGCACGATGTCGGCGACGAGGGCGAAAGGGCGGCCGTCACTGGTCCAGGCGTGGCCGCCGAAGGCGTTGGCCACGGCCACCACGGTGGTGCCCACCAGCACCGCCGCCGGCGCCCAACGGCGCGGCCAGGCCGCAGTGGCGGCCGCCACGGTCAGCGACGCCGCCAGCCGGGCCAGGTCCAGACGCCCGGCCCGGGTGCTGCGCACGGCGTCGGCGACCAGGGCCAGGGCATCGGGCGGCGTGCGGCCCGAGGCCTCGGCCACCTGCAGGACCAGCCGCAGGGCCGAGCCCAGGACCAGGGCCACCGCCGCGCCCCCGACAACGAGCCCGATCCGCCGACCCGTGAGCCCGGACCGGTCGTCGATGACCAGGCGGAGGGCAGCCGCCCCCCCGACCACGGCGGCGCCGACGAGGACGGCCCAGCGGGCCAGCCAGGCCAGTGCTGCCGTGGACCAGCCCCCGGGAGCCTCGGCCAGCACGGCGGCACCCGTCCGTTCGCCCACGTGGAACAGGAACGAACCGATGAGCACGTGGGAGTCACTGGATACGACCCGCCAGGCCACGGTGTAGGTGCCCCGCCCGCCGTCCTCCACGGCCATGGTCAGCACCGAGCCCTCTTGGCTGCGCTCCACCTGCCCCCGGTCGACCCGCCCACCATCGGGCCCGAAGACCCGCAGGCCGCTGCCCAGCTCGGCGGTGACGGTCTCGTCGAAGCGCAACACCACCCGGGCAGGGGGCTCGTCGATGACCGTGTCGGCGATGGGCTCGGTTGATTGCAGCGACGCATGGGCGCCTGCGCCCGGGGCCAGGGCCACGAGCACGACGAGCGCCACCACCACGCCCGCCGCCACCTCGAGGACGTGGCGGAGGGCGTGGGGGTGGGGACGACGTGAGCGGGAGGGATGTGCGAGGGGAGGTGGGGCCACAGTCCGAGGTGGGAGCCCGACCGGTGCCGTCCGCGCCCCGGCGGAGAGGCTACCGACCCCCCAGCGTGGCCGGTATCAGCGCTCGGTCTCGGAGGGGGCGTCGTGTCCTGCCGGCGGGTTGGCCGGAGGTACCGGAGGTGCCACCGGGGGGTGGGCCGGCGGATCCAGCGTCCACGGCGAGTTGGACTGGGGGGTGGCCCGGGGTGCCGCCGGGGGAACGGCGGGCGCCGGGGACCCGGCGGGCGCCGCCGGGGGCGCCGTGGGCCAACCGCCGGGGTCGGCCGGGGTCGGCGCCGGCGCCGGCGACAACCACGACGCCGGTTGCGCCTGGGGCTGGGGCTGGGGCTGGGCCTGGGGTGGCGGAGCCGGGCTCACCG
Source organism: Acidimicrobiales bacterium (assembly GCA_038255145.1). Taxonomy (GTDB): domain Bacteria; phylum Actinomycetota; class Acidimicrobiia; order Acidimicrobiales; family CAIXPF01; genus WHTX01. The sequence goes on from JBBSLP010000014.1 coordinate 73,511, forward strand.
TCGGCGGCTGCCACGGCTGGGCCGCGGCGGGAACCGCGGGGGTCGGTGCCGTGGGCGGTGCTGCAGCCGGCGCCGGTGCCGGCCAACCCTGCGGTTGCGGCTGGGCCTGCGGTGCCGCCGTGGGGGCCTGCCACGGCTGGGGCTGCAACGTGGGGTCGGGGGTCGGCGGCTGCCAGGGCTGGGGCTGCGCCGGGGGCACGGGAGCAGGCTGGGCCGCCCACGGCGGCGTGGCCCCGTAGGGAGCGGGGCCCGAGCCGGGGGCGTCCCAGCCCCCGGGCACGGTCACGGGGGGAGCCGGCATCGTCGGGGGGCCGGTCGGGCTGCTGGGCGGGGGGCCCGTCGCCGACCACGGTGCCCCGGGTCCGCCCGGTGCCGGCGGGCCGCCAGCCGAACCGCTCTTGCGCCGGGCCAGGAAGAAGACGACCCCGGCCACGACGATCAGGGCGATGGCCCCGAGCAGGGCCAACAGCCCCGGGGAGACACCGCCACCGCCATCGCCGCCCGAGCTGCCGCCCTTGAGGCCGCTGTCGTCCCACCGGGCCTCGAGGTTGGCGGGCATGGTCGTCAGCTCTTCGCCGGCGAAGGACCAGGTGACCGTGGAGCCGCTCACCTCGGCGTCACCGTTGCTCTCGAGCACCTTGCCCGGGAACGTGATGCTCATGGTGAACTGGGCGCTGTCCATCATGGGGCCGACCATGTCGAGGTCCATGCCCCCGGACATGCTGGTGGCGTCGCCCACCGGGAACTCAACCCGGTAGCCGTCGCCGTCACGCCCGAAGAAGCCGCCGTCGGTGTCGGCGCTCATCTCGCCCAGGGGCACGTCCTCGAAGACGATGCGCTGGCCGATGAAGCCGTCCTCGTCGTAGGGCTCGGTGCGGGTGGCGTACTGCTCGAGGTCGCCGAGACCGCCCCCGCCGCTCATGGCCTCCTGGATGTCCCCGCCGGGGATCATCGACGCCAGGGACTCGTCGATGGCCAGGACCATGCTGCCGTCGACGGTGTCGTCTTCGCTCACCCTGAGGTCGGCATCGACCTTCAGGCAACCGGCGGCCAGCACGGCCACCAGGATGAGCCCCAGGGCGCGCACCCCGCGCCCGATCGCTCTCGTCGTCATGGAGGCCCTCCCTCGTCCCCGCCCGAACGGCCGGGGTCGGCGTTTCAGCTGCGTACAGCCTGGCGCATGGGAGGGTCCACCTGACACTGTCCGGCGAATTCACTCCAGGTCGTCACACCCGAGATGGCCGGGGCGGCGTTTCAGTGCAGGACCCGCCGCCCGCTGCGGTGGTTGACCGCCCGGTAGATCAGCAGGGCGATCACGGCCCCGACGATGGAACCGATGATGCCGGCCGGCTGCAGGGCCCCTTCCGAGAAGTCCTTGCCGAACAGGGCCCAACCCAGGAAGCCGCCGACGAACGAGCCGACGATGCCCAACACGATGGTGGCCACGACGCCCATGGGGTCGGGGCCGGGCACGAGGAGCCGGGCCAGGAAGCCGGCGATGGCGCCGACGATGATCATCGTGATGATGAAACCGATCATGTGTCCATCTCCTTGACGGACACACCGGTACCCCGGCCTGATCACCGTGCAAACGAGCCTGACCTGCTGGAACGCCACCGCAAACAACGACGGTCACCGGAGGGACGGGGGATGGGGGACCGGGGTGCGCCACAGCCCTCCGATCCTCCGGTCCCCGGTCAGCTGGGGTTGTCGCCCTCTGCCGCTGGCGTCTCCGCGGTGTCGGCGGACGCCGCGTCCACGGGGGCCGGGTCCGCGCTGGCCGGGACGGCGAACGACACCGTCACCGTCAGCTCGTCGGCTCCCCGGACCAGGGCCAGCTCCAGGGTGTCGCCCCCGATGGTGTCGGCCAGCGCGTCGTGCAGGTCGTCGGGCGTGGCCACGTCCCGTGTCCCGGCCCGGACGATCAGGTCGCCCCGCGCCAGCCCGGCGGCCGCGGCCGGCGAGCCGTCCTCGACGCCGGCCACGAGCACGCCGTCACGGGGGGCCAGGCCCACCGACGTGCGCAGCTTGGTGGCCACGCCGGCCGGGGCCAGGGCCACACCCAGGCGGCGTCGCACCGGGGAGACCCCGGCCGAGAGCTCGGCCACCCGGCGGCGCAGCTCGTCGTCGGCCGGTCGGGCCAGGTAGAAGCCCCGTTCGACCCGGTGGGTGTTGACGCCCACCACCTTGCCGGTGGCATCGAGCAGGGGTCCGCCCGACGAACCCCGGGCCAGGGGGGCGGTGTGCTCCACGGAGCCTGCCACCCTTCGGCCTCGGGGACCGCGGAAGGCCCGGCCCCGGGCGCTGACGCTGCCCGAGGTGACCCGTACGCCGCGCAGGCCGCCGCGGGCCAGGGCGAAGACCCAATCGCCCTGGTCGACCTCGGCCTCGGCCCACTCCAGGGGGGTGGCGCCGGTGGTGTCGACGGCGAGGACGGTGAGGTCGCCGTCCACGTCGGACCCGGTGACCTCGGCCTGGGCGACGCGGCCGTCGGCGAAGGTGACCTGGGTGGTGCGGTCGCGCAGGTTGTGGGCGTTGGTGAGGACGCGGCCCTCGGCGATGACGATGCCCGTGCCCCGACCGTCGCGGCCGATGGCCACGGTGCCCGTGCCCGCCCGGGCCACCACGGTGCGGGAGGCTTCGGCCAGTTCTGTCAGTGCGCTCACGGTTCCTCCGAGTGGGCTAGTGACTTGCAAGTAGCAAGTTACTGCTGACCGGCCAGTTCGGCAACACTGACGCCATGGAACCTTCGCCCCTGGTGCGGGCCCTCGATCTCGTCGGGGATCGTTGGACCCTGTTGCTGGTCGACGCCCTGCTGGCCGGCCCCGGGCGCTTCGGCGGGCTGCAGGAGCGCCTGGGCGGCATCGCCCCCAACATCCTGACCAACCGCCTGCGTGAGCTGGAACGCCAGGGCCTGGTGGTGGCCACCCCCTACAGTCGCCGCCCCCTGCGCATGGCCTACGAGCTGACGGCCCCAGGCCGTGACCTGGCCGCAGCCCTGGGTGAACTGGCCGCCTGGGGGGCCAGCCACGAGGGCCTGCCCGCCCCCTCGCGCCACGGCGCGTGCGGTACCGCCCTCGAGCTGCGCAGCTGGTGCCCCACCTGTGACCGCCTGGTGGACGTCGACGCCGACGACGAGCTGGTGTGGTTGTGACCGGTCCTGGTCCTGGCATCTCGCCCCCGCCCGCATCGAGCGCGTTGCTGACCGACCACTACGAGCTGACGATGGTGGACACCGCCCTGCGCTCGGGGGTGGCGGAGAACCGGGCCGTCTTCGAGGTCTTCGCCCGCCGCCTGCCTGCGGGGCGCCGCTTCGGCATCGTCGCCGGCCTGGGTCGGCTGGTGGACGAGCTGGCCGCCTACCGCTTCGGGTCGGCCGAGCTCGACCACCTGGCCCGTCATCGCGTCGTGTCCGAAGCCGGGTTGGACTGGCTGGCCGCCTATCGCTTCAGCGGCACCGTGCTGGCCTACGCCGAGGGGGAGCCCTACTTCGCCCGATCTCCTCTGCTCACCATCGACGCCCCCCTGGCCCAGGGCCTGGTGCTGGAGACGCTGGTGCTGTCGGTGCTGAACCACGACTCCGCCGTCGCCGCCGCCGGCGCCCGCATGGTGGCCGCGGCCGCCGGCCGTCCCCTCATCGAGGCGGGTTCGCGCCGCACCCACGAGCGGGCGGCCCCCGCCGCGGCCCGGGCCGCCTACCTGGTGGGCTTCGCCGCCACCTCCAACCTCGAGGCTGGACGGCGCTTCGACGTGCCCACCGGGGGCACCGCGGCGCACGCCCTGGTGCTGGCCCACCCCGACGAGGCCACGGCGTTCGCCGCCCAGGTCGACGCACTCGGAGCGGCCACGACCCTGCTGGTGGACACCTACGACATCGAGGTCGGCATCCGCCGGGCCGTCGCCGCGGCCGGGCCGGGGCTGGGGGCTGTCCGCATCGACTCGGGTGACCTGGCTGCGGAGGCCCGTCGGGCCCGGGCCCTGCTCGACGAGCTCGGGGCCCGGGGCACCGCCGTGGTCATCTCCGGGGACCTCGACGAGCACGGCATCGCCGCGCTGGCCGGGGCGCCCGTGGATCGCATGCTGGTGGGGACCGAGCTGGTCATGGGGTCGGGGCACCCCACCGCGGGCCTGGTCTACAAGCTGGTGGCCGTGGCCGAGGAGCCCGGGATCGACGCGCCACTGCGGGCCGTGGCCAAGCGCTCGGCGGGCAAGGCCGACCCCGGCGGGCGCACGTTCGCCGCCCGGGTGCTGGGGCCGGACGGCCACGCCCGCGTCGAGGTCGTGGTCGGGGACCCCGCCCGTCTCGACGAGCTGGCCGAGCGGTCGGGCATGGGCCCGGACCGCGTTCGCCTCCTGCAGGACGTGGTCGTGGAGGGTGGTGTGGCGACCGGGGCCCTGCGCGATCTGGAGCGCGCCCGCAGCCACCACCGGCGGGCGCTGGCCGAGTTGGGGCCACCCGCCCTCGATCTCGCCCCCGGCGAGGCCGCGCTGACCGTCACGCGCCTGGGATGATGTCCCATCGCCGGGCGCGCGAGGGGACCCGGCTCGAGGGAGGCGCCAACATGAGCACGAAGCAGGAACGGCTGGCCCAGGTGCCGCTGTTCTCCCACCTGGGCCGGCGTGAGCTGGACAAGGTGTCCGAGGTCGTCACCGAGATCGACGTCAAGCAGGGCGCTGTCCTGGGCCGTGAGGGCCATCACAGCAGCGAGGCCTTCGTCATCGTCTCGGGCACGGCCAGCATCACCATCGGTGGCCGCGAGGTCGCCCAGGTGGGTCCGGGCGAGCTCGTCGGCGAGCTGGGCCTGCTCGACGGCGGCCCCCGGGCGGCGACAATCACCGCCACCACCGACATGGACCTCTACGTGATCGAGCCCGGTGCGTTCGAGCCTCTGCTCGAGGAGTCCTCGATCGCCAAGGCCCTGGTGCGCAGCCTGGCCAAGCGCCTGCGCCACGCCGACCAGCTGATCAGCTGATCAGCTCTCGGTCGGCTCGGCGTTCGGCTCCGCGGCGTTCGACCGCGGCCTGACGGGGGAGGGGGCGGCGCCCCCGGCCCCTCCCCGCCCGAGGTCGTCGAGCTCGCGGGCCAGGTTGGCCCGGGCCGTGGCCTCGAACCGGGCCGCGCCCGGCGTCGAGTGGAACAACGGGGTCCGGGCACCGAGGGCGGTCATCACCGCGGCCCGACCGGTGCGGAAGGACGCTTCGTCGAGGTGGCCGTACTCGGCCCGCACCGCGGCCACGTAGGCCGCGTAGGTCTCGGCGGGGCGACCAAGCACGGCCAGGTCGGCGTCCAGGAGCTCGGCCCCGCCCGCCACCCCCGCCGGGACCTGGTGGGCCACCGTGGCCAGGACCAGCGCCTCCACGTCGTCCACGATGGCGGGGTCCAGTGCCGCGGCCCCCAGCCTCTGGCGGGCCAGGGCGGCCGAGGCGGCCTCGCTGTCGCCGCGGCGGGGGTCGTAGACGGCGTCGTGGAACCACGCCGCCGCCCGGGCCGCGACCGGCGGACGCGGGGGCCCGCACAGCTCGTCGAGCACCTCGAGCACGGCCTCGAGGTGGGCGATGGTGTGGTAGCGGCGGTGGGGCTCCCCGTAGGCCGCCAGCAGCTCGTCGCGCGTCGTGTCCATCGACCCCGGCGCCAGTCCCACGTCGGTGACCAGCTCCGCCCAGCGCTCGATGAGGCCCACGGCGCCATCCTGGCGCACCGCGACGTGGTCAGGGGGCAGACTGGCCCCATGCGCCTGCGCCAGCTCGCCCTCGTCGCCCACGACCTCGCCGCCGCCGAGGCGGCCCTGGTCGACGCCTTCGACCTCGAGGTCGCCTTCCGCGACCCCGGTGTGGGCGAGTTCGGCCTGCACAACGCCCTCTTCCCCATCGGCGACAAGCTGCTCGAGGTGGTGTCCCCCCTCCAGGAGGGCACCACGGCGGGGCGCCTGCTCGACAAGCGCGAGGGTGACGGCGGCTACATGGTGCTGGTGCAGGTGGCCGACGTCGAGGCCCAGCGCGATCACCTGGGCGAGGTGGGGGCACGCGTCGTCTACGAGGCCAAGGGCCACGCCATCCTCGGCCTGCACGTGCACCCTCGCGACGTGGGCGGCGCCATCCTCTCCTTCGACCAGGCCGAGCCCTGGGACAGCTGGGAGTGGGGGGGCCCGGAGTGGCAGGCCCACGTGCGCCCGGGGGTGGTGACCGACATCGCCGCCGTCGAGCTGCAGGGTCCCGATCCTGCCGCCATGGCCGCATCGTGGGCCAGGGCGCTGGGTCGGCCCCTGGGCGCCGATGGGGCCAGCGTGGCCCTCGACGAGGGTGTGATCCGCTTCGTCGAGGCACGCGACGGCCGGGGCGAGGGCCTCTCGGGCATCGACCTGGTCGCCGCCGACCCGGCCCGGATCGGCGAGGAGCTCGAGGTCGTCGGCACCCGGTTCCGTCTCGTCGGCTGACCGGAGCCGGTCGAGAGGAGCCGGCCGGGATCGGTCGGTGGCGAGGGGCCGATCGGGAGGCGGCGGGGCGCGGTCGATGCAGCGGGGTGGGCAGGGATGAGGCGGACCCACCGCATCGACCGTCGGGGGTGGCCGCCACGGACGACCCGGGAGAGGCCGCCGCGACGGTGGGGAGGCCCATGCCGCCCCCCGACACCGCTGCGCGAGGCGCATCGGCCCCTTCCCTTCGGCCGCGGCGGGCGGGTTGTTGAGGGCTGGGACGGAAACGTCGCCGGGCCGGGCCGCGGCAGGGCGCGACACCACCCGGACGGGGCCCTCGCGGTGAATGGCCGCCGGCCCGGGGTCCCCCTACGGTGGGTGCCATGGCGACGGTCGCCGACGCACTCCCCCTCCTGGCCCAGGGCTACTCGCCGTTGGGCACCGACCTGCTGCCGTGGCTGATCCTGGCCCTGGGGGCGGCCATGGTGTTCGGCAACGTCGTCGCCCTCGTCCGCCCGCCCGACCGGTCACGACCCGGCGAGCTCAAACGGGCGCCCCTGGGTCGCAGCGTGGTCATGATCGTCGTCGGTTTCGTCGGCGCGGTGTGGGCGCTGGCCAGCCTCCTGGCCGCCTGAAGACCACCCCGCAGACGGCCGGAACGGGTCAACCGCGCCGACAGGGTTCCGGGATGAGCCGGTCGTCGTACCCCATGTGGGGGGTTTGGCTACGCGACCGGGGGGTGGCGGCCGATCGGCTGGGTTGACAGTCCCATAGGGCGGCGGATGTCTGATCGAGTTGAAGGCAGTGACGAACAGCTGACGGCGCGGGTGCGCGGCGGCGAGCATGCGGCGGAGACGCTCCTGCGTCGACGGCACGAGCGCGCCGCTCGGCGGCTGGCGGTGTCCTTGGTGGGCGAAGGGGGACCGGTGGACGACACCGTGTCCGAGGCGTTCGCCCGCGTGCTGTCGCGCCTGCTGGCCGGTCCCGACGAGCTGGCCTTCCGGCCCCTGTTGCTGCAGGCCGTCCGTCAGGCCGCAGACAGCCGCATGGCCGCCACCCGGCACCGGCGGCGTCCGGGCGCCGGCGACAGCTCCCTGGCGGCCGGGACCGATGTGGTCGATGTCGACCTCGAAGCCGACCCCGAGGTCGATCTGCGGGCCGAGGAACCCGGCCTCGTGCTGGCCGGGGCCCTGGGACCGGCGTACGGCGAGCTCGACGTGGCCGACCAGACCGCCCTGTGGCACACCGACGTGGAAGCGGACCGGCCCCGGCAGGTGGCCGAGGTGCTGGGCATCCGTCGCGGCGAGGTCCGGGCCCGCGTCGAGCAGAGCCGCCAGCGCCTGCGCCGGGCCTACGTGCGTCGCCACCTGCGCGACGAGACCGACAGCCAGTGCCAGGTCACCGCGGCCCAGCTGGTCGACTTCCTGGGAGGCCGGTTGTCACGGCAGGCCGAGGACGAGGTGGGGGAGCACCTCGACGGGTGCGATCGTTGCCACACCCTCTACGTCGAGCTCGTCGACGTCGGCCGGGGATTGCGCACCTTCGTCGTACCCGCCATCGTCGCGCTGTGCGTCATGGCCATCCTGGCCATGGGTGGCCCCTTCGCCGGCCCCGGGCAGCCCGGCACCCCCTCGTCCATCACCTCGGAGATGGCCGACCCCACCATCGTCCGGCCCCGTCCCACGACCACGGTCACCACGGCGCCGGCCCCGGTCACCACGGCCGTCGTCCCCGTGACGACGGCCCCGTCGGCGACCACGGCGGACACCGTGGCCGTCGACGGCACCACGACCCCCGCCGCGGGCACGACCACCAGCACGACCGAGGTGACGGACGCCACCGGCGCCACGGACACGACGGGCACCCCTGACACGACCGGGAGCACCACGACCGACACCACGGCGACCACGGTGACGCCACCCACGACGCGGGGCTCGACGACCACCACCACCCCGGTCGAGTCGGGTGGCAGTGGCTGGCTGGATCCGGACATGGGCCAGGTCGGCAACAGCGACGGGGTCGTCATCCCCGACCCCGACGCCCAGTCGGCGCCGGTCCTCGGCAACCTCGGGCCCTACACGGTGACGGTCGACGGCGACGTGGGACCGGGCCAGTCCAACGTCACCGTCTCGCTGTCCAACCCCGGCGCGGCGGCGAGCGGGGCCTCCCTGGTGCTCGGCCTGCCGGCCAGCTCGGGCTGGATCATCCGCACCGCCGATCCCAACCGCCCCGTCGCCGGTACCCCCGCCACCTCGACCTGGGCCACGCTGGCGGCGTCATCCCTGGTCAGTGACCAACTGACCATCTACGCCCCCACCGGTCCGGTCATCCTCCAGGCCACGCTCACCGTCGGTGCCAGCACGTGGACCACGACGATCGTGGTGCGCGCGGCCTGACCGCGGTCAGAACGCAGGGTCGCCGGCGTCGAGGCCCAGCAGGACGCGGGCGGCGCTCGTGGCCTGGTTGGCGGCCACGGCCACGTGGAGGGGCACGGCGTGCACGTCGCGGTGGCAGCGGGACAGCGGCGAGTCGCTGGCGTTGGCGTCCATGCCCGCAGCGGTGCACACCAGCTCGACGGCCCGCACCGAGCTGGCCACCGAGTGGGTGCAGGCCAGCCGGGCCCGGGCGTGGAGGGGAGCGGGCACCGGTTCGCCGGCCACGGCCAGGGCCCACACCTCGGCCAGCACCTCGCGCACCCAGGCCCGGCCCGACGCCCACAGGGCCTCGCCCTCGGCCAGGGCGAGCTGGGCGGTGGGCCGGTCGCGCAGGCTGGTGCGGCTCAGGGTGGGGATCTTGGCGCCGGCCAGATCGGTGAAGGCGTCGAGGGCGGCCCGGGCGATCCCCGAGGCCACGCCGACCTTGGGCCAGGGCAGGCGCAGGCCCACGGGTAGCCGGTAGAAGGGGCAGTCGGGCCGGGTGCCGCCGTCGAGGAAGCCGACCATGGACCGGGGCACCGCCGCCCCCCGCAGGGTCACGTCGTTGCTGCCGGTACCTCGCAGCCCGGTGACGTTCCAGGTGTCGAGCACCTTGACCTCGTCGGCGGGGAACACGCCGAACAACACCCGGCGAGGGCGGGTCTCGCCCACCAGGGCGGCCAGCAGCACCCGGTCGGCGACGGGCACCCCGCTGACGTAGCGCCAGTGGCCGTCGTAGCTCCAGCCGTCACCGTCGGGTACGGCGGTGCCGTTGGGCACGGCCGATCCGGCCAGGATGACCTGGGGTGTAGCCGCCAGCAGGTCGGTCACCGTCTCGGCGGGCAGGTGGGCCGCAGCCAGGCTGAACACCTCGTTGCAGGTCATCACCGTCCACCCCAACGAGCCGTCGACGGCGGAGACGGCCTCGATGACGTCGACGAAGTCGGCCAGGTCGAGCTCCACACCGCCCTGGACCCGGGGCACGAGCAGGCGCATGGCCCCCTCCGCAGCCAGGGCCTTGAACACGGCGTCCGCGGGCCGGTGACGTTCCTCGGCCCACCCCACCCAGCGGGCGGCCTGCCCCAGGACGGGCTCGAGGCGGCCGAGGACCTCGGCGCTGGGGCCCGTTGTCCCCCGCGACAGCATGGCCACGCACCGTAGCGGCTGAGGTGTTCGTCACGCCTGGTGGGGGCCCGGAGGAGCGTCATCGGGCACAACGCCTTGCGTTGGACCCCCGTGCGCCTCTAGTGACAGCGCTGTGACCCAGATCCGTCGCCTCCTCGAGGCCAACGAGGCTTACGCCGCTGCCCGTGCCAACGTCGCCGACCCCCGCCCCGGCCGACGGCTGGCCGTGGTCACGTGCATGGACGCCCGCATCGACGTGTTCGCCGTCCTCGGCCTGCACCTGGGCGAGGCCCACGTGATCCGCAACGCCGGGGGCCGGGTGACCGACGACGTGCTGCGCAGCCTGGCCCTGTCGAGCGATGTGCTCGGCGTGAACACCGTGGCCGTCATGCAGCACACCAAGTGCGGCCTGGCCGGGGTGACCAATGACGAGCTGCAGCGGATCACCGGCGCCGACTTCCCCTTCTTCCCCATCGACGACCACGGCGCTGCCCTGCGCGAGGACATCGAGCTCCTAGCGACCAAGCCCTACCTGGAGCGGCTCGTGGTCATCGCCGGCTTCGTGTACGACGTGGAGAGCGGCGAGATCGACGACGTCGTGCGCTGGGAACGCCCCGCCTGACGCCGCCGTCGGCGGCGCCTGGTGCCAGCCGGCACGGGGGGGGTTGGGCAGCTGCCCAGGAAGCGCTGCCACACGATGTTGCGGGTGGGGGGCACCCAGGCCGAGAAGTCGCCCAACAGGGCGGTGGCCATGGCGTTCCAGGCCAGCACGTCGCCCTTGGCGTCCATGACCAGGGCGGGGAGGTCGGTGAGGCGATCGAGGACCCGGGTGGTGCTGGCCCGCACCATGCTGTCGAGGTGGCCGGGCCGGGGGGCTTGGAGCCGGCCAGGTTGAACAGGTGGTCGCGCTCGTCGTCGGTCAGCCGCAGGGCCCGGGCCAGCGCGCCGAGGACCTGGTCGGAGGGGTTCGGCCCCCGCCCCTGCTCCAGGCGCACCAGGTAGTCGACCGAGATGCCGGCCAGCTGGGCCACCTCCTCCCGTCGCAACCCGCCCACCCGGCGCCGCAGGCCTGCAGGCAGGCCCACGTCGGCGGGGGGCAACCGGCCCCGCGCCGTCCGCAACGCACTGCCCAACTCCTCACGGTCCATGGTCCCCAGATGGGCCCGTCGGTGGCGGCTGTGGGTGGTACGGCTGATCCCAGGCTGGGCCGGTCCTGCGCGGCCCTGGTGAGGGGGCGCATGGTGGGGGCATGACGACGACCACACCGACGACAGCGCTGATCACCGGGGTCAACAAGGGACTGGGCCGGGAGACGGCCCGCCTGGTGAACAACGCCGGCATCATCGGCGGCGCCGGGACCCTGGAGACGGGACCGGCCGACTTCCTGGCCTGCTTCGGGGTCAACCTGCTGGGGCCGGTGCGGGTGACCCGGGCCGCCCTACCCCTACTGGCCCGCTCCGAGCACCCCCGCATCGTCATGGTGTCGAGCGGCCTGGGATCCATGACCGTCACCAATGACCCCGACCGACTGGAATCGACGCTGGTCACCATGGTCTACCCGGCGTCCAAGGCGGCGCTGAACATGGTGACCACCCAGTACGCCAAGGCCCTGCCCGGCTTCCGCATCAACGCCGTGGACCCGGCTACACGGCCACCGACCTCAACGGGCACCGGGGTCACCGCCGCATCGACGAGGGGGCCGCCATCATCGTGGCCATGGCCCAGGTCGCGGCCGACGGCCCCACCGGCGGCTTCTTCGACGATGCCGGCCCCGTGCCCTGGTGACCGCCCCCTGGGGACCGCGGTTGCGCTGGTCCGCTCGGTGCGAGGCGAGCACGGCGCGCCGCCGGTGGCGACGATGCCGGTTGCCCTGGCTCCCGCCGCCCGGTCACCCCGCCCGGTCACCCCGGCCGGTCATGCACTTTAGTGTTGAATGCGGAATGTTGAGCGAGGGCGGCGGTTGGACCTGTCCGTGCCGGCCCTTCGTCGTTCCCCCGTCGCGACGGTGGCCGCCCTCGTGGCTGCCCTCGCCGAGACCCCGTCGATCATCGAGGGGCTGCGGATCAGCGGGGAGCTGGCGGCCGCCGCGTCTGCGACCATCGAGCCCTGGGCCACCGTTCGCCTGCTCGAGCGGGCCATCGTCGCGTCGGTCGCGGACGGCGACGCCCTCACCGCCTTCGGGGCGATCCACGCCCTCGGCCGGGTGCAGGACGACGCGGCCGACGCCGTCCTGGTACCGCTGATCCGGTCCCCCGAGCCCGGCATCGCCGGCCACGCAGCGTGGGTCCTGGGCAGCCGCCTGCCCGACCTGTCGGTGGTCCACGGCCTCGTCGCCATGGTGGCCGCCGGCGGCTTCGACGGCATGGTCGCCCAGCGCACGCTGCTGCAGTGGTCGCCGCTGACCGGCCGCCTGGTGCGCAACGCCATCATCGACGAGATCTTCCACCTGGGGGGCAGCGGGCCCGCCTCCGACCTGGGCGGCGATGGGGAAGAGGACCGGGAGGGGGCGGTCCGGCGCCTGCTCGACACCCTCGACGGCGATGTCCAACTGCCCACCGTGCCCCGATCGCCCGGGCCCGCAGGACGCGGCGTGACGGTGGTGCAGCCGTTCCTGCATGCCCGTCTCGACGCCGCCGGTTCGCGGCTTGGCGCCGGGGATGCCGGCGGGATCGCCAGCCTGCTCCGCTCGCTCGGGTCCAGCCTGCCCCGGCACCCCGCCGTGCGCGAGGTCGTCACCGTCACCCGGGCCCACCCCACGGCCGACGGTTGGGAGGGCCCGACCGACGAGCTCGGCGCCGGCCACCGGCTCGTGCGCATCCGCTACGGGCCGGCGCACGAGGTGGCCCCGGCCGATGCGTGGATCCACCGTGTTGCCATCGAGCGGGAGCTGACCCACCTGGCGGCGGCGCTGTCCGGGCCGGTCGTCTGGCACCTGCGCATGGCCGACGTCGGGACGCTGGCTGCCGCTGCGGTCGCCCGCCGCTTCGGACACCGCGTCGTGTTCACCGCCGCCCCCGACCCGCATGCGCCGATGGTCGCCCGCCAGGCGGCGGGGGAGCTCGACCGGGCCGGCTTCGGTGCCGCCGACGACCACGAGCACCTGTGGTTCCGCGCCGTGCTGGTGGCGCGGTTGGTCGCCGATGCCGACCGGCTGGTCGTCTTGCCCCGCCCGGATCTGACCACCACCCTCCGTGCCCTGCTGGGCATCGACGTCGACCACCCCGACGGACGGGTGGTGGTGATCCCCGAAGGTGTCGACACCGCCGCCCTCGACCGGGCCGAGCACCGACGCACGACCACGTCGGCGCCCGCGTCCGCCGTGCAACGGGTGTGCGCCGCGCTGCCAGCGGAGCGTCGCCACCTGCCGTGGCTGATGACGGTCGGCCGGCTGAACCCGATGAAGGGCCCGCACCGGCTGGCCGAGGCGTGGGCGGGGAGCCCCGAGCTGCGCGAGCGCTTCAACGTGGTCGTCGTGGGCGGTGACCTGGTCGACCCCAGCGCGGTCGAGCGAGCGACGATGGCGCTGATCGGTTGCGGCGGGGGTGAGGCCGACGGGTTGGTCCTGGCCGGTCAGGTGCGGCCCGACGAGGTGGCCGACCTGCTGGTCCATGCCGCGAACGGCGGCGTGTACGTGGCCGCGAGCGACAAGGAGGAGTTCGGCCTCGCCGTGGTCGAGGCCCTGGGCGCCGGCCTGGCCGTCGTCGCGCCCGAGCAGGGCGGCGCGTCGACCTACATCGACCAGGGCGTGACCGGTCTGGTGACCGACACCCGATCGGTGCCGGCGTTGCGGCGGGCGATCGTCGACGTCGTCGCGCTGGCCTCTGACCGCGGACGCAGCGACCAGGCCCGGGCCATGGTGCGTGCCGACCTCTCGGTATCGACCATGGCCGAGCGCCTCGGCGACCTCTACGCCGCCCTCGTCACCCGCCCCTCCCGTGATCGGGCGATGTCGGCGTTCCCCCGGTGACGGGGTGAGGCTCCTCGTCATCTGTCCCGACTACGCGTCGCACGCCTTCGGGCTGCTCGAGATCGCGGCGTCCGCCCGGGCCTCGGGCGACCACGTGTGGTTCGCCACCGGCGAGGCCGTCCGCCCCCTGGTCGAGGCGGCCGGCCTCCACTGGGTGCCACTGCGACTGGGCCGGGGGAGCAACCCGGGCACCATCCGGGTCGAGGAGCAGGACCGGGGCGAGGACGAGCTCCTGGCCGGGTTCTTCGCCGCCACCCGTCGGGGCGCGGTCGCCACCCTCACCTTCCAGGCCGCCGCCCGCCGCCACGACCTGCTCTTCGAGCCCGAGCGCGTGCTCGACGACGTCGCCCGCATCGTGGCAACCGTCGGACCCGACGCGGTGGTGGTCGACCACATCGCCTTCGGCGCCACCCTCGCCCTGTACGCGCTGGACGTGGCGGCGACGGCGGTCGTGCTCGGCCACCCCACCGCCCTGCCCGCGCCGGGCGAGGTCTACGGCGTGCCGCCCGCCTGGCCGAGGGCCATCCGCCCCACGGCCGCCGAGCTCGACGACCTCGAGCGGCTGTGTCGCGGCGTGGCCGAGTCCTTCACCGATTCGGCGAACGAGGTGCTGGCCCGTCGGGCGCCGCACCGCCCTGCCATCGCTGACGCCTTCAGCCGGGCCAACGTGCGCACCCTCTACAACTTCCCCGCCGCGCTGCACCCAGACGAGCGACCGACGCCCGAGGGGGCGGTGTTCCTCGGGTCCCTGGTGCGTCCTCAGGACCTCGGCGCGGTGCCGCTGCCGGCGCCGACCGGCGGACCCCGGGTCTACGTGTCGCTCGGCTCGTTCCTCGGCGCCCGCGACGACATCCTCCGCACGGCGGTGGACGCCGCCCGCCGCGGGACCTGGTCGTTGTCGCTCGCCCACGGCAGCACGTCGCGGGCGGCTCTCGGCGAGCTGCCGCTCGGCGCCACGGTGGCGCCGTCGCTGCCCCAGGTCGCGCTGCTCGGCCACGTCGACGTGGCCGTGACCCACGGCGGCAACAACACCGTGACCGAGGCGCTCAATGCCGGCGTGCCCATGGTGGTGCTGCCCCTGTCCACCGACCAGTTCGCCGCGGCGGCCGCCATCGAGGCCGCCGGTCTGGGGGTCGTGCTCGACCCGAACCGCCTCACCGCCGCCGATCTGGTCGGGGCCGTCCTCGACGCGACCCGCCCCGAGGTGGTCGAGCGGGCGGCGTCATGGGGCGAACACCTCCGCGCCCACCCCGGCGCCGAGGCCGCGATGGCGGCGTTGCGCTGACCGCGCCGCCGCCCCGCGGCCCGGCTCAGCGCGAGGCGAGAACGGCCCGCAGCCGGGTGGCGAAGGCGGCGGGGTCCTCGGCGAAGCCGACGTGGCCCCCGGGGAAGCGGGTGGGCTCGACGCCCAGGGCCGCGGCCAGCGCCTCCGAGGCGCGCTCGCAGAACTGGCCGCCCGAGGCCTCGCCGATGCCGACCACGATGCGGGCCGGGATCGACCGCAGGACGTCGACATCGGGCATCCAGCGGACGGTCGGGAGCAGCATGTGGGCGAACTGGGTGTGCTCGTCGGCCAGGGCCTGGGGCTCGGGCTGGGCCCCGAACATCATCTGGAACACCTCTTCGGGCAGCTCGATGTCGGCCGCGGCCATGAACTGGCGCCACGCCCCCACCCGATCGCCGTCGAGGTAGGTGGCGACCATGGCGTCGCCCTTCCGGTGCAGGTCGTCGCGGTCCTCGACGACGTCGTAGAGCGGGGGCTCGTGGGCGATCACCACACCGACGAGCTCGGGACGGGTCTGGGCCAGGGCCAGCACGCTGACCGCCCCGCCGCTGGAGCCGAGCACGGTGGCCGCTCCGGCGGCATCGGGGACGAGGTCGGTGAGGATGGCGGCCAGGTCGTCGGCCCGCAGCTCGACGGTGACGTCCAGGTCGGGGTCGTCGACGGGGCTGCGGTTGATGCCCCGCGGGTCGGTGGTGACGACCGTGTGGTCCACGGCCAGCAGGTCGGCGAGGGGGGCGAAGGCACCGGCGTCCATGGGGGCGCCGACGAGCAGCACCACCGGGCCCCGGCCCCGCACCTCGACGTGCAATCGGGCGCCGGGCACCTCGAGCGTGTGGACGGTGGCGGGGGCGGTCGAGGTGGTCGGCGGCATGGCGGGGTGCTCCTGCGCTCTTGGGCTCGTGGACTCGTTGCGGGTTCAGACTCGCCCCGGCCGAGAACTCATCGCGCCGGGGCCTCACCGCTGGTCAGGTGCCGGAGCTCGACCATGGCGGCTCGGATCACGTCGGTCAGGGTCCGGTCGTCGGTGCCCTTGACCCATGCTTCGAAGGCCACCCGGAAGACGGCCATCCCGGCCTCGGCGGCCAGGTTCGAGGCCAGCTCGCCGACACCACGCTGGCGCAGCGCGGCGGCCAGGGCAGCGGCGAGGGACGCCATCTTGCGCAGCTCGCGCTCCTGGAGCTCGGCGTTGGCGTCGATGACGGCCTGTCGTCGGCGGGCGTGGTCACGCCGATCCTCGAAGAAGCCGTCGACGGCCAGGAGGGCGGCGGCGATGACCTCCATGGGGGCCCGGTCGGCGGGTGCGGCCTCGACGCCCCCCACCAGCCGCGACTGCAGTTCGGCCGAGCCCGAGAACAGCACCTCGCGCTTGTCGGCGAAGTGGCGGAAGAAGGTCCGTTCGGTGAGCCCGGCCCGCTCGGCGATGGCGGCGACGGTCGTGTTCTCGAAGCCGTGCTCGCCGTAGAGCTCCACCGCGGCGCTGGCCAGGCGGCCCTGGGCCCCCGGCGCCCATCGTCCCATGGAGAATCGAGACCCCCCGTCCTTGTCCTGGAGGAGCACTGCCATGCGTGTGTTCATCACCGGTGCGTCCGGTCACATCGGTTCTGCCGTCGTCCCCGAGCTCCTCGGCGCCGGCCACCAGGTCATCGGCCTGGCCCGTTCCGACGCGTCGGCTGCCGCCCTGACCCAGGCCGGGGTCGAGGTGCACCGCGGTGACCTCGACGACCTCGACGTCCTGCGGGCCGCGGCGGCGTCGTCGGACGGGGTCATCCACCTGGCCTTCAAGCACGAGGAGATGCAGGCCGGCAACTACGAGGCCGCAGTGGCGGCCGATCTGCGGGCCATCGACGCCCTCGGTGACGCCGTGGCCGGCACCGACAAGCCGCTGGTCGGAACCGGGGGCACGTTGATGCTGGCCTTCGCCGACCTGGGCCGAACCGGGACCGAGGCCGACGTCCTCGCCGTCGGTCCCCGGGTCGACGCCGAGAACGCCGTCGTCGCCCTGGCCGGCCGGGGCGTGCGCTCGTCAGTCGTGCGCCTCCCCCCGACGGTGCACAGCTCCCTCGACCACCACGGCTTCGTACCATCGCTGATCGCCCTGGCTGGCCAGAAGGGCTTCGCCGGCTACGTCGGCGACGGCGCCAACCGCTGGCCGGGGGGCACACGCTCGACGCCGCCCGCCTGTACCGGCTGGCGGTGGAAGGTGCGCCCGGAGGTTCGCTCCTGCACGCGGTGGACGACGAGGGCGTGCCCTTCCGGGAGATCGCCGAGGCCATCGGCCGGGGGCTGCAGGTGCCCGTCAAGAGCATCGATCCCGACGACGCCGAGGCCTACTTCGGCTACCTGACCTTCGCCGTGGGCCTCGACAACCCGACGTCGAGCGCGCTGACCCAGGCGCTGCTGGGCTGGCAGCCGACGGGCCCCGGGCTCCTCGACGACCTTGCCCAGGGCCACTACTTCGGCCACAGCTGGGTGTCAGTGCAGGAGGAGGGCCGGCAACGTGGTCTGCAACCACCGGCCGTAGTCGTCGTTGGTCCAGCCACGGTCGGCGGTGAGCTGTTGGTGGACCTCGGGTGAGCCGATCGTCCACAGGATGTCGGCGGCGCGCGCCGGGTCGAGCCCAGGCCGGAGGTCGCCGGTGGCGGCGACGGCATCGATGATCCGTCGGATGTCGGCCAGGCGCTGCTCGTTGGCGAACCGGGCGATGTCCGCCAGCTCGGGCTCGCCGGCCCGACCGGCCACGAGCAGGGTGGCGAGGAGGGGACCGACCCGGACGAGGATGTCGATGGACAGGTCGGCGAAGGCGGCCAGGATCTGGGCCCCGGACCGGGCGCGCAGCGCGGCCTGCATGGTCGGTCGGTCGATCAGGGCCACGGGTTCGTCGTCGCCGACGACGGCGGCGCCGAGGATCTGTCGGACGAGCTCGGGCTGCCGCCGCGGGCATGGAGGTCCTGCGCATGCGGGTGCGCCGCGTCGCCGCCGTGGGTCGGCTGCGGGTGGCCGAGGACCGGGCTGTCGAGCTCATCCACGCCGCGGGGACCGGCGCCGTGCTCACCCTGCTGGCCAAGCCGTCGGAGGATCGAGACCCAGGCCTCCCCGACGCCATGTTCGACGCAGTGATGCGATCGATGCTGACCGACGCGCCCGCACCACCCCCCGACGACGCCATCGCCGCCTTCCGCACCGTCGTCCCCGCGCTGTCGACCCTCACCGACGCCGAACGCACGCTCATGTCCGAGTGGCTGGATCGGGCCACGCACGGCTGATCGGCGCCGTTGGGCGCCAGTTGCGGGTCTGCCCTTGGTGCGAACGCCAGTGCAGGTCGATGGGGCCGCCGATGTCATCGTCGACGTGGCTGGCTTCTACTGAGCGTCGGGAATCGGGGTACGCCCGTGAGGAACAGCTAGTTCAGCCCGCCGGCGATAGAGGCTGCTGACCTGGGCTTGCGGTGGAGCGGGTGACGAGAATCGAACTCGCATATTCAGCTTGGGAAGCAGTAGCGCCCTACTGAGAAAGCCCAGCTAACGGGCTATATCTGTCGGAGGCTGAGGCCGTTTGCGCGATCGGTGCGCGAGTCCACCCTCCGGCATCATCTGCGCGAGCCGGTCGGCGAGGTCCTTCTCCCGGTGCTCGGCGGCGTGCTGGTACCGGTGGGCGGCGTCGGGGGAGGCGTGGCCCAGGCGGCGCTGGACCTCCCGGGCAGTCGCCCCGGTCTGGGCGGCGAGGGTGCCGGCGACGTGGCGCAGGTCGTGGAACGTAGCGGTGACGCCGACCTCTTCCCGGGCCTTGCGCCAGAGATTGCCGAAGTTGGACGATCGGGGGAGGCCGCCCTCCGGCCCGACGAAGATGTAACCGTCGGGCCCGGGCTCGGCGAACTGGGCGAGGTGGGCTTCGAGCACCTCGACAAGAGGTGGAGGGATGGCGATG
>JBBSLP010000015.1:0-89483 GCA_038255145.1 Acidimicrobiales bacterium
AGGACCTGGGTGCGCAGGTCGAGGGCTTCCTGGTGCTGGCCGAGGTCGGCGTGGCTGTTGGCCAGGTTGTTGCGGGCGCCGAGGGTCTGGGGGTGGTCGGCGCCGAGCACCCGCTCGCGTTCGACCAGGACCTGGGTGCGCAGGTCGAGGGCTTCCTGGTGCTGGCCGAGGTCGGCGTGGCTGTTGGCCAGGTTGTTGCGGGCGCCGAGGGTCTGGGGGTGGTCGGCGCCGAGCACCCGCTCGCGATCGGCCAGGACCTGGGTGCGCAGGTCGAGGGCTTCCTGGTGCTGGCCGAGGTCGGCGTGGCTGTTGGCCAGGTTGTGGGCGGCCGTGAGGGTGTTGGGGTGATCGGGACCCTGGATGCGCCGGTAGTCCTCGACCACCCGCTGCTGCACGACGAGGGCCTCGTGGTGCTGGCCCGCGGTTGCGTGGTAGCTGGCCAGGTTGTTGCGGGCCGTCAGCGTGAGGATGTCGTCGGGGCCGAGCAGCCGCTCGTGCTCGGCCACCACCTGGGCCTGCAGGGCGATGGCGTCGTCGTAGCGGCCGCCCTCGGCGAAGCTGCCGGCCAGGTTGGCCCGCGCCGTGAGGGTGTCGGCGTGCTCGGGGCCCAGCAACCGCTCGCACTGGACGAGCACCTCGGCCAGCAACGTGGCCGCGGTGGCGTGGTCCCCGATGTCGGCGTAGGCCGTGGCCAGCTGGTGGCGCACGGCGATCACGTCGAGGTTCTCCGAGCCCACCGCCCGCTCGAGGTCGGTCAGCTGGCGGGTGAGGCCGGCGATGTCGGGATCGATGGCCGTGGTGTCGAGGGGGTCGTCGCTCTCGGCCGCGCCCGGGTAGGCCTCGCCCTGCGCCTCGCCCTCTTCGGGCAGCCCACCCCACTCGGGCGTGGTGGCCAGGGCCACGGCGGCGAACCACGGGTCGCCGACCGCAGGCTCGTCCTCGTCGGGCACCGGTCCGTCGGCGGGCGACACCGTCTGGTCGGTGGGCCCGTCGGTGCCGTTCGACGGGGCCAGGGGCGTCGCGGCCCCGGTCGACCAGGGCATGGACAGCGCGGGCTCGGGTCCGGGGCCGCCGGCCGCGTCCTCGATGGCGTCGGCCTCGGCGTGGGCGCCCAGGTCGCGGGCCCACGCCGCCGCGGGCAGGGCCACGCGACGTATGGCCGCATCGCTCAGCCGATCGCCGGGGCCCAGGACCAGCGCGGCCAGGTGGGGGGCGATCTCGTCGGGGGCGTCGTCGAGGTGACCGGCCAGGGAGTCGGCCAGGGCCTCGAGGGCCGAAGCGGTGGGACCGTCGGGCACGAGCTCGGCCAGGGCGTGGCGGACCACGGCGCCCATGGCCACGCGGCGCTCGTCGGCCACGATCAGCCCGTAGCGGGCCAGCAGGTTGCGCAGGGTGGCCGAACCGTCGCCCATCTGGTCGATCACGGCGTTGGGTAGGGCGTGTGCTGCGGTGCCTGCAGCCAGGGCCACGACGGCGGCGGCGGCCGCGGGCCGGGTCTCGCCCACAGCCCGTAGCGCGGCCAGTACGCAGGCGGTGACGTCGTCGGTGGGGCGCACGACCGTCATGTCCGGGGGCGGGGTGTGATCGTCGAGGGCGGCCAGGAACTCGTCGAAGGTGGCCCCGGTGGCATCGGCGAAGGACGCAGCCAGTTCGAGGGTGGCGGGCAGGCCACCCAGGCGCTCGACCACCCGCTCGGCACCGGCCCGGCCGGGGCGTCCCGTGCGCTGCACCAGGAAGGCCACGGCCTCGGTGCTCTCGAAGCTGGCCAGGTCGATGACGCCCCGGGCCTCGACCTCGGGTCGAGACAGGGTGGCGACCACCTGGCCACGGCCGGTGTCGGGGACCAGGGCGGTCACCGCCTGCCAGTCGGTGACCCCGTCGAAGACGAGCAGCCAGCGGTGGACGCCGTCGGCCAGCCACGCCCTCAGCTCGGCGATGGGATCGTCGCGGTCCCCCACCCCGGTGGCCCGGGCCAGGGCGGTGACGTCGGCCCGCCACGTGGCCGGGCTCGCGGCACGGATCCACCACACCAGATCGACGGCGTCGCGCTGGCCATGGGCGTGCTCGACGGCGACGGCCGTGGCCCCGGTGCCGAGCTCGGCCCGCAGGGTGGCCAGGTCGGGCTGTCCCGAGGTGTCCGCTCCCGCCGCCAGGCGACCGAGCTCGTCGGTGCGCCCCCACAACGACGGGGTGCGGGGGTGGGGGAGGTGGACGGTGGTCGCCTCGGTGGACGTCCCGGCTGCCGGCGTCTCGGCTGCCGGTGCTTCGGTCGCCGCCGCTTCGGTCGCCGCCGCTTCGGTCGCCGCCGCTTCGGTCGTCGCCGCTTCGGTCGGCACCGCCTCGGTCGCCGGCCCTTCGGTCGCCGGTGCCACGGTCGGTGGCTGCTGGCCTTCCCGCAGGTCGATGATGGCGCCGGCGGCGACCTCGTCGGTCGCCTCGGTGGCGTCCGTCGCCCCGGACGTGGTGACGGCGACGGCCGCGGTGGCGGCGCCCAGCCCGGCCAGCGACCGCAGGTTGGCCAGCATCTCGTCGAGGCGCTCGTCGGGCACGGCGGGCGGCGCTTCCGGGGGTGCGTCGCCGAGCGACCGCTCGGTGGGCCCGGCGGGAGGCGGGTCGAAGGCGGTGTGCCGCCGGTCCTCGTCGGCACCGGCGTCGATGTCCGTGTCGGTCTCGGTGGTGGCCGGCACCAGTCCCGAGCGCCGGTCGGCGCCCTGTAGGTCAGTTGCCGCGGCGTCGGCTGCCGGAGCGCTGGCGCCCTCCCAGGGACGGGCCTCCCAGTCGATGCCGAGCAGCCCGGCCGACCGGGCGTCACCGCCACCGGAGGTGGTGGCGGGCCCGGCGCTGGGCGTCTCGGCCCCGGACGGGGCGGGAGCGGACGGAACCGCCTCGATGTCGGCCCGGGACAGGTGGGCGGCGGTGTCGGACACGCCCACGCCGGTGCCCGCCAGGGGCTGGTCGACCGCAGGCGGCGGCGAGGCGCCGGCCACGGCGAAACCGGGGGCGGCCTCGGGCACGGGGAAGGACTCGCCCACGGTCATGGGGGCGGGGAGCGGGGTACGGCGGGTGGCCAACGACGGGGCGCCGGGCTCCCGGGGGCCGGGGGCGGGGCGGGTGGCCCGCACGACCAGCAGCAGCAGGTCACGCGACGTCGCGTAGTCGTCAGGGGCCTCGTACATGCGGGCCGTGGGCAGGGTGGCCAGGTCGCCCGGGGCATCGACCTGCTCGACCTGGACGACCACGGCCCGGCCGGGGCCGGCCAGACGACCGGTCATCGGCGCACCACTGCGGCCGATGGCCTCGATGACCGCGCCCGACAGGACGAGGATGACGTCGTCACCCCGTCCGGTGGCCCCGACGACCGCGCCGAGGGGGTCGTGGTCCGATGGTGTCGGAGGGTCCTGCAACCGGTAGGAGTAGCCCAGCGAGCCGAGGTGGCTCGCGATCCACTCCGCCCAGTCCCGATCCTCTACGGTGTAGCTGACCAGAAAGTCCACGGCTCCGTCGCCCCTGTGTGTCTGTGGGCCCGCTGACGACGCGACCCGATACCCGACGCTTCGTCCACTCGTGTCTGATTGCGGGCGACAGCTGGTCGCCCGATCGCTCTCGGTGCGCCGAGCGCCAGCCGACACCGTCGTCGGTGCCGGCTCGTCGTCCGGGCGCACACGTCCTCTGGTGCCGGTCCGGGGCCGGGCCCGCAGGCCGCGGGCATGGCCGGAGACAGGCTGAGGGCCGTAACCCCCCGCCCCGGATGGGGCGGGAGAGCGGTCCCTGGTGGAGCTGGAGGGAATCGAACCCTCGTCCGCCGAGTGGTCATCGTTCGCGCTACGACCGTTCCCGTGTCCGTGGCTCACGGATGCCACACCGCCGGGTCGGGTGGGCTTGCGCCCGCCGCCGGATCTTCCTCCGGTGCCAACGGTCTTCCCCGTCGCCAGCGTTCTTTCGCGCCGTCATCCTCCGCTTCTGTTGCCGGGCTGCGGCGGACCGGCCCCGCGTGCCATCTCTGGTCGCTAGACAACCTGTTACCTGACTAGGTCAGACAGCGAGGTCGTAGTTGGCTGAAGTGTCAACTATGTTTGGTGCCCCGTTTTACGAGTCTGAGCAACTCGGGTCGCACGTTCGACTTCCAGGGCCCAGCGTCGAAACCGATCAGCCCCAGGAAGCACATCTGAGCACGAGCGGACCGCCGGGTTCGTCGGCGCCGTCGAATGTGGTGTCAAGGTCCTGGCGCCGAGCCCACGACCAGCTACGGCGCCTCCTCAGTGTAGCGGTTCGTCCATCCAACGAGCCGTCGTGATTGCAAGGGGCCGATAGGTACAGGCATACGGACGCCCACACAGGGCGCGAGACCATTCGCTTTCCGTGGCGAGCGACAGCTGACGGTCGACCGCCGACGTCAGCGCGAGCGGCCCTTGGCCACCGACGCCATGGCCTTGCGGGCCTCGAGGTCGGCGTCGCGGCGGGCCAGCGCCTGGCGCTTGTCGTAGCTCTTGCGGCCCCGGCCCATGCCCAGCTCCACCTTGACCCGCCCGTCCTTGAAGTACAGGGACAGCGGGATGATGGACAGGTGCTGCTGTTCGGAGATGGAGCGCCACCGCTCGATCTCGGGCCGGTGGGCCAGCAGCTTGCGGTGGCGGTCGGGGTCATGGGTCCCGAAGCCCGATCCGTTGCTGTACGTCGGGATGTGCAGCCCGATGAGCCACAGCTCGTTGCCGACCACCCGGGCGAAGGCCTCGTTCAGCCGGGCGCGCGCCTCCCGCAGGGCCTTGACCTCGCTGCCCCGCAGCACGAGGCCGCACTCCATCTCGTCGGTGATCTCGTAGTCGCGCCGGGCCAGGCGGTTGGTGGCGATGACCCGGTCCCGGGAATCTGGTTTCTTGTCCCGCACGGCCATGGGGGTGGGAGGCTAGTGCCCGTGCTCCGACTCGACCACGGCACCTGGCTGGCCATCCTCGCCCACAGCTACGACGAGCTGCCCTACGAGATGTGCGGGCTGCTGGCCGGCCCCGCGGGCACCGGTGACGCCCGCCGCTTCATCCCCTGTCGCAACGCGGCCCGTTCGGCCCGGGTGTACTCGGTGGACGGCCGGGACTTCCTGCGGGCCGACCGCGAGGCCGACGCCCTGGGCTGGGAGATCATCGGCGTGGTCCACTCCCACACCCACACGCCGGCCCACCCCTCGCCCACCGACATCACCCAGGCCCCCGACCCTGGTTGGCACTACGCCATCGTCTCGTTGGCCGACGGGACGCCGGCCATGCGCTCGTGGCGCATCGCGGATGGGAACATCGACGAGGAGGCGGTGGTTGTGGCCGAGTGGCTAGATTCCCCAGTGGGCTAGTCGACTTTCCAGCCAGGCCCTCGCCCGCGACATCCAGGAGATCGACACCGTGACCGTAAGCGTTCGCCTCCCTACCGTCCTGCGCCCCCACGCCGGCGGCAAGTCGGTGGTCGAAGCCGAAGGCGCTTCCGTGGGTGCCGTGGTGACCGAGCTGGTCACCCGCTTCCCCGGGCTGTCCGGCCACCTCACCGACGACGCCGGCCAGCTGCAGCGCTTCGTCAACGTCTACGTCAACGACGAGGACATCCGTTACCTGGACAAGCTGGACACCCCGGTCAAGGAGGGTGACGAGGTCGCCATCCTGCCTGCGGTGGCCGGCGGCTCCGTCTGAGCCCGGTCTCGTAGCCATGGCCGTCTACCGATCGGTCCTCGACCTCATCGGCGGCACCCCCGTCGTCGACGTCAGCGAACTGTCCCCCAACCCCGACGTGCGCATCCTGGCCAAGCTCGAGGGCCAGAACCCCGCGGGGTCGGTCAAGGACCGCATCGCCCAGGCCATGATCGCCGGGGCCGAGCGCGACGGGGTCCTCACCCCGGGTCGGCGCATCATCGAGCCGTCGTCGGGCAACACCGGCATCGGCCTGGCCATGATCGCCCGCCTGCGGGGCTACCCCATCACCATCGTGCTGCCCGACAACGTGTCCGCTGAACGTCGCCAGCTGCTGGAGATGTGGGGAGCGGACATCGTCTCCACCCCCGGCGCCGAGGGCTCCAACGGGGCCGTGCGTCGGGCCCAGGAGCTGGCCGACGAGCACCCCGACTGGGCCTTCCTCTACCAGTACGGCAACGAGGCCAACCCCCAGGCCCACTACGACACCACCGGCCCCGAGATCCTGGCCGACGTGCCCGACATCACCCACTTCGTGGCTGGCCTGGGCACCAGCGGCACGCTGCTGGGGGTGGGCACGTACCTCAAGGAGCACCAGCCCGGGGTCCAGGTCTTCGCCGTGGAGCCCCCCGCCGGCGAGAAGGTCGAAGGCCTGCGCTCGCTCGAGGACGGCTTCGTGCCCCCCGTGTTCGTGAAGTGGGGCGGTGAGCAGCTGCTCGACGGTCGCCGGGTGGTGCGGCCCCGGGAGTCCATTGAGGCGGCGCGGCGGCTGATCGACGAGGCCGGCATCTTCGCCGGCGTCTCTGCCGGTGCCGCCCTGGCCGGTGCCCTCAAGCTGGCGGCCAGGCTCGAGCGCGGCGTCATCGTGTTCCTGGTGCCCGACGCCGGCTGGAAGTACCTGTCCACCGGGGTCTACGTCGACGACATCGACGACATCGTGGAACGGTCCGACAACACGTCGTTCTGGTAGCCGTTCCCGTAGCTGTTCCGGTCGGGGGGGCCGGTCGGGGTGCGGGGTGACGACTACGTTGCCCACCCGTGACCGACAGACCTGACGGGCGTGCGCCCGACGAGCTCCGCCCCTTCTCCTTCCAGCGTGACCACACGACCATGACGCCGGGGTCGGTGCTGGTCACCTTCGGGCGCACCCAGGTGCTGTGCACCGTCTCCCTGGAGGAGGACATCCCCCGCTGGCTCAAGGGTCAGGGTCGGGGTTGGGTCACCGCCGAGTACAACATGCTGCCCGGCTCCAGCCCCGAGCGGGTACGACGGTCGCTGACCAACGGCCGCTCCCAGGAGATCCAGCGCCTGATCGGCCGGTCCCTGCGCAGCGTGTGCGACCTGGTGGCCATGGGCGAGCGCTCCATCATCGTGGACTGCGATGTGCTGCAGGCCGACGGCGGCACCCGCACGGCCTCCATCTGCGGGGCCTACGTGGCCCTGCACGACGCCTGCACCCGCCTCGTCGCCGCCCGTCAGTTGGCCGCCCACCCCCTGCGGGACGAGTTGGCCGCCATCTCGGTGGGCATCATCGACGGTCAGGCCCGCCTCGACCTGCCCTACGCCGAGGACTCGGTGGCCGAGACCGACTTCAACGTGGTCATGACCGGTTCCGGTGGTTTCGTCGAGGTCCAGGGCACGGCCGAGGGCGCCCCGTTCAGCCGGGGTCAGCTCGACGAGCTCATCGACCTGGCCAGCGCGGGCATCGCCCGCATCGTCGAGGGCCAGCGGGCCTACCTGGCCACCCCGCCGCCTGCGCTCGACGCCGTTCGGTGACGGCCCTGTCGTGAGGGAGTTGCGCCTGGTGTGCGCCTCGGCCAACCCCGACAAGGTGGCCGAGATCGAGGACCTGCTGCGGGCCGCGGGGGTGGCCGTCGAACCCCGCCCCCCGGGCCTGGCCGACGTGGTCGAGGACGCCGACACGCTGGAGGGCAACGCCCGGCTCAAGGCCGTGGCCGTGGCTGAGGCCGCCGGCGCCGCGGCGGTGGCCGACGACACCGGGCTCGAGGTCGACGCCCTGGGCGGGATGCCCGGGGTGCGCACCGGTCGCTACGCCGGGGAGGACGCCAGCTACGACGACAACGTGACCAAGCTGCTGGCCGAACTGGCGGGCGCGGGCGCGTCGTCGCCCGGGGACCGGCGGGCCCGGTTCCGCACCGTGGCCCTGGTGCGCTGGCCCGACGGCAGCGAGGTGGTGGCCGAGGGCACTGTCGAGGGCGTCATCGCCCCGGAACGGCGGGGGAAGCGGGGCTTCGGCTACGACCCCGTGTTCACCCCGTTGGACGGCGACGGCCGCACCTTCGCCCAGATGTCCATCGAGGAGAAGCACGCCGTGTCCCACCGGGGCCGCGCCTTCCGCGCCCTTGCCATCGCCCTGGCCGACCTACCCGACTGAGACCGACGTCCCCCCTCAGGGATCACCAGCCGCGTAGGTCGATGGGCCAGCGGTCGACGACCTCGTCACCGTCGACGATCCAGAAGGCCTCGTGCAGGGCCACGGTGGGGTCGACGTGGGCCGGCCACACCCGCACCCTGTCCCCCACGGCCACCTCGGCCAGGCCGGGGGCGAAGGTCAGGTGCTCGTCCGAGCAGAACCACACGGCAGGCAGGCCGTCGTCGGGCGAGCCCACCAGGGGTGGCGGGGTGGCATCCACGCTGACCTGGGGGTTGCCGTGGTCCATGCCCAGGGCCTTGAGGCCGACGTCGGCCACGGCGAAGGCCCGGGAGCGGTGCCGGCCCCGGGAGATGACCGTGCCCAGCACGCTCAGCGCCTGGAAGAAGGGCAACCCCAGGGCGGCGTAGGCCGTGTCCATGAGGACGTAGGACCCGGCCTGGATCTCCGTGGCGATGGTGTTGAGGTCGTAGGTGCCGGTGCCGCCACCGGACACCACGTCCCCGCCCACCTTGCGGCGGGCGTCCTGCAGTCGGGCCTGGGCCGTGCTCAACCCGTCGATGCGGGCGGCCCGGTCGGCGTTGCCCACCAGGTGGCCCTCGTAGCCCATGACGCCGCGCACCTCGAGGCCGCGCCGGCGGGCCAGGTCGGCCAGGGTGCCGGCGTCATCGGGGTCGCAGCCGCAGCGGGCCAGGCCGATGTTCACGTCGATGAGCACCTCACGCACCCCGCCCGCCGCGGCGGCGGCGATGGTGGCCTCGGAGTCGACGGCCACGGTGATGCGGGCCCCGCCCTCGACCAGCACCCCGAGCCGGCGGCAGTCGAGCACCTCGTTGGCCAGCAGCAGGTCCCGGCCCAGGCCCGCCGCGGCCATGCCCTCGAGCTCACGGGTGGTGGCCGCACAGAACGTGTGGTGCCCGGCGTCGGCCAGCCGCCGGGCCAGGGAGGTGGACTTGAACGCCTTGACGTGGGGCCGCAGCCGGGGCCCGGGCAGGGCCGCGGCCATGGCGGCCACGTTGGCCCGGAAGCGGGCCTGGTCGACCAGCAGCGCTGGGGTGGTCAGCTCGGAGATCCGCACGGCGGTGGACGCTACGGCCTGGCCGTCGACCGCGCCCGTACCGAGCAGCGGTAGGGGTGACGGTGGGGTGACCGTAGGGGGGCCCGTGCGGTCGAGGTGCCGGCGCGGCGATGCCGGGGACGTGTCGGCGTCCCCGGCATCGCTCTTGGCGTCAGACCCGATCGGGTGGAGGGATCAGGCCGGCGCGATCTGTCGCCGTCTCGGGCCGACCGGGTTGGTAAGGCGGGGTCGGTCAGGCGGGGTCGGTGAGGGCAAGGCGGATCACGTCGCGGACGTCGCTGGCCAGGTGGATGGTCAGCTCGTTGCGCACGGCCTCGGGCACGTCGTCGAGGTCGGCCTCGTTGCGGGCGGGAAGGATGACCTCGGTCAGCCCGGCCCGGTGGGCGGCCAGCAGCTTCTGGCGCACGCCACCGATGGGCAGGACCTTGCCCTGCAGGGTGACCTCACCGGTCATGCCCACCGTGGGCTTCACCGGCCGGCCCGACAGGAGGCTGACGAGCGCCGTGGTCATGGCCACCCCGGCCGACGGTCCGTCCTTGGGCGTGGCCCCGGCGGGCACGTGGATGTGGATCCTCTTCTTGTCGGCGTCGTCGCCCTCCAGCCCCAGGCTGGCCTTGTTGGCCCGGATGAACGAGCGGGCGATCTCCGCCGACTCCTTCATCACATCGCCGAGCTGGCCGGTCAGGGTCAACCCGGGCTCGCCGTCCATGGCCTGGGCCTCGATGAAGAGGATGCCGCCGCCGGCGCCGGTGACGGCCAGGCCGGTGACCACCCCGGGCGACGAGGTGCGCTCGGCGACCTCCTCGTGGAACCGGGGCTTGCCCAGCAGCTCGACGACCATGGCCTGGTCCACGACGATGCCCACGGTGCCGTCACCGTCCACCGGGGTGGTGGTGGCCAGCCGGGTGGCCAGCTTGCGCAGGATGCGGGTGAGCTGGCGCTCCAGCTCGCGCACCCCGGCCTCGCGGGTGTGGTCGGCGACGACGGCCCGCAGGGCGCCATCGGTGACGATGACCTCCTCGGGTCGGATGCCGCTCGACGTGAGCAGGCGGGGCAGCAGGTGGTGGCGGGCGATGGCCACCTTCTCGTCCTCGACGTAGCCCTCGAGCCCGACGATCTCCAGCCGGTCCAGCAGGGGGCCGGGGATGGTGTCGAGCTGGTTGGCCGTGGCCAGGAAGATGACGTCGGACAGGTCGAGGTCGACCTCGAGGTAGTGGTCCCGGAACGTGTGGTTCTGCGCCGGGTCCAGCACCTCGAGCAGGGCGGCCGAGGGGTCACCCCGGTAGTCGGAGCCCACCTTGTCGACCTCGTCCAGCAGCAGGACGGGGTTCATGGCCCCGGCCTCGGTCAGGGCCCGGACGAAGCGGCCGGGCCGGGCACCGACGTAGGTGCGCCGGTGGCCACGGATCTCGGCCTCGTCGTGCACCCCGCCCAGGGCGACCCGGGCGAAGGGGCGACCCAGGGCCCGGGCGATGGACGCCCCCAGCGAGGTCTTGCCCACCCCGGGAGGGCCGACGAGGGCCACGATGGTTCCCTGGCCGGAGCGGCGGGCCGTCTCGCCCTCCTCGCTGGCCGCGTCCACGCCACGGTCGTGGCGCAGCTTGCGGATGGCCAGGTACTCGACGATGCGGTCCTTGACCTTGTCGAGGCCGGCGTGGTCGGCGTCGAGCACGGCCCGGGCCGCCTCGAGGTCGAGGTTGTCCTCGATGTGGTTGGACCACGGCAGCTCGAAGATGGTGTCGAGCCAGGACACGATCCAGCCGTGCTCGGGGTTCTGGGTCGAGGTGCGGGCCAGCTTGTCCAGCTCCTTGGCCACCGCGGCCGCAACGGCCTCGGGGGCGCCCGACGCCTCGAGCTTGGCCCGGTAGCCGGCGACCAGGTCGTCGCCGCCCTCACCGTCGTCCAGTTCCTTCTGGATGGCCCCGAGCTGGCGGCGCAGCACGGCCTCGCGCTGCTCCTTGCTCAGGTCCTCCTCCAGGTTGCGACGCAGCTCGTCGCGCACGGTCAGGTCGGCCAGGGTGTCCTTCATCCAGTCCAGCACCAGGCGCAGCCGGGCCTCGACGTCGATGGTCTCCAGCACCTGGACCTTCTGCTCGAAGCTCAGGTCGGGGGAGTACAGGGCCAGGTCGGCCACGGCGGAGGGGTCGTGGATCTGGGTGATGGCCTCGGCCACCTGGCGGGCGCCGCGGTGCTCGAGGATGGCCTCGACGGTGACCCGGTACTCGCGCACGAGCTGGTCGACCTCGGGGGTGGACACGACGTCGCTGCGGGTGGGCTCGACCTCGACCCACAGGGCCTGGCCGAGGTCGCTGCGGCCGGCGCCGAGGCTGGCCCGCTCGATGCCCCGCACGACCAGCGCCCGCTGGCCGCCGGGGAGCTCGCCGTCCTGCTCGATGACGGCCACGGTGCCCACCTTGGCGTAGCCGCCTTCGACCCGGGGGACGAGGAGGACGCGCCGCTCGGCCTTGGCCGCGTCGTCGGCGGCGTGGCGGGCTTCAGGGGATTCGGCCGCGATGGTGACCACCATCTGCGGGCCGATGACGCCGTTCTGGAGCGGCAGCACCGGCAAGGTGTAGGTCCGGGTATCGGCCATGGTGCCTCGGTGTCTCGGCCCCGCGCCCGGGTGGGCTTGCGGGAGGTACGACTGAGGAACCTGGCGAAGCCGTGGACTATTCCTAAGGTTGAGGACCTCCACGATTCTCGGCGGAGGGCGGCCCGGCCATCAGGGGGCCGGCGGGGCCACGAAGGTGTCGGGGTCGGGGCCGATGCGCTCGCTGCGGTCCAGGCCAGCGATGGCGGCCATGTCCTCGTCGTCGAGGGAGAAGCCGAACAGCTCGGTGTTCTCGGCGATGCGCGACGGGGTGACCGAGCGGGGGATGACGACGTTGCCCAGCTGCAGGTGCCAGCGCAGCACCGCCTGGGCGGGGGTGCTTGGCGGCCACGGCCACGGCCACGATCACCGGGTCGGCGAGCACCGGGCCGCCACGGCCGAGGCGCCCGGCGTTGCGGGCCCGGGTGCGGGCCACGGCGGTGGCCGACCGGTCGACGGCCGTGAGTCGCCCCGCGTCCAGGCGGGCGCACACCAGGGCGGCGGCCACGCCGGGACCGCAGCCCAGCTCGAGGATGACGTCACCGGGAGCCACGTCGAGCAGCTCGACCGCCCAGGCCAACCGGGCGGGCACCGGCGGGTCGGCACGTCCCACCCGGGCACGGTACCCCGGCCGTCACGGCACCCGCCGACCGGCCCACCCGCGGGCCGCGGCCCCGGCGAGCTGTCGGGTCAGCTCAGGACCAGGGTCCACACCACCAGGGTGTGGGCGGCGGCGCCGAGGATGGTGCAGGCGTGCCACACCTCGTGGTAGCCGAAGACCCGGGGTGAGGGGTCGGGCCGGTGGGTGGAGAAGATGACCACGCCCACGGTGTAGGCCAAGCCCCCGCCCACCAGGAGCAGGGTGGCGGTCAGGGACACGTGGGCCAGCACGGCGGGCAGGGCGGCCACCCCGGCCCAGCCCAGCACGACGTAGAGGGCGTTGGCCACCGGGGCCAGGCGCCGCCGTCCCGACGCCTTGAGCAGGATGCCGAGGGCGGCACCGGACCACACCCCGGCCAACAGCGGCGTCGACCACTGCGAGGGCAGGCCCAACAGGCAGAGCGGGGTGTAGGACCCGGCGATGAGCACGTAGATCATCGAGTGGTCGAGCCGACCCCACACCAGGCGGGCCCGGGGGCTGCGGGCCAGGCGGTGGTAGGTGGCCGAGGTACCGAAGACGGCGCTGAGGCTGACGGCGAAGATGGCTGCGGCCAGCACGGCCCGAGATGACCGGGCGGCGAGCACCAGGGCCAGGCCCAGGGGCACGGAACCGAGGAAGGCCCAGGTGTGGAGCCGACCCCGCCACGTGGGGCGGAGGGGGAGCAGGGCCGGGGGAACTGGTGCCACGAACCAGGCTACCCAGGGTGGGGGATCGCTCCCCCCCCGAACGGGCATCAGCCACCGCCGGGCAGGACCACACGACGATGCCCGGTTCCCGCATCCCCGCCGGATCAGTAGCGGGGGGCGGCTGCGGTCGTGGTGGGGGCGCCGGCGGCCGGGGCGGCGGTCATGACGGGCTCACCGTTGGCATCGAGCACGTACCAGACCTCGCCCACGCCCTGGCCCTTGACCTCGCCGGCGGCGGTGTCGGGCGCGAAGTAGTACAGCGGCCAGCCGTTGTAGGTGGCCTGGGTCGTCCCGTTGGTGCGGGCCACGGTGCCGATGAGGGAGCCGTCGACGCCGGAGCCCGCGGTCAGGGTGCCTTCGAGCACGGGCCACTTGGCCTCGCACTGGTCGTAGCAGGTGCTGTCGCCGCCCTGGCTGTCCTTGGTGAACATGTAGAGCGTCAGGCCGTGGTCGTCGACCAGCACCGAACCCAGGCTGGTGTCGGCCACGGCGAGCACGTCGTCGGCCGCCGCCGCGGCCTTGGCCGGCGTCGCCGCGGTGGTCGGTGCCGCCGTCGTCGGTGCGGCGGTGGTCGGTGCTGACGTGGCTGCGGCCGGCTTCGCGGTGGTGGGCGCCGTGGAGGTGGCGGTGGCGGTGTCGTCATCGCCTCCGCCACATCCGGCGGCGAGCACGGCCGTGGCCAGGGCGAGGGCGGCGAGCTTGCGGATCATGGGATCCCCCTTCGACGGGATGGTCCCCCTCCACTACGGCCACCAGCCGCCCGCGGTTCGCGCCTCAGCCGCCGGTGGCGTAGTTGTCGTGGTAGTTCCACCATTCGTAGGGCGGCGTCTGCGGCCGGCCCTCCGCGGAGTCCTCCCACGCCTCCTGCCGCCCCAGTGCGGTGATGTCGAGGTAGTTCCAGGTGCCCCCCATCTGCTCGTCGCCCCGGTCCTGCACCAGGTAGGTGCGGAAGATCCGGTCGCCGTCGCGGATGAAGGCGTTCGTCCCGTGCATCTGGTCCACGCCGAAGTCGGCGTCGAAGTCGTCGGTGAGGGTGTACCAGGGGATGTGTTGCCAGCCCATGCGCTCCTGCAGGCCGCGGATGTGCTCCTGGGGGGCGCGGGAGACGAACGCCAACGAGGTGTCGCGGCCGGTTGAGGTGGGCGGGGTGGGCCACCTGGTCGGCCAGGAACGAGCACCCGGCGCAGGCCCGCTCGGGGTAGGACCCCGCTCCCGGCGGGATCGTCGTCACGTCCGGCGCGTAGAAGGCCCGGTAGACGATGAGCTGGCGGCGGCCCTGGAACAGATCGGCCAGCCCGGCCGGCCCGTCCGGGCCCTCGAACCGGTAGTCGGCCTCCACCGCCGTCCACGGCATGCGCCGGCGCTTGGCGGCCATGGCGTCGCGGGCCTTGAACAGCGCCTTCTCCTCCACCAGCAGCTCCTGGCGGGCGGCTTCCCACTCCTGGGGTGAGACGATCGGCGGTAGCTCCATCGCGGTCCTCCTCCACGTGTCCCGCCACGGGTCCGATGCCAGGTCGGTCCATCGGGGGGTCCAACGTCGACGGGTCGTGGCAGTACCGA
The DNA here is from genome assembly GCA_038255145.1 of Acidimicrobiales bacterium. GTDB lineage: Bacteria > Actinomycetota > Acidimicrobiia > Acidimicrobiales > CAIXPF01 > WHTX01. The sequence continues at coordinate 14,634 of JBBSLP010000015.1, forward strand.
CCGTCGGCCGCAGCCGAACTCATCGCCCCCACCCCACGACCACCGACTGGGCCGCCCCGCGCCGGGGTCAGTAGTCGACGGGGGCCGCGGGGGTGTCGAGGACCGTCGGCCCGGAGAGGGACTCGTCCTGGTCGTTGGGCTCGAGGGTGACCCAGAAGCGGGGGAAGTCGGCCCGCGACACCCCCGACCAGGCGTAGACGGTGCCCGAGTCCCGGAACGTACCCACGGGGACGTGGCGGCCGTCGGGCGACGTCAGCCACATGGCGTAGTAGGCGTCGTCCCCGCTGGGGGGGAGACCGGAGACGTCGAGCTCGATGCGGACCCCGGTGGCGGTGTTCCACCCCTTGGCCTCGGCCACGGCCCGAGGGGCGGCGGAGGTGGCCTCGAGCGCCACCTGCCAGTCGGGCCCGTCGCCGGGGCCCCGGCCGACGAGGGCGACGGCGCCCGCCACCACCAGGAGCGCGGCGGCGATGGCCAGCACGGCCCGGCGCCAGGGCCGCGCCGGTCGCGGTGTCGGTCGGCCGTGGTCACCGGTGGCCGTGCCCGGGCTGCCCGGCGCGGCGGTGGGGGCCGTGCCGTGGGCCGCGGCGGTGATGGCGGCGAGGACGTCGTCGGCCAGGGCGGGGGAGGGGGCCTCCCACACCGCAGGTTCGGCCAGCCGCACCGACAGCTGGTCGAGGCCGGCACCGGCGGCCCGACAGGCGGCGCACCCCCGCAGGTGGGCGTCGGTCTGGGCGTCGAGGTCGCCGGCCAGGCGCTGGGCCCGGTACTCGTCACAGGTCATGCGCTCACCTGCCTGACGTGGTCGAGCAGGGTGGCCAGGCGCTGGTGGGCCCGGTGGGAGCGGGATTTGACCGTGCCCAGGGGGATGCCCAGCTCGACGGCGGCCTCGGGCATGGTGCGACCCCGGTAGTGGAGGAGCTCGACCACGACCCGCTCGGCTTCGGGCAGCTCGTCGACAGCCGAGCGCACGGCCCACACCTCCCACAGGTCCTCGAACGTGGTGGGCAGGGCGGCCATGGACTGGGTGTGGTCGAGGTCGAGCTCGACGGAGCTGTGGCGGGATTCGCGACGGAACAGGTCGATGGCCGTGCGCCGGGCGATGGCGTACAGCCACGGGGCCAGCTCGAGGTCGGGATCGAAGCGCTCGGCGGCCTGCCACGCCTTGAGGAAGGTCAGCTGCACCACCTCCTCGGCCAGGGACCGATCACCGAGCGCCTTGTAGCCCACGGTGAAGACGGGGCGCGAGAAACGGTCGTAGACGCGGCGCACGGCGTCGGCATCGCCGCGACGGAAGCGCTCCACGAGCCGCTGGTCGTTCATCTCGATCGCACAGTACGGATCATCGACCCCATCGGTTCGCACCAGCTCCCCCCGGACCCGTCCGGGGGGAGCTGGTACCAGTCAGTAGAGGATCAGCTCAGCCGGTGCCGGGCACGGTCATGGGGGAGAGCGCCTCGATGAGGCCTCGGCTCGAAGGTTGGCGATGGCCGCGGTCGGGAACACGGCGGCCGCCACCACCGACGTCCGCCCCTGTTCGTCTCGGACCGGCGACGGCGGATAACGCCGCCGGCCCGCTGGTTGATCCCATCAACAGAACTGACCTGCGTTGGGGGTGCCGGTCATGTCACCTGCTACTACGTGCACGCGCTGGCCGTCGCGTCCCAGACGCAGGGCTTGGACTTGCCGGACAGCTCGATGATGTCGCCTTGCTGCAACCACGTCTGCTTGGCGGAGTCGTACTGGCTGATGTCCGAGCCCTCGACGAAGTAGGCGTCCTGGGTGCCGTTCATGTTCAGCTTGATGCCGTCGATGAGGATGGGGTGGGTCATGTCCATCGAGCGCAAGGCGAGCATGAGGTTGGTGCGGGTGAGGCCGCCGTCGAGTTGGCCAGCGATCTGCAGGGCCTGGATCTCGATGAAGCCGTAGAAGAAGCCCGAGCCGAACGAACCCGAGGCCTTGTAGTCGAAGCCCTTGTCGGCTAGTAGCTCCCGTCCCCACTTGATGAACGCGTCGTCGGAGTTGGCGTCGGCGTTGAAGTCTTTCTGGCCCCCGCCGATGATCCACCAGCCGTTCGACGCCGAACCGTCGCCTCCGACCTTGTCCTTGCCCATGAAGCTGGCCGACTTGCAGGTAGACGGCTGGAACAGGTATTTGACCTGGTCCTTCATCCCGTTTTCCGCCGCTTCCGTGATCGCCTGCGTGCAGGACGTGCCCGCGGTCATGGCGATGAACACGTCGGGGTTCTTCGACCCCAGGGTCGTCATCGGGTCTTTGACCGTCGGCGCCGAGGGCTCGATCGTCTCGGTCACGTACTCGATCTTGTCCTTCACCTTGGACTGGGCGAGATACGCCTTGAAGCTGCTGTCATAGGACTTGCCGAAGTCGTTGTTCATGACCAGGGCACCCACGGTGACTGTGCCGTCGGGGAACTCGGCCATGCGCTGCTCGATGAAAGCCCCCCACAGCACCGCCTCGGTGTTGTAGGCCATCTGAGATCCCGTGGTCCACGGGTGGTTCACCGGATCGCCCCAGGCCGGGTGGCCCGTCATCGAGACCGGCTGAGGGATACACCGCTGGTTCAGCTTGTCATAGCTCCGCAGCGTGGTGGGCGAACCCAACGTCTGCACGGCGAAGACCTTCTCGGCGTCGATCAGCTCGTCGATGATCGGTATCGCCCGCGCCGGGTCGTAGCCGTCGTCCTTGTAGATGTAGCTGACGGTCCGGGTCTTGCCGGTCGAGTCCTTGAACGCGCCCTTGGCGCTGTAGTGGTCGAACTGCACCTCTACGGCTCGGGAGATGTTGCCGTAGTCGGCCAACGTGCCCGACAGGGCCGAGTTGTGGCCGATCTTGATGCTGGTGTCCGTCAGGCCCTCGGTGTTGCTCCAGCCCCCCGGGCACTTCGTCAGGTCGATGATGAAGCCTTCGGGACCGGTGACCGTCTTGCCGTCGGCGGAGAGGCCGAAGTTCCCGTCCGTGATCCGCTTCACGGCTGCGGCCCGTTCCTCGGCCCACAGTGCTTCCCACCCGTCCATCGACGTGGGTCGCTCCACCGGTGCAACGGTCGTGGCGGCACCGCCACCGGCCGGTGTGCTGGGAGCCTGGGTGACGCCTGCCTTCACGCCCTCGTCGACCGTGGCCGCGGTCGAGCCGCCCCCGTCGTCTCCGCCGCACGCGCTGGCCACCATGGACAGGCCCAACAGGCCGACGCCCAACGTCCTCATTCGTCTCGTCTGCATGCTCTCCCCTTCACCCGGCACCCCGAAGCGACGGGCCCGCTTGGTGTGACCGATGACACACTGGACCGACACTATCGGGCGTTCGCGCTTCACACGGCCGGCACGGCACGCGTCGGCCGGGGGCGAGTGGCCGCCGAGCTGCAGAGTGGGGGTCAGAGAGGCACGGTCGTCCACCAGCTGCCTGATGCGGCAGAAGACGCTGTCCAGACGTGCGAGCGTCGGATTCGACACCTGGAGCCGACGCGGCGGCTCCGCCTCGACATCGACATCGTCACGGTGTCGATCCGACGGCAGCCGTTGCTCTAGTCGGGACCGGCGAGGTACCCCGACCATTTGGACGACGTACCACTAGGGACTCGGTCGCGGCGACGGGGTCGCGGAGTCCCCGGTGGCGACCGCCCTGTGTACGATCCCGACATGATCCTCGGGAGCTTGGAGGTGTCGACCGACGATTTCGCGCGAGCGACGGGTTGGACGATCAAGCCCGAGGGCGCGTGCAAGGGTGACGCCTGCGTGCCGCTGCCACGGGACGGAGGTTTCGACGTCCGTTCCTGCGCCGAGCGGCTCGGCATGGCACTCGTCCACGACGGTGAGGCGGGCTTGTGGGTGCTCGGTCCCGAGTCGCTCGGTGGCCGAACGCTCATGAGTGCCGAGGCGCCCGAGCTCGTTCTCGACGACCTCGACGGCAACGAGTTCCGGCTCTCGTCGCTGCGGGGCCAGAAGGTACTTCTCGTGGCCTGGGCGCCCTATTGAGGTTGCGCATGGGACCTGCCCGGGTGGCAGGCGATGAGGAACGACGTGCATCCGCTCGGTCTTGAGGTCGTGACGGTATCGCTCGAGATGAGTGGTCCTGAGGTGTCCCGGCCCTACATCGAGGCGGCGGCACCCCAGCATCCGGCACTGGTGGACCCGACCCACAAGATGGATGCCATGTTCGGGGTGGTCAACGTTCCAAACGTGGTGTGGATCGATGAGCACGGCTCGATCGTGCGGCCGCCGGAGCCGGGCTGGCCAGGCCCGCGTCCCGAGGGCGTCATCGAGCGGTTGCGGGCGGCGCTCCCGGTGCTGGGGCGCGCACCGGATGCGCCTGCGCCCCGCGAGGGCGGACCGGTCGACGTCCTGACGAGCGGACAGGACCGCGAGACGTACGCCGACAAGATTCGCGACTGGGTCGAACACGGTGACGCCAGCCAGTACGCGATGTCCCCCGAAGAGGTGATCAGCCGGTCGCAGCGCCGCGGGCCCGAAGTCTCCCGGGCCGCCGCTCACTTCGAGCTGGCGACGCACCTGTGGACGAGTGGCCGTCGCGCCCTGGCCATCCGTCACTTCAAGGAGGCGCACCGGCGGCAGCCGGACAACTGGACGTACAAGCGTCAGGCGTACTCGGCGGTCGGCAGCGACCGCCACGGCGGAGAGTTCGGCCGCTTCATGCAGAGTCCGCTACCCGGTGAAGAGAACGACTGGCCGTTCGACTCCGACTTCTACTCGGAGGTGGCGACCCTCGATGCCGGCCAGTACTACCCGAACACGATGCCCTGAGCGCCATGTCGGGTGGTGTACGCAAGACTGCACAGGGCCTAGGAGACTGCCGGACCTGATCGTCCAGGGGACGATCAGGTCCGGTCTTCACCGGCAACGTCGACACCAACCTCACCGCCCACTTGCCGGGGTTGGAGCAGGAGCTCGAGGGTGCGGGCGGGGGGACTCGAACCCCCAAGAGCGATGCTCACTGGGACCTAAACCCAGCGCGTCTGCCAGTTTCGCCACGCCCGCGTGCGGCGCCGACCAGGCTAGTTGGGGCGGCCCGGGAGCGCCGGCCGGCCGACATCGGACATCAGGTCCGGATGGGCTGGTCGTGGGCGGTAGCCTCAGCCGGTGATGGACCCCTTCGCCGACACCATCCGCGCCGAGGGCCCGGGCGAGAACAGCCCGGTCTTCGTCTACAACCAGCTGCTCCGGAACCGCATCATCTTCCTCGGCGCCGCCGTCGATGACGACGTGGCCAACCGCATCGTGGCCGAGCTGCTCTACCTCGAGGCGCAGGACTCCACCCGAGACATCTGGCTCTACATCAACTCGCCCGGCGGGTCGGTCACGGCCGGCATGGGCATCTACGACACCATGCAGTTCATCCAGCCCGACGTGGGCACGGTGTGCGTGGGCCTGGCCGCCTCCATGGGCCAGTTCCTGCTCTCGGCCGGCGCCCCCGGCAAGCGCTACGCCCTCCAGCACGCCCGGGTCATGATGCACCAGCCCTCCGGTGGCGTCCGAGGCCAGGCCTCGGACATCGCCATCCAGGCCGAGCAGATGCGCTACACCAAGCGCCTCATGGCCGAGCGCATCGCCTTCCACACCGGCCAGCCCGTCGAGCGCATCGTCGAGGACTCCGACCGTGACCGTTGGTTCACGGCCGAAGAGGCCAAGGAGTACGGCATCATCGACGCCGTCCGCGAGAAGCGCCAGGGCCAGGCCCCCGAGCAGGTCTGACGCCGCTGTTCTGAACCCAGCCGACCTCGCTCCGGAGCTCAGCCCGCCGTCGTTGCGGTGGGCTCCGAGGCCGAGGTCGCGTTGGTCGGGGGCACGGTCGTGGGGGCCGCGGTGGTCGGCGTGGTGAGGTCGATGCCGCACCAGCGCGACGCGTACTCGACGATGCGGGCGCTGGCCGCGGCGTAGTCATCGAGGTTCTGCTGCAGGTCGCTGGCCGGACGGCCTGTCTTGCCCTCCGCCGCGTCGTCGAGGGCGTCACGCAGGTCCCGCGTCACCGCGACGAGGGTGTTGACGTCGTTGCGCACCTCGCCGGGAGAGGCATCCCGCAGCCCCTGCAGCGAACTGAGGAGCTCGTCGACCTGGTCGCGGCCCTCGGGTTCACCCAGCGTGGCCACATCTCGCACCACGGGCACGTCGGGGGCCTTGGCGCAGAACGCCTCGCGCGACCCGCCGCTGCGGCAGCCGCTCAACAACCCGGCGGCCGAGGCCACCAGCACCACCACGGTGGCCCGGCCCCGCCAGGCCGGTGCTCGGCGGAGACGGCTCACCCGATGGCGGCGGCCGCGCGCGCCCGGAGGTCGGTCACCGCAGCGCCGAGGCCCGCGGGCTCGGAGAACAGCGAGCTGCCGGCGATGAACACCCGGGCCCCCGCCGCCGCGGCCCCGCCGATGGTCCGGGGGCCGATGCCGCCGTCCACCTCGAGGTCGACGGGACGGTCGAGGCCGTCGAGCATGGCCCGCACCTCGGCGATCTTGGGCTCCATGGTGCCCAGGTAAGCCTGTCCGCCCCAGCCGGGGTTCACCGTCATGACCAGCACCATGTCGACCAGGTCGAGCACGTGGGCCACGGCCACGGCCGGGGTCGACGGCACCAGGGCCACGGCCGGCGAGGCGCCCAGCTCGCGGATGGCCCCCAGGGTGCGGTGCAGGTGGACGCAGGCCTCGGCGTGGACGATGACGATGCCGCAGCCGGCCTCCACGAAGGCCTTCAGCAGGTGATCGGGGTGCTCGATCATGAGGTGGGCCTCGAAGGGCACGTCGACCCAGGGTCGGACCGAGGCGATGACGTCGGCGCCGAAGGTGATGTTGGGCACGAAGCGCCCGTCCATCACGTCGAACTGGATCCGGTCCACGCCGGCCTCGCCCAACTGCCGGCACGCCTCGCCCAATCGGGAGAAGTCGGCGGGCAGCACGGAGGGGACGATGAGAGGAGGCGACACGGCCCCGAACGCTACCGGCCGCACCGGCCAGGGTGGCCCACCCCCTCGCTGGTCGGTCGGCCGGCGGGTGGACCGAACGGCGCCGGGTACTGTCGGCCGGGTGGACGTCGTCGAGCTCGCCGTGCACGGCTTGGCCGTGGGCGGCGAGGGCGTGGGCCGTGACGAGGGTGGCCGCGTCGTCTTCGTGGCCGGCGCCGTGCCCGGGGACCGCGTCCAGGTGCGCATCACCGAGGCCCGCAAGCGCTACGCCCGAGGCGAACTGGTGGCCGTCACCACCCCGTCGCCCACCCGGGTGGAGCCGCCCTGTCCCCAGGTGGCCCGGGGCTGCGGTGGCTGCAGCCTGCAGCACCTCGCCCTGGCCGAGCAGCGGGAGCGCAAGCGCCAGCTCGTCCTCGACGCCCTCGTCCGCATCGGCCGCCTGACCGATCCCGAGGTGTTGCTGGGTCAGGCCCTGCCGGCCGAGGGCTTCCGCACCACCCTGCGGGTGGCCATCAGCCACGGCCGGGCCGGGTTCCGACGGGCCCGTAGCCACGACACCGTCACCGTGCCCCACTGCCTGGTGGCCCACGCCCTGCTCGACGAGCTGGTGGCCGAGGGCCGCTTCGGCGACGCCACCGAGGCCAGCCTGCGGGTCGGGGCCCGTACCGGGGAGCGGTTGGTCGTGGTCGAGCCCACAGCCGTGGGGGTGCGCCTGCCGGCTGACGTGGTCGTGGTCGGCGCCGACGAGCTCGACGCCGGGGCCGCCGCCGCCTACCACGAGGTGGCCGGGGGCCGTCGCTTCCGCATCTCGGCCCGCTCGTTCTTCCAGACCCGGGCCGACGGGGCCGACCTGCTCGTGGACCGGGTGGCGGCCGCCCTGTCCGCCCACGCCACCGCCACCGGCGCCCCGCCCGGGCACCTGGTGGACGCCTACGGCGGGGTGGGCCTGCTCAGCGCAGCGGGCCACCGGGTCGGCGCCGGCCGCACCACCCTCGTCGAGGCCAACCCGTCCTCGACCGCCGACGCCCGCCACAACCTGGCCGACCTCGGCGCCGAGGTCGTGACCAGCCCGGTGGAGCGGTGGCGACCGACGCCGGCCGACGTGGTGGTGGCCGACCCCTCCCGCCGCGGTCTGGGCGAGGCCGCGGCCCAGGTGGTGGCCGGCACCGGTGCCGGGCTGGTGGTCCTGGTCAGCTGCGACGCCGGGTCCCTGGGGCGCGATGCCGCCCTGTTGGGAGCTCGGGGGTACCGCCTCGAGCGCAGCGAGGTGCTCGACCTGTTCCCCCACACCGCCCACGTCGAGGTGGTCAGCACCTTCCGCCGCTACTGACCGCCTGCCCTGACCAGGTCTTCGGCCATGCCCCCCATAGACTCCGCGCTGATGACGAGACGACGTCTCATGACGATCGCCGCCCTGGTGGGCGCCGTCAGCCTGCTGGGTGGGCTCCTGGCCGGCCTGCTGTGGGAGCGGCGCGGCGGTTCGTCGGCTGACCGCGCCGCCCCCCCGACCAGCCAGCCTGCGCCTACCACGGCCACGACGGCGACCACGGTGCCCAGCACCACCGTGACCACGGTGCCGGCCACGACCACGACGACGGGCCCGACCACGACCAGCACCGCGGCCCGGGTCTACCCCGACGCCAACTCGACCGGCCCTGCGGCGGACGTGTCCCTCGCTCCCGCCGAGCAGAAGGAGGGCTGGTGGGAGCTGGACCACGACATCGAGGGCATCGAGTACTCGGGCACCATCGTGCCCATCGCCCCCAACATCACCATCCGCAACGTCCGCATCACCGTCGACAACGAGGTCGGGGGCATCTTCAACCGTGACGGGCTGCCCGGCATCGTGGTCGAGAACGTCGAGGTGGTGTGCAACGGCTCCGAGGACAAGCCCGGGGGCGCCGGCGTCATCGGTGCCGCCGTGGTCAAGGGCTCGGACATCTCGGGGTGCGCCGACGGCATCAAGGTGGGGACCGGCGCCCAGGTGGTGGGCAACTACATCCACGACCTCAGCTTCGGGGCCAAGACCCACAACGACGGCATCCAGATGCAGGGCGGCACCGACGTGCTCATCGAGGGCAACACCATCGTGCAGCTCGACAACGGCCGCAAGCAGGCCAACGCCGCCGTGTTCATCCAGGACACCAACAAGGAGATCCGCCGGGTCACCATCCGGGGGAACTACGTCAACGGCTTCGGCTTCACCCTGCGCCTCAACGGTGATCGGATCTACGACAGCGCCATCGTCGACAACCTCATCGGTCCCGGGCACATCTGGGGGCCCCTGCTGCTCGACGACGGCGCCGAGAAGCCGGCCAACGGCAACACCACCAGTGGCAACGTCAACGCTGACGGCACCCTCATCGACTAGCTCATCAGCAGGTCAGGCCCGGCGGCGGGCCACCTCGAAGGCCACCAGGGTGGCGGCCGAGGCCACGTTGAGCGACTCCACCCCACCGTGCAGGGGGATGCGCAGCCAACGGTCGACCACCGAGCGGGTGACGGGGGACAGCCCATCGGCCTCGTTGCCCAGCACGTAGGCCGCCCGTTCGGGAAGGGCCGTGGTGAACAGGTCCTCGGCCCCGGGCTCGGTGGCGTCGAGGCCGACGATCTCGAAGCGGGCGTCGACCAGGGCGGCGAGGGCGTCGGCCGTGGTGTCACAGCGCAGCACGGGAGCGGTGAAGGCCACGCCGGCCGAGGCCTTGAACACCAGGGGGCCGAGCTCGGCCGTGCCCCGGTCGGGCACGACGATGCCCTCGAGGCCGGCGGCGGCGACGGAGCGGATGACCATGCCCACGTTGGACGGGTTGTGGACCGAGTCGAGCACCACGACGGCGGTGCGGTGGGCCCGGCCGTGGGAACGACGGTCGAGGAAGGTGTTGAGGTGGGCCAGGTTGGGGGCCTCGATGTCGGCGGCCACCCCCTGGTGGTGGCGGCCGTTGCGGGCCAGGGCGCCGAGGCGCTCGACGGTGACGGGCTCGACGGCCACCCTGCGGTCGGCTGCGGCGCGCAGGATGCGGTCCAGGCCGTCACCCCCGGCGCCCTCGGCCACGAAGACCCGGTCGACGGCCAGATCGGTCGAGCCCAGGGCCTCGAGCACGGGCATGCGGCCGTAGACGGTGAGGAACCGGTCGCGCCGGGAGCCGGCCGACATCAGCGACGACCGACGATGAGCGGGGGAGCGGACACGGTGCGTCATCGTAGGTCGGAGGCGACTGGGCAGAGACCCCCTGGGCGGACGCCAATTGGGTCTTTGGACTCACGTCGAGCCCCGTTCGGCCGACTGCCAGTGGAGTAACGCTTCGCGAGCTCAGCTCGACGAAGGTCAGGTCGGACGGGAGGCAACGGTTGCGGGCCATGCGCAGCGGGCGGGCAGAGGTTGGGCGTGGGTTGGTGCTGGCCGGCGTCGCCCTGGTGACGATCGTGGTCGACCAGGGAACGGCTTCGGCGGACCCCGGGGTGCAGATCGCCGGCACGGTGTTCCACGACCTGAACAGCGACGGACAGCGCCAGGGCGGTGAACCGGGCATCGAGGGTGCGACCATCCAGCTCCAGGACGAGGACGGCAACTTCGTCGCCTCGACCACGACAGGGGACAACGGCACCTACTTCTTCGGTGACCTGGAACCCGGCACCTACCAGGTCGTCGAGGTGTCCAACCCCGACGGGTACAGCGACAACACCACCGACGACGTCATCGTGCTCGACCTGGCCGGCGTCGTCTCCGACGCCGACTTCGGCAACACCTCGGCCTTCGGTGACGTCGACGAGAACATCGAGCTCGACGGTCGCGTGTGGATCGACGAGGACCGCGACGGCGACTTCGACGCCGACGAGGTCGGCGCCACCGACGTGAGCATCCTCGTCAGCGATGCGAATGGCGAGCCCCTCGTCTACCTCGTGCCCGACGACGACGGCCACGTGTACTGGTTCGGCGACGGCGGCGGTGGCACCGTCACCGTGACGGGGCGACCGCCCAGCGGCTTCGAAGGCACCACGGGCCTGACCCGTGACGTCGCCCCCGGGGGGAGCGGCTACTTCGAGTTCGGCGTGGCCGAGGTGATCACCACGACCACCACCCGCCCGCCGACCACCACGACGACCACGCCGGGCACCACGGCACCCCCGGCCACCGATCCCCCGGTGGTCGAGCCGCCCAGCACCACGCCCACTACCACCGGTGGTGGGGCAACGACGCCGACCACGGCCGCCCCCACCACGAGCACGACGACGCCACCCCTGGTCGCCGCAGCGTCGGGGGCCGTCAACCAGCCCATCAGGTCGGCGTTGTCCCCGGTGCCCAACGACCCCAACCCCCGGCTGCCCACCACCACCGTGGCCGTCGAGGTCGCCGGCATCCAGAGCGCTCGCCTGGCCACGACCGGTCGGGACAGCACCGACACCGCCGCCTCGGGGGCGACGCTGCTGGGCAGCGGCCTGGTGGCCACGTTCGCCGCCGCCATCCTGCGGCGCCGGGGCAGCCTCAGGACGCGCCGGGCCTGACCGCCGCGCCCTCAGCCGCCGTCGTTCACCGGGGCTGGATGGCCATGAGCCACCATGCGCCCTGGCGGACGTCGGCGGCCCAGCGGTAGGCGATGGTCACCTCGGCGCTGCGGAGCTCACCCCCGGGCAGGGTCACGTCGACCACGTAGCGGGCCGTGCCGGGCTCGTCCGCGGTGGTGGGGGAGAAGCGGGCGCCGGCCACCGTGGCCCCTCCGCTGGCCAGGCCCAGGGCCGCACACGGCGCCTGCAACGCCGCGGGGTCCGACGCCGATGTCGTCAGGGCGGCGCAGCCCCCGGTCACGATGGGTCCGAAAGCGGCATCGAGCGCCGCCGTGCTGCCCCCTCCGGCCACAGCACCGGTGGATGCCGATGCCGGCGCCACCGCGGTGCGGGCCAAGGAGCGCAGGGCGGCGTCGACCTCGGCATCGCCCACCGACGTCGCGGTGACGAGCACGTCCTGGCCGTCGACCAGCACCAGGCGACGCTTCGTCGCCCCATCAGCGCGTTCGCAGGTGGTGGTGCCGTCGGCCAGCACCGCGGGCTGGCAGGTGGTGGCCGTGCCGTCGAGGTCGCGGGGCAGGGGCTCGATGAGGATGGAAGGGCCGGGCCGATCGTCGCAGTGGCCTGCGGTGGTGGCCCGGTTGGCCGAGGTGGCCACCGTGCGGGGGTCGGGGCAGTCCGCGGCCACCGCCGTCCAGCCTGGGGGCAGGGCCACGGCCACCGGCGCCGCCCAGCCGGGGACGGGCACACCCGGAGCTGCCGTCGTGGCCGTGGACGCCGCGGTGGGCTCCGTCGTGGACGACGGACCCGTCGCCGCCGTGGTCACCGAGGTCGCGGGACCGGCATCGACGGCCACGCCCTCGTCGCCCACGCCGCGGCTCAGGGCCAGGGCGACGCCGGCCACGCCCACCACGATCAGCGCGGCGGCGGCGGCCAGCAGGACGCGGCGGGAACGGGGAGCGGTGTTCGGGGTGGAGCTCACAGAGCCTCCTGGGGACGTCGTGGACAGGGTGACCACCGGTTCGCCGGCCACGGTCGGGGGCACCATCGCCGCAGGAGGTCCATCGCCCCGAGCGGGCACCGGTTCCCCGGTGGTCGGCGTGGCCAGCCCGGCAAGCTCGGCCCGCAGGGTGGCCTCGAGCTCGTCGGCGAAGGCGGGGCCGGGCTCGAGGCCGGTGCGGCGCAGCAGGCCGGCGAGGGGGTCTTCAGCCACGGCGGGCCTCCGAGACGAGGCGGGCCAGCTCACGGCGGGCCCGGGCGAGCAGGGACTCGGTGGCGGCGACGCTGCGGTCGAGCTGGGTGGCCACGGCTGCGGTGGACAGGTCGTCCACGTAGCGCAGCACGAGCGCGGTGCGCTGGTCCTCGGGCAGCCGGCCCAGCTGGGCCAGGGCGGCGTGGGGGTCGACCGTGGACCAGTCCGGTTCCGCCGCTGGCGCCACGACCTCGACGGCCACCTGCTCGAGGCGTCGGGCCTCGCGCCCCTGGCTGCGGATGTGGTCGAGGAAGCGACGGCGGCCGGCCACGATCACCCAGCCCACGTCCACCCGCGTGACCCGTCCCGCGCCCGCCTGGCGGGCCAGGGCCAGGAAGGCCTCCTGGGTCAGGTCCTCAGCCAGGGCGCGGTCGCCGCCGGCCAGGCGGGAGAGGTAGCGGTGCACCTCGCCCACGCTGGCCCGGTAGAAGGCGACGAAACCGGCCGGGGTGTCGACGGCGAAGGGCGGTTCCGCCGGTCGGTCGGCCGAGGGGTCCGGTGGCGGCCCTGTCACCGGTGGCTCCTGCTCAGCGACCACACGGCCTCCCATGCCTCTTCGACGCCGCCGACGCCCCCGACCTGTCGCGGCGCAGTTGGAACTGCTCGGGACGCAGACGTGCCCAGTCGGCCCGTCTTCCTCAGTTGGCCCGTCGTCCTCAGTTGGCCCCGTCGTCGTCCAGCTCGTCTTCGAGCTCGAGCTCGAAGAGCTCGTCGTCGAGCACGGTGAGGTCGACGAGGGTCGAGTACGCCTCGACCAGCTGGCCGATCTCGCCCGCCGGGGCCCACGTCGGACCCCACTCGGCGTCGAGCAGCGTCGCCACCTTGTCGAGCAGCTTCTGTCGGATGTCGTCCTCGGTCACCATGGAGGCGACCCTACCGGGCCACGACCTCCCCCTCGGCAGGACACCGCGGTTGGCGGGTGATCGCGTCGAGGTCGGCCGTGGGCGTCAGCCGGCGAGGCGGTAGCCCAGGCCCCGCACGGTGAGCACGTAGCGGGGGTTGGCGGCGTCGTCCTCGATCTTGGTGCGCAGGCGGCGGACGTGGGCGTCGACCAGGCGGGAGTCGCCCAGGTAGTCGTAGCCCCACACCCGTTGCAGCAGCTGGTCCCGGCTCAACACGATGCCCGGGTGCTGGGCCAGCTCGACCAGCAGCTTGAACTCGGTGCGGGTGAGGGTGATCTCGTCACCGGCCAGCCACACCCGGCCCTCGTCCGCGCTGACCACGAGCTCGCCGAACTCGAGTCGGCGGCGGGGCGGGTTGGCGGGCACGTCGCGGTCGGCCCGGCGCAGGGCGGCGCGGATGCGGGCGGCCAGCTCCTTGGGCACGTAGGGCTTGGTGACGTAGTCGTCGGCCCCGGCCTCGAGGCCGGCCACCACGTCATGGCTGTCGACCTGGGCTGTCACCACGATGATGGGGATGGTGCTGCCCTGGTAGCGGATGGACCGACACACCTCGTAGCCGTTGCGTCCCGGCAGCTTCAGGTCGACCAGCACCAGGTGGGGTTCCTGCTTCTCGAAGGCGGCCAGACCGGCCTCGGCGTCGCCGGCCTCGTCCACGGCGTAGCCCTCGTCCTCGAGCAGCATGCGCAGGAGGGCCCGCACGTCGGGTTCGTCCTCGATCACCAGGATCCGCGCGGCCATGGCTCCATGTTGGCGCGTATCGGCCAGCCGGGCAGCGGATCGGTCACCGGTCCGGTACCGGGGGCGCACCGGGCCGTCACATGGAGGTGCGAAGTTGGGGGCCGATGCACCGTGTCGCGCCCTCCGGTAGCGGGCCGGCACGCCCGTGGGCTTGACCGCCCGGCCTGCACCTGCGCCTCCTGTTCTCGTGCCGCTACGGCGACGAGACCCGGCCGGCGCGCCGGCGACGCCTCCCGGCCCCACGCCCGGGCTCGGCCTGCGAGCCCGCTCCTCCCTCGCCTTCGCGTTGGGCGCCCTCGTGCTCTCAGTTGTCCTGTCCGTGCTGACGTACCAGCTGACCAGGACCTACCTGACCAGCCAGCGCGAGGAGCTGGCGTCGCGCCAGGCGTACCTCAACGCCCGGCTGCTGCGCGACGTGCTGCGGTCATCGAGCGGCGAGGTGGGCGACACCCTCAGCTCGCTGGCCACGGACGCCGGCTCCCAGATCGTGGTGCGCTACGACGGGCGCTGGTTGGCCTCGGGTGTGACCTCGGGCGAGTCCCTGATCCCGCCCGATGTCCGTGACCTGGTGCAACAGGGCAAGCCGGCCCGGCGTCGCACCATGGTCGGCGGCCACGCCAGCCTGGTGGTGGGCACACCCCTGCCCTCCATCGACGCCTGGTACTTCGAGACGTTCCCCCTCGACGGGCTGTCGGACACCCTGCGCACCCTGGCCGTGTCCCTGGTCGTCTCGGCCACCATCACCACCCTGGCCGGGGCGGCCGTGGGCCAGTACGCCAGCCGTCGGGTGCTGCGGCCGCTGCGCGACACCGCGGCGGTGGCGGCCGAGATCGGCGCCGGCGCCCTCGACAGCCGCCTGCCCGCCGGGCGTGACCCCGACCTGTCCTCCCTGGCCAACTCGTTCAACGCCATGGTCGAGGCCCTGCAGGACCGCATCGAGCGTGAGCAACGCTTCGCGTCCGACGTCAGCCACGAGCTGCGCACGCCGTTGACCGCCCTGTCCTCGGCCGTGGCCGTGCTCGGCCGCCAGGAGAGCGAACTGCCCGAGCGGTCCCGCATGGCCCTGGGCATCCTCACCACCCAGATCACCTACTTCCAGGCCCTGGTGCTCGACCTGTTGGAGATCTCCCGCCTCGATGCCGGGGCCGAGCAGCTCGAGCTCGAAGGGGTGTGGCTGCGGGACTACCTGCGGCGCCTGCTGGCCAGCAGGGAGGGCGTCGGCCCCGGCCCTGGTGCCGAGCTCGTCATCGACCCCGCCCTGCCCGAGCGGGTCAGCGTCGACCGACGTCGGCTGGAGCGTGTGCTGGTCAACCTGTTGGACAACGCCGACCGCTATGCCGGGGGGGCCACGGTGCTGCGGGCCAAACGGGCCGGTGACGTGCTGTGCCTGGCCGTCGAGGACGGCGGACCCGGGGTGCCCGCAGCTGAACGGGAACGGGTCTTCGAGCGCTTCTACCGGGGGGTCGCCGCCCACAGCTCGGGCCGCAAGGGCACGGGTCTGGGCCTGTCCCTGGCCGCCGAGCAGCTGCGTCTGCAGGGAGGCCACCTCCACGTCGAGGACGTGTCCGGAGGCGGGGCCCGCTTCGTGGCCGAGCTGCCCCTGCTGGCCGACCCCGACGACGACGTGGTCGACGACGACGAGCTGGGCCTCCCTCTCGACCTGAGGCCAGGGCCCGCCGGCGACGGCGAGCGGGCCCGATGACGCCCTGGCGCCGGGTCGTGGTGGCCGTGGCCGTGGTGGCGGGGGCCGTGGCCACCACCGCCGGCTGTGGGGTGCCGCTCGAGGGGGCAGCCCGACCCACGCCCAACGAGGACGTGCCCTACGACCTGCTCGATCCGGCCACGTCCACCACGACCACGGCGTTCACCACCGATGGCGCCGTGCTCTACCTGGTGGGCAAGGACGGCCTGGCCCCGGTGCGGCGCTCGGTGCCCGCGCCCGTGGGCATGGCCAGCGTCATCGAGGCCCTGGGCCAGCCCGCCTCGGCCGAGGAGGAGGCCAAGGGCCTGCGCAGCGTGCTCGCCCCCGAGGACTTCGTGCTCGCCGCCCGGTCCTCGGGCGGGGTCGGCCGCATCGACCTGGCCGATCGCTTCCGCTCCCTGCCCGAGCGCGAGCAACAGCTTGCCCTGGCCCAGCTGGTGCTGACCACGACCGAGCTGGTGGGGGTGGATCGGGTGGTGTTCACCCTGCAGGGGGCTCCGCTCGACGTGCCCGCCGCCGATGGCACCCTGCGGGCGGCCCCCGTGACCAGGGACGACTACCGCTCCCTGCTCCGCTGACGGCTGACCTGACCGGCTGGCTCAGCCCGGCTCAGCCCGGTCAGGTCCGACGGTGGGAGACCAGGTCGGGGGTGAGGTCGTCGACGGTGCGGGCGCCGACCAGGGCCATGGTGCGGCGCACGTCGGCGTCGAGCAGGCCGAGCACGTGGTCCACCCCCCGCTCGCCGGCTGCCCCCAAGCCGTAGAGGTAGGCCCGTCCGGCCATGGCCGCCCTGGCTCCCAGGGCGACGGCCTTGACGATGTCGCTGCCCCGACGGATCCCGCCGTCGCAGATGATCTCGATGCGGTCGCCCACGGCGTCGGCCACGGGGGCCACCAGGTCGACGATGGCCGGGGCCATGTCCAGCTGGCGACCGCCGTGGTTGGACAGGGCGATGGCCTCGACGCCGTGCTCCACGGCCAGTTCGGCGTCGGCCACGGTCTGGATGCCCTTGACCACGATGGGCCCGTCCCACACCGAGCGCAGCCACTCGAGGTCGCGCCAGGACAGGGCGGGGTCGAACTGGCTGTTGATGTACTCGGCCAGGGTCACGGCGCTGGAGCCGTCGCCCACGGGGCCACCGACGACGTTGGCGAAGCGGATGGGCTCGGCCCGGACGAAGTCCCAGGTCCAGCCGGGGTGGACCAAACCGTCGACCAGGGTGTCGAGACCGATCTTGGGGGGCAGGGAGAAGCCCCGGCGCACGTCTCGCTCACGTCGGCCCAGCACAGCGGTGTCCACCGTCAGCACCAGGGCCTCGTAGCCGGCGTCCGCCGCCCGGGTGATCATCTCCTTCAGCAGGCCCTTGTCCCGCCACACGTAGACCTGGAACCAGTGGCGCCCGTCGCTGGCCGCGGCCACCTCCTCGAGGGAGCGGGTCGACAGGGTGGACAGGGTGTAGGGAAGGTCGGCCCGGGCCGCGGCCCGGGCCACGGCCAGCTCGCCGTCGGGGTCGGCGATGCGGGTGAAGCCGGTGGGGGCGAGCACGAGGGGGAGGGGCAGCGGCCGGCCCAGAAGCGTGGTCGAGGGGTCCACGGCGCCCACGTCGCGCAGGACCCGGGGCTTGAAGCCCATCTGGGCGAAGGCCGCGGTGTTGGCGGCCAGGCTGCGCTCGTCCTCGGCGCCGCCGTCGATGTAGTCGAAGACGCCCCGGGGCAGGCGTCGACGGGCGATGGCCCGCAGGTCGGCCACCGAGGCGGCCCGGGCCAGACGCCGTTCGGTGCGGTCGAGCTCCAGGGGCCGGAAGCGCAGGACCGAGCGCAGCGTCTCCACCACCTGGGGCAGGGAGGTCCGCGAACGGGCCAGGGCGGTCGGGCTCGTCGTCATGGCTGACCTCGGCGGTGTCCAGCGGCGGCTGGGGCCGCCTGATCCTACGTGCGACGTGCCCGGTGGGCTCCAGGAGGGGCCCACCGGGTCCTTCGTGGTCTACGGTTGCGGCGCGTGGTGTCGGGAAGCCGGTGTGAATCCGGCGTGGTGCTCGCCACTGTGACCGGAGAGCGGACCCCAAGACGTCACTGGGCCTGGCCTGGGAAGGCGGGGCGAGCGTCGACCCGGGAGCCAGGAGACCGGCCACGTGATGGTCCACGAGCGTGATGGAGAGCAACGATGGCCTCAGTGGTGCAGCAGCCCGGAACCGCGGTCCAGCCGATCCGCATCCCGGCGTGGGTGTGGGTGGCCATGGCCGTGGCCCTGTTCGCCGCGTACGTGATGCTGCAGGAGAACGGCGCCCTCCTCACCTCGTGGGAGCGCGTGCACGAGTTCTTCCACGACGGTCGTCACGCCCTCGGCTTCCCCTGCCACTGACGCCCTCCTGACGTCGGACGAGACCTCGTGGACAACGCGCGCACCTTCTTGACCCGCGGCGCCATCGCCGGCGCCGCCGGTGGTCTGGCCGCCGCCCTGTTCCAGTGGCTGGTGACCGAGCGCCCCATCCGTTGGGCTCTGCGCATCGAGGAAGCGGCCAGCACCTCGACCGAGGAGCCCATGTTCAGCCGCAGCACCCAGGTGGTGGGGGGCATGCTGGCGGCGGTCCTGTTCGGCCTGTTCCTGGGCGTGGTCTACGGGGTGGTGGCGGCGTCGCAGTGGCACCGCCTGCCCGGTGACGGCCCCTTCGGCCGGGCATCGCGCCTGGCCACCGCGGCCTTCGTGGCCCTGACCTTCGTGCCCTTCCTCAAGTACCCGGGCAACCCCCCCGCCGTCGGTGACCCCGACACGGTGAACGAGCGCACCCTCGCCTACGGCACCCTGCTGGTGGCGTCGGTGATCTTCGTGCTGCTGGCCTGGTACCTGTGGGACCACCTCACCCGCACGGGCATCGTCGGCGCCCGCCGCTTCGCGCTGACGGGACTGGCCTATTCGGCCGTGCTCGGGGTGTCGTTCCTGGTGTGGCCGGCCAACCCCGACCCCATCGAGGTGCCGGCCAAGCTGATCTGGCGCTTCCGGGTCGACTCCCTGGGCCAGAGCGCCCTCATGTGGACGGTCATGGCCGTCGTGTTCGGCCTGCTGTGCGAGCGTTCGGCTCGAGCCGCCGCTCCGCGTGAGGTGGCTTGCCGCCCCGAGGCCGTCAGCTCGTAGAGCGCATAGGATGATCGGCATGGCTGACGTGGCGTTTGCGCCGCTCAGGGCGCTGGTCGAAGCGCACAAGGAAGAGATCCGGTCCACGGTGGCTCGACATCGTGGCCGGTCGGTCGCCGTCTTCGGATCGGTGGCCCGTGGCGAGGAGACTCCGGCCAGTGACATCGACCTGTTGGTCGAGTTCGAGTCCGGCAGTTCGTTGTTCGACCTGGTCCGCGTGCAGGACGACTTGGCCGAGTTGCTGGGACGCAAGGTCGACGTGATGTCGCTGGGCGCCCTCCTGCCTCGCGACGACGACATCCGAAGCGACGCGATCTGGCTGTGAGCCGCAGCCGCCTCTGACCTAGCGGGGGGTGGTGAGGCGGGTCCTGATGGTGCGTTCGAGGTGGCCGTCGGTGAGGTGGTCGAGGTCGACGAGGTCGGCGCCGAGGATGGTGGCCAGTTCGACGGCCAGGCCGAGGCGAGGACTGCGTTCGGCGTCGACCACGACACAGGGGATGCCAGCCTGGGCCACCCGCTCGGCCGAGGCTTGCGACTGGGCCAGGGGGTCGACGCCACCGGAGGTGGCCCTACCGTCGGTGATCAGCACGATCAGGGGCTCCAGGCCCTGGTCACCGCTGCCGCCCTGGGCCAGCTTCAACGCTGCGTCCAGGCCTGCGGCCAGGGGGGTCGGACCGCCCACGGGCAGGTCGGCCAGTCGGGAACGGGCGATCTCCACCGAGGCGGTGGGGCGCAGGACGACTTCGGCGTTCTCGCCTCGGAACGCCACCAGGGCCACCCGGTCCCGGCGTTGGTAGGCGTCGGTCAACAGGGCGAGCACCGCCCCCTTGGCCAGGGCGATGCGGCGCTCGGCTCCCATGGACCCTGAGGTGTCCACGGCCAGGATGACCAGGTTGCCCACCTTGCGCTCGCGCACGGCAGATCGCAGGTCGGCCCGGTCTACCGCCGCTGCGGTGGGATCGGCGGCCCGGCGGCCAGCAGCGGCCAGAGCCGTGGGCAGGGCGGCCACCGGGGCACCGTCGGTGAAGGGCTTGTCACGCACGAAGCGGCCGGCGTCGCCCTGGGCCACCGACCGGCGGCCGGCGGGGGCTGTGGTGGTCCGCAGGCGCTGGCCACCCAGCGCCGGGGCCCGTACCTCAGCCACGGGGGCGACGATCCGGCCGGGATCACCGGGCGAACTCTCGGGGGGCTGGTCAGCCGGTTGACCGTCAGCCGGTTGACCGTCGTCGCGTCGATTCGACGTCGATTCGCCGTCGGGGGGTGCCTGGGGAGAGCTGCCGTCGGAGCCTGGAGCTTCGGAGCGATCGACTTCGGCGCGCTCGTCGGCTCCGTCCGCGGGGGGTGGCGGGACGTCGCGGTCGGGCCGGGATGCTGCGGCCTGGTCGAAGGCATCGTCGAGCACTTCGGGGGGCAGGCCGGGGTCGTCGAAGGGGGAGCGGCGGCGACGGTGGCCGAGCACCAGGGGGGCCACGACGCGCAGGTCGTCCTCCGTGGCCACCGAGCGACCCTCCCAGCCGGCGTGGGCGGCGGCGGCTCGACAGAGCATGAGGTCGGCCCGCAGTCCCTCGGCCCCCACGGCAACGGCCACGGCGCTGGCCAGGGCGATCAGTTCGTCGGGCACCTCGGCGGGCACCAGCTCGGCCAACCGTCGGCGTAGGTCGGCGTCCTGGTCGGCGACATCAGCCACGGGCTCGAGGCCCCGCTCGGCGGCCAGCTGGCGGCGCACCACCTCGGCCCGCACCGCAGGGTCGTCCGAGGACACGACGTCGACGGCGAGGCCGAAGCGGTCCAAGAGCTGGGGTCGCAGCTCCCCCTCCTCGGGGTTCATGGATCCCACCAGCACGAAGCGTGCCGGGTGGCTGTGGGACACCCCGTCGCGCTCGATGCGGTTCACGCCGGACACGGCCACGTCGAGCAGGGCGTCGACGAGGTGGTCGGCCAGCAGGTTGATCTCGTCGACGTAGAGCACGCCGCCGTCGGCCGCGGCCAGCAGCCCCGTCCGCACCCGGGGCGAGCCCGTGGTCAGCAGCTCGGCTACATCGACCGAACCCAGCAGGCGGTCCTCGGTCGCCCCCAGGGGCAGCTCGACGAAGGGTCCGTCGCCGGGCAGCAGGGCGGCCAGGCCCCGGGCCAGGGTCGTCTTGGCCGACCCCTTCTCCCCCCGCAACAGCACCCCGGCCAACCGGGGCTGGGCCGCGGCCAGCAGCAGGGCCAGCTTGACCTCGTCCTGACCGACCACGGCGGAGAACGGCAGGCGCACGGCGCCGCTGGAAGGCACCGGGGACGCGGTGGTCTGCTCGGCGTGGGCCCGACCGGCCAGGGGCCCTCGGGCCGGGCCCGACCCGCCGACGGGCGGTGGCGTGGCGTCGCTCACCGGCGCTCCTCCCAGCCCTCGGCTTCGAGGATGGCATCGCGCAGGGTGGTCAGGGCCTCGGCGCTGGCCGCCCACATGCCCCGTTCGTTGGCCTCCAGCAGCTTCTCGGCGATGGAGCGCAGGGCCCAGGGGTTGGACCGCTCGAAGAACTTGCGCACGGCGGGGTCGGCCACGTAGCTGGCTGTCACCCGCTCGTACATCCAGTCCTCGACGACGTGGGCGGTGGCGTCGTAGCCGAACAGGTAGTCGACGGTGGCCGACATCTCGAAGGCCCCCTTGTAGCCGTGGCGCTGCATGGCCTCGATCCAGCGGGGGTTGACGACCCGGGTGCGCACCACCCGGGCCGCCTCTTCGGCCAGCGAACGCACCTGGGGGCGGGCGGGGTCGGCCGAATCGCCGAACCACGCCTTGGGATCGCGCCCCGTCAGCGAGCGGATGGTGGCCACCATGCCGCCGTGCTCCTGCAGGTAGTCGTCGGAGTCGAAGATGTCGTGCTCGCGGTTGTCCTGGTTCTTCACGGCCACGTCGATGGCGGCGAAGCGCCGGCGCATGGCGTCCTCGTCGGCCACCCCGTAGGCCGCCCGTCCGAAGGAGAAGCCCGACCAGGCGATGTACACCGCGGCCAGGTCGTCGTCCGAGCGCCAGTTGCGCTGCTCCAGCAGCTGCAGCAGGCCCACCCCGTAGGTGCCGGGCCCGGGGCCGAAGATGCGGGGGTCGGTCGAGCCCGAAGCGGCCACGAAGTTCGATTCGGGGGCCTCGTCCAGGGCCGCCACCAGCTCGACGGCCTCGTCGACCAGGTTGACCAGGTTGGGGAAGGCGTCGCGGAAGAAGCCCGAGATGCGCAGGGTGACGTCGATGCGGGGCCGGCCCAGCTCGGCCGGGGGGATGACCTCGAGGCCCACCACCCGGCGGGACTCGGGCGCCCACACCGGGCGCACCCCCAAGAGCGCCAGGGCCTCGGCCACGTCGTCGCCCTGCGTGCGCATGACGGCCGTGCCCCACAGCACCAGGCCCACGGTGCGGGGGTAGTCGCCCTCCTCCTCGAGGTGGCGGGCCAGGAGGGCGTCGGCCAGCCGGCAGCCCACCTCCCAGCTCAGCTCGGAGGGCAGCGACTTGGGGTCGACGGAGTAGAAGTTCCGCCCCGTGGGCAGGACGTGGGCCCCGCCCCGGGTCAGGCTGCCGCTGGGCCCGGCGGGCACGTGGCGCCCCTCCAGCCCGGCCAGCAGGTTGGTGAGCTCGTCGGTGGAGCGGCCGAGCATGGGCACCAGCCACTGGCACGCCCAGCGCACGGTGGGCAGATCATCCTCCGCTGCGTGCCAGCCCCGAGCGGCGGCGGCCACCAGCAGCTGGCGGGCCCCGGCCTCGATGGCGTCCAGCGCCAGCGGGTCCTGCAGGTCGAGGCCGTCACGATCGGCCACGGTCTGTCGCAGCGAGGGCACCCGGCTCCCCTGGGCCAGGCGGGTGATGGCCAGGACCAGGTCGACCAGGGCCTCGCCCTCGGGGGGCTGGCCCAGGGTGTGCAGGCCGCCACGGATCTGGGCGTCCTTGAGGCTGCACAGGTAGCCGTCCACGTGCAGCAGCACGTCGTCGAAGCTGTCCTCGTCGGGGGACTCGTCGAGACCCAGGTCGCGGTCGATGGCCGCCTCCTGGAGCAGGGCCCATATGCGGTCGCGCAGGGCGGGCAGCTTGGTGGGGTCGAGCGACTGGAGCTGGGCGTACTCGTCGAACAGCTGCTCGAGGCGGGCCATCTCGTCGTAGGTGTCGGCCCTGGTCATGGGGGGCAGCAGGTGGTCGATGACCACGGCGTGGGTGCGGCGCTTGGCCTGGCTGCCCTCGCCGGGGTCGTTGACCACGAAGGGGTAGAAGAAGGGCACGTCGCCCAGCGCGGCGTCGGGCCAGCAGCCCGCCGACAGGGCCAGGGCCTTGCCCGGCAGCCACTCCAGGGTGCCGTGCTTGCCCAGGTGGACGATGGCGTCGGCCCCCCACACCTCGTCCAGCCAGCGGTAGAAGGCCACGTAGTGGTGGGCCGGAGCCAGGTTGGGGGAGTGGTAGACGGCCACGGGGTCGTCTCCGTAGCCCCGGGGCGGCTGGATGGCAACGACCACGTTGCCCAGGTCGAGGCCGCTGAACACGAGCTGGCCGTCGACGATGCGCTGCTGTCCCGGGGCCGGCCCCCAGGCCCCTTCCAGCTCGCCCCGGGCATCGTCGGGCAGGGTGGCGAACCACGAGCTGTACCTATGTCCGTCCATATGTCCGACGG
Organism: Acidimicrobiales bacterium; assembly: GCA_038255145.1. Lineage (GTDB taxonomy): Bacteria > Actinomycetota > Acidimicrobiia > Acidimicrobiales > CAIXPF01 > WHTX01. Next base: position 38,421 of record JBBSLP010000015.1, read on the forward strand.
CCGCCGCCAGCTGCTCGGGGGACAGGGTCTCGGACTCGTAGGTCAGCCCGTCGGCCAGGGCGGCCATGAGGGTGTCGCCGTCGGCGGGACGGTCGCTGAGCTGGTAGCCGGCCCGGGCCAGGGCATCGAGGATGAGGATGGCCGAGGCCGGGGTGTCCAGGCCCACGGCGTTGCCCAGACGGCTGCGCTTGGTGGGGTAGGCGCTGAGGATGATGGCCACCTTGCGCTGGGCGGCGGGGGTGTGGCGCAGGCGGGCGTAACGGGCGGCCAGGCCGGCGACCCGGGCCACCCGGTCGGGGACGGTGCGGTAGGCCCGGACGGAGACGCCGAGCTCGTCGCCGTCGTCCACCACCTCGTTGAAGGCGAACACGGGGGCCACCACGCGGCCGTCGAGCTCGGGGATGGCCACCCCGGCGGTGGCGTCGTAGGGGCCGAGCCCGGCGTCCGACGCCTGCCACTGCTCGCGGGACCAACCCGAGGACGGGGCCTGGAGGATGGGCACGTCCAGGGAGGCCAGGGCCGACGCGTCCCAGGTCTCGGCCTCGAGACCGCCGTCGGCGCCGATGACCCCGGCCCCCGCCGACGCCCCACCGGCAGCCAGCACCGTGGTGACGAGCACGTCGATGTCGGCGTTGCCCAACAGGTCGACCACGGGCTGTCCGGCCTGGTCACGGACCGAGTAGCACCACACGGCCATGGCGTCGACGCCGGCCGCTTCCAGCCCGTCGCACAGGTCGGTGACGAACTGGGTGTTGCCCGCCACCAGGTGGGCCCGGTAGAAGACCACGCCCACCAGCGGCTTGGCCGGGTCCCGCTGGATGGGGGCCCGCCACACCCCGTGGGAGGGGATCTCCTTGGGGGCGTCGAAGCCGAAGCCCTCGAGCAGCACGGTGTCGGCCACGAAGCGCAGCAGGTGCTCGAAGTTCTCGGGCCCGCCGTTGACCAGGTAGCCGAAGCCCTCGGTCACGATGGCGCTGGGCACGGTGGACAGGGCGGTGAGGTTGGCGTCGGGCACCCCCTCGCCGCTCCAGGCGATGAAGGGGATGCTCCGTTCGAGGCAGCGGCGTCGAAGGTCGTCGAAGCCGTCCTCCCAGCCGGTGCGACCCCGCAGCAGGCGCACGAGCACGCAGCGGGCGCCGTCGAGGTCGAGGGGCTCGTCGAAGGTCCACGGCTGGGCGGCCCGGACCCGGTCGAAGCCCTCGGGCAGGGACTCGACGGCCGTGCGCAGGGCGAGGATCTCGGTGTCGACGTTGGTGATGTACCAGATCACAGCTGTGCGTCCATGGTGGGGCGTCCTTGCTGGGGGGTCGGCCCGGGGGGCAGGGCGGCCGAGGCGATGAGGGCGAAGATGGCGTCGAGGTCGAGGTGGACCTCGAGGGCGTCGGCCAAGCGGTCGATGCGGGCCTCGCGCCGGGCGGCGAAGCCGGTGGCGCCGGGGGAGAAGCGCTTCGTCCCCTGCTGGGCCACCCTGGTCAGGAAGGCGGCCCGGAAGGCATCGTTCTCGAACAGGCCGTGCACCGTGGTGCCGTGGACGTTGGCGATGCTGATGCCCTCGGGGTCGTTGTCAGCGTCGCTGTCGGCGTGGTCGCCGTCGAGGGCGAGGAAGGTGTCGCCGCCCTCGACCCGGACCCGGCCGTGGTGGATCTGGTAGCCCGCGACCGGGTGGCCCAGGGCGGTGCCGCTGACCCGGCGGGTGACCTTGTCGGCGCCGAAGTGGGTGCTCACGGGCAGCAGGGCCAGACCGTCGACCGAGCCGGCGCCCGATTCGACCTCGTCGTCGATGCTGCGGCCCAGCATCTGATAGCCGCCGCAGATGCCGATGACGGTGGTGCCGGCGACGGCGGCGGTGCGGATGGCCCGCTCCAGGCCCCGGTCCCGCAGCCAGGCCAGGTCGGCCACCGTGGCCTTGGTGCCGGGCAGCACGATCAGGTCGGGGCGGCCCAGGCCGGCGGCATCGGCCACGAAGCGGACGCCGACGCCGGGCTCGTGGACCAGGGGATCGAGGTCGGTGAAGTTGGAGATGCGGGGGAAGGAGATGACGGCCACGTCGAGCAGGTCGCCGGTGTTGTCGCTCGATCGGCGGGCCGCGGGCGGCGGGGTGCGCAGGGCCAGGGAGTCCTCGGCGTCGAGCTCGACCCCGTCCAGCCAGGGCAGCACCCCCAGGGTGGGCACGCCGCTGCGTGCTTCGAGCTGGGCGCAGCCGTCGAGCAGCAGGGCGGGGTCGCCCCGCAGCTTGTTGATGACGAAGCCCCTGACCAGGGCCCGGTAGTGGTCGGGCAGCAGGGCCACGGTGCCGTACAGGGCGGCGAAGACGCCGCCCAGGTCGATGTCGCCGACGACGATGGCGGGGAGCGCGGCTTCGTGGGCGATGCGCAGGTTGACGATGTCGTGGGCCAGCAGGTTGATCTCGGTGGGGCTGCCGGCGCCCTCGCAGATGACCACGTCGAAGCGTCTGCGCAGGTCGGCGAGGGCGTCGAGGACCAGGCCCAGGAGCTGGGGCTTGTGCTGGTGGTACTCGACCGCGCTCATGACGCCGACGGGGCGGCCGAGGACGACGACCTGGCTGGTGCGCTCGGCCGTGGGCTTGAGGAGGATGGGGTTCATGGCCACCTCGGCGTCGATGCCCGCCGCAGTGGCCTGGAGACCCTGGGCCCGGCCGATCTCGTGGCCCGAGGGGGTGACGACCGAGTTCAGGGCCATGTTCTGGGCCTTGAAGGGGGCGACCTTGACGCCGCGGCGGGCCAGCACCCGGCACAGACCGGCCACCAGCGTGGTCTTGCCCGAGTTCGAGGTGGTGCCGCACACCATCAGGCCGCCCCGCAGGTCGGTGCGCATGGGTTTGACGTCTCCCGCGTCGGTGCTGCTCGGTTCGGCGGCGCAGGTGTCCTGGCTCCCGGATCGACGCTCGCCTCCAGCCTTCCAGCCCCGAGAGCCGTGGCGGTGACCAACGCAGCCTCGTCGTGCCTGCGGTGGTGGAGGGTCGCTCCCCGGTGACAGTTGCGGGACAGCCCCGGATTCGCACCGGTGTTCCCTGCGTTGCTGGTGGCCGACGCTACCAGAGGCCCTACCGGTGGCCCGGGGCGGCCCGGTCGGCGGTCCGGCGTGTCGGCACCGGCGGCCCGTTCAGCCGAATCGACGGCGATTCGCCGCTACGGTCGGCGGGCATGGCCCCTCCCGCCCGGCTGCTGGTGCTGGGGGGGACGACCGAGGCCGCTGACCTGGTGCGGCGGCTGCACGCCCCGGGCGGGCTGGCCGGCGTGGGGCAGGTCGAGGTCACGACCTCGTTGGCCGGGCGCACGGCCCGACCGGCGCCGTTGCCCGGCGGCCGGCGGGTGGGCGGCTTCGGCGGGCCCGAAGGGCTGGCCCGCTACCTGGCCGACGAGGGGATCGACGTGCTGGTCGACGCCACCCACCCCTTCGCCGCCCACATGCCGTGGCACGCCGCCGAAGCGGCTGCCGCCACCGGGGTGCGCCGCCTGCGACTGCTGCGCCCGGGCTGGTCATCTCAGCCCGGCGACCGTTGGCACGTGGTGGCCGACCTCGACGCCGCCGGCGCCGAGCTGGCCCGGCAGGGTCGGCACCGGGTGTTCCTCACCACCGGCCGCCAGGAGCTGGCGCCCTTCGCCGCCCTGGCCGACGCCGGCACCTGGTTCCTCATCCGCACCATCGACCCGCCCGACCCCCAGCCCCTGGTCGGCGCGGTCGTCGTGCTGTCCCGGGGGCCCTTCGACGTGGCCGCCGAGCGCGACCTGCTGCTCGAGTACGACATCGACGCCCTGGTCACCAAGGACAGCGGTGGCGACGCCACCTCGGCCAAGCTCGACGCCGCCCGAGCACTGGGCCTGGACGTCGTCGTCGTGGCCCGCCCGCCCACACCCTCCGGCCCCGTGGTCCCCGACGTCGACGGCGCGCTGGCCTGGCTGGTCAGTCAGCTGGGGCCGGCACCCGGCGGGGGGTGAAGACCCACTCGTGGCCGCTGGCATCGTGGAAGCGCCGGGTGGCGGAGGATCCCACCAGCAGGATGGTGCGCATGTCGGCTCGGGCCGGGTCGAGCTCGCCCAGGGCCACGGTGGCCACGGCCTGGGCCTCACCGCCCACGTCACGGGCCAGCACCACCGGGGTTTCCGGCGAACGGTGGCGGCCGATGATCTCCAGGGCCCGGCCCAGCTGCCAGGGCCGATGGCGGGAGATGGGGTTGTACAACGCCAGCACGAAGTCGGCCCCCGCCGCGGCGTCCAACCGGCGCTCTACGAGCTCCCAGGGCTTGAGCACATCGGACAACGAGATCACGCAGAAGTCATGGCCCAGCGGTGCCCCCACCAGGGCCGCGGCCGCAGTGGCCGCGGTGACGCCGGGCAGGATGGCCAGCTCGACACCGGCCCATCGACCGGCGACCGAACCTGCCTCCAGCTCCTCGAGCACGGCGGCGGCCATGGCGAACACGCCGGGATCACCGGAGGAGACCACCACCACGTCACCGCCGGCCTCGGCCAGGTCGAGGGCGTGGCGGGACCGGTCGGCCTCGACCCGGTTGTCCGAGGCGTGGCGGCGCTGGCCCCGTCGCTCGGGCACCCGGGCCACGTAGGTGGCGTAGCCGACGATGTCCGTGGCCCGGGCCAGCCGTTCGGCCACCTCGGGCGTCGTCGTGGCCGGACCGCCGGGACCGAGGCCGACCACGGCCAGCCGGCCGCCTCGGCCCCGCAGCACCGCCGGGCTCAACGGGAGCGGGCCGTGTCGCTGGGGATGACGACCAGGGAGAAGTAGGGGACCGTGGCCGCGTCGACCTCGGCCAGGGGCAGGATGCGCTGGTCAGCGGTGGTGGCCCGCTCCACGTAGTGGGCCCGGCCCAGCAGCCCGGCCCGTTCGATGGCGGTGCGCACCTTGGCCAGGTTGCGGCCCAGCTTCATGACCACAGCCGCGTCCGAGCGCCGCAGCCGGGCCTCGAGCTCGTCGATCGGCAGCACCCCCGACAGCACGGTCAGCTCCTCGTCCCGTGACACCAGGGGTTCACCGATGACGGCGGCGCCGGCCAGGATCGACGTCACCCCGGGCACGACCTCGGTGGGGTAGCGGTGGGCCAGGCGACTGTGCAGGTACATGTACGAGCCGTAGAAGAAGGGGTCGCCCTCGCAGAGGACGGCCACGTCACAGCCCCGGTCGAGCACCTCGGCCACCTGCTGGGCCGAGGCGTCGTAGAACTCGGCCAGCATGCCGTCATAGGTACGTCCATGAGGCACGGCCTCGGTGGTGATGGGGTAGGTGAGGCGCAGCTCGCACTGGTCGGATGACAGGTAGCCACTCACCACCCGGCGGGCGTTGCTCTCCCGCTTCGCCGCCGCGAAGTAGGCCACCACCGGGCACGACTGCAGCACCCGCAGTGACTTCACCGTGATCAGTTCGGGATCGCCGGGACCCACACCCAGCCCGAACAGGTGCCCGGTGGTCGGGGTCGAGGGGTAGCTGGAGACGGTCACTCGCGCTCGCTGGCCAGGGCGTTCACCGCGGCGGCGGCCATGGCACTGCCTCCGCGACGGCCGTGCACGGTCAGCCAGGGCACATCGCCGGCGGCCCCATCGGCCAGGGCGACCTTGGACTCGGCCGCACCCACGAAGCCCACGGGGATGCCGAGGATGGCGGCGGGACGGGGGGCGCCGGCGGCCAGCAGCTCGAACAGGCGGAACAGGGCGGTGGGGGCGTTGCCGATGGCCACCACGGCACCGTCCAGGTGCGGCAGCCAGTGGTCGAGCGCCGCCGCCGAGCGGGTGGTGCCCAGAGCAACGGCCCGCTCGCGCACGTCGGGCTCGTTGAGGGTGCAGATGACGGCGTTGGCCGCGGGCAGGCGGCTGCGGGTGATCCCGTCGGCCACCATCATGGCGTCGGCCAGGACAGGAGCCCCGGCCCGCAGCGCGGCCCGGGCGGCATCGCCCACCCCGGGGGAGCAGGCCACGTCAGCCACGAGGTCGACCATGCCGCAGGCGTGGATCATGCGCACCACGGCCACGTGCACGTCGGGGGGCAGCCCGCTGAGGTCGGTCTCGGCCCGGATGGTGGCGAAGGAGCGGCGGTAGATCTCGGCTCCGTCGCTGATGTAGGTGGGCGTGGTCACGAACCTCGCACCTGCGGGCCGACCGACTGGTAGGTGCCGGGGCGGGGCCCGGCGATGAGGGTGACCTCGGTGGCGTCTCGGGTGGCGCAGCGCTTGGGGCAGCCCGACAGGTGCACCGAGGCGGGCCGGTGGGCCAGAGGGGTGGCCCGCAGGTGGTCGATGAGGCGGCGCCCGTCGGCCTGGGTGTCGGCCAGGCCCGAGGCACAACCGGTGCTGCCGGCACAGGCCACCACGGCCAGGGCCGGGTCCCGGCGGTCGCAGACGAGGCCGGCGGCCATCAGGGCGGCGACGGCGGCGTCGGCCTCGTCGGGGGTGATGCCGGGCACGACCACGCCACGCCACGGGGTGAGGCGGACCACGCACCGGCCGTGGCGCTCGGCCAGGTCGGCCAGTCGGTCCAGGGTGTCGGGATCGACCCGGCCCAGTTCGGCGGCCGCCCCCACCGACACCGGCGAGGTCGGTGCGTCCCCAGGTGAGGCCAGGGTGCCGACGGGCGCCACCGCGGCGGGCCAACGCCCACCGCCGGCGGTCTGGCGGGGGAACGACATCCCCACCAGGGCTTCGAGCCGGGCCACCAGGGCGTCCCTGCCGTGGGCGTCGACCAGATCGGCCACCCGGGCCCGGACCTGGGCACACAGGGAGACGACGGCCGCCACCAGTTCGGCCGCCGCGGTCGGGGACACGAGCACGATCGGCTCGCCGGGCGTGTCGAGCATGGGTAGCGCCCGACCCAGTTGCAGCTCGAAGGCCACGTCGCCGGCGTCCGTGCGGCGCGCTCCCAGGCACAGGTCATGACGACGACCACGCAGGGACGGGGTACCGCCGCCGTCGATCAGCAGGCCGAACTTGGGAGGCAGGGAGGCCAGGTCGTGGGGCCGGGAGGCGAGCACGGCGAGCACCGACGAGGCCAGGGCCCTGGTGTCGAGGAGCTCCAAGGGGTCGTCACCGGCGGTGGGGCTGATCAGTAGGTCGACAGCGCTCCCACGGCGACGCTCGGCCGGGGCCAGTCCGGCGGCGGCCAGTTGGGCGGCCACGGCGGCGAGGGCGTCGTCGGGTAGGCCCCGCAGCTGCAGGTTGGCGCGGCTGGTGAGCTCGACGATGCCGTTGCCCCGGCGGGCGGCGGCGGCCACCACCCGTAGCTGAGCGGCGCCGAGCTCACCCAACGGCACCCGCACCCGCACCAGGGCGCCGTCGACGGCGGCGAAGGGGTCGTGCACCGTGGGGCAGGCCCCTCGCACGGCGCCAGGGCCGGCGGGAGCAGCGGGGTCCGAGCCGTCAGGGCAGGCGGCGACGTCCCGAGCCGGGCCGAGCAGGATCACGACGATGACGGTACCACCCGGTGTAGGGCACCCTGCCCTACGTCCTGCCGCCCGTCTCGGCCTCATCCGTGACCGCGATGACGGCGCCGCCGCGGTCCACCACCACCACGCCCAGGGTCGTGGGCCCGTCGCCGAGGACACCCCGAGCCGTGCTCAGTGCGGCCTCGGCCACGGTGCCGGCCAGGTCGAGGTCGGCGTCCCGGGCCAGATCGAGCACCTCGAGGGCGGTGTTGGCCACCCGGGCCTGGGCCACCAGCTCGCCGGGTGCCCCCAGGGCCTCGAGCTGGGCGGCCAGCCAGGGCCGGTCGACCTGGCTGCGGCCCGAGTGCAGGTCGAGGTGGCCGACGGCCAGCTTGGACAGCTTGGCGAAGCCGCCGCCGATGGTGAGGCGGGCCACGGGGTGGCGGCGCACGTACTTGAGCAGGCCACCGGCGAAGTCGCCCATGTCGAGCATGGCGGTGTCGGGCAGCCCGAAGTGGGCCTGGACGGCCTGTTCCGAGGTCGAGCCCGTGCACCCGGCCACGTGGGGGTGACCCACGGCGCGGGCCAGGTCGACGCCCCGGTGGATGGAGTGGATCCACGCCGAGCACGAGTAGGGGATGACGATGCCGGTGGTGCCGAGGATGGACAGCCCGCCGATGATGCCCAGGCGGGGGTTCCACGTGTGCAGGGCCACGGCCTCCCCGTCGGGCACGGAGATCTCGACCTCGACGTCCTCGGGGCCACCCACCCGGGCCCGGGTCTCGTCGAGGGCGTGGCGGACCATGCGTCGGGGGGCGGGGTTGATGGCGGGCTCACCCACGTCGAGGGGCAGGCCGGGCAGGGTGACGGTGCCGACGCCGGGACCGGCCCGGAAGGTCACGCCGGACCCCGGCGGGCCGGGGCGGACGGTGGACACGATGGTGAGCCCGTGGGTGACGTCGGGGTCGTCCCCCGCGTCCTTGACCACCCCGGCCTGGGCCCAACCCGACCCGTGGGCCTCGGTGGCCAGGGCGAAGGCCGGCTGCTGGCCCCCGGGCAGGGTGATGGACACGGGATCGGGGAAGGAGCCGGTGACCAGGGCCTCGTAGGCGGCCCGGGTGGCGGCGGTGGCACACGCCCCCGTCGTCCACCCCCGACGCAGGGGTCCGACGGGCGGGTCGCCGCTCACCCGACGCTCCGGCCGGCCGGGGCTCGAACCGGGCCGGGCGCGCTACGGTCGCCCTGCCGTTCGGGAACACCGGTGCGAATCCGGGGCTGTCCCGCAACTGTCACCGGGGAGTGGACCCCCAACCACCAGGCACGGGTGGTCATGGTCACGGCCTGCGCAGGGCTGGAAGGCCGGGGGCGAGCACCGATCCGGGAGCCAGGACACCGCACGGCGCCACTGCGAGCCACCACGCGAGGAGCCGTCACCATGCCCACCGCCACGTCGCCAGAGTCGACGCACTGATGCCGCGGGCGTCGCGGTTGCTGGTCAACACCGGCACCGGCAAGGGCAAGAGCTCGTCCGCCTTCGGCGTCATGGGCCGGGCCTGGGCCCGGGGCTGGAACGTGTGCGTGGTGCAGTTCGTCAAGAGCGAGAAGTGGAAGGTGGGCGAGCGCAAGCTGGCCGAGCACCTGGGCATCGAGTGGCACACCATGGGCGACGGCTTCACCTGGGAGTCCACCGACATGGACGAGACGGTGGCCCGGGGTCGGCACGCCTGGCGGGTCGCCGCCGAGAAGATCGGCAGCGGTGAGTACGACCTGGTCATCCTGGACGAGTGCACCTACGCCATGAAGTACGGCTGGGTGCCCGTGGCCGACGTCGTCGCCGTGCTCACCTCCCGCCCCGCCCGCACCAACGTCGTGGTCACCGGGCGCTACGCCCCCGACGAGCTCATCGCCGTGGCCGACACCGTCACCGAGATGGTCAAGATCAAGCACGCCATGGACGAGGGCATCGGCGCCCGCAAGGGCATCGAGTACTAGGTGGCCGGCCTCGGGCCCCGCATCGTCGTGGCCGGCACCCATTCCGGGGTGGGCAAGACCACGGTGGCCACCGGGCTGATGGCCGCCCTGGCCCGTCGGGGGGTGAAGGTGGCGTCGGCCAAGGTCGGGCCCGACTTCATCGACCCCGGCTACCACGCCCTGGCCACCGGCCGTCCCGCCCGCAACCTCGACGCCTGGATGTGTGGCCCCGAGGCCATCGGCCCCCTGGCCGGACGGGCCGCCGCCGGTAGCGACGTGCTCGTCGTCGAAGGCGTCATGGGCCTGTTCGACGGGGCCGCCGACGGCACCCCCTCGTCCACGGCCGATGTGGCCACCCTGCTCGGCGCCCCCGTGCTGCTGGTGGTCGACACCTCGGCCATGGCCGGCTCGGTGGCCGCCGTCGTGCACGGCTTCGCTACCCTCGACCCTCGGGTCAGGATCGCCGGCGTCGTGCTCAACCGGGTGGCCAGCCCCGGCCACGAGGCCATGCTGCGCCGGGCCCTGGTGCCCCTGGGCATCCCCGTGGTCGGCGTGCTCGGACGGGACCCGGCCTACTCGTGGCGGGACCGCCACCTGGGCCTGGTCCCCGTCGTCGAACAGCCGGCCCGCATCGGCGCCGCCCTCGACGTGCTCGCCGCCGCCATCGACACCGGCTGCGACCTCGACGCCATCATGGCCCTGGCCCGGGGTGCGGCCCGTCGCACCGTGGCCGGACCCCCCCTCCCCCCGGCTCGCCCCGGCCATCGGGTGCGGGTGGCCGTGGCTGCGGGGCCCGCCTTCAGCTTCAGCTACGTCGACAACCTCGAGGCCCTGGCCGCGGCGGGGGCCGAGCTGGTGCCCTTCGACCCCGCGGCCGACGCCACCCTGCCCGAGGCCTGCGACGCCCTGGTGGCCGGGGGCGGGTTCCCCGAGGTCTACGCCGAGGAGCTGGCGGCCAACGTCGCGCTGCTGGCCGACGTGCGTCGCCGGGTCGGGGACGGCCTCGTGGTGTGGGCCGAGTGCGGGGGCCTGTTGTGGCTGGCCCAGAGCCTGGACGAGCGGTCCATGGCCGGCGTCGTGCCCACCACGGCCACCATGACCGAGCGCCTGACCCTGGGCTACCGGACGGCCCGGTCCGAGGTGGCCAGCCCCCTGGGACCGGCGGGGCTGCAGCTGCGGGGCCACGAGTTCCACTACTCGCGCACCGAGCCCGCCGGCGACGCCCTCAGCCTGGACGGCCGCACCGGCCCCACCCGGGGTGGCTTCGCCTCGCCGAGGATGCTGGCGTCGTACCTGCACGTCCACCTGGGTGCGGCTCCTGATCTGGCCACGGCCTTCGTCGAGGCCGCGGCGGGCTGACCCCCGCTGCATGCCCTACGTCTACCCTACGTGGCTGTGCGCACGAGCTCGGTGTACCTGCCCGAAGCCCTCAAGGCCGAGCTGGCCGCCCTGTCGCGCCGCTGGGGGCGGTCCGAGGCCGAACTGATCCGCGAGGCCGTCGAGCGCCTGGTGCGCAGCGCCCAGGGCCAGGCCACGGCGCCTGCTCCCCTGCCCCCGCCCCGCCCCCGATCGGCCCGGGGGCCGAGCCTGACCGGGGTGGGGGTGGGCCCTTCGGATCCCGACCTGGTCACCGGGCGGGCCCTGGCCGTGCTCGGTGACGTCGACCGCGTCTTCGCCGCCAGCACTGCGCCGGACGCCATCGGCCGGGCCGAGGCCATCGTGCGGGCCGCGGCGCCCGAGGTGGCCGTGGACCGGCTCGTCTTCGCCATCGCCGGGGACGCCGAGGAGCGCCGGGCATCGCTGGCCCGGGCGGCCGACACCGTGGTCATGGCCCTGGACCGGGGGGAGGCCGTGGCCTTCGTGACCCTGGGCGACCCCAACGTGTACTCGACCTACCCGGCCATGGCCCGCCTGGTGGCGGCCCAGCGACCGGGGGTGGCTCAGACCACGGTGCCCGGGGTCATGGCCTTCCAGGACCTGGCCGCCCGCACGGGCACGGTGTTGGCCGAGGACGGCGAGCAGGTCCTCGTGCACTCCCTGGGTGACGGCCTCGACCAGCTCGTGGGCGCGCTCGACGATCCCAGCTGCACCCTGGTCATCTACAAGGGCGGGCGTCGCCTGCCCGAGCTGGCCGGCCACCTGGCCCGGGCCGGTCGCCTCGACGATGCCGTCGTCGGCGAGATGTTGGGCCTGCCCGGCGGGCGGAGCGGTCCCGTGGCCGCGGTGGCCGACCGACCGGCGTCCTACCTGGCCACCGTGGTCGTACCCGCCACCCGCGCCGCGGCCGCTGCGGTCCGCCGATGACGTCATCGCCGGCCGGTGACGCCGTCGACGGCCTGATCTCCTTCGTGGGGGCGGGGCCGGGGGCAGCCGACCTCATCACCCTGCGGGGGGCCAACCGCCTGGCCCGGGCCGACGTGGTCATCTGGGCCGCCTCCCTGGTGCCCGAGGCCGTGCTCGAGCACTGCCGGGCCGGCGTCGAGCTCCATGACTCCAAGGCCATGACCCTCGACGACGTCACCGCCGTCTACGCCGCCCACCCCGCTGCCGCCATCGTGCGACTGCACTCCGGCGACCCCGCCGTCTACAGCGCCATCGGCGAGCAGATGGCGTGGTGCGTGGCCCACGACCGGGCCTTCGAGGTCGTGCCCGGGGTCAGCTCCCTGGCCGCGGCGGCGGCTGCGGCCCGGTGCGAGCTCACCGTGCCTGCGGTGGCCCAGAGCGTGGTCATGACCCGCGTGGCCGACCGCACGGCGGCGTCGATGGCTCCCGGTGAGGACCTGGCCGCCCTGGCCCGGCCCGGGGTGACCATGGCCGTCTTCCTGTCCGCGGCCCGCCCCGAGGCCCTCCAAGCCGAGCTCCTGGCCCCGGCCTCGTCCTACGGCCCTGACACCCCGGCCGTCATCGCCTGGAAGGCGTCGTGGCCCGAGGAGCGGCTGGTGCGCACCACCGTGGGTCAGCTGGCCACCGAGCTGCGCACGTTGGGGGCTCGGGCCACGGTGTTGGTGCTGGTGGGCGAGGCCCTCGACCCCGGATCCGCCCGGGCCGCCAGCCGGGTGTACTCGGCCGACTTCGGCCACGCCCACCGCTCGGCCGCGGCGCCGGCGGTCGGGCCACCGAGAGCTGCGGAGCCGACCCGTGTGGCTGAGCCGCTGAGCGTCGTCGGCATCGTCGGCGGCGAGTGCTTCGGGGCTGCCGCCCGCACCGCCATCGCCGGGGCCGACGTGGTCGTGGGCTCGGCCCGCCACCTGGCCGACGTGGACCCCCCGGCCCACGCCGGGCGCGTCGACCTGCGGGGCCCCCTCGGCCCCATCCTCGACCAGATCGCCGGGCACCTCGACGCCGGTCGGGCCGTGTGCCTGCTGTCGTCGGGCGATCCGGGCTTCTTCGGCATCGTGCGCCTGTTGGGGGTGCGCTTCGGCGTGGGCCGCTTCGCCGTGCACCCGGCGCCGTCGTCGGTGTCCCTGGCCTTCGCCCGGGTGGGCCTGTCGTGGGAGGACGCCGCCGTGGTGTCGGCCCACGGCCGTTCCCTGGCCGATGCCGTGGCCGCCGCCGTGGGGCCGCCCAAGGTGGCCGTGCTCACCTCGCCCGACAACCCGCCCCAACGGGTGGGGGCGGCCCTGCTCGAGGCCGGTTGCGGACCCCGCCGGGTGGCCGTGGTCAGCCGCATCGGCGAGCCCGGTGAGTCGTGCACCCAGACCGACCTGGTGGGCCTGGCCGCCGGCACCTTCGACCCGTTGTCGGTGGTCGTGCTCGAGGTGCCCGAGGGCCGGGACGCCGGGCCCGGCTTGGCCTGGGGCCTGCCCGAGGACGCCTTCGCCCATCGCGCCGGCATGATCACCAAGGCCGAGGCCCGGGCCGTGGCCCTGGGCAAGCTGGCCCTGCCCGCGACGGGGGTGTTGTGGGACCTGGGGGCGGGAAGCGGGTCGGTGGCCATCGAGTGCGCCCGCCTGCGCCCTGGCCTGGCGGTGGTGGCCGTCGAGCGGGTGGCGGCCGACGCCGAACGGATCGTGGCCAACGCCGCGGCCCACGGCGTCGAGGTCGAGGTGGTGGTGGGCGCCGCCCCCGACGCCCTGGCTGGCCTGCCCGACCCCGACCGGGTGTTCGTGGGCGGGGGTGGCCTGGCCGTGCTCGACGCCGCGTTGGCCCGCCTGCGGCCCGGCGGGGTGGTGGTGGCCAACTACGCCCTGGTCGACCGGGCCGCGGCGGCGTGGGAACGACTGGGCAACCTGGTCCAGGTCAGCGTGGCCCGGGGCGTGCCCGTGGCCTCGGTCGGCGTCCGCCTCGAGGCCGAGAACCCGATCTTCGTGTGCTGGGGCCCCGAGCCGATCCCCGCCGGGTGACGGGGTCGGGCGGCATCGTCGTCGGGGTCGGCCTGTCCACCCGGGCCACGTCCGATGAGGTGGGGGTGCTGGTGGCCGCGGCGCTGGCCGAAGGAGGTGTCGACCGGGCCGAGGTGCGGTGCCTGGCCACCATCGACCACCATCAGCAGGATCCCCGCCTGACCGCCCTGGGCTGGTCGGTCGACGGGTGGGGTGCGGACGAACTGGCCGTCGTGGCCACCGCGTCACCCAGCGAGCGGGCTCGTCTCGAGGTGGGCGCGGCCAGCGTGGCCGAGGCGGCGGCCCGGTTGTCGGCCGGTCCCGGTGCTCGGCTCGCGGTGCCCAAGCGGCGCTCGGCGCACGCCACCGTGGCCATCGCCGTCGGCGACGGATGGCCCCGGTCCCCGAGCGATCGCTACTGAGCGCGTTCGGAAGAGCGGGTCTGGTGGCAGCCTGGCACCGCGGCTGCGCGTCCTCGGATCGGCGTCCTGATCCTCCTCCTGGTGTCCGTGCTCTGCGCCGCGGGCGGGTCGATCGTGGGTTCGGCGGCCTCGCCACCACCAGCGGGGGCCCAGCCCCAGGAGCACGAGAGCAGCGACCCGCCCTGGCCGGGGCCCTTCACCGGTTCGGCCCCCTGCAGGGGCACGCAGATCGAGATGGGGCGGCGCACGCCACCCCACACCTGGGTGCCTCGGGAGCGGTCCCCCTGGCCCACCGGGCCACGGTGGCACCGCCCTGCAGCGCGGTCACGCCCCGGGCCCTCGATCTGGGCACCGTCCGCACGGGGAGCCGCTCCGCCGCCCGGCCCGTGTACGGCCACCCTCGACCTGCCTGACCACGTGGGCGACGACGTGCCCGTCACCCCGGCCCGGCTGCACGACACCCGGCTGGGCGGTGCCCCGCCCGTGCCCGCCGGTGGGGTGGTCGACGTGGCCGTGGCCCGGCGGGCCGGCGTCCCCCTCCACGGCGTCGCCGCGGCGTCGCTGAACGTGACCGTGGTCGACGCGACGGGGCCTGGGTTCCTCACCGTGCACCCCACCGGCGGCGGCGTGCCCCTGGCCTCCAACCTGAACTACGACGTGGGGCAGACCTCGGCCAACCACGTGATCGGCGCCGTGGGGCCCGACGGGCGGGTGTCGGTCCTCGTCGCCACCTCGGCGGCCCACGTGATCGTCGACATCGACGGCTGGATCAGCGCCGACCCCGCCGTCACCGGCCTCCGGGTCGGGCCCATCGAGGGCGGCCCCCAGCGGCTCGACGACTCCCGCCGCGGTGGCCGTGCTCAACATCACCGCCACCGAACCGAGCGCAGCGACCTACGTGTCGGCCTACGAGCCGGGTCGACGCCAGCCGTTCGTGTCCAGCCTCAACGTCGGCGCCGGTGAGACCCGGGCCAACCTGGTGTTCGCCCCGGCGTCACCGGGAGGCGTGGCGCGGCTGTTCAACCCCGCCGGTTCGGTCCACCTCGTCGTCGATCTGGTCGCTGTCCTGCGCCCCCCGGACGACCCCTACGCCAGCGCAGGCAGGATCTACCCGGTCACCCCGGCCCGCCTGCTGGACACGCGCACCGGCGCGGCCCTACCCGTGCGTCCCGGTGACCTGTCCCGACGCGTCGACGCATCGGCCGTGGGTGCCACCTACGGCGTCGACAGCTGGGGGGCCTTCGTCAACCTGACAGCCACCGAGGCCACCGATCCGACCTACCTGGTGATCGACCCCGACTACTGGGGCCGTGCCGGTCAGGGGGCGCTGTCACCCATCTCGACCCTGAACCTGGGACCGCGCCAGACCGTGCCCAACCTGGGGCTGGCCTGGCGGTCGGGCCTGGTGCTCAACGGGGCCGGCTCGGTCCACGCCATCGTCGACCTGCAGGCTCTCGTGGCCCGGTGAGGGTCGCGGGCCGCCGGTCGGCTCGTCTGCTCAGCGGCGGGCCGCCGGACCGGCCCACTGGGCGTCCCATGCATCGGTCACCACCTCGCCCAGCCGCTGGGCGGCCAGGTGGAGCTCGTCGGGGGAGGCGGTGGCGTAGCTGAGGCGCACGGATCCGGGTCGGGGCGTGTCCACGGCGAAGGCGGCGCCGGGGACGTAGGCCACGCCGGCGTCGAGGGCCCGGGGGAGCAGGGCGGCGGAGTCGACCCCGGGCAGGTCGATCCACAGGAACATGCCCCCACCGGGCCGGACGACGTCGAGCTCGGGGCCGAACACGGTGCCCAGGGCATCGAGCAGGGCGTCACGGCGGACCCGGTACAGCGAGCGCACCCGGTCCAGGTGGGGGGCCAGCCAGCCGTCCTGGGCAGCCAGGGCGGTGACCACCCCCTGGCTGAGGGTGCTGGTGTGCAGGTCGGTGGTCTGCTTGGCCCGCTCGACGGCGCCCAACAGCCACGCCGGGCCCGTCATCCACCCCAGTCGCAGCCCGGGGGCGATGGTCTTCGACGTCGACCGCAGCCGCACCACCAGCTCGCTCCCCACCCCGATGGCCTCGGCGGGCGGCCCCTCGAACCACAGCTCACGGTAGGGGTCGTCCTCGACGACGATGAAGCCGTAGCGCTCGGCCAACTCGACGAGGTGGGCCCGCCTCGCCGGTGTCATGGTGGCCGTGGTCGGGTTGGCGAAGTTGACCACCACGTAGACCAGCTTGGTCCGCAACCCCCCGGCGAGCAGGGCGGCCAGGTCGTCGGTGCACAGGCCTTCGTGGTTAGTGGCCACGGCCACGAGCCGGGCCTCGGCACCCCGCAACACCTGCAGGGCGCCCAGGTAGTCGGGATCGCTGACCACCACGGCGTCGCCGGGGTCGACCAGGCAACGGGCCAGCAGGTCCAGGCCCTGCTGCGACCCGGTGGTGATGACCACGCCGTCGGCGTCGGTGGCCACGTCGCTCCATCCGGCCAGGGCGGCCCGGCAACCGGCTTCCCCCCGGGTGGCGCCGTACTGCAGGCTGCCGGCGTCGAGCGCGGTGGACGTGGCCCGGCGCACGGCGTCGGTGGGGAAGGCCTCGGGGCAGGGCAGGCCCCCGGCCAGGGAGATCACGTCGCCCCTGGCGGCCAGCTCCAGCAGGTCGCGGATGGTGGAGGAGGTGGCTGTGGCCGCCCGACGGGACAGCAGGGCGGCGCCGGCGAGGGTGGCGGTCATGGTGTTGACGGTACGGTCAATGGTCATGCCGGTCACTGACCAATTGGTCGTCAACGCTGGAAGGACCTGGCCGTGACCGCCGAAGAGCTGGCCGTGCTGCTCGGGGACTGGTCGGGTCGGGGGTCGGGCGGGGTGACCCAGCGCCTGGCTGTGGCCCTCGTGCACCTGGTCGAGGGCGGGGTGCTCCACGACGGCGAGCGCATCCCCGCCGAACGGGACCTGGCCGCGGCCCTGGCGGTCAGTCGGCCCACGGTGCGGGCCGCGGTGGCCCGGTTGCGGGCCCAGGGCCTGGCCGACGCCCGCCAGGGCAGCGGCACCTGGGTGCGCTCGGCCCTGCCCTCGGGCCATGACCCCCGCCTGGCCGACGCCGCCCTCAGCGGGTCGGGCATCAACCTGGCCGCCTCGGTGCCCGCCGATGCCGGCGACCTGCCCGACCTGGTCATCGACCTGGCCGACCTGCTGGCGACCGACCCCGCCCACGGCTACGCCCCCCGGGGCCTGGCCGAGCTGCGGGCGGCCATCGCCCGCCGGCCCGGGGCCCGTCCCGGCGGTGCCGACACCGTGCTCGTCACCGGGGGTGGGCACGCCGGGTTGGTCGAAGCCCTGGGGCTGCTGGCCCAGCCCGGCGACCTCGTCCTTACGGACGTCCATACGTACCCAGGGGTGTTGGACATCGCCGACCACCTGCGGGTGCGGCTGCTGGCGGTTGCTGGGGATGGCGACGGCACCGACCCCGCCGCGCTCGACCGACTGCTGCGACGGGAGCAGGTCGCCGCGGTGTTCCTCCAGCCCGGCATCGTCAACCCCACCGGTCGCCGCACGGCTCCCGGGCGCCTGGCCGAGCTCGCGGCCGTGCTCGACCGCGCCGGCACCGCCGTGGTCGAGGACGCCGTGCTCGCCGACCTGGACTTCGCCGGCCGGGCCGGCTCGCTGGCCCGGGCCTGTCGTCGGGCCCCCGTCGTCACCGTGGAGTCGCTGAGCAAGTCGGCCTGGGGTGGCCTGCGGGTGGGCTGGCTGCGGGCCGAACCGGCACTGATCGACCGGTTGGCCCAGGACCGCTCGGCTGCCGACCTGGGCCTGTCCGTGGCCGCCCAGCGGGTGGCCCTGCACGTCCTCGCCGGCCTCGACGACGTCGTCGCCGGGCGACGGGCCCGGCTGGAGGGCCGGGCCGCCTACCTGCGCGATGCCCTGCTGGGCGGCGGGCTCGAGGGCTGGTCGGCCGACGTGCCCGACGGTGGGCTCAGCCTGTGGGTGCGGCTGCCCGTGGGCGACAGCCGCCCCTTCACCTCGGCCGCGGCCCGCCACGGGGTCGACGTCCTCCCCGGGGCCATGACCACCCCGGGCCGGGGCGACGACCCCCACCTGCGCCTGTGCTTCGACCGGCCCCTGTCCCAACTCGACGTGGCCGTGCAGCGCCTGGCCCGGGCCTGGGCCGAGCGCCCCTGACGGTCAGGCCGCGGGGCAGGTGACCCGGGCCGAAGACATGAAGCCGCAGAACTCGGCCCGTGACACCACCCAGGTGCCGTCCACCTGGGAGATCTTGCCGGGCAGGTCCTGGTACTGGGAGTTGGTGCCGAAGAACACGTCGTAGGCTGTGGCCGCCTCGGTGGTGGCGCTGGCGTCGTCGCTGCCGCAGGCGGTCAGCGCCAGGCCCAGGGCCAGGGCGGCGCCGAGCAGTCGGACGGTCAGGGGTCGGGCGGTCATCTCGGGCAGGTCTCCATCGTGTTCGACCCCGGGGGGTCAGTTCTTCTTGTAGAGGTCGGCCACCAGCTGGGCCAACAGATCGCCGGTGCGGGGGCCGAAGCCGAGCAGGTACTGGTCCTCGTAGGCCAGGACCCGTCGTGACGCCGCCGCTGGCGTCTGGGACAGCGCGGGCATGGCGAACAGGCCGTCGACGCCGCCGACGGACTCGAGGCCGGTGGTGGTGGCGATGATCACGTCGGGGGCCTCGCGGATGAAGGCCTCGGCGCTGATGGGCTGGATGTCGTTCACGCCCAGCAGCTCACCCACGTCGGTGACGCCGGCGGCCTCGAGGATGACGTGCATGCCGCTGCCGGGCCCGAAGACCTGCTGCACCCGCTCGCCCCGCAGGTACAGGGCGGCCACCTTGAGCGGCGGCGCCGGGTTCGGCACCGTGGCCAGGGCGGCGTCGATGCGCTCGTCGGTCTCGCGGGCCAGGGCCTCGCCCCGGCCGGGCACGCCCAGGGCCTGGGCCACGGCGCGGATCTTGTCGCCGGGGCCGTGGAGCTCGTCGGGGGCGTCGATCATGACCACGGGCACGTGGGCGGCGAGCTGGTCGAGCACGTCGGTGGGCTGGGCCGTGGACGTGGCCAGGACGATGGTGGGGGAGAAGGCGAGGATGGGTTCGGTCAGCAACGAGCGCTGGTAGCCGATCTCGGGCAGGGCCGCGGCCTCGGGCGGGTAGGTGGCCGACAGGTCGGTGGCCACGACCTCGTCCCCCAGGCCCAGGGCGAACACGGCCTCGGCCAGGTCACCGTCCACGGGGATGATGCGGTCGACCGAGGTGACGGTGAGCTGCTTGCCGCTGGCGTCGGTGAAGGTCACCGGCAGCACGGGGGCGGCCTCGGGGGCGGGCAGGGTGGTGGTTGGCGCGGCCGCGGCGGCCACGGTGGTGGCCGTCGCCGCGGCGTCGCTGGTCCCCGACGATCCGCCGCCGCACGCGGCGGCTGCCACCGCGACCAGGGCAGGGGCCAGGGCGGCACGAGTTCGACGGGCCGTGCTGTCAGTGTGCCGCATAGTTATAAGTAGGTACACCTATCAGATGGAGCGAAGCAAGACGGAGGCCTGAGCGGGAGATGGCCAACCAACGCCGTTCGGGCGAATCGACGTCGAATCTCCCGAACGATCGTGCTGGTCAGAGCGATCTCGGGGTTGGTCAGGGCCGCATCGGCGCGCTACGGCGACCATCCGGTAGCCTTCGGCTTCGCCTCGTCGATGGAGCGGGTGGCCGGTGGACGGTGAGCAGCGGGGAGAGGCCACGGGCGGGGTGCTCGGCAACCGGGCCATCGTCGACGCGCTGCCCCGGGCCATCGTCGTCACCGGGACCAACGACGAGATCCTGCTGTGGAACCGCGTCGCCGAGGAGCTCTACGGCTGGACCTCGGACGAGGTTCGGGGCCGGTGCGTCCGCGAGGTGCTCGTCCCCGTCGGCGGCCGCGCCGGCAGCGAGCACATCCTCGACCACGTCCGCGGTGGCGGGGTGTGGGAGCGCGACGTCACCGTGTTGCGCCGCGACGGCCAGCTGGTGCGCGTCTGGGTGACCGACCGGCCCGTGCGTGACGAGGCGGGACGCGTGGTGGCCGTGCTCAGCGCGTCGGAGGATGTCAGCGAACAGCGCCTCCTGGCCCAGCGGGCCGCCGACCTCACCCGCCACCTGCAACTGGCGCTCGAGGCGGGTGGGTTGGGCACGTTCCGCTGGGACCGCACCACCGGGGAGACCGAGTGGGACGATCGGGTCGAGGCCCTGTTCGGCCTGGCCCCGGGCACCTTCGACGGCCGCTTCGACACCTACGTGTCCCTGCTCCACCCCGAGGACGTCGCCGACGTGCTGCGCACGGTGGACGACGCCGTGGTGGCCAGGGGCCGCTACGACGTGCGCCATCGGGTGGTGTGGCCCGACGGGTCGGTGCACTGGCTGCACGGTGCCGGCCACGTCACCGTGGACAGCGCCGGTGAGCCCACGGGCACCATCGGCTGCGTCGCCGACGTGACCGACCAGGTGCGGTCACAGGAGGAGCTGCTGCGGCTCACCGACGAGGCCATGGATGCGGTCGAGCACGAGCGCATCAGCAGGGAGCGCCTCGAGTTCCTGGGTCGGATCAACGACGCCCTGGCCGAGTCGCGTGACCGTGGCGCGTTGATGCGCAGCGTGGTGCGGGCCGCGGTGCCCCAACTGGGCGACTGGTGCACCATCCACGTGCTGGCCGCTCCCGACGCCCGGGTGCCCGAGGTGGAGCTGGCCCACGCCGACCCGGCCATGGTCGCCTACGCCCGCGAGCTGATCGAGCAGTTCCCCTACGACCCCGACGCTCAGCAGGGCGTCCCCCAGGTGATCCGCAGCGGCGAGCCCGAGTTCTACCCGGTGATCACGGCCAACGTGCTCGATGCCCTCGACACGACGGACGAGGCTCGCGAGGTCGTGCGCAAGCTGGCCCTGCGCAGCGCCATCACCGTGCCCCTGGTCAAGCGGCGCCGCATCGTCGGCGCCCTGCAGCTGGTCATGGCCGGTTCGGGCCGGTCCTACACCGGGGACGACCTGGCCCTGGCTCGGGCCGCGGCCGACCGCATCGCCTCCAGCCTGGAGAACCTCCGTCTCACCGACGAGCAGAGGCGGATCGCCTCGACGCTGCAGCACAGCCTGCTGCCCGGTCAGCCGCCGCAGATCCCCGGCGTCGACCTGGCGGTGCGCTACTGGGCGACGGGGGAGGGCATCGAGGTGGGCGGGGACTTCTACGACGTGTTCACCGTGCGGGACGGGCTGTGGGCCGTGGTCATCGGCGACGTGTGCGGCACCGGC
Source organism: Acidimicrobiales bacterium (assembly GCA_038255145.1). GTDB lineage: Bacteria > Actinomycetota > Acidimicrobiia > Acidimicrobiales > CAIXPF01 > WHTX01. The sequence goes on from JBBSLP010000015.1 coordinate 59,766, forward strand.
CCCAGCGCGGCGGCCGTGACCGGCCTGGCCCGGCACACCATCGCCGCGGCGGCGTGGCACGGGGACAGCCCGACCACGGTGCTGGCCAACCTGAACCGGGCCATGCTGGCCCGGGGCATGGAGCGGTTCTGCACCGTGGCCTACGGCACCCTGGAGCACGGCACCGCCGGCCTGGCCCTGACCGTCACCTGTGGGGGGCACCCGCCTCCCGTGCTGGTCAGGGCGGACGGCTCGGTCGGCTACTGCGCCGTGCCCGGGACCCTCATCGGCGTGTTCGACGAGCTGAAGGTGACCACCACCAACGCCCTCCTCGAGCCGGGTGACACCGTCGTCCTCTACACCGACGGCATCACCGACGTGCCGCCTCCATATCGGCTCACCGAGGAGCAGTTCGCCGACCTGGTGGCCGAGGCCGCCTCGGGAGCGACGTCGGCCGAGGACGTGGCCGACGGCATCCGTGACCGGCTGACGGCCATCCGCCCCCTCGAGGAGCGGGGCGACGACATGGCCCTGCTCGTCATCCGGGTGCCCGCTCCGGCCTAGGTGTTGTGGACCGGGCGGTTGTCGACGCGTGAGGCGGGTGGGCCGCCGACGGCGGTGTGGTGTCGGTGATGGTTGCACCTGTGCAGCCAGGGGGCAAGGGCGTCGGCCCTGGGGGAGTCGTCAGCGGGTCGTGGTGGCTGGATCCACACGCTGCGGGCGTCGGTTCCCTGCGGGGTGTAGGCGATGGGCCCGCAACCAGGCCGGGCAACGTGGGCACGAATGGCCGGGGTCGGTGGCGTGCGCCTCGTGGTGCAGGTGGTCGATCAGGCTCGCCCGCAGCAGCAGCTCGGGTCCGGCCGACAGCTCGGGTTCCGTCAACAGCTCGGGCACCGTCGACCCGGGTGCGTCGATCACGTCGGTCCTCCTCGTCGTCGGGTCCGGACCGCGGGCTTTGCGGCGACCTGGCCAGAAAGGGGGGGCGGACTGCCTGCCTGATGCCTGTGGACCGCGGGGATCGGTTCAGCGGTCGGTGAGGCCGGTGGCCCGGGCCAGCCCGTGGGTGATCAGGGCGTGGGCCTGGGCGATGGTGTCGGTGATCACCTCCCGGGCCCAGGGAAGGTCGTCGATGCGGCCGACGGCCTGGCCCGACCACAGGGGCAGGTGCTCGGCGTCGTCCTGGTCGGTGGCCGCGGCCCGGACGTCGGCGTTGGCCAGGAGCTGGGAGGGGAAGGGGAGCACCGGGGCGCCCGAGGACGCGTAGTCCTCGGTGAAGCGGTTGCGCAGGACCCGGGCGAAGCGGCCGCTGAAGGTGTCGGTGACCACGGTGGCGGTCCCCGCCTCTTCCAGCAGGCGCTTCTTGTGGACCTCGGGAGCGGTGGACTCCCGGGTGGCCACGAACCTCGAGCCCATGAGCACGCCGTGGGCGCCCAGGGCCAGGGCGGCCACCAGGCCCCGGCCGTCGATGATGCCGCCGGCGGCGATGACGGGGATGCGCACGGCGTCGACGACCTCGGGCACGAGCGCCATGGTGCCCACATCGGCCTGGTCGGTGCGGTCGGGCTTGGTGAAGTGCGAGCGGTGGCCACCGGCCTCGGCCCCCTGGGCGACGACGGCGTCGACGCCGCTGGCCTCGACGGTGCGGGCATCGGCCGCGGTGGTGACCATGGCGATGACCTTGGTGCCGTTGCGGTGGCAGCGCTCGACGAGCTCGGGTCCGGGGTCGCCCAGGCCGATGCTGAGCACGGGCACGCCGGCGTCGAGGATGACATCGAGGGCCTCGGCGACCAGGTCGGGGGCAGTCCGGGGTCGGCGTCGCTGGTCGGGTAGGCCCAGGGTGGCCCGCATGGGGGCGAGGGCGGCGTGCACGGCGGCGAGCTCGTCGTCGGTCAGCAGATCGGTCGAGGTCGGGGTGCGCAGCTCGGGCAGGAGCAGCAGGTTGACGCCGAAGGGCCGGGCCGTGGCCCCCTGCAGGGCGGCGATGGCATCGCGCAGGGCCGGGGCCGCCGTCAGTGTCCCGGCGAGGATCCCCAGGCCGCCGGCGCCGCTGACCTCGGCGGCCAGTTCGGGGCCGGCCACACCGCCCATGCCCGACTGCAGGATGGGGTGGTCGATGCCCAGCAGATCGCACAACGGCGTCCGCAACCTCGCCCCTGTCGCTGCCATGACGGCCCCTTCCCTCGCCTGGGCCGGAGCGTAGGCCGCGGGGGCGACGGTGCGGGCCGTTCTGACCGCTTGTTGCTACATCCGTACTGTGGATTCGACGTCGATTCGCTGGAATGACCTCACCTGTGCACATGGTCACGGTGGGTGCCGTCGTGGTCATGCAGAGATGTCGAACTTGTGTTCGGGTTCGCCTCACAGCGCGGCTAACATGCGTGCATGGCGGAGTGTGGAGGCGTTCTCGACATAGAGGGGTGGATCGCCGCCATGGCGTCGGTCGACGAGCCGACGGTGCTCAGGCTCGGCCCGCGCCAGCTCGCGCTCGATGCCGCCCGGCTGGCCAACGCGGCGTCGGCCTTCGCGGCGATGACGGCCGACGTGTTGGAGCGCAGCGGCGAGTGGGCCCTCGACGGCGCCACCTCGGCCGCGCCCTGGCTGGCCTCGCGGACCCGTGGCGCCCGCTACGTGCACAAGGGTCGTGTCCGTGACGGGAAGACCCTGCGGCTCTTGCCCACGGCGGTCGGCCCGGCCCGATCGGGGACCTTGTCCGCCGAGCACGTGCGGTCGTTGTCGGCCTGCGTGGCCCGCCATCCCACCCTGGCCGTGGAGGACGAGGCCGTGCTCGTGGGCCAGGCCCTCGAGCTCGATGCCCGCAGCTACGCCATCACCACCCGCCGGTGGATCGAGAACGCCGACGATGTCTCTGACCTGCCTGGATCACGACCTGAACCGCAGTCGGAGCTGTACTTCTCCAAGACGATCGCTGACCTCTTCGAGCTGCAGGGGTCCTTCTCGCCCGACGACGGCGCCATCCTCGAGGCGGCGGTGCAGGCCGGGCTCGACCGGCTGCTCCGCAGCGCCCGGGACGGCGATCCCGCCCTGGCCGGCAAGTCCGTGGCCGCCCTGCGGGCCATGGCCCTGGTGGAGATGGCGTCCCAGTCGATGCGCCGTGAGCCCTCGGAGCATTCGGTGCCCGACCGCTATCGGGTCGCCGTGGTCGTCCACATCGATGGCCCGACAGCCACACGGACCGCGGCAACGACGACGGCCAACGAGGCCGCTGAGCCGCCGATGTCGTGCTGCGATGCCACCATGTTCCGGGTCGTCCTCGATGCCGATGGCGAGGTGCTCGACGTCGGCCGGGAGACGTCGAGGTGGCCTCGGGCCATCCGTCGTGCGGTCACCATCCGCGACGGTGGTTGCGTCTTCCCTGGATGTGACCGCCCACCGGGACATTGCGACATCCACCACTGCCAACCGTGGCATTTGGGTGGTGAGACCAAGCTCGACAACGGTGCCTTGTTGTGCCGAACCCACCACACCTTCCTCCACAAGAGCGGGTGGTCGGTGAAGTTCAGCGGAAGACGACCCAAGCTGCATCGCGACGACGGCAGCCCGTTCACCATCATCCCCTGGCGCGCCTCACCATCCGACGAAGACGGCCGTGCTGCACCAGCCGCCTGACGAGTGGTCGTCAGCCAGCCCGCGAGCGCTACCGCGGCCGGCGCACATAAGTATGTGCGCTAGCTTGGACTGCATGCCCGAGCGCACGGATTTCACCCGGTTCACCGTCACGGTGCCCGAGGAGATCGGACGGTTGATCGCATCTGAGGCCGAACGGGCCGGGGTCAGCCAGTCGGCCTGGGTGGCGGATGCCGCGGCGGCGAAGGTGCGCAACCTCAGGTTGCGAGAGGCGCTGGCCGAGATCGACCAGACCCTCGAGGGCGGGCCCATCACCGAGGAGGAGATCGCCGCGGCGACGCGTCGTTGGCAAACGCCATCGGCCGCCGCCGACGAGCAGCAGGCGTCGTGAGGGCCATCATCGACACTGGTGCGTTGGTGGCCGCTGACAAGGGTGACCGCAAGGCGTTGGCCCTGCTGCAGAGCCTGGCGCGCGCCGACGTCGAGGTGGTGACCAGCGCCGGTGTCGTCGCCCAGGTCCATCGTGACGGTGCCCGTCAGGCCGCGCTGGTGAGGGTCGTGCAGGGCATGCGGGTCGACGCCCTCGACGAAGCCGCGGCCAGGGGGATCGGGCGACTGTTGGCCCGCGACGGGAGTTCGGACATCGTCGACGCCCATGTGACCCTGCTGGCCCGACACGGGGACGTGATCCACACGAGCGACCCCGATGATCTGCGGCGTCTGGCGGGCTCGGCGGGCGTGCGGGCCAAGATCCTCGCCGTGTAGATCGCCCGAGGGGCGACGAGGACGGCGACCATGGGCCTCGAGGGTCCCCCGTCGCCGTCGCCGTCAGGTCACCGTGGGGCCCGCCGGGCGGCCGCGGTGTCGTAGCGCTCACGCATGCCGGGGCTGGCTGCGGGGCCGGCGGTCAGGGCGAAGCGGGGGTCGTCGAGGGGTAGGCCGGTGGCTCGGTCGACGAGCACGGGGTCGACCTCGAGGCCCGTCTCGGTGTCCACCACCACCACGTGGCGCTCGTCGGGGGCCAGGGGAGCGTTGCCCCACGCGGCCAGGGCGGTGATGACGGCGCCGAACTGTCGGCCCCGCTCGGTGGACACGTACTCGTGGCGGACGGGTCGCTCCTGGTACGGGCGTCGCTCGAGCAACCCGGCGTCGACCAGGGCCCGTAGGCGGCGGGTGAGCATGGCCGGGGCGATGCCCAGGTTGGTCTGCAGCTCGTCGAAGCGGGTGAAGCCGTCGAGCACGTCGCGCAGGATGAGGATGGACCACCACTCGCCCACGTCCTGCAGGCTGCGGGCGATGGGGCACTCGTGGGCGGCGAAGCTGGTGCGCTGCATGCCGGTCAGATCGCCACTCAGGCCACGGGGATGGCGAAGCGGTCGATGGCGTCGGGGTCCCCGCCCAGCAGCGAGCGCTGCACCCCGGCGATGTGGTCCCCGGGCAACGCCCAGGGCCACGGCGCTGACCTCGTCGAGCCGGGCCACGTGGGCCTCGCTCAGGCTCCTCCCGAGTTACTACCATGATGGTAGTCACTGGGAAGGGGCGCCTCAGCGGGTGCGGCTGGGCACCACCACGATGGCCGTGCCCGGACAGGTGGCGGCGCCGTCCTGGTTGACCACGTCGATGTCGAGGTACACGCGGTGCTCGCCGTCCTCGGAGCGCTTGTCGGTGACCTTGCCCGTCACCGTCAACACGTCGTTCTTCTGGTTGATGGCCCGGAACTGGCAGCCGATCTCGCGCACCTCGGCCTCGTCGCCGATCCACTCCTGGAGTGCGTTGACGATGTAGGCGTAGCGCAGGTTGCCCATCCCGAAGGCGCCCTGTTCGTTGAGGGCGGCCCGCCCGGCCTCGTCGTCCATGTGGATGTAGATGAACTCGTCGTTGACCGCGGCGTAGCGGTTCCAGCTCATGAAGTCGGTCTGGCGCGACCAGTCGGGTAGCTCGTCACCGACCTCGACGTCTTCGAAGTACACGTTGTAGGCCACGATCTTCGCCCCCTTTCAATCGCGATGTGTCAGTAGCGGATGGCGGTGGAGACCCGGAGCTTGACGAGCTCGTCGGCCTGGTTGCGCCATTCCGTCTCGCTGTAGCTGAAGAGCGTCAGGCCGAGGCGGGTCTCCCGCTCGTCCCAGTCCCGGAGCCGGTTCCGGGCGGTGATGACGTCGCCCGGCCGCATCGGCACCCCGTAGGTGTCGACCTGTCCGCCGTTCATGCCCCGTCGGCCCTTGCTCGACCGTGGCGTGTTGGTGGGCTCGGACGTCGAAGCGGCCCGAGGCGCTCGCTCCACGGTCACGGGCCAGGCGAAGGGGTTGAAGTCGGGCGGGGCGATGATGCCGCCCCAGCGGGTGGAGCGGGCGTAGTCGGCGTCCCAGAAGATGGCCGGTGGCGTCTTCGGCCAGTAGACGGCGATCGACCACTTGCGGATGTCGGACTCGCTGACCGGGAGCGAGGATCGCGCCTTGCCCCACGCGCCCTTGCGCTCGATCATGTCCTGGGTGATGAGCGTCTCGCTCTCGGACTGCGTCGTCACCTGCTCCCCCCCGGGTCACCTGCCTCAGCGGCGACATCATAGGAACCGGCTCGGCGGCGGGCCGTTCAGAAATCCGTCCATCGCGCCGATGAGTTGGAGGTGATCCGTCTCCACCGGCCCGATCGCCTCCTCACCTGGGTGCCGTTCGCACTCATGCTCGTGGCCCTCGTCCTGTGGAGCGTGACGGCGAACCTGGTGGACCACGCCCACGGACCGATCCCCTCGAACCTGCCGGCGGAGGCGCCGGCCACCGCTCCCGCTCCCTAGCGCCCGGGGCCTGGGTCGAGGCCGACCCGCCCTCGGCCATGACCGGCACCGAGCCTGGCGGCGCGGTGTCGCGATGCCGGTACCAGCGACTCGACGAGCTCCACGAACCGACGACCGTCGGGCGCCCAGGCCGTGGCCCCGGTGAGGGCGGCCACCTCGGCGTTGCGCACGGCCTGACCGCCGAGCACCACCGTGCTCCGGCGCCGCCCCCGGGGACGGAAGCGGGCGGCCAGCACGCGCTGGTGCGCTGGGCCGAGCACGTCGAGCAGTACGGCATCGGGGGCCCAGCCCGAGGCCAGGGCGGCCTCGACGACGGCCCAGGCCCCGGCCTCGTCACCGACCCGGAAGCGCTCACCCAACCGCCGGGGCCAATCGGGTCGGGCGCCGGGCCCGGACGCGTGCCCGGATACGTGGTCGTGGTCGTGGTCGTGGTCGTGGTCGCGGGACACCGCTGAGCTCGGCCAGATCGGCGGAGCAGACCAGCCACACGCTGCCCTGGCGTCGGGCCGCCAACCGCCCGGTGCGCACGTAGCGGTAGGCGGTCATGTGGTGCACGCCGAGTCGGGCGCGACCTGCTTGAGGTTGAGCTCGTCGTCGTGGCACACCGTAGCCTCCGACCCGGGAGCGACCGAGGAGCGTGCATGGCCAGCCAGGCGACGTCCGCAGGGGTCTCGGTGCTGGTGTGCCGGGGCTGCTGCTGTGGCACCGAGGCCAAGCACCCCGGCGTGGACCACCCCGCCCAGCTGGCCCGGTTGCGGGCTGCCCTGCCCCCCGAGAGCCGCTCCCGGCTGTTCGAGGTCGACTGCCTGGGCCCCTGCGAGCGCGCCAACGTCGTCGTGGTGCGCAGCGGGGGGCGGCGACGCTGGTTCGGCGAGGTGCTGGCCCCGGAGGACACCGACGCCCTGGCCGGGTGGATCGCCGCTGGTGGCGTCGGGCGCCTTCCCGCCGCCCTGCACGCCCTCCGCTTCGAGCCCGACGAGGTGACGGCACCCCTGGTGGAGGACCCCCGGACCGGTGACGAGCTGGCCGACGTGGTCCACGCCGTCCTGCGCGACCCGGGCGCCGGCGTGTGGACCGTGGGCGTCGAGGGCGCCCTGGCCGAGCTCGACTGGGGTGGCGAAGGTCCCGCCGTCGAGCGTGACGGCCGCACCCTGGTGGCGGCCTCGGCGCAGGCCGGCCTGCGCCTGGTGATGGCCGACCGGGTCGCCGCGTTCGTGGCCGCCAGTGGCGAGCCCGGGGCCCGGGTCGTGCACGCCGTGGTGCTGGCCGTCCCCCGGACCTCGCTGGCCCCGGCCACCCCGGGCGTGACCATCGTCGGTCGGGACGCAGCCGCCATCCGGGCCACGGACGGTGACGGCACCCTGGTCGACCTGGGCCTGGGCCGCGCCGAGGCCTCGTTCGGCGTCCGGGTGGACGACGCCGATCCTGAGTTGCTCGACCACCTGTGGGGCGTGGCCGGCCTGTCGTGGGCCGAGGCGTCGGGCCGGGTGGGCCCGGCCGTGGTGGCGGCCTCGCCGACGCGGGTGGTGCGCACCGCCGTGGCCCGGGCCGAGGTGCTCAGTCCCATCCCACCACCCGACGGGGCATCGCCCGAGGGGCCCCACACCCACCTGCTACCGGCCCTGTTGGAGTTGGGCCGCGAGCTGCCCGTGGGCCTGTGCCTGGCTCGCCGCTGGGCTCCGGCCGCCGCCTTCTACCCCGGCCCGGGCTGGCAGCTGCCCTGAACGGGGGCCGCCGGCTGCGGACCGGCGATCAGGACGAGGTGGGGGTACCGGCGCCGCCGCCCTTGTCCGTCGCACTGCTCGACGGGGTGCCCCCGGCTGCCGTAGGCCCCTTCGATGAGCTCGGGCCGCAGGACAGCGGTCGGAGCACCTGCGGCCAGCACGCGGCCGCCGTGGAGCAGGGCCAGGCGGTCGCAGAAGCGTCCGGCCAGGTTCAGGTCGTGGATGGCCATCACCGCGGCGACCCCGTTCCCGTCGCGTTCGGCGATGACCCGTCGCAGCAGAGCAGGGTCTCGACCTGGTGGCGAAGGTCGAGGGCGCTGGTGGGCTCGTCGAGCAGGAGCACGGCCGGTTCCTGGGCCCGGGCCAGGGCCACCAGCACCCGTTGGGCCTGTCCACCCGACAGTTGGCCCACGAAGCGCGGGGCCAGGTCACCCAGCTCGAGCAGCTCGATGGTCTCGGCCACCGCGGCCCGGTCCTGCGCCGTGGGGCGGAAGCCGAGGTGGGGGGTGCGGCCGAGCAGCACCGAATCGACCACCGAGATGGGGAAGGGGTGGTTGGCCCCCTGGGGCACGTAGGCCACCAGGCGGGCCCGGGCCCCGGTCACCTGCAGCGTCATCAGGCCACACCCCGCCGGCGCAGCACCAGGTTGAGGAACAGGGGCGCTCCCAGGAAGGACACCACGATGCCCACGGGGATGGTGGCGGGGGAGAGCACGGTGCGCCCCCCGTGTCCGCAGCCAGCAGCAGGGCGGCGCCGGCCAGGGCCGAGAAGGGCCCAAAGGTGGCGGCCCGGTTAGCGTCGGAGCCATGGCCGGCATCACCCCCTGTCCCCAGTGCGGCAAGCGCAACCGGGTGCCCGTGGCCGCCAAGGGCGCGCCGCGCTGCGCGTCGTGCCACGCCGACCTGCCCTGGCTGGTCAACGTGGACGAGGCCGACTTCGCCAAGGCCACCGTGGGGCGCCTACCCGTCCTCGTCGACCTGTGGGCCCCGTGGTGCGGGCCGTGCCGCATGGTGGCCCCCGGCGTGGAACGGGCCTCGGTCGAGTTCGCCGGCCGCCTCAAGGTCATCAAGGTCAACGTCGACGACGCCCCCTCGGTGTCCCGCCGCTTCTCGGTGCAGAGCATCCCCACCCTGCTCGTCCTGCGCGACGGCAAGGCCATCGCCACCCAGATCGGCGCCCTGCCCGCCGACAAGCTGGTGGCCTGGGTACGCAGCGTGATCGAGCCCGCCGCCCGCTGACCCATCTGCCTTGGGCGGCTCAGCGACAGGGGCCGTCGGCCGATGGGGGAGTGGATGTCGGCCGCGCGCACTGCGAGACGGGGACGGGCCCGCGACGAGGCGGCGGGGGCCGACGACCTGCGCTCCCTGGCTGCCGACCCGTCGTGGCGGGTGCGCATGGACTGCGCCGGCAACCGGTCGTGCTCGTCCAGGATGGTCACCCTGTGGTTCGGGCCCGCGCCGCCACCAACCCGGCCACGCCGGCCCAGGCCGTCGTCGCCGCCATGATCGATCCCGCCGTGGTCGCCGTGGTGGTCGCCGTGGCCGGACCGGCGCTGTTCGACCGTCGGGCCGACCCCGAGGTGGCCGCCCTCATGGCCGTGTCCCCCGACGTGCGCCTGCGCCTGGCGGCGGCGCGGCTCCCGGCGCTGGCCCCCCACCTGGTCGAGGCGCTGTCAGGCGACGCCGTGGTCGACGTGCGGGCTGCGGTGGCCCGGCGGCCCGACCTGGCGGGAACGGTGTGGGCCCGCCTGGCCGGCGACGATGATGACAGGGTCGTGGCCGCGGCGGCGGCGAACGCCAGCGTCCGCACCGAGCTCCTCGCCGGTTTCGAAGGCCGTGCCGGAGCGGCCGATGTGGCTCGGGCCCCTGGCCACCAACCCCGCCGTGCCCGCCTCGCTGCTCACCAGCCTGGCTCGCCACCGTCGCTGGGACGTGCGGGCCGCGGTGGCCCGGTCGGCGGCCACGCCGTCGGCCACGTTGCGGGTGCTCATGGCCGACGAGCCCGCGGTGCGCCTGGGCCTGGCCGCCAAACCCGCCCTACCCGCCGACGTCGCCGAGCGCCTGGCCCGCAGTCGCAACGACTGGGTGGCCGGCCGGGCCGGCGCCCATCCGTCCCTGAGCGCCGAGACGGTGACGGCCCTCGTGGGCACGTTCGATCGACCGCCGTGGGTGCTGCGCCAGCTGTCCATCAACCCGGCCTGTCCCCCCGACCTGGCCGAACAGGTGCACACCTGGTTGGCCGTCGGCGGGGCCGGAGCGGGCGACCCCACCTTCGAGCCCGAGACGTGCCGGTCGAACCCGGTCGACGCCGGCATCGACCTCCGCTTCTTCTACCGGGCCGAGGCCGACGCTTGGGACGAGCCGTCCCCCCACCCGCTGTGGCGGGCCCGGCTCGACCTCCTGCACCAGGCGGGCAAGCTCGACGCCGACACCCTGACCACCCTGGGCCACCACGGTGCCCATCATCGACCGGTGAGCGGCCGCCATCGGGCAGGATCTGGCCGTGGTCCTGAGCGAGGTCGTCGAGACCGTGGGCAAGGTGGTGGAGAGCACCGGCGTGGTCGTCATCGCCGTGGGCGTGGCCGTGTCGCTCTGGACCTACCTGCGCGCCCTGCCCGGGCCCGCAGGCCGGGACCGGGCCTACGACCGGCTACGTCGCAACCTGGGCCGCACCGTGCTCTTGGGCCTCGAGGTCCTGGTGGCGGGGGACATCATCCGCACGGTCGCCCTCGACCCCTCCCTCGAGGCGGTGGCCGCGCTGGGCGGCATCGTCCTCATCCGCACGTTCCTGTCCTTCACCATCGAGACCGAGATCAGCGGCCGCTGGCCCTGGCAGGGCGGGAGCAGCGATGACACGCCCCCGGCCGGCGCCGACGCCCCGCCGATCTGAGCCTCCTATCTCTGAGCTCGGCCCCGTCGCTCGACCCCCCTGACCCAGGTTCCGGCCATGGATCTGGGACTGCAGGGCCGTGTCGCCGTGGTGACCGGGGCCAGCCGGGGCATCGGTCTGGCCATCGTGGGTGCCCTGCTCGACGAGGGGGCGACCGTGGTGGCCGGGGCCCGCCGGTCGACCCCCGAGCTCGATGCGCTCCTGCCACCGGTCGCCTGCGCTTCGTGGCCGTCGACCTGGCCGACGCCGCCGCGCCGGCCGAGCTGGTGCGCCAGGCCCGGGACCGCATCGACGTGCTCGTCAACAACGTGGGCGGCGCCCCCGCCCGCAGCGGCGGCTTCCTGGCCGTGACCGATGACGACTGGCTGGCCACCTTCGGCCTCAACCTGATGCCCGCGGTGCGCACCACCCGCAGCGTCCTGCCCCTGATGCTGGCCGCGGGGAGCGGGTCGATCGTCAACGTGTGCTCGGTCAACTCGACCCTGGCCGACCCCGCCGTCATCGACTACAGCGCGGCCAAGGCCGCCCTGGCCAACTTCTGCAAGTCCCTGTCCCAGGAGGTCGGGCCCCGGGGGGTGCGGGTCAACACCATCAGCCCCGGACCCGTGGCCACCGACCTGTGGCTGGGGGCCCACGGCGTGGCGGCGACCGTGGCCGCGGCCACGGGAGCGGACCCCGCGGCCATCGCCGACCAGGCCGCCCACCAGTCGGTGACGGGTCGCTTCACCCGTCCCGACGAGGTGGCCGCGGCCGTGCTCCTGCTGGCCAGCGAGCGCAGCGCCAACATCACCGGAGCCGACATCACCATCGACGGTGGCCTCATCCCCACCTGGTGATGCGGGCCCTCACCCAGGGATTCACCGGTGCCGCCCACGGTCAGTCCCGGGGCCACGGTGGTGGCGTAGGTGAAGCGTTGGGGCTGGCCCTCGACGAGCGGCAGGTAGGCGATGCCCCCGAAGCGCAGGTCCCAGCGCTGGTGCTGGGCCTCGTCCTGCGTGGCCTCCCACAGGGCGTCGAGGTCGGCCCGGATCCGGGACTCCACGTAGATCGCCGGTGGCCTGGCCATGGGCCGAGCGTACGAGCCGATCGGCGCAGGCTGACCGGGGGGATGGCCATAGCACGGGTGGCCGACGAGCTGACCCTCGGCCCGACCGATCAGGGTCGTCCGACCCTGGGCGCGGGTGCTCGCCCCGGGTGACGCTGGCCGCATGGTCGACCGCTTTCCGCCTGCCTCCCCATCGGTGCGACGGATCCTGGTGGGGGCGGATGGCTCACCGGGCTCGCTGGCCGCCCTGACCTTCGCCTCCCCCCTGGCGGCCGCCTGGTCGGCTGCCCTGCTGGTGGCGGTGGTGGTCGAGCCCGAGGCACCCGATTCCCAGCCCGCTGACCAGCCCGGGGACGCCGGCGATGTCGACCATCGCGCCCAGGTGGCCGGATGGTTCGCCAGGCTGGGGTTGCCGCCTCCCGACGAGGTGCTGATCCTGTCGGGGCCCCCGGGCCCCGCATTGGCCGATGCCGCCCGGGAACAGGGAGTCGACCTGGTCATCGCCGGGGCCGAGGGCACCCCCGGTGGGTCAGGCCCCCGTTTCGGCAGCACGGCCAACCTGTTGGCCCACCGCGTCGACGTGCCCTTCCTGGCCATCCCCGTGGGCTGTCGCTGGCGTGCCCTGTTCGAGGTGGTGGTGGGCTTGGACGACTCGCCGGGGGCGGCTGCTGCGGTCAGGTTCGTCGCCGCCCTGCCCGGCGTCGACACCGCCATCGTCCACGCCGTGCACGCCTGTCAGCCGCTGACCCAGTGGGCGGGCGACCCCGTGCCCGCATCCCTGGTCCAGCGGGCCGAGCATGACGCCGCCCTGTGGACAGCCCCCCTCGACGACCGGGCCCGAGCCGTGCGGCTGCGGGTGCGCGACCGGTCCCACCCTTCGACCCTGCTCCTCGAGGTCGCCGACGAGGTCCACGCCGACCTCGTCGTCGTCGGTGTCCAGCCCACGGGCCGGATCACCGGCCACCGCCCGGGACGCACCGTGTTCGAGGTCCTGGAGCGGGCCACCCGGCCGACCCTGCTGGTGCCGCCGCCGCCGGCCTGACCGTCGTCCGTCAGAAGTCGACCAGGTCGACGTAGGCCCTGGTGACGTATGGCGGACGTAGAGGCCGGTCCCGGGAGACCGGCACCCCACGAGCTCGACCGGGCGCGAGATCAGCCCAGGTGACGGGTACGGCCACCTCGGCCGCCTCGCGCTGGAGCTCGTCCAGTTCGCGGCGCTGCACGGTGTGGCGGTTCTCGTCGAAGGGCAGCCCCAGGTTGCCCCGCAACGTGTCCGACTCGTACTCGGCGCGGCAGACGCCGCGCTCCTGGAGGATGGGCACGACCTCGGCCACGAAGCGACCCCCGGTTCATCCAGCTGCGCCAGTACCTGCTGAACGAGCTCGGCGTCGACGAGACACCCGAGCTCGACCCCGCCACCGGCCCCGTTCCCGAAGGAGCGTGACGTGACCGACGTGAGCGTCCTCGACACCGCCTTCGGCGGCACCTCGCCCGACGGGGCCGTGCCGGTGGGCGGCACCATCGGCCCCCCCATCGGCAACGCCGCCGCCGTGGACACCATCACCCCCACCGGCCGGGCCGCCGACCTGGCCGCGCCCGAGCTGGCCCTGGCCACCAGCGCCGCCGCCCACCATCCTGCCCGGTGCCCTGCCCTCCATCCTCAACGGGGTGCGCCTGGGCCTGACCACGTGCTGGCTGGCCCTGATCATCGCCGAGACCCTGGGGGCCTCGGCCGGCATCGGCTTCCTGGCCACCAACGCCCGAGAGTTCCTCCAGACCGACATCGTGGTGGTGGTGATCCTGCTCTACGCCATCATCGGCGTGGGTTCCGACCTGATCGCCCGGGCGCTCGAGCGGCGCCTGCTGGTCTGGCACCCCAACTTCGGTGGCAAGTCCCGCCGCTGAACGCCCGGGCAGGCGCACCGCGCCCGCGCCCACCCCCATCTCTCCAACGCCCGACGGCCGACCGGCCGCGCCCTGAAAGGCCCAGCAACAGCCATGACCGAACCCCTGATCCCCGCGCCGACGTGTTCAACGCCGGCCTCGCCGCCTTCAGCCGGGCCGATCCCGCCGCCAACTGGATCTTCATCCTGCCCGACTCGGGCATCGACACCGTGGCCGGCCTGAAGGGCAGGAAGGTGGCCATGAACAAGGCCGGCGTGTCCGAGTACGTGGCCTACGCCGCGCTGGAGAAGAACGGCATCGATCGCGGCGTCGTCGAGTTCATCTACCTCAACCCCCCCGAGGCCGGGCCCGCCTTCGCCGCCGGCCAGGTCGATGCGTGGTCCATCTGGGGCGGCCCTGGCGACAAGTCAAGTACGAGACGAACGCCAACGTCATCTTCGACGAGGGCAAGGACCTCGACTTCCGCGTCGACTTCGGCAGCTACGTGGTGCGCAAGGCGTACGCGGAGAAGGAAGCGGACACCATCCGCACGGTGATCGCCGCCTACCAGGAGCAGCAGGAGGGGCAGAACGCCAACTTCGCCGAGTCCTACGAGATCATCAACAAGGTGGCCCAGTACCCCCGGCCCGTCGTCGATGGCATCGTGGCCCGAGGCTCGGAGACCAAGCTGTCGCTGATCGATGACCAGTGGATCCAGACCGTGCAGACGGCGGCCGCCTGGTTGGTCGAGCGGGACATCATCACCGACAAGATCGACATCGCCAAGAGCGCCGTGAAGCTCTGACGCGCAAGGGGTGTCGGGGTGGGGAAGCCGGAGACATCGACGATGACGCCCCAGGACGTTCGCCGGGCCCTGCTCGCGGCGGACGAACTGGCCGTCGTCGACGTGCGCAGCGAGGCGGGTGTCCAGGCCCGGTTCCTGGCGGCCGAGCTGACCCGCAGGGGGGTCACGGGGGTACGTGTGCTGGCGGGGGGCACGGCGGCCTGGGTTGAGGCCGTTCATGAGCTCGAACCCGGCCCCACCCCGCTGTCGAGCGCGGCGGTGGACGTCTACCGTCGGCCCTACGAGGGCGTCGAGGTCGCCCCTGAGGCCATGCAGGCCTACCTGGACTGCGAGTACGGGCTGGTGGCCCAGCTCGAACAGGACGGCACCCACCGCTTCCGGGTGCTCCAGTCGGCGGCTGTCACCCCGCCACCTTCCACACCTGGGCGGCCCGGCCCCGATGCGAGGAGCGCTCACCGGCGGGGGTGACCTTGCCCTCAGCCTCGAGGCGGCCGAGCACGGCCTTGACGCTCACCGGGCTCCCACCGACCCGTTCGGCGACCTCTCGGACCGAGAAGACATCGGTGAGCGCGAGGATGCCGGTCTCGAGATCTTCGGCTTTGACCGCCGGGCGGCGGGTCGCGGTGGCCGTCGTCCTGGTCCGTGGACCGCCACGGGGGCGTCCACCGACGACGATGATCCCCGCTTCGACGAGTGCGTCGTGGGGGACGCCCATCTGTTCGAACGCGTTGGCGGGTACACCCTCGGCCTCGGCCCATGCCTTGCCCGAAGCGACGAACCGCTTCCGGTAGACGTCGGTGTCCGTCGACCTGGCCTGGTGCAGCGCGCCTACGGCTCGAAGCTTGTCGAGGGGGTCCTTGGCCTTCTCGACAGCGGTTTCGAGCTGCTTCACCGCCTTCAGGTCGATGAGGCTGTCCGGGTCGCTGAGGAAGGTGAGGTAGCCGCGGACCGCAGCTTCACCGTCAGTGGTAGATGTCGCCTGTGTCATGATTTCGTAGGCTAGCACTGTGATTGTTCTAACGGGTACCAGGAAAAGAATGTGTGGAGCTAAAGGGGGCGAGATGTAGATGCTCCAGTGGTCACCGAGCGGATGGCGAGTTGTAGCCATCCGAACGTCGGTTCCGATGCCGACCGGGTCCTGTGAACAGGACATGACATGGAGCTTCGGCGGGGGGTTGGGGTCGGTGACCCGGTCGGAACGGCGTGTTTGCAGTGATGATGCTGTTCCTCAGCGCCGGCCGGCGCCGTCCCCCGGCCCCATCGTCCCCCTGTCGTCCTCCATCGGTGGCAGGCTGAGGTGCACGATCTCGACGTGGTGGTCGTCGGCGAGGGCATCGGTGGTCTGGCCGCAGCCATCGCCCCCACCCGCGGTGGTCAGCGGGTCCGGGTGGTCGAACGGTCAGCCGAGCTGCGGCCGGCGGGCGCGGGCATCTCGTTGTGGCCCAACGGGGTGAAGGTGCTCGATGCCCTCGGTCTCGGCCCGCAGATCGCCAGGGTGGGCGGACGGCTGTGCCGCATCGGCTACCGGGATCCGTCAGGTCGGACCCTGTGCGAGTTCAGCCTCGACCCGTTGGTGGCTCGGGTCGGTGAGCACCCCTACCCCGTGCGCCGGGCTGCCGGTCGGGCCGCCATCTCCCACGCCCACGATCCCGGGCGCACGGCGGCCTGGTACGCCGACCTCCAGGACCACGACGGTGCCCCATCATCGTCGGCATATGCAGGTCCATAGTGGCGGGGCCGTGCCGGTGAGCCGACAGCTCACCTGCCACGTGCTCGACGTGAGCCGGGGGGTGCCGGCCGCCGGCGTGGCCGTGCGCTTGTCCCGGCCGGACGGCGCTGACGTCGGCCTGGTGCTGTCCACGACCACGAACGCCGACGGTCGCACCGACGGGCCCCTGCTGGCCGGTGACGAGCTGGTCCCGGGTCGCTACGAGCTGGCCTTCGCCGTCGGTGACCACTTCGCGTCCACTGCGTCCACTGCGTCCACCGCAGCCGGCCCTCCGGAGGCGCGCTACCTGGACGTGGTGCCCATCCACTTCGGCGTGGCCGCCGACGTGGCCCACCTCCACGTCGCCCTGCTGGTCACGCCGTGGTCCTACACCACCTACCGGGGCAGCTGACCCGATGACGAGCTCGACATGACCGGCCCGGCCACGGTGGCGCTCACCATCGAGCAGCTGAACGCCATGGACGTCGACGCCTTCGTGGCTGCCCTGGGCCCGGTGTACGAGGCCTCCCCGGCCCTGGCCGCCCAGGCCTGGTGGCATCGTCCCTTCGCCGACCGGGCCGCGGTGGTGGCCGCCTTCCACGCCGTGGCCGACGGGCTCGACGACGGTGCCCAGCTGGCCCTGCTGCGGGCCCACCCCCAGCTCGGGGCGACGGGGCCCATGGCCGCGGACTCGGTGGACGAGCAGCGCTCGGTCGGGCTCGACGTCCTCGACGATGACGCTAGGGGCCGGATCGCCTCGTCCAACGCCCGCTACCTCGAGCGCTTCGGCTTCCCCTTCGTCATCGCCGTGCGTGGACTGCAGCCCGCGGACATCGCCGCCGCCCTGGCCGAGCGACTCGATCACGACGACGTCGCCGAGCGGGCCGAGGCCCTGGACCAGGTCAAGCGCATAGCTGGCCTGCGCCTCGCCGCCCTCGTCACCCCTGAAACGTCCCCGTCGGGGAGCGCCGAGGGGTCAGGCGCCCGCGGCCAGCACGGCCTCCACCGCCCGGGCCGCGGCGCTGATGGCCGCGGGGAGCTCGACCGGTAGGTTCCCGGCGTCGATGAAGGCGTCGGCCTTGACGTCCCACCGGGCCCGACCGTCGGTCAACACGCCGGTGAGCGCCGAGCCCGGACCGTCACCGGCCACCACGTCGACGAGCTCGAGGGTGTCGAAGACGGTGACCCGCATGTCGGCCACGCTGTGGTGCTTGAGCACCTGCTCGAACACGTTGGGCTCGACGGTGGGCGGGTCGGTGGGGGTGAGGAACGGGCGCAGGATGTCGAGGGCGCCGTGCTGTTCGAGCACGGCCACCGACTCGGCATCGAGGGCCACGGGATCCTCACCTCCGACCGTCTCGTGGCCGGCCAGCAGGGTCTCGATGCCCCGGTCGCTGGCCACCCGGGCCACGACCAGGGCGGCGGGACCATGGCCGACGACCAGCAGCGGGGTGTCGATCACCATGGCGTCACCTTCCCCACGACGAAGACCTCACCAGGCGGCCATCCATCAGAAGATGGCCAGGGGGTTGACGGGGCTACCGGTCACACCCTGGAAGCGGATGGGGGCGAGGGCGAAGTTGAACTCCCAGCGGCCCAGGCGCTCGCACGTGGCCGCCAGGTCCTCGAGCTGGCAGTTGTCGATCAGCCACAGACCCATGGCCACGATGCCCACCATGTGGATGGGCATGGACACCGTCTTGTAACCCGCCGGCGTGCAGTCCTGGGCCACGTCCGAGCCGATCATGGACACGCCGCGATCGTGCAGCCAGGGCAGGCAGGCGGCCTGGAAGCCGGATCGGGGCTTGTTGGCGTTGTAGTCCTTCTTGGCGGCGATGCGGGCCCCGCCCTCACCGGTGCGCAGGAAGATCACGTCGCCGGGGCCGACGCGGACGCCAGCGGCCTCCTCGGCGGCCTCGAGGTCCTCGGGGAAGACGTGGTCATCGGCGGCGAGCACGTCCACGCCCCGCAGGCGGGGGACGTCGAGCAGGATGCCGCGGGTGGTGATGCCGGCGGACACGGCGAGCACGTCGTGCTTGAGGGCGCCCTGGCGGTCCGACACGAGCGAGGCCGGGGCCCCGCCGTACATCTTGCCGTCCCAGAAGAGGTGGGCCAACGAGTCGAGGTGGGTGACGTCGAGGCCGTGGAAGACCATGCCGATGTACTCCTGGGCGCCACCGGCCCGGCCTGCGCCCATCAGCCCCTTGCGCCCCGGCTCCTCGAGGCCGAGGCCGGTGGAGAGCATGTAGCGCTGGGACTCGACGGTGGCGCCGGGCTGGCGCCCGGTCTTGATGTCCCAGCTGCACGACACCGAGATGCCCTCACGGACCAGGCCCGCGGCCTCGATGCGCTTCTGGGGGGTGAGGTGGTTCAGCGTGCCCAGGCGGTCGTCGTCGCCCCAGCGGCCCCAGTTCGACAGCTCGTCGAACCACGAGAGCACCACTTCTTCGGACGGTGCGGTCGGCATGGGATCCCCCTCCAGTTCACGGACGGCTGGAGGATAGGCGGGCTGGCCGGCTCTCGCTCCCGTGGTCGGTCGCGCCCGGGGGGACCGGGGTGTCAGTCGGTGGCGGTGCCGACCCAACTGTCGTAGGCGATGTTCCAGTCACCCCAGCCGTTGCCCCAGCTGACCTGCTCGGACGTGCCGCCGATCTCGACGGGATCGCCGATGAGGGTGAAGGCCATCATCCACGCCGCGTCCTCTTCCGAGGCGTTGATGCAACCGTGGGAGACGTTGGCCTGGCCCAGCTGGCTGTTCCACGGCGCAGCGTGGATGAACGTGCCCGAGTACGTCAGGCGTTGGGCGTCACCCACCGTCACCAGGTAGGCCTCGTCGCCGGTGATCCCCGCACTGGTCGAGTCCATCTCGAACTGGGAGAACTTCTCCATGATGAGGTCGGTGCCCGACGCCGTGGGGTAGGCGTCGCGCCCGGTGGAGATGGGCATGGTCCGTACGGCCACCCCGTTCTCGTAGGCCACCATGGTGCTGGTGAGGGCGTCCACGGTGATGCGGTGGTGGGCGCCGATGGTGAACGTCTGCGGCGTGGGCGACGACGTGAACCACTCGTCGGCCGCCGACTGGCCGGTCACGTTGCTGGTCAGGGTGACGGCGGTACCGCCGGGCCAGTAGGTGCGGGGGCGCCAGTGCATGATCGTGTCGTTGAGCCAGCGCCAGCCGCCCTCGACGGCGGGCACCGAGGTGACGGTGAAGCGGGCGGTGAGGGCGGCCCGGGCGTCGGCGGGGACGGGGGAGGAGAAGGTGACGATGACCGGGGTGCCCACCCCGACCGTCTCGCCGGTCGTGGGCCAGACGTCGGCGCTGATCTCGGTGCCGTCCTCGGGCACGAGGGTGGTGAACACCGAGCGCAGCACCGTGGGCTCGCGGGAGCCGCCCAGCCCCGAGGCGGTGGCCGTGGCCGTGTAGGTCTGGCCGAACTCGAGGCCCATGGTGGGGGTGAACAGCCCGTCGGTGGTGGTGCCCGGCACGGCACCGTCCGGTGAGGTCACCGTGAGCGAGGTGAGGTGCCCGTTCGTGACCACGACCCGCACGGGGGTGTCGGGGCGCACGCCCGTGGCGTTGGGGGCAGGTTCGAACGTGGCTCCGACCGCCGGGGCCGGGGCCTGGGTCGTCGTGGTCGACGAGGTGACGCTGGCCGGGGGTACCCCGTCGGCCGGGACCGCCAGGTGCCGACCGTCAGCCGCCTGCTGGGACACGGTCGCACACGCGGACGACACCACGGCGAGGCCGAGGATGGCCACCAGGCCGACGATGCGGGCGATCGTCCGGTGCGATCGTGCCGCCCGACCGCGGTGCACACGGGCTGTGCACCGTTCAGATGTCACCCGGTGCGTACGGCCTGCCACGGAGGTGAACGCTACACACCCGGTGCCCGGACCCGGCGTCGGCTGTCCCTCGGTGTCGCCACCGTCGCTGCACGTCGCCCCACCGGCCCCACGCCGGTGCCGCGGCACCAGCGCACCGCCGTGCCCGGGGTGCGGTCAGGCGGCTCGTAGCCTCCGGCGATGGCAATCTCCTCCGCTTGGCGTCGCCACCCTGGGGTGCGTTCGGGATCGCAGCTCACCATGGGTGAGCGTGCCGCCGACTCGCTCCGCAACCGCATGGGTTCCTGGGCCTTCGTGTTCGGCGCCCTCGTGTTCCTGGCCGGGTGGATGTTGGGGAACCGGGACGTGGGCTTCGACCCCTACCCCTTCATCCTGCTCAACCTGATCCTGTCCTGCCTCGCGGCCATGCAGGGCGCGATCCTCCTCATCGCCGCGAAGCGCCAGGACCAGATCTCGTCGGAGCTGGCCGTGCACGACTTCGAGACGAACAAGGAGGCCGACGCCATCGTGAAGTCCATCCACGCCCTGACCATGGAGCTGCACGAGAAGCTGTGCGCGCCGCCGTCGTCGAGCTGAACCGCGACCTCACCCTGGCGGCGCCGTCACCTCGCACGACGAGATCGCGGCGACGACGAGCTGGCCGGGGTGTCCGAGCTGGCTGGGGTTCAGCGGCGCAGGGGCACCCGCCACTCGAGGCGGGTGCCGACACCAGGCTGGCTGTCGACATGGAGGGTCCCGTCGAGCTCGTTGGCCCGGCGGGCCATGTTGGCCAGTCCGCTGCGGTGCTCGGGCTCGCCCATGCCCACGCCGTCGTCGCTGATCACGAGCACGGCGTCGTCACGGACGGTGAGCTCCACGTCGACGTGGGCGGCATGGGCGTGGCGGGCGGCGTTGGAGAGCGCCTCGCGGGTGACGGCCAGCAGGTGGGCGGCGACATCGACCGGGATGAGGGTGTCGACCGGCCCGTCGAAGCGGACGTGGGGGGTGAAGCCGAGCTGGGCGGCGGCGTCGGCGGCCACGGCCAACAGGTCGGCACGTACGGCGCCGTCGGCCTGTCGGGCGCCGAGCGAGAAGATGGCCGTGCGGATCTCCTTGATGACGGTGTCGAGGCCGTCGACCACATCGGAGACCTTGGCCGCGGCGCGCTCGTCCTGGAGGAGCGGCAGGGCGGCCTGCAGGGTCATGCCCGACGCGAAGAGCCGCTGGATCACCACGTCGTGCAGGTCGCGGGCGATGCGTTCCCGGTCCTCGGTGAGCAGCAGCCGCTGGTGGGTCTGGCGGGCGTGGCTCACCTCGAAGGCCAAGGTGGCCTGGTGGGCCAGGCTCTCCACCATGCTGACCTGCTCGGTGGGGGAGATGGCCGGGTCGGTCCCGGCGACGATGAGCACCGCGGGGGCACCGGGGGCCAGGCTGACCGGTGCGAGCACCACGTCGAGGTCGACCAGCCCGGGGACGGTCGGGCCCAGCGCCCCCTCGCCGGCCCGGGCGAAGCGGGCGGCGTGCAACGAGCGGGTGGCGTCGAGCGCGGCGGGCAGGGGATGGAGGTGGTAGCCGGTCGGGGGGAAGCCGTCCCCCGCGCTGGCCGCCACCTCACCGTCGTCGAGGCGCACGACCGCCGCCGCCCGCCCACCTACGATGCGCAGGCTCTCGCCGCAGATCAACTGCAGGGTGCGGGTCAACGGGCCGCCGGAGAGCACGGTCATGCGCACCTCCGAGCTGGCGGCCTGCCACCGCTCCCGGCGTTGCACCTCGGCCAGGAGCCGCCGCTGCTCGGCCTCGGCCTCCTTGCGCTCGGTGATGTCGCGGAGCAGGACCGAGAAGCCGAGGATGGTCCCGATCGGGTCCCGGAGCGGGGACACCGAGATGGCCACCGGCAGCTGGCGGCCGTCGGCGGTCCGCCACTCGGTGTCGAGGACCCTCTGGTGCTGGACGGAGAGGGCGGCGTCGAGCAACCGCTCGACGCCGGCCCGCGCGGCCGGCGGGACCAGCCGGCTGACGTGCTCGCCGATGACGTCGTCCGCGGTGTGGCCGAGGAGCCGTGCCGCGCCACTGTTCCAGCTGGTGACCACCCCGGTGGTGGTCATGGCCAGGATCCCGTCCTGGGACGACTGCACGATGGCGGCCAGCTCGGCCTGGGCCGCCGTGATGGCCCGGCGCTCGGTGGCGTCGCGCACGGCGGCGACGACGAGCGGTTCGTCGGTGACCCCGATGGGGGCCAGGCTGATGTCGATGGCGAACTCGCTGCCGTCACGGCAGCGCCCGACGAGGTCCTGGCCCGCGCCCATGGTGCGCACCGTGGGGTGCTCGGCGTAGCCGGCACGATGGGCCCGGTGGCGGTGGCGGAACCGTTCGGGCACGAGCACCTCGACGCTCTGGCCGTCCAGTTCGGTGGCGCCGTAGCCGAACAGCTCGGCGGCCTGGGCGTTGATGGACACGATCCTGCCGGCGCCGTCCACGACCAGCGCAGCG
Organism: Acidimicrobiales bacterium; assembly: GCA_038255145.1. Lineage (GTDB taxonomy): Bacteria > Actinomycetota > Acidimicrobiia > Acidimicrobiales > CAIXPF01 > WHTX01. Next base: position 82,491 of record JBBSLP010000015.1, read on the forward strand.
TCGGGCATGAGGCTCAGGAACGTGCCCAGCAACTCGTTCGCGGTGCTGGCGCCGGCCTCGGCAGCCATCAGTCCCCCTGGACGTTCGGCGTCATCGCGCCGCTTGGTGGCCATGGGGCTCTCCCACGGACGACTCGCCTGGACCTCGGCTTTGCGCGAAATGCCAGGTGACCGCCGCGTTGGGCCATGGTCACATGCTCCCACATCACCACGGCCCAGCGGTGGCCGTGCCCATCGGCGTCGCCGCGGCAGTGCCGGTGGCGCGCACGTCGTGTTGTCGCAGGTCGCCCCGTGCGGCAGCGGAGCTGGCCGGTCATCTGGTCTTCGGTCATCACGGGAAGGGCCTTGTGGTCCTGCCGGCGCGACCGGCGGCAGGGCCACCATCCCCTGATGGACCTTCCCGAAGAAGCATCGATCACCCGTCCGCTCGGCGTGGGACGCTGGCCGCCCTGCGCACACCTGTGCTTGGCGCGGGCCGGAGGGCTGGGCCGTGTCGGCCTGTCGCTGCGGGCGCTTCCCGTGATCCTGCCGGTCGGCTTCCGCATCGACGGCGACGCTGTGCTGGTGTGGGGCCCGGGGTTGGCGGGGGTGCCGTCCGCGCAGCTCAGTGGCAACGTGGTCGCCTTCCAGACGGACGGCGCGGACCTCGACACCGGTCAGACGTGGAGCCTCAACGTCCAGGGCATGGCCACGTCCGCCGGGGCCGTTCCGGTGCCCCACCTGCGCATCCCGCTCGAGATCGTGACATGTCGGCACTTCGACGGCCTGCCACCCGCCGGTCCCGGCGCCTGACGGCGGCCCGGCTCGAGCCGGGCTGCGGATGCATCGACCCTGCTCCCTGGCCGTCCGCGGCATGGGACCTTCGCCGCCGCTGATAGGTCCTTCGGGTCTGCCGCCCAGCACGGGGAGATCCCGACGATGGGGGCATGACCGACCACCGACATCCCCGAGAGGTGAGCAGCGGGTCCGCAGGCGACGAGATCGTCGTCGACTCGATGCACGCAGGTGAACCGCCCCGTTGCGGCGAGGTCCTCGAGGCCCTCGGCCTCGACGGCATGGCCCACTACCGCGTCCGTTGGGACGACGATGGCCACGAGTCCATCTTCTTCCCCGGCCCCACGACCCACTTCGTGGGCCTGCACGGGGTGCAGCCGTGAGCGCGGGTGGCCTGAGCGGTCGATGGCAGAACCGCCTCGGTTCCGTGATGGAGCTCGCCGTCGGCGACGGTGACCTCGTCACCGGCACGTACCACTCCGGGGTGGGCACGGCCCACCCCGCCGGCTCCTTCCCCCTCAGCGGGTACGTGCTCGATGATGCCGTCGCCTTCTGTGTCGACTTCCGGCCGAACGGCTCGGTGGCGGCGTGGGCGGGGCACCGGGTGGCCGCCGGCGGCGTCGCGCGGCTCGTGACCCTTTGGCACCTGGCCCGGCCCGTCGCGGGGTCGGACGAGGCCGACCTGTGGCGCGGCGTGCTGGCTGGAGCGGACGAGTTCGAGCGCCAGAGCTGAGACGCCGCCAACGCCCGGACACGGGGTCGCCCGTGCGCGCGTGTCGTGGGCGGCGGGGTCCCCTGCCGGGAAGGTCCTCGCCACCACCTCGGGCGCGCTCACAGGTCGGATGGCCGGGCGCGGCAGGGACCGTCGGCCCTGGGAGGCGGCCGGCCCGAGGAGGAGGCTGGTGCGGTCGCCGAGGACGAGGCGGGTCAACGCGGCGTCGGGCATCGGCGCAGCGCGGGACCCACAGGTCGGCGTCGGAGTCGGGCGGCTGGAGCCCGACGCCCACAGAACCGGAGGAGCACGCATGTCCGAGATCCGCAGGATCACCATGGCGCTGGGGGCGATCATCGTCGCCGCGCTGTCGCTGACGCTGGTGTCGCTGGTGGCGGCGCCCGCTGCGGTGGCTGGGGCCCAGACCGGGACCCCCATCGAGGAGTACGCCAGCTACCCGGCCCCCTTGCCCGACGGGTGCCCCGATGGGGCCCGGGCCCTGATCGGGGTGATCTACGACAACGGGCGCGGCGGGCGGGAGTCCGATCTCCGCCGCCTCGACCTACGCAACGGCGACACCCTGACCATGACCTGGGACGAGTACGCCCCGGGGTGCACGACCACGGATGGAGCGCCGGCCATCGCGGTCTCCATGGCCGCCTACGACGCCGGGGCCGGCACGTTCGATCCCGCCATCGACCAGCTGCTGCTGCCCGGGTGGACGTCGTGCGGGCTGGGCCAGCAACCCTGCACGCGGACCGACGCCGGCTACCGGCTCTCGGTCACCCTGCCCGGCACCGAGGTGTCCTGCAACATCCAGACGGGCGCCGTCATCGGGCCACCGCTGGCCACCGTCGGGCCCAACGGCAGCTACTACCGCGCGGTGATGCGGGGCGACGACCGGCCGACGATGTTGATCGGGGCGGCCAACTTCGCCACCTCGCCGTGCCCACCGCCGACCACCGCTGCCCCCGTCGTGGTCGCGGCGGCGACGACGACGACGACCGTCCGTGCCGCCGTGGCCGGCATCGAAGTGACCCAGGCGCCGACGTCGGCGCCCGCCACGACCACCACCATCGGCACCCAGGTCGAGGCGGCGACCGCCAGCTTGCCGGCCACCGGGCGTGGTGACGGGGGGCTGGTCCTGGTCGGCGTGGGGGCGCTGGCCGTGGGCGCCCTGCTGCTGGGCCTGCGCCGAACGACGGCTGCCGGGCGCGGCCGCAGCCACTGAGCCGGAGCGTCGTCGGTCCTGGCCCGGACCGCCGGACGGCGAACCCCATGACGCCCGGCCGCCAGGCCGGGCGTCATCGCGCCGCCCGCGTGCGCTGCGCCCTACCCCCGGTGGTCGCCCTCGCTCTCGGGCGGCGTCGACATGGGGACCACGTCGGATCGGGGGCGGAGCGCGGCGGCGATGCCGTCCGCCCAGCGGGCGATGCCCTCCCAGTCGCGATGATCGCCGTAGCGACCGCCGAAGACCCGCAGGAACACGCTGCCGGAGGTGGTCCAGTGGTCGCGTTGGATGGCCCCGGAGAAGTCGCGGTGGCCGCGGGGCCCGATGGCCTGGTCGATCCGGCGACGCGCCTCGGGCACCCGCTTCAGGCGTTGGAACAACCGGGTGGCGCGCCGCCCGAAGAAGCTCGAGCTGTCACCGACCGAGCTGACGCTGAACAGCCACACCGGTCGGGCCGCGAGCTCGACGGCGTGGGCACGCAGGAAGGCCAGGCCCTGTGGGAGCCAGGCCTGGTCGTGCACGGCTCTGCCCAGGATGATGCCCTCGTAGGCATCGAGCCCGGCGATCTCGTCGATCGGTAGCACCTCGGCGGCGAGGCCGGCGAGGCGCACGCGCTCGGCGATCGCCTCCGCAACCCCCTTGGTGGACCCGTGCGCGCTGGCGTACCCGACGAGGACGGTCATGGTGGTCACCTCCGAACGAACGGTCTGAGCCTGTCGACATCGTCGCCGGGGGATGGGGGGTGCGGCAGAGGCGAACGGCCTTCCTCGCATCGCGTCGCCACGAACTCGCGGGCCAGGGCCCTGCGACCGGTGCCCATCGCGACGGCGGTCAACGACCTCGGTGCTCGTCGGGCGGACCCAGGGCTCTGGTCACCGCATCGATGACCAGAGCCAGCTCGATGGCCCCGACGTCGTCCCGCCGCTCAATGGATGACGGCCACTGGGCGGTTGGCATAGCGGATCAGGTCCCGCGCCGTGCCGCCCACGCGGAGGTCGGCGAAGCCGCCGGCGCCGCGGGCTCCCACCACCACGAGGTCGGCGTTCAGGCGGTTGGCGGCCTGCCGCAACGAGGTGCTCGGGTGGTCGTCCTGGACCAGCTCGTGGCCCACCGGCAGGACTGCGGCCCGTACGGCCTCGAGCTCGGCGTCAGCCGCGGAGGTGGCTGCGTGCTGCTCGGGGGGGGTGGGGACGAAAGGGCGGTAGCTGCGCACCAGGTGCAGTTCGGCCCGGGCGGCGATGGCCAGGCGGGCGGCCCAGATCGAGGCCCGGTCCGCGGCGGGCGAACCGTCGTCGCCCACCAGGATGCAGCGGGTGGTGCGGTTCCACATCGGTGGCACGAGCACCACGTCCAGCACGCCGGCACCCACCACGGCCAGCGCGGTGGTGCACGGCCAGGGCGACCTGTCGTGGATGCGGTCGACCCCGATGACGAGCAGGTCGGCGTCCTCCCGGGTCGCCGCTCGGAGCAGCTCGCGTACGACGTCGCCGTCGGGTCGGGCGCCCGTCACCTCCGGGGCCAGCGGGTGGCCGGGCAACGCACGTCCGTCCGGACCGACGCCCACTACGGAGGCGCTGGTCGCCGCGGCGGTGTGCTCGGCCCAGCGCCGCGCCGCCTCACCCGCGGGTGAGGCCTCGCGGTCGAAGGCGATCCGTCGGATGCTGCGCCCGCCCACCTGGCCAGCGGGCCGGGGCACCGCGGTCGGCCCTTCGCGGTTCAGGTCCGTCGACGTGGTCATGGACCCAGCGTGCTCCCGCCGGGCGCCGGCCCCCAGAGGCGAAGGTCACCGCCGATCGGACCTCCCTGTGGCGGTGGGGGCAAGGTCCTTGGTCACACGAGCGCAGGGCATTGGACCCTGGGCGGGAGACCGTGGTCGCGGGATGCTGCGCTGGACGGCAAGCACTCGCCGAACTGATCCGAGGGACGAGACAGCGGCCGGGGGTCACCGTCGCCTTCCGGTCATGCGATCGGTCCTCGCCGGCGAGCGGTTCCGCCCGCCGGGCCTGCGCCGACGTCGCGGGTCCGGCGGTCGCGGGCGGCCGTCGTCGGCCCGGCATCAACCGATGGCGGCCAGCGCGGCGTCGACGGCCTCGCCGAGCGGGCCGCCGGTGTCGATCTCGACCGCGTCGGGCCAGGGTTCGAAGCGGGCCCGGAGCGCGTCGGCCACGGCCACGGTGGCATCCGATGCGTCCGACCCCGCCGACCGCCTGGCGGCGATCCTGGCGCTGACGACGTCGGGCGCCGCGTCGACGTGCAGCTGCACCAGATCGGCCGCGGTCCGTCGGGCCAGCTCGGCGGCCGTCCGTCGGTGGGTGGCATCGGTCCACGAGCCGTCGAGCACGACCGACTCGCCCTGCTCGAGGAGGGCGCCGGCCCGTCGTAGCAGCTCGCCGTAGGTGGCGGTGACGGACTCGGGGCGGTACAGCCCGGCGTCGACCGCGGCGGTGGCGTCGTCGGTGGGGGCCATGCCTGCCTGCTGCTTGCGGACCTCGTCAGAGCTCAGCACGACCCATTCGGTGCCGTCGCCCACGGCCTGGGCCAGCGTGGTCTTGCCCGTACCCGGCGACCCGCCGACGAGCACGAGACGGATCTGGCCCCGGGCCAGGTGGGCCTGGCATCGTCGGAGGTGGGCGGCGGCTTCGGCCGCTGCGGCCCGGTCACCCTGGCCGGCGCGCAGGCAGGCCACCTTGGCCCGCACCTGGGCCCGGTAGGCCACGTAGTGGTGGGCCAGCGAGGCAGGGTGGCTCTCGCCGGAGAACTCCTGGTAGGCGGCCAGGAAGGCGTTGGCCAGGGTCGGACCGGCCAGCCGCTCGAGGTCCATGGCCAGGAAGGCGGCGTCGAGCAGGACGTCGCCGTGCCGCAGCTGGTCGTCGAAGGCCAGGCAGTCGAGGATGCGGGGACCGTCGGCCAGGCAGAAGACGTCCTCGCACTGCAGGTCACCGTGCCCATCCACGGCGTGGCCGGCGGCGACGCGGGCGTCGAGCAACGGGGCACGCCCGTCCAGGTAGCGCCGCCAGGCCGTGGCCACGGCGTCGACGACGCCGGCGTCGAGCACCGATCCCACGAGGGGGGCCATGGCGGCCTCGTTGGCGGCCCAGTTGGCAGCCACGGCATCGCGTCGAGCCGCGGCCGATGCGGCTGCAGGTCGCGGTGCGGCGGCGTGGATGGCGCCACGGCCCGGGCCACATCGCGGACCGCGTCGGCCACCTCGGGGCCGTCGAGCAGAGCGACAAGGCGCCGCTCCGCGGGCATGCGCCGCATCACGAGGGCGTGGTCGTGCACGACCCCGTCGTCATCGACGAGGTCGAGCAGGCCCAGGTAGACGTCGGGCGCGAAGCGCCGGTTCGCGTCCAACTCGCGCCGCAGGGCCGCGGCGCGCCGCTCCCGGGTCGAGTAGTCGACGAAGCCCAGGTCCACCGGCTTGTACAGCTTGTAGGCCCGCGCCCCGGCGAACAGCAGCACGGAGATGTGCGTCTCGGCCCCGCCTGGTGCGTTGGGGTGCGCCGGGTCCAGCGCGACGAGGGCGACGGGCGGTTCCATCATCCGATCCTGGGTCCTGCGGTCACCGCCACGCCAGCGGTAGGTGGTACCGGTGGCCACCCGGCCGTGGACCCTGCGGGCTCGGCGGCTTCGTCGTCGGCCAGGCTGAGGTAGCCCTCGTCCTCCTGGGTGAAGTGGAGCTCGAGGATGGCGTGCAGGCCGTAGAGCGCCCGACGGAGCTCGGAACGGTCCTCGCTGGTCAGCGCCGAGCCCTCGAGGCCGTCGAGCAGCCGCCCCAGGCGGCGGATGCGGTGGGCGATCTCGACGTGGGCCCGGCTCATGGTGCCGGTCGGGTCGGTGCCGCCCAGGGCGGCGGCCAGCACCGGGTACAGCTCACGGTCTTCCGCCTCCTCGTGGGGACCCAGGTCGTCGACGAGGAAGCGCTGCACGTCGCGCGCCGCGGCCAGGGCCTGGTCATCGTTGACCTCGCCGAGCTCGTCGGCCACGGCGCGGATGGCGGCCAGTTCGGGGCGCAGCCGACGGTGCTCGGCGCTGAAGTGGCGGGCCAGGTCGGCGCCCGGTCCCTCCAGGCGGGTGCGGGACCGGTCACCGCCTAGGGCCCGCAGGGCGTTGAGGATGACGGCGACGTCGATGGCCTCCTGCAGCAGGGCCCCCCAGGTGGCGGGCAGCCACCCCACAGCGGCGAAGCCCATGGCCACCATGGAGAGCCCGACCCCGCAGGCCACGCTCTGGCGGGCGATCCGCTGGGACCGGCGCGCGATGCGCCGGGCCTCACC